>CAVVTZ010000014.1:0-133939 GCA_963751275.1 uncultured Gemmatimonadaceae bacterium | reverse complement strand
GCCCGGCGGATGCTCGAGATGCGTCGCATTCTCGCGGAGACGGGCGGTGGCTTCTCCGTTCTGCCCGGGAGCCGGGAGTTGATCAGCTACTACGCGAACGGGATCGCGCACCTGCTGGGGCCATTCCAGGCGGGGGTGCGAGCGCGCGACGCACTCCCGATAGAGCGCGCGTCCGGAAGAGTTCAGGCGTTACCCTGATCACTATTTGACGAATCGGACCGTACGCTGCACGATTCCTGGGCATGAGCAGAGGTCGAGCGCTGCATAATCCTCGTTAGGCCGGAGACGACCGAAATGCGCACGTACGCTACTCGAGAGCGAGTGCTTCTTGGAATCGTGGTCTTCGGGATCTGGGGTCCCGGTCTGGCTTTCGAGACATATTGGTTGCTGGTCCATTCGCAGTCCCGATGGGTTGACCAGCTGTTGTGGCTCATACCGGCCTGGGGTGTGCTGGCGGTCCTCGGACAAATTGTGGTTCGTGGCCACACGACGGCCTACTGGGAGCGACCCGTGTTTGGAACTCGCGCGAAAAAGGTGGATGCTTCAGAGTGAGGAAGCATCCTCGGCCTCACTGCCGTTGCAGCCGACGGGTGAGCCATGGAATGCTCGCTTCGCTCGCTCAATTTGTTCACCCGCAGCTGAACGCACTTCGTTAGACAGCCGCGTACACCTCCGAACACTTTGTCGTGGATTGTGGACGGAGATCCACTTGGCCACGGCCACTCTCGAAACAAGGGACCATGAACATCAAGAGAGTCGTTCCAGACATTCCGTCTGATCGCATCGACGAAAGTCGAGATTTCTATGCCGGCTTCCTTGGCTTCCAGGTCGGCATGGATATGGGCTGGGTGATCACGTTCGTATCCCCTGCCAATCCGACGGCTCAGATCACGTTGCTCCGTGCTGATGAATCGGGTGGTGTTCAGCCGCAAATGTCGATCGAGGTCGACAATGTGGAGGAAGTCCACGCCAGAGCCGTCGAGCGCGGACTGAAGATCGTCCGTCCGCTGACAGACGAGCCTTGGGGTGTCCGCCGGTTCTTTGTGACCGATCCCAACGGCGTTGTGATCAATGTCCTGAGCCACTTGGCGCGCTGATTCAGGAATATCTCGGTGCTATCTGACGATCGTTGAACCTGACGAGCGATTTGCGGTGTGCACGCTTCGCTCGCTCTTGTTTTGTTCGCTCGCAGGTTAACTCGGGTGTTAGGCCGATTCCGTAGATCGCTCGAGGAGGCATGATGGCCTTGCTCGTAAAGCTCATTCTATGGGTGGTTCTTTGGGTCATCTATGTGCCGATCCTGTTGTTCCTAAATGTGCTCTTCCTCATTCTTCTCGCGGCAGCGATCAGCGCACCCTTCGGATCCAAGTCGCTCATGGAGAACTTGACTGGGCGCGTCTCCAGGTGGACGGGGCCGCTCTTCCGAGCCATCCAGTCTGTATTTGACCGCGCGGCCTAACGTGCCGTTGCAGCCGGGTGGTGAACTCTGGAATGCTCTCTTCGCTCGCACTATGGTATCACCCAAAGCTGAACGCACTTCGCCAGGATACCAATGAGCCGCTCTCGGCTTCCGATGAAGCGAACCGCGCGCCTCTTTCCGCCCGGCACGATCCGGCCGCCATTGCGCGAGCGCATGCGCTTGCTCGCGCAGGAGTACCGGCGTGCCATGCGTGTGCTCTCCTGGTCGCGCGCGATCTTCGGCGGCGCGCTCGTCACGATCGGGTTCGCGGCCGGCCTGTCGCTCGTTCCACGATCCGGCTGGTTCTCCGAGCGCTGGCTGATCCCATTCGTCCTGGGGATTGGCGCGCTGCTAGTTATCAGCCGCAAGTCGCCGGCGCCGCGGGCCACCTTCCTTGTGGGCCTCGGCTTGAGCGGCATCGGGAATGGAGTCCTCGCGCTTGCGGTGACCCACAGGCCGCTTTATGCCATCGTCGCGGTGCTTGTGCCAGTACTCCTCGGCGCGGCGCACGCGATTGATTTCCTCCTGGACCCAGTGCCGTTGCCGGACGGCCCGACTATCTTGCCGCGTTTCCCGGCTCGGGGAGTGAATCCGCGCCGTGTTCGTTGAACGGCGTCCTGACTGCCGTTGCAGCCGGCGGGTGAGCTATGGATTGCACGCTTCGCTCACACTATCGTATCACCCGCAGCTCAACGCACTTCGTTCTGCGGACCACGAAAGGAGACGTCACCGATGAGCAAGGTCACCCCGTTCCTGATGTTCAACGACCAACTCGAGGCCGCCATCGAGTTCTACACGTCCACGTTCCCGGACTCTCGGGTCACAAATGTCGCGCGCGCCGGCAAAGATGGCCCCATCAACTCGGCCCAATTCATCATCGGCGGTCAGTCCTTCATGGGGTACAACGGCGGTCCGTACTTCACATTCTCCGAAGGCTTCTCGCTGTTCGTGCAGTGCGCAGGACCAGCGGGAAGTGGACGAGTACTGGAATAAGCTCGTCAAGGCCGGCGCCAACGAAATGCAATGTGGCTGGATCAAGGACCAGTTCGGTCTATGCTGGCAGATCATCCCGAAGCGATTCATCGAACTCATCCGCGACAAGAACCCCGCGAAAGTGAAGGCTGTCATGGATGCGATGATGAAAATGGTGAGATTCGACGTGGCGGCACTTGAGAGAGCGTACGACTCGGTGCGGTGAGCCTAGCGCCCGCGCGCGGATAGCGGGCCACGGCGACGCGCCAACAGCACGAGCGATGCGAAACAGAGGCACACTCCGGAGGAATCCAACCATGTCCAAGCCTTTCGCAGTCATTCCCGCCCTGATCGTCTTGATCTGCCCGGCGGCCCGTTCGCAGAGCACGGTGCCGGCCCACGCGACCCAGCAGCAGGCCGCACCGGCCAAACCAAAGCCGCGCACGGACGCGGATATCCAGAAATTCTTCAGCAATGCCCCGTCCGCACATTTCAAGGAGACGCCGCCAGTCGCGAACCCGCACGCCGCGCAGGCCATGAACCCGGCCATCCTCCAGGAATTGAAGGTCCAGAAGCTGGCGGCGAGCTCCGCTCCCAGTCATACGATGGGCGCTCCCGGAGAGGCCTCGGGATCTACCTCCAATCCTCCTTCCAGCGTAGGGCCGAGTCACGCGCGAACGGCGGCGACGGCTGCGACGACGCTCGCTCCGGTGGCGGCTACGCCGCCGCCCCCGTCGGGCTCGAATTCAAAGATGGGAGTGAAGGTAGCGGCCCCCGTTCAGAACCTGTGTCCTCCGGGCCCCGGCCCGGGCGTGTTCGACGTCAATGGGAAGCCACACGGCGCGATCTTCACGCAAGATCCCAACGGAAATGAGTACACGATCGTGGGCTGCCGTTTTGGTCTTTCGAAAGGGGATGTCCACCTGGAGGGAGGATTCAAAGCGGGGACGATCCCGCTGGTGATCGAATCCTGGTCCGACAACTTGATCAAAGCGAAGGTGAACCCCGCGCTGTCAGGTGAACCGGACCAGAGCACCGTTTCGCTCGTCATCGTGCCGGTCGGCAGTGCGGGGCTGACCAGGGTGCCGGGTTTCACATTCTACGCCATGCGGGAACAGGTGACACTGCACAGCTTTCCTCAGGCCGGCGTGACGTTGGGCGCGATCACGGCGACCGACGGTCATCCCGTGCCGGCCAAATACTCCTCTCCGTACACGAATGGTTCAGGCCCGGGCCCGTTCACCGGCGGGGTCGACCGCAACCACCAAGCGCGCTTCAATCCGGGCGTGGATATTTGGGACTTGAGCCGGCTGGCGCCGGGATTCCAGCCGCTCGGCTTTCGGCTCAGCTACTGGGCGACGGAGGGCTGTGGGGTGAAGGTGCTTCCCGCCGACGAGACCATCTACAACGACGGCAGATGGAGCGCGCGCTGGGACGCACAGAATAGCAGCCGCATCATCGTGGATTTTGCCGAGCAACACTGCCATCAGTCACCCAGCTTGATGCAATTGGGGGACGACGAGAGCAACTCGAGTTACGCCCTCACCATTACGGTGATCGGCCCGAAGGGCGTGCGCCCCTGGTAGGGCTGAAGGCACGTGACGTTCTCATATGGCTAAGCTCGTCTTCGGCATGATGCAGTCCCTCGACGGCTACGTCGATGACACCGCAGGCGGGTTGGTCATTCCTCCGCCTGGCCCTGCGCTCGGCCGTCATTTCACCGATCACGTCCGCGGCCTGGCCGGCGCCTTGTATGGCCGGCGGATCTACGAGCTCATGCGCTACTGGGACGAGGACAAACCGGAGTGGGATGCGGGCGACCACGATTTCGCGGCGGCGTGGCGGGCGAAGCCGAAATGGGTCGTCTCACGTACGCTGAAGTCGGTCGGTGCGAACGCCACACTCGTCGGGGAGAACCTCGAGGCGTTCGTGCGCAGGCTGAAGGAGGACGTCGAGGGTGAGATCGACGTCGCGGGGCCCTCCCTCGCGGCGAGCCTCACTGGCCTCGGTCTCATCGACGAGTACCGTCTCTACTTCCGCCCCTTCGTGCTGGGCGGCGGCAAGCCGTACTTCGCCGGCGCCCGGCCGCCGCTCCGCATCATTGCCAGCGAACGCGTTGGCGAGGACGCGGTTCGGGTGACGTGTGTCCCGCTCCGGTCGCACTAACGTTTCCTTCCTTTCCGGAGGTCACGATGTGGCACGCCACCACCTTCGCTCTCCTTACGCTCGCGCTCGCACTGTCACCGATATCGCGGAGGGTGCCGCCCGTGGAACAACGGCCTGTCGCGCCGCGCTACCTGCGCGTCTCCATCGCTCGCTGGAACATCAATACCTACTCGCCGGAAGCGGAACGCATCTTCCATCAGATCGACACGGATGGCGTTGGCGTCTTCCGCGCACAACCGGGCTTCATTCGCTACCGGCTCATGCGGACGGACAGCAGCACGACGGTCGCGGTCGCGGAGTGGGAATCGCAAGAACTCGGCGCGGCCGGTGCCGAGCACTATCGCAACTGGATGCGCAGCGCGGGTATCATGGACCATATCACACTCGAGACCCGCGCCGGCGACATTGTGGCTGGGTCGTAGACCGCACTGTGAGAGGAGACGCATGAGCAAGGTATTCGTGAACATCGCGCTGAGTCTCGACGGCTACATGGCGCCGGAAGGAATGGCCATCGAGAATTGGGATCGGCCCGAGTACAAGAATTGGGCCGCGAAGTGGGGTGCGCTCATGAGCTGGCTCCTGAACCAGCAGTACTTCCGCGAGAACCTCAAGCTCGGACCAGGGGGAGAGACCGGACCGGTCAACGACATGCTTCGGAAGACCACCGAGCGCATCGGCGCCAACATCATGGGCAAGCGAATGTTCGAGGGCGGCGAGCGCGGGTGGCCGGAGGAGGCGCCGTTCCACACGCCGGTCTACGTGCTCACCCACGAGAAGCGTGAACCCTGGGTGCGGCCGGGCGGGACGACGTTCTACTTCGTCAACGATGGCCCGGAGAGCGCGCTGGAACAGGCCAGGAAATCGGCGGGCGGCCGCGACATTCGCATCGCGGGCGGCGCGGACGTGATCCAGCAGTACCTGAACCTGGGCGTCATCGAGGAGCTGGAGATCGCCGTGGCGCCCGTGCTGTTCGGCGGCGGAAGACGTCTCTTCGAGAAGCTGCGCGAGCCGCTGCCGCGGTTCCGGATCGACAAGGTGGTCGATGGTCCGGCCGCCACACACATGCGCTATGTGCGCGAGTAAGGGCGGCCCAACAACCGTGAACCGGATCTTCAACTCATGACCACTTCACAGCCGAGCACCCAGTCCGCGGCGGAGCGCAAATCGGCAGAAGCCGAGGTGAGCAGGCTCATCGCCAAGTTCGCGCCCGCGCACGAACGGCTCGTCGGCGCAATGCGACGGTCGCTGCGAAAGCGTCTGCCTACCGCCCATGAGGTGGTGTACGAATATCGTGACTGCTTCGTCATCAGCTTCTCACCGAGCGAGCATGGATACGAGGGAGTGTTCGTGATCCGCGGGAGCGCGAAGGGCGTTCAGCTGTACTTCAATCGCGGCAAGGGGTTGCCGGATCCTGAGAAATTGTTGCAGGGCTCCGCCAACGTGGTGCGCTTTATCCCCGTGGAGAGCGCGTCCACGCTCGCTCGGCCGGCGGTCGCGCGCCTGATCGACGCGGCCATCGCGGGCAATGCCGTCCCGTTCGCGCGCAACGGCCGCGGGCCGGTGGTCATTCGTGCGGCAGCGGCCAAGAAACGTCCGCGGCGTCGCCCCGCCTGACAAGCGGTCGCTCGATCGGCCGCCTCTCACCCTTCAATTGCGTGTGGACATGACGAACCGCGAAGCGACAGGATCCCGTCGGGACTTCATGAAGCTGGCCGGGCGCGCCGCCTCCGTGGTCGCCATCGGCAGTACGCTCGCACCCCTTCAAGCGCGGGCGGTCGAGCCGGCGCACGATCGCAGCCCCGGCCTCACGACGGCGTGGGACCTGACGTGGCTCGCGCGCCTCGCCCCGGCCACTGATCGCGCGGTCTTCGATTGGCCCACGTTGGGCACGCCCGCCGATCCCATCATGTTGGAGCTGGCCGAGCGATACCTCATGAATTGCGCCGCCGCCTACGGCACCCAGCGCTACGAGGCGCGCATCGTGCTGAACATCCGCACGCAGGCCGTCGCCGCCGCGCTGGACGATGCGATGTGGCAGCAGCTGGCACTGGGCGTCGAGTACAAAACGACGGACCCCGCGAGTGGGCAGCCCGCGGAACGCAATCCGTTCTGGCATCGCGCCCCCGATCCCGCGCCCGGCATCATCTTGCCGAGCCTCGGCGGACTGCAGGAAGGCGGCGCCATCATTCTGGTGTGCGACTTCGCGCTGACGAATCTCTCCAAGCGGCTCGCGTCGAAGATGGGCCAGACGCCCGACGAGATGCACGCGACGTTGCGGGCGCATCTCGTGCCCGGTTCCTATGCGGTGCCATTGGGCATCTTCGGGCTCGCGCGCGCACAGAACGCGGGATGTGCGCTGGTGCATGTGTAGACCGGGCGGGCGCGCCGGGCCGTGAAGGTGACCGGGCTCGCTCGGCGCCCGGTTGACAAATTTCGCTGCCGCGGCAAGGTTACGGCACAACTGTACGCAGACGCGCTGTCCGTAGGGGCCTCTCACGGGGTGCATTGACAGCGTTGAACATTCGGACTCCCTGGCCGTTATCGGCCGGAGTGTACCCCGATGCTCGGCCGATGGCCCTCACGTCAACGCGAGGAACATCGATGTCGCATCGGCTTTCACTCCTCCGGATCGCAGCGCCGGCCGTTGCCGCGCTCCTCCCCGCGATCCTCTCCGCGCAATCGACCAGCATTCCGCTCACCGCCGCGGAGTGGCAGGCGACGGATTCCATTCGCTTCGAACAGCACCTGGGCGTGCCGGCCGTGTACATCAACACGGGCGTCGCGCTGTCGCGCTCGGCGAGACTCCACGACGGGGTCATCGAATTCGACATCGCGGCAGCGGAGAAGTCCACGAACATGGGGATCTCCTTCCGCGCGACCGGCGCCGAGAACGCCGATGTGGTCTTCTTTCGCCCTGGCGCGAGCGGAACTGCGGAGGCGATGCAGTATTCGCCGTCGATCAATTCGATCCCGGCCACCTGGCAGCTCTTCCACGGCGCCGGTGGGACCGCGAACGTCAGCGTGCCGCGCGATCAATGGATCCACGTACGCGTTCGCGTCTTCGGCGATTCGGCCGCCGTCTACTTGAACCGCGACAGCGCTGCCGCGCTCGTGATCCCGCGCCTGGCCGGTCCGGAGGGTGGCGAGATGATCGGCCTCTGGGGGAGCGGGTTCGGCCGGGGGGCGTGGTATGCGAACATTTCGTATACGCGGGACGCGCGGAGCTACGCGCACGTCGCGCGCACAGCGCCGCCCGGTTCGCTGGAGCAGTGGGAGATCTCGCAGGCCTTCGATGCTTCCACGCTCGTTCCCGGGATCATGCCGGCCGCCGCCGCGCTCAAGTGGGATTCGCTGCGGGCCGATCCCGATGGCATGGTGATCATCAACCGCCTCCGGCACTCGCCGGGCGTGCTTCCGTATGGGATCGCCGACTCGGTGTTGCTCGACAACCGTGTGCCCAAATCGCACGTGGTGTTCGCGAGGACGACGATCACGGTGCCGCGCGACACGACGGTTCTTCTCGACGCGGGCTTCAGCGACAACGCCGTGATCTTCCTCAATGGCCGCCCGCTGTTCAGCGGCATTCGGGCATCGGGCTTCACCGATCTGGGCTACTTCGAGCCGCTCGGCATTGCGCTCTTCCTTCCGCTCCACGCGGGGAGCAATACGCTCACCTATGCGGTCACCGAATTCTTCGGCGGCTGGGCGCTGAGCGCGCGGCTGCGCCCCGCGCCGCACCGCTGATGCAGACGATGCGCATGCGCCACTTTCTTCTCGCCGCGACGCTGCTCGCCGCGAACTTTCGCTCGGCCGCGTCCCAGACCGCCGACGTGGAACGAGTGCATTCGCCCGCGGTGACCGGCGACCTGCGGCTGCACACGTTCACCAGCAAGATCTTCGGCAACACGCGCAAGCTGCGCGTGCTCCTGCCGGATGGGTACGACGATCCCGCCAACCGCGGCAAGCACTACGCGCGTACTCTACCTCGCCGACGGCCAGAATCTCTTCGATCCGGCGACGGGCGTCTTCGGCCCGCGCGAGTGGCATGTCGATGAGATCGTGCATGACCTGGTCGCCACGGGAAAGATCCCGCCGATGATCGTAGTCGGCGTGGACGATGCCGGCGCGTCGGAACGCGACCACGAGTATCTCCCGTGGCCCGACAGCGCCACGGCGAAGATCAACCCCAACTACGATCCCGCCCCCGAGGGGAAACGCTATCCGAAATTCCTCGTAGATGAAGTGATGCCACTCATCAACCGTTCCTATCGCACGCTCACGGACGCTGCGCACACCGGCATCGGCGGATCGTCGTACGGCGGGGTCATCAGCGTGTACACGGTGGAAGCGCGCCCCGGTGTGTTCGGGCGGTTGCTCGCGGAGAGCACGGTGTTCCGCGTGTACGGCTTCCAGCTGATCGCGAACGCATCGAACGTGCACGTGTGGCCCGGACGCATCTTCCTCGCCGTGGGCACGAACGAGGACAGCCGCCCCGGTTGCGATCCGTCGAAGCACCCGGCCGCCGGCGACACCACCGGCACCTTCGATGAAATGGTGACGGGCGTTCTTCGAATGAATGCCGCGCTGCGACGCGCGGGACTCGACTCCACCCGGCTCAGGTTGGTCGTCGCGCCCTGCGCGACGCACACGGCCGGCGCATGGGCCGCGCGCCTGCCCGATGCGCTCATCTTTCTCTTCGGAAGGTAGACATGCTTCGACTCATGCTGGCCGGCGCGCTGTCGATGTGCGCCGCAGTTCTGCTCACCGCGTGCGGCGGACCGCCGCAGCACTACGGTTACCTCGCGCTGCTCGGTCGCGACACGATCTCGATCGAGAGCGACACCCGCACAGGCAACACCGTCGTGAGCGACGAGGTGGATCGATTCCCCCGCGTGCGCCGCCGTCACACGGTGATCACGCTCGCGCCCGACGGGAGCATCCGCCACCTCGAGATGGACATCCGCACGCCGAGCGAACCGGCCGCCGAGAGTCCGCGGCATGTCGAGGCACGTGTCACGAGGGACTCCGTGATCATCACCAAGAAAGACCGCACGGGTGAGAAACGCATCGCCTTCGCGACCGGCGGCGCGCTCGCGATGCCGCACCTTCCGCAAATGTACGGGCTCACCGACCTGTACCTCGCCGCCGCGCTCGCGCGTGCGCCGCAAACGCCGCCGGCCGCCGGCACGGAGATCAAACTGCGGCAGTACTACATCGACCGGGAATTCGACCGCTTCCCGCTGCACAATGGCATCGTGCGTCCCAAAGGCGGCGGCAAGGTGGAACTGGAGCACGACTGGCTCGCGGGCTATGGCGATGCGACGGTGGACTCGGCCAACCACATGCTCACGTACTCGGGTGCGCGCAGCACGTACAAGGTGGAGGTCACTCGGCTCAGCGAGCCGCTTCCCGACATCGAGGCGATCGGCGAGCGGTTCGCGGCGCTCGAGACGAGTCAGGGCGGCATGAAGCAGCTGAGCGTGCGCGACACCGCGCGCGCGACGATCGGGCAGGCATCGATGTGGGTCGACTACGGCCGGCCGTTGGCGCGCGGCCGCACGCTGGTGGGCGGCGTCATCCCGTATGGCGAGGTGTGGCGCACCGGAGCGAACGCGGCCACGCAGTTCTCGACGTCGAGCGCCATCACGCTCGCCGGCATGAAACTCGCGCCCGGGATGTACACGCTGTGGACGCTGCCGAGCGCGAACGGCGTCGAGCTGATCGTGAACAAGCAGTCGGGGCAGTGGGGCACGGGCTACGACTATTCGTTCGACCTTGGCAAGTCGCCGATGACCACCGCAGCGAGCGAGACGCCGGTGGAGAAGTTCACGATCTCCATCGTGCCGGTGGATGCACATCACGGAACGCTGGTGATGGAGTGGGGACCGTTCCGGTGGACGGCGCCGATCCTGGCGCCGTAGCGGTCTCGCCCACGTTCCAGCCGGCGGGTGAGTTGTGGCAGGTTCGTCCAGCTCGGGTTATGGTATCACCCGCAGGTGAACGCACTTTGTCGGGTGGCCGCCAAACTCGATCCAGGAGGTGGTGATCATGAACAGCAAGAACATTCTGATGATCGCAGTTACTGGGGTGTCTGTTGCCGTGATCGGCGCCGCCGCGTACCCGCCGGACAAACCTGACAAGTACGCGCTGGTCTCGCCCAGCGGGATCAAGTTCTCCGACTTCCGGGGATACGAGGACTGGGCCGTCGTTTCCTTGGCGCGCACGGATGAGGTGCTCAAGGTCATCGTCGCGAACCCCGCGATGATCAAGGCGTACAAATCGGGGGTGCCGGGCAACGGCCATCCATTCCCGGAGGGCGCCAAGATCGCGAAGTTGCAATGGAGCTTCAAGAAGAGCACGGAGGCCCCCTTCGTCGTGGATGTGCCGAACGCCCCGACGCAGGCCTTCTTCATGGAGAAGAACAGCAAGCGATTCCCGCTCACCGGCGGCTGGGGCTACGCGGTCCTCGATCATGACGCCACGAACGGCGCGATCACGGCCGACTCGGCAAGATCGGACTGCGGGCAGTCATGCCACGTCGCGGTGAAGAAGAAGGATTACATCTTCCATCCGTACCAGATGCGGTGACGCAGGAGATCGCAATGGAGATCAAGAAGGCGGATCCATTCTTGGTTCGAGCGGGGTTCGTCCTCTTCACGCTCGCGCTGCTGACGGGCTTCGCTGTGCCGCAGTTCCTCAATCAGAAGATGGCGCTCGCAGCCCACCTCTCCGGGATCATGAACGCGCTCATCCTGATGGCGCTCGGTCTTGCCTGGGGCCTACTCACTATTAGTCCCTTGCAAGCCAAGCTCACGCGGGGCCTCTTCCTGTACGGCACATTCGCGAACTGGGCCACTGGTTGTCTTGCCGCCGCCTGGGGGACGAGTCGCCTGACGCCTCTGTCGGGCGCTGGGTATGGCGCCATGCCGTGGAAGGAGGCGGTCGTGCAGGCACTCCAAGTGTCGGTCACACTCGCGATCCTCGCCGGGGCGATCTTGGTGACCTATGCGCTTCGCTCGAAGCCGGCTGTCACATAGCCCAGCGATTCGCCTTCGCGAAGTCCAGATCCTTCACAACGGAGACAATCGTGCGCTGGTACCATTACCTCGCCTACTTCTTCGGCGGCGCCTTCCTGGCGAACGCGATCCCGCATTTCGTCAATGGGATCTCCGGCTCGCCATTTCAAAGTCCGTTCGCTTCACCGCCAGGACAGGGGCTGTCCACCGCGACAGTCAATGTACTTTGGGGCTTCTTCAATCTTGTAGTCGGATACATGCTGGTGTGCCGCGTAGGAACCTTCGATCTGCGAAAGACGGATCACGTGCTCGCATTCGGTGCCGGGGTCCTCGCCATGTCGCTCATGCTCGCTCATGCGTTCGGGCGATTCCACGGCGGCTTGTAGGCTTGTCCCAGTATCAACGCGGATAACGTGGTTGCGCAGGACAACGGGGACAGGAGATCGTGGCTGGCTGTGACCCAAGAACGAGGAGCGACGACATGAAGCGAGTCACCGGCATCGGCGGGATCTTCTTCCACGCGCGGGATCCCAAATCGTTGGCCGCCTGGTACAAGAAGCACCTCGGCATCGATGTGCAGCCATGGGGCGGCGCCGCGTTCGATTGGGCGGATGACAGGGGCAATCCGACGAAGGGGACTACCGCCTGGTCCATTGGCCCCGCCGGCGGTGATCAATTCGCACCGAGCAAGGCGACCTTCATGGTCAACTATCGAGTCGCCGATCTCGCCGCCTTGCTCAAGGCGCTGCGCGAAGAAGGATGCGACGTGCTCGACAAGACGGATGACTCCGACTTCGGAAAGTTCGGCTGGGTCATGGATCCGGAGGGGAACAAGGTCGAGCTCTGGGAACCACCGGAAGGGCAGTGAAGTCCTAGCGCGCCCGGTACGCCTCCACCGCCTGCGCGAGCGTGAAGTGCATCCGCTCGCGGCCGAGCAGATCGCCGAGCGAAGTCCGTTGCACTTGCGCCAGCGCCTCGGGGCTCAGCCGCGCCAGCCGGAGTTCGATCCCGTCCGCCCGCAGCCGCTCCTCCGCGTCGCTCAGCGCCATGAGCGCGGTGTACTCGAAGCCCACGATCGCGCTGCAGTCGAGCAGTACCACCTTCGGCTGCTCGGCAATGATGTGCGGCCACATCTGGTCGCCGATGTATTCCACGTTGGCGAAATGGATGCGGCCGTCCACGCGCATGATCAGCAGCCCCGGCACCTGCTCATCCTCGGGATGCTCGGCCGAGATAGGACGGAAGACATCGGTGCCCGGCTTGCGCACCATCACGTACACGGGCGGGTGCGAGGCGAGATAGATCAGCGCCACCATGGAGAGCGCGACGGCCACGAGGATGCCGTTCAGCGTGCCGAGCACCACCACGCCGGCGCAGGCGGCCAGCGTCCACGTGAATTCCACCACGCGATAGCGGCGGATCGCGCGGAAGCTCGCGATGCTGATGAGCGGCAGCGACGTGACGATCACCACCGCCGCGAGCGCGGCGAGCGGCATGAGCGCGAGCACGGGCGAGAGGAAGAGCAGTGTGGCCGCGCCGGTGAGCGCGGTCACGAGGCCGGCCATCTGCGTGCGCGCGCCGGCGTGACGGTTCACCGCGGTCTGTGACGTGCCGCCGCCCGCGGGCATTCCGCCGAAGAATCCGCCGGCAATGTTGGCCGCGCCGGTGGCGAACAGTTCGCGATTCGGTTCCGGGCGCGGCTCCCCCTTCTCGGCGAATGCGCGCCCCGCGGCGATCGTCTCGGTGAAGCTCATGAGCGCGATGCCGAGCGCGCCAGGCCACAGTATTTGAGCGAGCGCGATGCTCGGCATCGCGAAGGCCGGCAGTCCGGCCGGGATCGCGCCGACGATGGAGACGCCGGATGCTTGGAGTCCCAGCACCGCCGAGACCGCGATCGCGGCGCCGATCGCGAGGAGCGGAGCGGGGGACCGCGGCAGGAAATGCCCCAGGCCCACGAGCAGCCCCGCGGTGAGCAGCGCGATCAGCGCGGTGGGCATCGACACGTGCGGCAGCTGCGCCACCGTGGCCAGGAGATTGTGCAGCCAGCCGCCCTTGTCGATGTGCACGCCAAGGAATTTCGGCAGCTGGTCCACGACGATGACGAGGCCGATCCCCGCCTTGAAGCCTACGAGCACCGGATCGGAGATGAACTTCGCGAGGAATCCGAGCCGGAGCAGGCCGGCCACCGCGAGCACTACGCCCGTGAGCGCGGCGAGCGTCACGGCCGCGGCGATGAGCCCGGCCGCGTTGCCGTCGGGCACGGCTTGCGAGAGTTCGGCGGCCGTGAGGATCGCGATCGTCGTGGTGGTGCTCACGCTCAACGGGCGCGAGGTGCCGAGGAACGCATACACGAGCATCGGCACGACGGCGGTATAGAGCCCGACCTGCACGGGGAGCCCGGCGATCGTCGCGTAGGCCATGGCCTTGGGCAGCACCACCGCGGCGGTGGTGAGTCCGGCAACGACGTCGGCGCGGAGTGTCGTGCGCCATGGGAGGCCCGGCGGCAGGAAGGCGCGCATCGTGACGAAGGTATGGCGCGGCATTGTATTGGGACAGGCTGCGCGCTTCGCTTGCGCAGTCCTGGCGCCAGCTGCGGAGCGGAGAGCGGTCCCGTGTCCACTATTGAATCGCGACGCCGAGTTCGCTAGCGTCCCGGTATGACTACTCCCTCCACCACACGGTCCTGGCTTTCGACATGCGTCCCGGTGGGCGTCCTCGCCACCGTCGCGAGTGCGATCCCGGGGCAGATCGAGCGGACGCTCACATCGATCCTTCCGTACGGAGTCGCGATGTGGCTGTCTCGACTCGTGGAATTGCTCTGGCTCCCAGGCGCGCGGTTCGCGGTGATCGTATCACATGACCCTCATGTCGACACGACGTCATTCCCTTACCCCATTCTGACGTTCTTCGCCTCCGGACTGACGTGGGGAACGGCCATCTTCGCCCTGCGGAGCGTGTACCGGATGGTGCGGCCCAGTCCGTCGCGCGGCTAGGAGTTGGATCAACACGGAGGGCAGCCGATGAGCATCGGAAAGGACTTCATCCGCGAGTTCGACGAGGAGATGGCGACCACGCGCAAGGCGTTGGAACGCGTGCCCACCGACAAGGGTCAATGGAAGCCGCACGCGAAGTCATTCTCGTTCGGGCATCTCGCGCAGCTGGTGTCGTGGATGCCGGGCTGGATCCGTGATACGCTCCGCCATCCGTTCCTGGACCTCGGGCGTCCCGGCGGCGGCTATTCGTACGAGAGCACGGAGGATCTGCTGAAGCTCTTCGACAAGAATGTCGCGGAGGCCCGCGCGGCGCTGCTGGCCACGCCGGATGCGGAATGGAAGAAGAATTGGCAGCTCCGGGTGGGCGAGCGAGTGGCGTGGGATGCGCCGCGCACCGTCGTCGTGCGCACGCATCTGAACCACTTGGTGCATCATCGCGCGCAATTGGGCGTGTATTTGCGACTGAATGACATTCCGGTGCCGCCGTGCTACGGGCCGACGGCGGACGAGCGGCCGTTCTAGCGCGACGAGCGAGGTCAACGTGCGCGGCTTCGACCTGAGCGTGGCCAGCGAGATACTCGGGTTGGCGGCATGACGACCGAGCAATGCGTCGGATGCGGCGCGTCGGTTCCCGAGGTCGATGGCCCGATCCACCGCTACATGACCTCGGCGCCGGCGTGTTGGGCGCGGTACGGAGAACTGCTTGGCGTTCTCTCCATTGCGCCGTCATTGCAGACGGCGCGCCAGATGTGCGTTGACGCGTACGCGGCGCAACATCCGGGCACGCCGAATCCGCAGGCCATCCAGTCAGTGGCCGTGCACCTGCTGAATCTCTACGACTATCTCGTGCGCGGCCGGCCGGCCGGCATTCCGCGGTTCGCCAGGCACAAGGGTGCGTTCCGCTGGCTCGAGCCGCCGTCGTTCGCGGGAACGCTCACGGTGTTCGACATGCCGATCGCGGGGCCGGACGATGCGATCGCGCAGGGCGCGCGAGCGTGGGCGGAGTCGGTGTGGGGCGCGTGGGCTGCGCACCATGTGCAGATCGCATCGTGGCACGCGGCATACGCCACCTCGTGATCCGCATGTCACGCACCCGCACAGCGACTCCGCCGACTCGGTGGGGGAATGACGATCGGCAGCTGGCAGGAAGCCTGTCTTGAAGCTGCCGCCGGTTCGCATCATCGTTAGCTGCCGTCGCAGCCGACGGAGGAGCCACTGGGACAGTCCCGCCACGAGGGAGCAACCGACCCGCGACCCGCAAGGACCAACCCGATGAAGACACGCTTCGTGGTCGTGATCATCAAGGGACCGAGAGGGACGTCGTATCAGTAGCCGCGTCACGATCCACATGGCGGCGAGTCTCGACGGGTTCATCGCGCGCACGGATGGACGCGTCGACTGGATGGAGACGTCGGACGAATTCGCCGGCGGGGGACGATGGAGCCGGGAGCGGTCGAGGCATTCCTGAGTTCGATCGACTGCTACGTCATGGGATCGCGCACGTACGAGACGGCGCTGCAATTCGATGCGCAGGGGGCGGGGTGGGCGTACGGCGACAAACCCACCTTCGTCCTCACGAGCCGCAAGCTGCCGCGCACGCGCGAGAAGGTCGAGTTCTATTCCGGCGATCTCGCGCGCTTCGTGAACGAACGGCTGCGGGGGGTGTTCGAGAACATCTGGTTCGTCGGAGGCGGGATGGTCTGCGCCGAGTGCCTTCGGCTCGGCCTCGCCGACGAAGTGCGTTATTCCATTCTCCCGGTGCTGATCGGGGATGGGGTCCCGTTCTTCCAGAGGCTCGACAGCGACATCGCGCTGCATCTCGCCGAGGTCAAAGCATACAAGAGCGGCGTGGTGGATCTCCGCTACGCAGTGCGAAGTTCCAGTGGCATCCAAGCGAGGGAGGTGCAACGGTGAAGATCGTCATCAATGGTATCGGCGTCGCCGGGCCGGCGCTCGCCTACTGGCTCACTCGATCGGGGCACTCGGTGCTGCTCGTCGAGGAGGCACCGGCGCTCCGGCGCGATGGGTACATCATCGATTTCTGGGGACTCGGCTACGACATCGTCGAGCGCATGGGGCTGATCGGCGAGATCCGGCGCCTGGGCTACCACATGCGCGAGGTCCGCGTCGTCGATCGCGATGGCCGGAAGCAAGGTGGATTCGACGTCGGCATCTTCTTCGGACTGACCAACGACCGCTTCACGAGCGTGCGCCGCGCCGACATCTCGGCCACGATCTATCAGGCCATCGAGGGGCGGGTGGAGACGATCTTCGGCGACTCGGTAGCCGGCATCGAGGAGCGCGATGACGGCGTGGTCGTCACCTTCGATCACGCAGCGCCGCGGCACGCCGACCTCGTCATCGGCGCCGGTGGGCTGCATTCGCGGGTCCGCCGCCTGGTCTTCGGCCCGGAATCGGAGTTCGAGGCCCCGTTGGGTTACCATGTTGCGGCCTTCGAGGTCGCCGGCTATCGGTCGCGCGACGAGTTGGTGTTCGTCAGTCATAACCTCCCCGGCCGGCAGCTGTCACGCTTCACGATGCGCGACGACCGGACGCTCTTCTTGCTGATCGTTCGCGATGAGTATCTGCACGGCGACGACCCGAAGTCGGCGCTCAAGAGCGCGTTCGCAGGGGCGGGCTGGGAGTGGCCTCAGATCGAGCAGGAGCTCGAAGCCGCGAGCAGTCTCTACTTCGACAGCGTGAGTCAGATCCGCATGGACCGCTGGAGCAAGGGACGCGTCGCGCTGATAGGCGACGCGGCGGCGTGCGTCTCGCTGATGGCGGGCGAGGGGACCGGGTTGGCGATCGCCGAGGCGTATGTCCTGGCCGGCGAGCTGCACGCCTGCGGCGGGGATTATGCCACCGCGTTCCGCAACTATGAGCAGCGCCTCATGCCGTTCCTGCGAGCGAAGCAGGCGTCCGCGGCGAAGTTCGCGTCGTCGTTCGCGCCGGCCACTTCGCTTGGGATCGCGTTCCGGAACGCCGTGACGAAGCTGTTGCGAGTGCCGTTCATTGCCGAGTATTTCATTGGCCGCAACCTCCGCGATCAGATCGAGTTGCCGGTGTACGACTTTCCGGCGCGCTGATCGATATCAAGGGGAGGGCCATGAGAACCCGGCGTCGCTGGCTGCTCTGCGGCCTGCTGCTCGCACTTCATTTTGCAGCGCCGGGCGCCGCGCAGTCGCCCGCCGATCCGCGGGCGGTGGTCATTCGCAATGTGACAGTGGTCAATGTCCTCGCAGGAAAGCTGCGCCCGCACACGACCGTGGTCATAGTAGGCCGCCGGATCACCCAGGTCGGTCCGGCGGCGACCGTCGCTGCTCCGAAAGGCGCCAAGGTAATCGACGGACGCGGCCGCTACTTGATCCCTGGTTTGTGGGACATGCACAGCCACTCGCTCTGGAGCCTCGAGGCGATGCGGTCGTTCTTGCCGCTGTACGTCTCGCAGGGCGTCACCGGCATTCGCGACATGGGAGGCACGCTGGCCGTGCTCGCGGCCTTCCGCGATTCCGTGACCCGCGTAAATCCGCCATGGCCCCGGGTGGTCGCCTCCGGCGAGATCCTCGATGGGCCCAAGCCCGTGCAGGCTGACATCTCGATTCCCGTCGCCGACTCGGCGGCCGCTATCGCCGCCGTGGATTCGCTCGCGCGCGCGCACGTGGATTTCATCAAGGTGTACACGCTCCTCCCGCGCAATGCGTACTACGCCACCATCGCCGAGGCGCATCGCATGGGGCTGCCCGTCGCGGGCCACGTGCCGGCGTCGGTGACGCCCGAAGAAGCGGCGCGCGCGGGGCAGCGCAGCATCGAACACATGCGCGACGAGATCGAGCCGTTCTGCTCGCCGAACGCGGTGGCGGCCTGCGAGCAACTGGCCGCGGTCTTCCGCACCGAACACACGTGGCAGGTGCCGACGCTCGTTGTGCTGCGCGCGAAGGCGTTCTTCGACGACTCCGCGATGGCGACGGACGAGCGGCTGCGCTATCTCCCGCCGTCATTGCGCGCGGAGTGGATGGCGGAACGCGCATCCAGGATCAAGCGCGGGGGCGCGTACGCCGCGTCGAAGCGAAAGACCTACGCGGTCGAACTCTGGCTCGCCGGTTTCCTCGCGCACGAGAAGGTACCGCTGCTCGCGGGCACCGACGCCGGCGTCGCGTTCAGCTATCCGGGCTTCAGTCTGCACGACGAGCTCGGACTCCTCGTGGAAGGCGGTCTCACACCGCTCGAAGCGCTGCGCGCCGCGACGCTCGCACCCGCCGAGTATCTCGCGGCGCGCGACTCGATGGGATCGATCGCCGTAGGCCAGGTGGCCGATCTGGTGCTCCTGCGGTCCGACCCGCTGAAGAAGATCTCGGCGACGCGGGAGATCGACGCCGTAATCCTCCGGGGCAGGGTGTTCGACCGTCCCGATCTGGATCGGATGCTCGATGCCGTCGCCGCGGGAGCGCGAGAGTGACCGGAGAGCGGCGGCCGCGATCGGGTCGATGACGCGGAATCATCGATAGGGTGTACCCGCGCCAATTGTCATGGTAGCTTGATGATCGAATAACTTGATCATCAAGGGACCAACGATGTCCACGCCCGAACGTGCTGGCCTCATGCTCCGGATCGCGCGCGAGCTCCGCGCGCTCCTCGCCAGCCTCGACCGTCTCGATCAGGCCGCCGCCGGCGCTCTCGCCATCAGCCGCAACGACCTGCGCGCCTTGGCACTCGTCGCCCGCCTCGGCTCGCTCCCCGCCGGCCGCCTCGCCCGCCAGCTCCGCCTGACGAGCGGCGCGGTCACCACCCTGCTGGATCGTATGGAGGACAAGGGGCTCATGCAGCGCGTCGCGGATCCACGCGATCGCCGCCGCGTGGTCGTCATGCTCTCGCTCGAGGGCGGCCACCGCGAGCGCGAGCTCTTCGCGCCCCTCACCCGCGAGTCCGCCAAGTGGCTGGCGCGCCGGCCCTCGCGCGACCTCGCCGTCATCGAAGAATTCCTCTCCCACGCGCGGTCAGCGGCCGACACCGCGCGCGCTCGCATCGAGGAGGCCTAGTCCACGGCCCTGCCGGGCGCGGCACTCACCGCACATATTCTCGCATGCCCGTCATCACCAGCATCGAAGACCTGCGCCGCCTCGCCGCGCGGCGCGTCCCCCGCATGTTCTACGATTACTGCGCCGCCGGCAGTTGGACGGAATCGACGCTGCGTGCCAACCGCGACGATCTCCAGCGCATCAAGCTGCGCCAGCGCGTGGGCGTCGATATCGAGCACCGCAGCACGCGCTCCACCATGTGCGGCACGGATGTGACGATGCCGGTCGCGCTCGCGCCCACCGGACTCGGCGGCATGATGCACGCCGACGGCGAGATCCTCGCCGCCCGCGCCGCCGAGCGGTTCGGCGTGCCCTTCACGCTCAGCACGATGAGCATCTGCTCGATCGAAGATGTCGCGGCGGCCACCACCAAGCCCTTCTGGTTCCAGCTCTATGTCACGCGCGATCGCGAGTTCGCCGCGGATCTCATCGATCGCGCGAAGGCCGCGCGCTGCGGCGCGCTCATGGTCACGATGGATCTGCAGGTGCTCGGCCAGCGCCACCTGGACATCAAGAACGGGCTCTCGACGCCGCCGAAGCCCACGCTCCGCAGTTTGATCGACCTCGCCGACCAAGCCACGCTGGTGCCTCGGCATGCTCGGCACGCGGCGCCGCACCTTCGGCAACATTGTGCGGACACGCCAAGGGCGTGGACAACATGCGATCGCTCTCCGAATGGTCCAACGCGCAGCTCGACCCGCGCCTCGGCTGGGGCGACATTGCATGGATCAAGAAGCGCTGGGGCGGCCGGCTGATCCTCAAGGGGATCCAGGACGTCGATGATGCGAAGACGCGCGGCCGACAGCGGCGCCGATGCGCTCGATCGTGAGCAATCACGGCGGCCGGCAGCTGGACGGCGCGGAGTCGAGCATCCGCGCGCTGCCGGCGATCGTCGACGCGGTGGGCTCGCGGATCGAGGTCCACATGGACGGCGGCATCCGCACCGGGCAGGATGTGCTGAAGGCGCTCGCGCTGGGCGCGAAGGGAACGTACATCGGGCGCGCGTGGAACTTCGGACTCGGCGCGCTGGGCGAGGCCGGCGTCACCAAGACGCTGGAGATCATCGACAAGGAGCTGGATCTCACGATGGCGTTCTGCGGACGAACGGATGTGGGGACTGTCGATCGCAGCATTCTGGTCGCCCGCGACGATCCCGGGCTGAACGCGTACGTGAGGCCGATTCGCGCTGTCCGGCCGGACGCGACGCTCCTATATTCGCGCTGTCGGGCTTGCGCCTTCACGCGGGAGGTAACGTGCAGGTCACGATAGCGCTCGAGAACCTGCTGTACGCGGCGGTCGGGATGATCCTGATGTTCGCCGGCTACATCCTCTTCGACAAGCTGACGCCCCGGGTCAATTTCCCGGACGAGCTGGGGAAGGGGAACGTCGCGGTCGCGATCTGCATCGCCGCGCTCTTCCTCGCGCTCGCCTACATCATCGGGCGGTCGCTGGATTGAACGTCGCCGACACTCGTGCTCGCCGCCGCGGCGCTCACGACCGCGATGGGCGCGCGGCAGGCCGCCACGCCGGCCGCGCCCGCTGCCGCGCCGCGCCGCGGCGCCGGCGGCGCGCCGGAAGAAGGTGACGACGCGCTACGATCACCTCTTCAAGAAGTACAGCAAGCATTTCTTCGGGGACGGGTTCGACTGGCGGCTCTTCAAGGCGCAGGCGATGGCGGAGAGCGATCTCGATCCCCACGGCGACGCTCGCGGGTGGGAGCGCGCGGCCTGATGCAGCTCATGCCGAGCACGTACGCGATGATCGAGTCCACGAGTCCGCGCTACAAGGCGATCGACGATCCCCAATCCAACATCGCCGCCGGGATCTCGCACGACCGCGGGCTCTGGCTGATGTGGGGTAAGCAGGTCGCGGAGACTGATCGCGTGCACTTCATGTTCGCCAGTTACAACGCGGGCGACATGACGATCGTGCGCGCGCGCGCCGTCGCCAAGAAGTCGAAGCTCGATCCCGCGGAATGGGAGAGCGTGGTGGAGGTCGCCCCCAAGGTCAAGCGCTGGCGCTACAAGGAGACGCTCGGCTACGTGACGACGATCGAGAAGAACCTCCTCGTCATCCCCAAGCCGCACCACGAGAGCGACCCGAGTCGCTAGGCCGACATTTGGGTTGGCCGCGCGCTCGACTGCGGCGTATCATTCTGCATGGGCCCGCGCACCGCGCCGCGACTGATCTCGGCAACGATCATCCTGCTCGGCTGCGCTCCGGCACCCAGAGCTGCTCCCACGCCCATCGCGCCCCTCGCGACGCCACCCTCGGCATGGGCGGTCGATCCGGGCGTCGTCGCCGACACCACCGCTCCCACCGCCGATTCCCTCTACGCGATCGGTGTCGCGCGCCAGTACGACCGCGAACCACCGGTGATCGTGCCGTACGTGGCGCCTCCCGGAGCGGACCTCCGCGAGATCCTCGACGGCCGCGGCGCGTATCGCCTCAATGTACTGGTGACGGAAGACGCCAACGTCATCGCGTACGCCGCGGGACGCGCGAACTACCTCATTGCCGCGCTGCCCTGGAGCGCGACCTACGTGCTCGTCGCCGCACGCGCGAGTTCCACGGTCACGCTGCCGTCCCCCGCTGAGCGCGATGCGCTCGCACGCGACGCGGTCACCACCGACGCGCGCGGCGCCGCGGAACCGTTCCGCTGGATCACCGAGGCGGCGTGCGCCGAGGCGGCCGCCGCGCCGGCCGTCGATCCGCGACCGGTGGTCGCATACGCGGCGGGGGATGCGACGGCGCGGCAACTCGCGGAGCGGATCGTCTCGCTCGCGGGCGCGAACATCGCGGCGCCGTGGATCGCGGCCGCGTTCGGCGGTCACCCGGCCGCGTCGCAGCTGCGCATTGCTGCGCTCGCCCCCGATTCCATTGCCACGGCGGTCGCGGCCGGCAGCGTCGCCGCCGGAGTGCTTCCCGTTGCTCGCGACCCGCGAACGTCATGCGCCACGGCGGGGAACGCGCGCGTGCCGGCGGGCGCGGTCCCGCTGGTGGACACGCGCGCGCATGTGATCGTCCGGCGCGGGAGCGGCGCGGCGTTCACGATCGCGGCGAATGGCTCGCTCCATTTCTTCCCGCGCGCCGCGAAATGAGCTTTCGCGCTCGCCTTACGCTGGCGCTCCTCGCGATCGCGACGGTCCCGCTCCTCATCCTCGGCTACGGCATTCGCCGCGAGATGACGGCGCAGTTCGACGCCGATGCGACGCGCCGTGTGAACGCTGGCAGCGCCGCGCTGCGCGATCATCTCAACGCGTCGCTCGACGCCGAGCAACATCGCCTCGAGTCGCTCGCCTCGGACCTCGCCGGCGATAACCGCTTCCGCCTCGCGCTGGCCGACTCGAACTCCGCCGAGCGCCGGTGGCTCCTCGATTGGGCGCCCGCAGCGATGCGGCTCACGGGCTTCGCCGTGCTGCAGGTGCAGGACTCGAGCGGACGGATCCTCAGCTCGGGGCAGTTCCGCAACGACTACGATCGCGTCGCGCCCACGGTCCCGCGCGGGGCGGTGCTCGACGCGCGTTCGCCCAGCGCGACGGTGCGCGCGCTCGTGACGACGGCCACGTTCACCGTGCGCGGCGCGCGATACACGGTGACCGGCGGCGCGAGTTTCGACTCCGCGCGCGTTGCCGCGCTCTCCGCGGAACCGGCCGTCGCGGCACTGCTCGTCACCGGGAGTGCGCCCGTCCCCGAGGGCGCGATCACGGCGGTCACACTTCCCTATGTGGATGAAACGTCCACCGCCGACGCGGATAGTGCGCGCATCGTCCTGGTTCCGGACACCGGCCCGACGCGCGCGCTCGAAGCGGGCGTCACGCGCTGGCTGCTCCTCACGCTCGGGCTCACGCTGCTCGCCGCGATCACGATCGCCGCGCTCCTCGGCCGGCTGATCTCGCAGCCGATCGTCGCGCTCTCGGAGCGCACCGCGCGGCTCGACCTCGACCGGCTCGACCAGCGTTTCGCCTCCGGCCGCGACGACGAACTTGGCGCGCTGGAGAAGACGCTCGACGCGCTCGCGAGCCGCCTCCGCACGAGCGTCGCGCGGCTGCGCGAGGCGGAGCGCGCCGCCGCCACCGGCGATCTCGCGCGGCAGGTGAATCACGACATCAAGAACGGGCTCGCGCCCATCCGGAATGTGCTCCGTCACCTGGCGCAAACGGCGGAGCGCGATCCCGGCGCGCTCGCGAGCGTGTTCGCCGAGCGGCACGGAACGCTCGAGTCGAGCGTGGAATATCTCGACGCGCTCGCGCGCAATTACGCGCGGCTCTCGCCTACGCTGACTCGCGGTCCCACGGATCCGCGCCCGGTGATCCTCGAGGTCGCGCGTGGCGTGACCGCCGCGACAGTGATCGGTGCAATTGCCCGACGAGCTGCCGCCCGTCCGCGCCGACGCGGTGGTGTTGCAACGCATTCTCGACAACGTGGTGTCCAACGCCGTGGAGGCGCTCGAGGGAAAACCGGGCACGGTCACGATCGGCGCCGCGGCGGTGGGCGACGGCGCGGATCGGCGCGTGCGCTTCACCGTGGCCGACACCGGCCGCGGGATGACGCGCGAAGAACTGAGTCTCGCCTTCGACGACTTCCACACCACGAAACCGGCCGGCACGGGGCTCGGCCTCTCGGTGGTACGGCGGCTGCTCACCGATGTCGGCGGGTCGATGAAAGTGGACACGGCGCCGGGGCAGGGGACCACGTTCACGATCGAGATCCCGAGCTAGATTGCTCTCCTTATGAGCCGGATCCTCGTGGTGGACGACGTGGCGGCGCTCGCCGAACAGTACGCGTACGATCTCAAGCGGATCGGCGCGCACGAGGTCGTGACCGCCAACGACGGCACGCGCGCGCTCGCGTTGCTCGAAGCGGGCGGATTCGACTGCGTGATCCTCGACCTCGAGATGCCGGGAATGGACGGCTTCGCGGTGCTCCGCCAGCTCCGTCATCGCGGCGACGAGACGCCGGTGATCGTCTACACGGGCACGGGCGATTTCGAGCGATGCATCGCGGCCGTGAAGCTCGGCGCCGCCGGGTTCATCGACAAAGCCGAGCCAATGGAGCGCGTGGCGCAGGAAGTGGAGCACGCGATCGAGCGCCACCGGCTGCGCCGCGAAGTGTTCGCCCTGCAGGCGGAACTCGGCAACTCCGCATTGGTGGGCCGGAGCGCGGCCATCGCGAAGCTGAACGACGAGATCGGCAAAGTGGCCCCGGTGCCCAGCGCCGTGCTCATCACCGGCGAAAGCGGAACGGGCAAGGAACTCGTCGCACGCGAACTGCACCGCCGCGGCGCGCGCCCGGCGTCGCCCTTCATCGCGCTCAACTGCGCGGCGCTGCCGGAGAATCTCGTGGAGGCCGAGCTGTTCGGTCACGAACGCGGCGCCTTCACCGGGGCGAGCGGAACGCGCAAGGGCGCGTTCGAATCCGCCGGCGACGGCACGCTCTTCCTGGACGAGATCGGCGAGCTGCCGCTCGCGATGCAGCCCAAGCTGCTCCGCGTGCTGGAGGAGCACATGGTGACGCGCGTCGGCAGCAACAGCGCGATCAAGGTGAGCGCGCGCGTGGTGGCGGCCACCAATCGCGACCTCGATCACATGGTGAAGGAGCACGAGTTCCGCGAAGACTTGCTGTACCGCCTGAACGTGCACGTGATCCATACGCCGCCCCTGCGCGAGCGACGCGAGGACATTCCGCTGCTGGCCCAGCGCTTCGTGGAGGTCGCCTGCCGCGAGTTCGGCATTCTGCCGAAGCAGCTCGCGCCCGAGGCGCGCGAGGCGCTCGTGTCGTACGACTGGCGCCGGAACAACGTGCGCGAGCTGCGGAACGCGATCGAGCGCGCCGTGGTGAATGCCGAGGGCGAAGTGATCCGCGCGGCGGATCTTCCCGTGACCGTGGGGGGTGAGGGCGGCGCCGTGATCGCGGCGGACGTCGCGTCCTTCCAGGTGCAGCGCATGAATGCCGAGCGGCGCATCGTGATCGCGGCGCTCGAGAAGCACGATTGGCAGATCACGCGCACGGCGGAGTGGCTCGATCTCGCGGACCACGCGAGCCTGCTCAAGATCATGCGGAGGCTCGGCATCCAGCGCGAGTGAGCGCGCCGCGTGTCCGCGCGGACACGGCGCTAGAAGGTGGGTTCGTGTCCGCCCGAACACAGCTATCTCCGTGCGCGCCGCTCGGAGATTCACGCAACTCGAATCGTCGGCAGCCGCTTCGCTCACTTGAGCGACTCAGCGCGAACCGTGGCGCGCCGCGTGCTTCTCCTATGTGGCGACGGGAAATGATTCCCGCCCCCACGAGGAGGTTCGTATGACCCGCACCATCACCACCCCCATGGGCCGCATGGCCCGCCCCGTCGCACTCGTTCTGGCGCTCGCAGCGCTCGCCTGCGGCGGCGACAAGCCGAAGCCGACGGTCACCACCACCGAGGCGCACGGTTCCACCCCCGTGGCGCCGCCGGTCGCGACGCCGGTCGTCGTGTCCGCGCCGGCGCCCGCCTTCGAGAGCGCCGAAGGGGCGTACAAGGCCGGCGATTTCAAAGTCGCCGCGGAGATGTACAAGACCGTGGTCGATTCCGCGCCGAGCGACGCGTTCGGCCAGTACATGCTCGGCCTGTCGAGCTGGAAGGCCGGCGACTTCACGGGCGCGAAGGACGCGTTCGACAAGTCGATCGAGCTCGACCCGAAGTTCGCGAAGGCGTATTTCAACGAGGCGCGGGTGCTCCTGGATCTCAAGCGCGCGCCCGAGGCGCTGGAGATGATCGCGAAGGGGCGCGAGATCGATTCCACGTCGCCGGACGGATTGCGCCTCACCGCCCGCGCGAAGATCGCGAGCGGCGACATCGATGGCGGGATCGCGACGTACCGCGAGCTGCTCACGAACAATGGGACCGATGCGTGGGGGCTGAGCAACTACGGCATGCTGCTGTTCGAGCGCGATGAGTTCGACAGTGCGCTGGGCCCGCTGGCTCGTGCGGTGCAGCTGCGGCCCACATCGCCGGTGTTCCAGAACAATCTTGGCATGGCGCTCGAGAAAGCGGGGCATCCGGTGGCCGCGCTGCACCGGTACCAGCTGGCGGTGGAGAACGACTCCACGTATGTGAAGGCGGTGAAGAACGTGGAGCGGCTCCAGACGACCGTGACCGACAGCACGGCGGCAGCCGAGGTGGATGTGACCGCGATCGCCGAGCAGTTCCGGCTGCAGGTGCGAGTCGTGGAAGACGCCGGTGGAGGTGCCGAAGGAGTGAGTAACTCGACGCGCGCTTGTGGAGGCAAGTACGGCTCGAGAAGCGCGTCTGGCAACCGAGCGTATGGTAGGCCTCGGCGTGGCTAGGACGGCGAACGGCGCACTTGGACCGTACGCGCGGTCCCAGCCACGCCGAGGCCTACCATACGCTCAGTTGCCAGACGCGCGGTTACAGCGGTACTAGCAGCTAGACGCGTTGGTTGGAGTTCATGGCTTGACCGCGATCGGCACGCTCCATACGAACGTGTCCCAGCTCATGCGCAGTTCGCCGCGGTTCCCCGAACCCTCGATCGTGATCGTGAAATCCTCCAGCGGCGCCGGCGCGGTGCTCGTCTGCATCGGCACGAGCGCGATGTTCTTCGTTGGGTCGTAGTCGGTGCCCCATTGTCCGTGCTGTGCGTTGATGATCAGCTGCACCGTGCGGTCGGCCTGCGGGATCGAATAGAGGCTGTACGCGCCGGCGGGCAGCGTCGAGTCGCCGATCGTCATCGGCTTGTCGAAGGTGATCACCGTGGCCGCGTTCGCGCCGGTGCGCCAGACGCGGTCGTAGACGATGACGTTGCCGAGGATCGCGCGGCCGCGACGGCGCGGGCTGCCGTAGGTGACGGTCAGCGTGTCGCCGCCGATCGTGCCCGTCGCGGTCACGTTCGGGGAGGCCATGCCGAGCCCCGAGCCGGCGCGATCCGCGGCGGCCCAGGACTTCGCGATCGGCGCGGCGTCCACGTAGGCGATGCGTTGGGTGAGCGTCTTCTCGGTGGTGCCGCGCGCGTCAGCGGCGGCGATCCGGCCGCTCGCGTCCACCGTGAGATGCGTCCATAGCACGCCGAAATAATCGACGTCGATCGCGGTGGCCGAGTGCGCGAGGACGGTGCGCCGGAGGACGTGACCGGTGACGAGATCGATCCCGGGGAAGGTGAGTGTGTCATTCACCACGGATTTGGTGCGCGAGAGGAAGAGTTCGTACAATCCCATCGAGCTATAGAGTCCGTACGATGCGCCGAAGCCAGTCATGAGCGTGGGCGCGATGCCGGCTTCCATCGCGCGCGCGGTCTTCGTCGTTCGCCCATCCGAGTCGATGGTGACGCGGACAGAATCGGCCCCGAACTCGATCACGACATGCTTCTTCGGAATGTCCTTCGCGCCCATCGGGTCCTGGTCGAGCGTAGCGCGCGCGATCGATCCATCGGCCTTGAGTGACACGTCGTAACGGAGCCGCACCGTGCTGGGGACGCGCACGACGATGTCGCCGGTGACGCGGCCGTTCGCGCGCACGACGCTCTCGACGACGACCGTATCGCGGCCGAGCGTGGTGATGAAGGAACTCTTGTCGTCCGCGGATGCGGCGGCCGTGAGTTGCGATCACCACAAGGGCCGCGAGAGAAGCAGTCATCGTCTGCATGCGCGATTATGAGTCAGGGTGAGCTCGATGAGGACCCTGGTGCGGCGCCCAGGACGTCCGTGCTAGTGTATGAGTTCGATCGGCGAACAGCCACGTTGCCATCGCTGCTACCCCAGGAGCGGGAACCGATGTCACTCGGCGGATCGAACATCCAGTGCCGAATCTCCGAACAGCGTGAAGAAGTCTCCTCGAACACCGATGGCCCGTTCGAGAAGAAGTCATGCGTCCGCGGTACAAGGGCTTCGGCCAGTCGACGATCAAGGGTACGTGGCGAAGCTCGAATCGAACGCGAGAGACTCCGCGCGCTCAGGCGAGCTCGAGCGGTTGCGCCGAGCCGGAGTCGCGTCGGCGTCGACAAGAAGACCGTAGTGTTCATTTTCGCCGACTGTTCAGCGGAGAGTCGACAAGGGGCGTCGCAGCCTCGCACGATCCGCCGCGCTCAGATGCCCGGAAGGAAGCCAAGCCGAGGAGAGGACCTCCCCAACTGACGCACGTCGCCGTCGCGAAGACGTTCACGGGACATCGAGAGCGACGGAACGCCGAGTACCGAGAGTACCGCGCAGACGCTCGGCGCGTTCGATACGAAGACCTCGAGCGGATCGCCGAGCCCGCCGAAGCGGGCAGCTTCGTGCTCCAGCGGACGGGCGTATTCGAGATCGGCGTGGTAAGGAATCCTAGGTCGTCATTCCCGGGTCAGGCACCGGCGCTGCAGAGCCTGCGTGGCGACGGCGCTACGGCCGTCGGGCACGAACAGAGTCTCCGTTCACGTTGAACTACGAGATGATTCAGCGAGCCGCGTCAATGACCGCAGGTGCCACTCCGCGTCGACGCCGCGAGCTGTCATCCTGTTGATCCTGATAATCCTGTAATCCTGTCCAATGCAGTTGGTCGTGCTTGGTCGCGCGTAAGGATCACAGGATTTGCAGGATCAACAGGATCAGCTCTTGTCCGAAACAACGCTGGCTGTCATCGGCCGTCGCTCCAGCGCCATGTCCACGATCTTCCGCAGCGCGTCACCGAACGTCATCCCCGCCGCCGCCGCGGATTCCATGTACGAATCGTTCTCCGTGAGATCCGGATTCGGATTCACCTCCAGCACGTACGGCTTCGAGTCCTTCGAGAGCCGCACGTCCACGCGGGCGTAATCGCGGCACTGGGTGAGCTGGTACGCGGCGAGCGCCGCCTCCTTCACGCGCCGCTCCACCGCGCGGCTCAGCTTCGCGGGGCAGATGGTGCGCAGGCGGTGGTACTCCTCCTTGAGCGGATCCCATTTGCCCGCGTACGTGATGATGTGCGGCATGTCGCCCGGCAGGTCCGACATCTCATACTCGAGGATCGGCAGCGCCACCGGCGGGTCGTTGCCCAGCACGGCCACGTGCAGCTCGCGCCCCTCGATGAATTCCTCCACCAGCACGGCCGGCCCGAACTTCTCGCACGTGAACGCGATCCGTTGGTGCAGCTTCTCCTGGTCGTGCACCACGGAATCCGCGTCCACGCCCACGCTCGCATCCTCGCGCGCGGGCTTCACAATCATCGGGAAGTGCAGCCCGTGGCGCCGCTTGAGATTCGGTCCGAATAGTTGGTGGAAGCGCGGCGTCCGCACGCCATTCGCGAGCAGCAGCTGCTTGGTCGTCCCTTTGCGCTGGCAGAGGCCGAGCGCCAATGGCGGCGCGCCGGTGTACGGGATCTGGAGCAGATCGTAGAGCCCGGCGATCGCGACCTCCATTCCCGAATCGTCCCGCACCGCCTCCACGAGATTGAACACGACATCGGGTTTGTGTTCACGCAGCCACGCGACCAGCTTGTCCACGTCGTCAGCCATATTGAACAGCTCGGCCTTGCATCCCGCGCCGTTCAGCGCCTTCCGCACCGCGCGGTATTCTTCCATCACCGTCGCGATCTTGAGCGGATACGTCGGAGTGAAATCCAGCGTGGCCGGATCCACCTTGTTGATCTCGGCGTACTCGTCCACGCCCACTTGATTGAACACGATGGCGACGCTGGGTCTCATCTGAACGCCTTTCGCAAAAGTTGCCCGGCCCGCTCCCCCCGAATATGTTCGCTGCTCGGGCTTTTCGCTCCCTCTCGCCGGTCGCCGAATGGGTCTGTACCCACAACCGAACCGTTGGCAGTGCGGACCCTTCGCGCTCAAGCACGCGCTCGTGACGCTCGGGATCTTCGCACCGGAGAAGACCATCACCGAGATCGCCGGCACGAGGCGGGGAGGGGGGACGGATGAACGCCAGCTGCGCAAAGCGGCGCGGCGGTTCCGCTGCGACCTGACGCCGATCCGACGGCACGAACCTGAATTGGCGCGGCAGGAGATGCTGCGTCACCTGCGGCGCGGCCATCCCTGTCTGATCTGCGTGAAGGAATGGGAGCACTGGGTGACGGTGGTCAAGGCCGAGGCGGGCAAGTTCATCGTGCTCGACAGCGAGAAGTCGGCGGTGCTCACGATCTACACTTGGGGGCAACTGCGCCGCGCGTGGGCGTACCACGAACGTGGCGGCCAAGATCGCGGCCTCGATGACACGATCTTCGACTTGTTCCCGGTGGTGCCGCGCGACCGGGTGAGCGCGCGGGCGCGCTTCTCGCTGGCGCGCGCGCGCTATCTGCGGAAGCCCGAGCACCGGCGCCTGGCGGCGCACTGGGACGACTACCTCGCCGACCTGCTCCTGATCTGCCGCCCGCGAACGGCCCTGAGTTCACGCGTGGTGTCGATGCGCGAGTTCCTGCGTCGCTACGGGGCGACGATCGTGGACCAGGCGGTGCTCTGGCACGGCGCGATCAAGCGGCCTGCGGCCGAGCGTGTGCTGAGGAACATGAACTTCGTGGCGGACACGTACGGGCTGGTGATCCGCACGATGGATGAGAAGCGCGCGATCGCGGGGATCAGCACGATCCTGGCGCTGTGGGCGGCGGGGCAGGGGAAGGTGAAGGGGTTCTACTAGTACGAACTGCTTTGACATGATGGACATGATGAACATGATGTGAACCGCATCTCGATGCAGTTCACATCCTGTTCATCATGTCCATCATGTCAAAGCAGTCGCCACATCAGGTCCTCGACCTACGACGGATCCTTCGTCCGCGTGCGGCTGACCCCAGTGACGATGCCCAGCCCCAGCAGAATCACGCACGCGATCATGACGTACAATTTCGGAACGCCGGCGGCGATCATCCCCCACGCCACGCCTCCGATGACAATGACGAAGCCGATGAGATACAGTGAGAAGGACATGGACCGGTCTCCCGATTGGAATGTGTTGGGTGGGGTCGTGCCCTCGCCGCGCGAACGTTGCCTCTCGCGCGGCGAGATGAGGCATCGAGCTACGGCTTCACGACCTGCCCGCGGATCTCGCCGCCGGGATACTTCGCCGTGTGCACGTTCACATAGGCGTTCCCATTGGCCATCAGCGTGCGCAACGAATCGCCCGACACGCCCTTGCTCACTTCCTTCATGAGGTCCACGGAGTCGTCAGCCACCATGCCGTCGGCCACCGGCTTGACCGTGAAGGTGAGCACCGGCGGGCCGGCCACGTTCGGGCGCGCCGACATGGATGTGCGCCGCCGTCGCGGGGCCGCTCAAGCCGCCGACGGTGACCATGTAGTGCAGCTCGCTTCCGGACACGGTGAGCGTGACGGTGCCGGACGCGTGCGACATGTTCGGCGGCGTTTCCTGGCTGGCGTTCATGTGCGCGGTGTACTCGGCGTGCTGCCTCGCCGCGATCGGGACCAGCGCGAACAATGCGGCGGCGGTCACGATGCCCAGCGTTGGGATCTGCATGGGATGTCCTCCTTATGAATGGAAACGGGAACCGCGCCGCACTCCGCCGGTTCCGGCGTCGCACGGCGTGCAGGGTTCCCATCGGGAAATGGATGGCGAGGGCGGCGGCGAGACGCACGGATCTGCTCCGGGTTCCCGCGCCCATTGTAAGGTACACCGGTTTGCCGCCAGCGTTGCAACCCCCCGGCTGCCCTCTGGACGCGCGACCCGGGTTGAGGTATTTCGTGGCGGATGCCGGTAGCCGGGCAATATCGCGCGAGCTGACCCCTCAGCCCCGGAGGTTGCTGCCATGCGTTCGCCGATGCGGATCCTCTCGTCCGTCCTCATGCTCGTCGCGGCGCAGCGCGCGCTCGCGCAGATGGTGTCGGTGGCCGAGATCACGTTCACCGATCCGCCCGGATTCTACCGGAGCGCCATCTATCCGCCCGCGGACTTCACCGGGAATAACGTGAACGTCGGGATCCAGGTCTATCCGTTCCAGAAGTTCACCGGCGATCCGCGTCCGGCCTTCCAGCGCACGCTGCTGCGCGAGCTGATCGATCCGCGTTTCCAGGAGACGCGCGCGACGAACGTGAAGCTCGACTCGGGCTCGATCGCCGGCGCCGACTATCTGCTGCGCGCGCAATTCGAGGACATCGTGGTGGGGCCGCCCGGAAAGCCGCACGTGCGCGTCGTAATCGTCAAAGGCGACCAGGTGGCGATCGTCGATGCGGAGGCGGCCACCGCGCAGGGGTGGCAGATGATGCTGCCACAGCTCAACGCGTTCTTCGGCAGCGTGCGGATCGGCTCCGGCACGCAGCCCGACTACACCGCGCCCGCCGGCGCCGCCGGCAAGGCGCTCGCGGGACTCTACCAGGGGATCGCGCAGAAGTACATGACGAACCTGCAACTCGGCGCGGGCTACGGTTACTACAAGACCGCGCTGCTCTTCTATCTCTTCTCCGCGGATGGCCGCGTCTACCGGCATTATGACGCGCTGGATGTGCCCGGCAACGACCCCGCGCGCTTCAACTGGTCCGGCGCGCAGATGGCGGATCCGGCGAACTTCGGACACTACGTGATCAACGGCGACTCCGTGTTCGTCAAGATCGGGAACGCACAGCACTACGACACATTCGTCGCGCAGCTGCCGAAGGACAACACCATCGTGATCGCGACCGTGCTGTACAAGCGGAAATAAGACCTCGACGGTGACGTTGCCACACGTCAACGATCACAGGCGCCGTCAGCGTCGGTACACTCGCCGTCCGCGGTGTCACACTCGCCGTGCAGTGGCCGTCATCCAGTCCATCATGTTCATCCTGTCAAATGTTCCTCCCACTCGCGTCCCCGTACTACTTTTGACAGGATGAACATGATGGACAGGACACTACGACCTACTGACAAGGCAGGTGCCCCATGAAAGTCGGCATTCTCGGTTCAGGCGAAGTTGCGCAGGTGCTCGGCGCCGGTTTCCTGAAGCATGGTCACGCGGTGATGCTCGGCAGTCGCACGCCGGCGAAGCTCGCCGAGTGGGTGAAGAAGAATCCAGCAGCAAAGACGGGAACATTCGCCGACGCCGCGCAGTTCGGCGAGATGCTCGTGCTGGCGGTGAAGGGCACCGCCGCCGACGAGGCGCTGAAGCTGGCCGGCAAGGCGAACCTCGCGGGCAAGGTCGTGATCGACACGACCAATCCTATCGCCCCGGCGCCGCCGGTGAACGGCGTGCTCAAGTACTTCACGAGCCTCGACGACTCGCTCCTCGAGCGCCTGCAGAGGAGCCATCCGGACGCGCGTTTCGTGAAGGCGTTCAACTCAGTGGGCAGTTCGGCCATGGTGGATCCGCAATTCAAGGGCGGGAAGCCGACGATGTTCATCTGCGGCAACGATGAGGCCGCGCGGAAGACGGTCACCGGCATCCTCGATCAGTTCGGCTGGGAGACTTCGGACCTGGGCAAGGCCGAAGCGGCGCGCGCGATCGAACCGCTCTGCATGTTGTGGTGCATTCCGGGATTCCTGCGGAACGATTGGGTGCACGCATACAAAGTGCTGTCCTGAAGAGATCGCTCCGTCACTCCGGCCGGGAGCATCACATGCCTCCAGAGATCGATCGCCGGGAATTCCTCGGCGTCGCCGCGGGCCTGGCCGCGACGGCGTGGCTTCCACGCTGGAGATTCGCGCGTGGCCCGAAGACACGATTGGTCCTCTTAGGGACGGGCGGTGGCCCGCGGCCGAGGAAAGGGCGCTACTCGTCGTCGCAGGTGATCATTGTCAACGACGTGCCGTATGTAGTGGACTGCGGCGACGGCGTCGCACGCCAGCTCGTGATCGCGGGCGTGCCGCTGGCGCAGCTGCGGAACGTGTTCATCACGCACCATCATTCGGATCACAACGCCGACTACGGCAACCTGTTGCTGCTCGCTTGGGTGAGCGGCCTGCGCACGCGCGTGGACACCTGGGGCCCGCCGCCGCTCGAGCGGATCACCCAACTGTTCCTGGAGATGAGCGCGCCCGACATCGATGTCCGCGTGGCCGATCAGGGGATCCCGCCGCTCCCGCCGCTCATCCACGCGCACGACGTGACCGGCGCGGGGCTCGTCATGAAGGATGAGAACGTCAAGGTGACCTGCACGCTGGTGGACCATCCACCGATGGCGCCGGCGTTCGCCTACCGCTTCGACAGCGCCGACCGGAGCATCGTCATCTCGGGCGACACGATCCGGTCCGGCAACCTCGAGAAGTTGGCGCGGGGCGCGGACGTGCTGGTGCACGAGGCGCTGTGGGTGCCGGCCGTGGACTGGATGTTCGGTTCCCAGCCGAATGCGGCAATGCTCAAGCAGCATATGCTCAACAGCCACACGTCCGTCGAGGACTGCGGGCGGGTGGCCGCAGCGGCCGGCGTGAAGACGCTCGTGCTGTCGCACTTGGCGCCGTCGGATGATCCGGCGATCACCGAACAGATGTGGATCGACGCCGCGCGACCGTATTTTTCTGGGGAGATCATCGTCGGACGTGATCTCATGGAGATCTGAAAACCCCGGAACTACGTCCGTGGGACCAGTAACGTGGTTCCGGGGTTCCACGCTCGCCCGTTGTAATTCCACCCACTCACCGGTAACTGAGATCGCCTCCTCTCCGTGGATCATCGGCGCCGTCGCGGTGCTCGCGGGCGCCGTGGCGGCCGTGTCGGGCTTCGGCATTGGCAGTCTCCTCACGCCGCTGCTCATGCTCTCGATGGCCACGGCGGAAGCGGTCGCGCTCGTCGCCATCCCGCACGTGCTCGCCACCGGGCTGCGCCTCACGCGGCTGCGCCGCGACATCGACTGGCCCACCTTTCGCCAGTTCGGCATCGCCAGCGCGATCGGCGGACTCGCGGGCGCCGCGCTCCAAACTCGGCTCGGCAGCCCGGTGCTCTCCGTGATCCTGGGCGCGCTGCTCATTCTCGCCGGCGGCGCGGAGCTGGCGCAGCGGCGGCTGCCGATCCCGAACACGCCCTTCTGGCGACTCTCGGGCGGCACGCTCTCGGGCGCCTTCGGCGGACTCGTCGGGAATCAAGGCGGCATTCGCGCGGCGGCGCTGCTCGGTTTCGATCTCACCGGGGCACAGCTCGTCGCGACGGCCACCGCGTCCGCGATCCTCGTGGATGCGACCCGCGTTCCGATCTACGTCATGACATTCCGGCGCGGCGATCGCGGCCGGCGCGCGGATCGTGCTCGTGATGTGCGCCGGCGTCGTGGCGGGCACGCTCCTCGGCGTGCCGGTCCTCGCGCGGATCCCGGCGCCGGTGTATCGCCGCGTGCTCGGCGCGCTGCTGGTGGGTCTCGGCGCGCTCTTGCTCGCGACATCCTTCGCCAAGGTGGTGACACATGGTTGATCAGCGGCCGACCGCGCGCACGGGATGGTTCGTCGCGCTCATTGGCGTGGCCCTAGGCGCGATGGTGTACCTGCGCCCCGAAGGGCGCGAGGCGCCGGGGTGGGTGGTGTACGCAGCCTGCGGCGCGTTCCTGTTCGCCGGCCTCTCGATCGTCGCGGCCTCGGCCAAGGATTCGAAGCTGCAGGCGTGGCTCGCCATCGCGTGCATGGCGGCGATGGGGCTGCCCGCGCTGTGGATCGCGTTCTGGCCGGGCCCGCGTGCGTGCAGCGTGTCGCTGCCGTTCGTGAGCACCGCGGCGCGGGGCATGGTGTGCCGCACCGCGTTCGGATTCGGCGCCGTGATGGTGGCCGCCATCATTGTATGGGCGGTGGTGCGGGCGATCCGTCCGGCCGCGCCGGCGGAGTAGGCGGGCGTTCCAGAATCGCCCCGGCGGTGCTACCGTTCGTCACCGCGGATCGCGGTCAACACATCACTTCCGGAGATCGATGAGCGACAAGTCACCAGTACCAGCCGGCGGCCGAGAGCGCGCGCAGCCGGAAACGTTCCGCGCCAGCACGCTGCAGGCATCGTTCACCGTGAACGACATCCAGAAGAGTCTCACGTGGTATCGCAATGTCCTCGGCTTCGTCGTGGATGAGAAATACGAGCGCGAGGGCCGGCTGCAGGCCGTGGCGCTCAAGGCGGGGGCGGTGCGCGTCGTCATCGGCCAGGATGACTTCGTGAAAGGAAAGGACCGCAAGAAGGGGCAGGGGATGTCGGTGCAATTCACGACGACGCAGGACATCGACGCGCTCGCGGCGCGGATCGAGAAGCGCGGCGCGAAGCTCGCATCGAAACCCGAAGACCGGTACGGGACGCGCACATTCAGCGTTCTCGACCCGGACGGGTTCCGGTTCGTCATCTCGTCGCCCAGAGTCCGTAGCTAGGGCCGAGTCCGCGCCCTGAGGGGCGCGTGGAGCGACTGAGCGTGTGGTACACCAAGCGGCCGCAGCGGGAGACGGGTATCGCCCGACCGCTCCTTGGGACATCTCCCGACTGTTGCCGGCCGATATCGCGCGCATCCTACCTCCACTCGCACGCGTCGTGCGAGATTCCCGTTCGAATGTGCCGTCACCGATCGCCGTGGCGCACATTCTCCAATGGAGGCAGCATGCGGAAGACGAGTGTTCTGATGATGATCGCGGCTCTCACGGCCGTTTCGGCCACGGGGCTGCGCGCACAAGAAGTGTCGGAGCGTCAGGGCCTATACGCGGATGTCGGCGTGAACTATACGTGGCCGTCCATCACGATCAACGTGGCCGATGGCCCCACGACCACGGGCAAATCGAGTGACATCGGCTACACGGCCGGCGTCGGATTCGGGCTGAAGAACAACATGGTGCGGATCGGCGCACAGTACGACTACTTCGTGAAGAACGACTTCTCCGGATTCAGCGGTCTCAAGAGCACGACCCAGTTCATCACCGGCGCGATCACGTTCTACCCCACGAGCGAGAAGAACACACTCACCGAGGCCGTCTGGCTCAAGCTGAACATCGGCTACGGGACGGAAGGGCTGAGCGCTGAAGGCAGCTCGGGATCCGGCGGTGGCTTCGCGTGGGGCGTCGCGCTGGGTAAGGACATCATGACGTCCGGCGGCAAGCTCGCGATCAGTCCCTCGATCAGCTGGCTGAACCTCACCGGCACCGGTGCGTTCGGCGGAGACTTTGCCGGCGAGAAGACGACTTCCAACGCGCAGCTCCTGCAGATCGGCGTCACGATCGGGTACAAGCACTAAATACTGCAGGAGACGGTCGCGACGAAGGGGAAACGGGAAACGGGAAACGGGAGGGAGTGGTCGCTACTCCCTCCCGTTTCCCGTCTCCCGTTTCCCCTTTGGCTTCCGCGATTCGCCGTAGGCTGCTCCGCCCTTCGCGTGCAGGGAGATTCCCTGACTCCCTACGGATCGTGCGTGCCGGATATTGGGAGGGCAGTGCACACGTTCCGCGCACAGGAGGCAACATGAAAGGCTTCGTGAAGGACATCGAGGGTCTTGCGGTCAAGAATTCCGACTTTCGCCGCGTGCTGTACACGGCGAAGAACTGCCAACTCGTTCTAATGGCACTCAAGCCCAAAGAGGAGATCGGAGCGGAGGTCCACACGCTCGACCAGTTCTTCCGCGTGGAGGAGGGGAGTGGCGAGGCGGTGCTGGATGGTGTTCGGACGCCGATCAAGCCGGGTTTCGCGGTGCTCGTGCCGGCCGGAACGAACCACAACATCATCAATACCGGCGCCGGACCGTTGAAGCTCTATACGCTCTACGCGCCGCCCAATCATCGCGACGGCGTCCATCACCACACCCGCGCCGCCGCCGAGGCCGACAAAGAGCACTTCGACGGGAAGACGACGGAATGACTGGTCGGTCGGGGCGAACACTCCGAATGTGTCGCGGGCGCTCTGACAACGAGCGACGCAGAGTAGGAGAAAGGGGAAACGGAAGGCGGGAGGGAGTGGTCACTACTCCCTCCCGTTTCCCGTTTCCCGTTTCCCGTTCCCGATCTGGCTGTCGCCGTTCCGCTGGACGCGCTCAGGCCGTAGTTTCAGCGCCATGCGCTCACACCTCTTCGGGCTCAAGCCGCGGCTGACGCTCGCCGCTCTCTGCATCGCCGCGACAGCCGTCGCGCAACAGCCGATCGACTCGGCGTACACCGCCCAGATCAGGCAGCTCACCCCCACCGATCCCAAGTGGATGTTCACCACTGAACTGGTGAACTACCTGCCGGCGTCGGCCACGGTGCCCACGCCGCTCAAGGTGCTGGGCTACGTCCCGGGCACGGTGGGCAGGCTCTCGCACGTCGCGGACATCAACAAATACTTCCGCGCGCTCGCCGCGGCGTCGCCACGCGTGAAACTCTACTCCGCCGGCCTGAGCGACGAGGGGCGCGAGATGCTCGCCGTCGCCATCGGCGACTCGGCGACGATCGCGCACATCGATGACTATCGCGCGAAGCTCGCGCAGCTCTCCGACACGCGAGGGCTGAGCGCCGCCGATCGCGCGAAGCTCATCGCCGAAGCGAAGCCGGTGTACTGGCTCACGGGATCGATCCATTCGCCGGAGACGGGCAGCCCCGAGATGCTGATGGAGCTGGCGTACCGTCTCGCCGTGGACGAGTCCGATCACATCAAGGCGATCCGCGCCGGCGTGATCACGCTCATCACGCCCGTGCTCGAGACCGACGGTCGCGACCGCGAGGTGGATGCTTTCGCCGAGTCGCGCGCGCTGCAGGCGGGTCCGGTGCCGCTCATCTATTGGGGGAAGTACACCGCGCACGACAACAATCGCGACGCGATGGTGCTGTCGCAGAAGCTCACGCAGAACGTGGTGAAGGTCTTCCTCGCGTGGCATCCCACTGTTGCGCACGACCTGCACGAGTCGGTGCCCTTCCTGTACACGAGCACCGGCACCGGACCGTACAACGATGAGTTCGACGCGATCCTCACCGACGAGCTGCACACGCTGGCGTACCAGGAGATGACCGAGCTCACGCGCCGCGGGCTGCCGGGGGTGTGGACGCACGGCTTCTACGATGGATGGGCGCCGAACTACACGATCCTCTCGGTGGCGAGCCTGCACAATTCCATCGGGCGCTTCTACGAGACGTACACGTCGATGGGCGCCGAGTGTCACACCGTGCATCTCCCCACCGCGGCCGTGCAGAAGGAGTGGGACCGGATGAATCCGCCGGTGAACGGCGTGAAGTGGTGCATCCGCACGAACATCAATTACCAGCAGTCGGGGGTGCTGATCGCGCTGCGCTATGTGGCGGACAACCGGCAGGTGTTCCTCACGAACTACGCGGCGAAGGTCGACCGCATGATCCATCGCGGCCGCACGAGCGCACCGTACGCCTATGTGATCCCGCACGATCAGCGCCACGCGGGCGAAGCGGCGGCGCTCGTGAACTTGTTCCGTGCGCAAGGCACCGTGGTGGATGTCGCGAGCGCGGACTTCACCACGTTCGACGCGCCGCGTCCCGTGGAAGTCGGGAGCAACCTCAAGCCCACCGAGCCCGCTCCGCCGCCAATGTTGCCGGCCGACAGTGCGCGCGCCGACAGCATGCACAAGATGGGCGGCAAGCCGAAGGAGGTCGCCGTGCACAAGGGCGACTGGATCGTGCGCATGGACCAGCCGAATACCGGCACGGTGCGCACGCTGCTCGCGATGCAGCGGTACGGGAGTAACGAGCCGCCGCCGTACGACGACACGGGCTGGACGCTCGACCTGCTGCGCCACGTGATCGCGTATCCCATTGGCGACTCGGCGGTGCTTGCGAAGGAGATGACGCCGCTCGCGGCGGACGCCGCAGCCAAGGGAATGATCGCAGTGGATTCCGGCGGCGCCGGCGGCATGATGATCATCCGCAACACGGGCGACTGGCGCGCGGCGGCGCTGCCGTGGAAAGCGGGCGGTGCGGTGACGGTGGCCGAAGCGCCGTTCATCGTGGGCGGTCAGCAGTTCCCGGCGGGCACCTTCCTCGTGGCGAACGCAACGAACGCGCGCATCAACGCCATGGCAGCGATGGGACTGAGCGGCGTCGTCACGAAGCAGTCGGTTTCAGCGGGTCGCTTTCCGATCACGGTGCCGCGCATCGCGGTGGTGCACACCTGGCTCGAGACGCAGAACGAAGGCTGGGTGCGCTTCGCCTTCGACCAGATGGGGATCCCGTACACCTACCTGTCGGACCAGTCGCTGCGCAAGCCGGGCGCGCTCGACAAGTTCGACGTCGTGGTCTTTCCGCACGTGAACGGTTCACCGAGCACGATCCTGAACGGCCGCCCGATGATCGGCCCGCCGGTGCCATGGAAGAAATCGGCGCTCACGCCGAACCTGAACCTCTGGGACGAGACCGACGACATCCGCGGCGGCATGGGACTCGCGGGCGCGAACGCGCTGCGGCAGTTCGTGGAACGCGGCGGCTTGCTCATCACGGAAGGTGGCACGAGCTCATTCGTCATCGCGCTCGGCTTCAATCCCACCGTGCAGGCGGCCGACGCACACGGGCTGCGCGCGCAGGGCTCCATTCTCCGCGCGCAGCAGGTGACAAGGACGAGTCCCATTCTCTATGGCTACGACGACGCGCCGAGTTTCCCGGTGTATTTCGGCGGCGCGCCGGTGCTGGCGGTGGCCACGCGTGACACGCTGGCGAGCAATGTCAACGTGGACTCGATGGTGCTGAAGGACATCGAAGCCCAGCGCGCGAAGGTGATCCTGCGATTCCATCCACGGGCGGATTCGTTGCTGCTCTCGGGACTGCTCGCGGGAGGCGGCGAACTCATCGGCAAGGCGGCCGTGATCGACGCGCCGGTGGGGAAGGGGAACGTCGTGCTCTTCGCGATCCGGCCATTGTGGCGCTGGGAATCACAGGGGACGTTCGCAATGGTCTTGAACGCGATGGCCAACTGGGATCACCTCGGGAGTTCGAGCGGCGGCGGGGCGAAGAAGCCCTAGAGTCACAACTGCGTTCGTGGCGACCCGAACTCCGTGAGGCGTACCCCGAACACCGTGAGGCGTGAGGCGTGCGACGAACGGACTGTGGAGCGTGAGTCGAACCCCGCACCCCGTGCGTCGCGCCCCGAACTCCGTAAGTTGTGAGTGCACTCACGGCGTTCAGGGTGCTATTGACGCAGTCCAGTCCGTTCGTCGCACGCCTCGCGCCTCACGGTGTTCGGGGTACGAATCACGGAGTTCGGGTTTCGTCTCACGCCCTTCCTGGAGTTCGCGAGCACCTTGATCACCCTCGCCCCGATCACCCTCGAAGGCCACGGCGTTCGTCTCGAGCCGCTCACGGCCGCGCATGAGCCGGCGCTGCGGGCGGCCGTGGCCGATGGCCGCCTCTGGGAGCTTCGGTACACCGCCGTGCCCGAGCCGGACCTGACCGCCAAGTACATCGCCGACGCGCTCGCCGGCCAGCATGCGGGGCACATGCTGCCGTGGGCCGTGCGCGAACTCGCGACGAACACGATCGTCGGCAGCACGCGCTATCACGACATCGTCGCGCCGATCGATCGCGTCGAGATCGGCTACACGTGGTACGCGAAGCGCTGGCAACGGACCCATGTGAACACCGCGTGCAAGCTGCTGCTGCTCGGCCACGCGTTCGAGACGCTGGGCTGCGGGGTGGTGGCGCTGCGCACCGACATCCTGAACCTCAATTCGCAGCACGCGATCGCCGCACTCGGCGCGAGACTGGACGGCGTGATCCGCCACCATCAAATGCGCCGCGACGGCACCGTGCGTGACAGCGTGATGTTCAGCATCCTTGCCACGGAGTGGCGCGACGTGCAGCGGCATCTGCTCGCGCGGCTGGCGCGGCACGCGCGCTGACCGGTCATCTCGACACAATGGAGAATCCTGCATGCCGCTGTACATGGACCGCCATGACATTCGTGACGCCACCGCCGAGGACGTCGCAGCCGCCCACCAGAAGGATCTGGCGATCCAGGGGCAGCACGCGTGCAAGGGGCTGACGTACTGGTTCGATGAGCAGCGCGGCACGGCGTTCTGTTTGATCGAGGCGCCCACCGAGGCCGCGGTACGCGCCATGCACAAGGAGGCGCACGGACTCATCCCGAACCTGATCGTGGAGGTGGATGCGGCGACCGTCGCGGGGTTCCTCGGACGCGTCACCGATCCGGCGAACGCGGCGGCGACGCCGATCAATGAGACCGGATTCCGCGCGATCATGTTCACTGACATGGCGGACTCGACGCACATCACGACGAAGCTGGGCGATGCGGAGGCGCGCTCAATCGCGGCGAAGCACAACGAGATCGTGCGCGGCGCATTGGTGAAGCATTCGGGCCGAGAGATCGACCGCGCCGGAGACGGTTTCCTCATCTCGTTCGCGTCGGTGTCGCAGGCCGTGGCGTGCGCCGTGGCGATCCAGCGGACGTTCCAGGAGTACAATTCGAAGGACCAGAGCAGCGTGAACATCGAGGTGCGCATCGGGCTCGGGGCGGGAGAGCCGATCGTGGATGGCCAAGCCTTGTTCGGTGCGGCTGTGAACGAGACCGCGCGGATCTGCGCGGCCGCGGCGCCGGGGCAGATCCTCGCCTCGCGCGTGGTGCGCGAGTTGAGCAGCGGGAAGGCGTTCACCTTCAACAAGCACGGCGATGTTCAGCTGAAGGGATTTCCCGAGGCGGTCGAATTGCACGAGGTGGACTGGAAGGCCTAGCCTGCCCGCCCCCGATGTCCGCTTTTCCGCAGGAATCCGCGCTTCTCCGGTAGAGGTCATTCACGGCCCGCGTTCGGGCCCCTCCCGGAGAGCCATCATGCGTCATCGACCGCTGCATTCCATTCGTATCGCGCTCGCCCTCTGTTGTGCGCCGCTGGCCGCGGCGTTCGCGCAGACCGGATTCGTCAGCCTGTACACGCACGTGCCCAACGGGCCCGACGCCACCGTGTATCGCACGTTCCTGCAGACGGCGAGCGGACCGCAGGAGATCTTCACCCAGGAATTCACGCCGGGCACGTACACGTTCTCGCGCGTGGACGCCCTCGTGGGCCCGTGCCGCGCGACTGCCACGAACGTGACCTTCACGATCACCGCGAACAAGTGGACGAATGTCGATGTGCCGGTCGCGTTCCAGGATTGCGCGCTTTCGATCGACATGAATCTGCTGGGCGGCCATCTCAACGACGGCACGGGCCAGGCGACGGTCGCCGTGGCTTCCTCGAGCGGCGGCGGTGGGGCTGTCGCGAGCTGCCACTCGATCGTGCTCGGGAGCGGCGTGATGGCGGTGGTCGATTTCCATGCCTGCCACGGGATCATCCCCTACGGCGCGACCGGGACGCTGACCGCGACGCCGGATGTCGGGTCGTGTTGCTCCGAGGGGCCGGATTCGTTCGCCGTGAACATCGCGAATGTGAATTACATCCCGCAGGGTGCCGGCTTCATCGACACCGTTGGAAACGGGCCGGCCGAGCAACACTTCAACGCGGACCTGAGCGTTGCGCTCGTGAATTCATCCTACGGTGGGCAGGTCATGAGCTCCACCTTCCGCGTCGTGAATCACGGGCCGCACGGGGCCCTCGGCGTCAGTCTCGCCACGCTCGGCGACAGCCTCGAAGATGGGCCCGACGTTCAGATCGCCTGGTTCGCGTCGGACGGCAATTGCTACACGGACCAGCGGAACTGTATCGTCACCTATCTTCCCCCCGGCGACAGCACGACCTTCACCCTCCGATACAGCGGCGGGCCCGATGGCCCCAACGCGCCGCCGCCGACACAGACCCAATTCTGCGTCGGCGTTCAGGTCTCGAGCGCGAATCCGCCGTACAGCGACGATCCGCCGCCCGACAACAATCAGACGAACAACAAGGCGCCCTGCATCCTGCACAGCTTGCCCGTGACGGTCGCGCTCGGCGGCAGCTCGCCGGCGGACCAAGTGGTACAGAAGGGCTCGACCAGCGTGCCGATGCTCGAGTTCGCGCTCACGCCCGCCTCGCTCGCGCTGCTGGACAATGTCACCATCAAGGCGCAGGGGAGCGGCAACGAGCAGGTGGATGTCACGGCGGTGCGGCTCTATCTCGACAAGAACGGCAACGGTCACGTCAATGGCACCGATTCTGTGCTGGCGAGCGGCGCCTTCGCGGCGAACGACGGCTCGGTGACGCTCGCGCTGAATCCCGCTTACACGATCACGACGCCGGTGGACATCCTCGTGACCTACGATTTCAATACCACGCTCGCGCAACGCCTGGGCGGCGGCGCGGCACTCGCGGTGCTGCCGCTCCTGCTGGTGCCGGCGATGCGACGCCGCCGCCGGCTCGCGATGCTCGCGCTGCTCACGGTGTGCGGCGTCACGGTCGCGAGCTGCGGGAGTTCGTCCACCGGCCCGGGCAGCACGAGCAGCAGTACCTACCAGGCGACGCTCACCGGCATCACGGCATCGGGGTTCGCCAAGTCCGACCTCTCGCTGTCCGGTGCGACGATCACGATCGACAAGTGACCGCCGGCGGAGGCCGGTGATATCGCGTGGCGGGTGGGCTGGGTATGTTGGGGCAGTGGAGCGGGCGGCGTCCGGGCGGAATCTCGGACGCCGCCTATCCGCGGGCCTCGACCCCTATCCCATGCCGCCACTGCCGCCGGCCGCGGCGACCGATCTGGTGCTGGAACTGTCACGTGGCGACCAGCGCACGATCGACCAGCTGCTGCCGCTCGTCTACGCCGAACTGCACGAGCTCGCGCAGCGATACATGCGGCGCGAACGGCCCGATCATACGCTCACCACCACCGCGCTCGTGCACGAAGCGTACCTGCGTCTCGTGGACCAGACGCGCGTGGAGCTCGCGGACCGCGCGCACTTCGTTGGCGTGGCGGCGATCGCGATGCGGCGCATCCTCGTGGAGCACGCGCGGCGGCGCAACGTGGAGCGGCACGGCGGCGAGCGGCAGCGCGTGAGCCTGAGCGGCATCGCGCTCGCACAAGATGAGAGCGCCGAAGCGGTGCTCGAACTCAACGATGCTCTCGAGCGGCTCGCCGCGCTGGATCCGCGATTGGTGCGCGTGGTGGAGTGCCGCTATTTCCTGGGACTCACCGAGGAGGAAACGGCCGCCGCACTCGGTATCACGGCGCGCACCGTGCGCCGCGACTGGATCAAAGCCAAAGGCTGGCTCGCCACGGCGCTCGACGACGGCGCGTCATGACCTCGCCCGATCTCAGCGCGTGGGCCCGCATCGAGCCCATTCTCGAAGCGGCGCTCGATCTCTCTCCGAAAGAGCGCGCCGCCTTCCTTGACCGCGCCTGCGCCGGCGATGCCGCGTTGCGCTCTCAGGTAGAGCGCATGCTCGTGGCGGGCGAGGATCCCAATGGCCCGCTCGAGCATTCGATCGCCGACATGGCCGGCCCGCTCATGATCGCCGTGGAGGAGGCCGTGGGCACTCGTGTGCGCGTGGGCGACACGATCGGCGTCTGGCGCCTCGCACGCATACTCGGACAGGGCGGGATGGGCGAAGTGTTCCTCGCCGAGCGGGCCGACGGCCAGTTCGCGCAGACCGCGGCGCTCAAGCTCATTCGCCGCGGGCGCGAACACGATCCGCTGCTCATTCGTCGATTCCTCGAAGAGCGGCGCATCCTCGCCACGCTCGAACATCCCAGCGTCGCGCGCCTGCTCGACGGCGGTGTCACCGACACGGGGCTCCCGTGGTTCGCGATGGAGTACGTGGCCGGCCGCCCGCTCGATCGCTATTGCGACGATCTCGCGCTCGACGTGCCGCGCCGCCTCGCGCTCATGGAGCACGTGCTCGGCGCCGTCGCCTATGCGCATCAGCATCTGCTGGTGCATCGCGATCTCAAGCCGGGGAATATCTTCGTCACCGACAAGGGCGAAGTGAAGCTGCTCGATTTCGGGATCGCGAAACTCCTCGGCGACGAGAGCGCCTCCGATCCCGAGATCACCCTCGCATACGGCCGCGTGATGACGCCGGAGTATGCGTCGCCGGAGCAAGTGCGCGGCGAGCGCGTCAGCGCGGCCAGCGACATCTACTCGCTGGGCGCGGTGCTCTACCAGCTGCTCACCGGACAGCGCGCGCACCGGTTCGACAAGCGTTCGGCGGCGGAGATCGAGCGCGTCGTCTGTTCCACCGACCCGGTGGCGCCGAGTGTCGCGATCGGCGCATCGCCATCGCGGCGTGCGTTGTCGGGCGATCTCGACACGATCGTGCTCAAGGCGCTGCAGAAGGATCCGGCGCGCCGCTACGCGACCGCGGATGCGATGCTCGACGATCTGCGCCGCTACCGGGAAGGGCGGCCCGTGCTCGCGCGTCCGGATTCATTCCGGTATCGCGCCGGAAAGTTCATCGGCCGGCATCGCGTTGCCGTCGCGGCCGCGGCGATCGTCGCGCTCGCGTTCGGTTGGCGGGGTGGTGTCCACCGTGTGGCAGGCGCGTGCCGCGCGCCTCGAGGCGGCGCGCGCCGACCGCGTGAAAGGATTCCTCGTCGACCTGCTGCACCAGGCCGATCCGAACGTGACGCAGGGCGGTGAGTTCTCGGTGCGGCAGCTGCTCGACCGCGGCACGAAGCAAGTGGACAGTCTGGCGGAACACGAGCCGGCGGTGGCGGCGGAGCTCTACGAAGAGCTCGGGAATACCTATGCGCACCTCGATCTCCTGGCGCAGGCCGACACCTTGCACCGGAAAGGGCTGGCCGCGTCGGGCCGCGTATATGGCGCCGGATCCGAGGAATTGCTCAATCAGGTGATGGCGGTCGCGTGGGGGCTCAACGATCGCGGAGAGTACTCGCAGGCCGATTCGCTGCTGACGCCGGCGATCGCGGCATATCTCGGCGCCGGCGGTGCGGAGAGCCAGGCGCTGTCGGATGCGATCGACATCCTCGCGACCGCGAAGAAGCGGCTGGACCAGCCGGCGGCCGCCGAGTCGTTGTACCGGCAGTCGCTCGCGATGCAAGTGCGCCTTACCGGTGCGAACGACACGATCACGGCGTCGCGGCTGAGCGATCTGGGGTCGTTGCTCGCGGCGCAGGACCGTCTGGCCGCCGCGGAGTCGGCGCTCACGGCGGCGCAATCGCACCGGCGCGGGGTGCTCGCGCCGCTCGATGTGAAGCTCCTCGTGGGAGAATCGAATCTCGCGATGATCGAGATGAAGCAGGGGGATCTGGCGGCGGCGGAGCCGAGGTTGCGCGGCGCGGTCGCGGGATTGGAGCAGGTGGACCGGGGCGGCGGGCTGAATCTCGCGCGCGCGCTCGATCGCATGGCGCTCTTCGAGTCCATGCAGTTCCACGATGCCGCTGCGGCTGCGACGTCGCGGCGCGCGCTGGAGATGTTCAAGAGTGTGATGGGTGCCGGGCACCCTGAGACGTTCAACAGTTCGTCGCAGCTCGCCGAGTACAAGGCGAACGTCGGCGCACTCCGCGCGGCGACGGCCGAGGCGATGGCCGCCTATGCGTCGTTGCAACGGCGCGTGGGCGAGTTCCACGAGCTGACCCTGAATGCGGGGCAGCGGCTCGGCTTCATCCAGCTGCAGGGAGGGCAGGGTCACGACGCCGGAATCGTGGCGAAGCCGCTTCTCGCTGCGCTGCGCGCGAAGCGCGGGCGATTGCCGCCGTCGTTCGCGCGGCTCGCGGCCGTGGAGGCCGGCGCGCGCGCGGCCGACGGCGATCCGATCGGCGCGGATTCATTGTATCGCAATGCGCTGGCGGCGCTCGCGGGAGGCACGCGGGTGGACAGCACGGCGTATCCCGCGATCGTCGCGAGCTATGGCGCCTTCCTGATCGCCCGTGGGAATGCGGCGACGGCGGAACCGCTCGTGCGGCGGGCGATCGCGTTCATTCCCGCCAGCGCGGATCCCGGCACGCGCGTGCTCGTGGAGCTGCGCGCCCAGCTCGGCCGCGGCCGCGTGGCGAGCGCGAACGTGTCGGCGCCTGGGAATCCGCGTTAGAATTCATGAACACGTGAACTACATTGACGATCTCAACGCCACCATCGCGCGCGTGACGCCGATGCTGCTCGCGCTCCCCGACGCGGTGAACGCGCGCCGACCCGCGCCGGGCACGTGGTCGCCCAAGGAGATCATCGGCCATCTCATCGACTCGGCATCGAACAACCATCAACGCTTCGTGCGCATCCGGTCGCAGGACGACCTGAACTTCCCGGGCTACGACCAGGATATGTGGACGGCGGCGCAGGACTACCAAAATGCGCCGTGGACGGATCTCGTGGCGCTCTGGGCCGGCTACAACCGGCACATCGCGCGCCTGATGGCGAAGATCCCGGTGGAGATCCGGATGAAGCAACACCGGCGGCACAATCTGGATGAGATCGCGTGGAGCGTCGTGCCCGCGGATCAGCCGGCCACGCTCGACTACTTCATGGCCGACTACGTGGCGCACTTGCATCACCATCTGCGCCAGATCGCAGCGCTCGCCGGATGGCCGCGCGATGCGACGGACGCCGCGTGAGCGCGCGTGCGAGAAGCGATCGATGAGTCGCGCGGGTGGGCCGTCACACGTGATCAGCATCGAGATCAAAGGACCTGTCGATGCATGACACGAGCCTCGTTCTCTCGCGGGCGCACGACAGTCGCGTCGCGGGGTATGAGCCATATGTATCTTCGTATTTCCCTGGCGCCGACCATTACGCGAAGAGGTGATCGCCATGATCCGTAAGCTTTCCTCGGGCAAGTACCGGCTGTATTCGCGCAAGAAGAACCCGCGCACCGGCAAGCGCCGCAACCTTGGCACCTTCGCCACGCGCGCGGCCGCGGAGAAGCACGAGCGGGCCGTGCAATTCTTCAAGAGCCGCGGATAGCGAGCGATATGCGAGCTGCGATCCCGCTCCTGCTGTTCGGCTTGGCATTCGCTCCGCGCGCCGATCTCGGCGCGCGGAGCCGTCAGGACGGCGCGCCCTTGAAGGCGACGATCGAGCGCAGTTGCGCGCCATGGGATGGCTCCGCGTTCGTGACGACCGTTCCCGCCGAGCCGCTGCCGGGAGGCGCCAAGGGCGCCGTGATCCGGATCTCCATCTGGCAGGCGCCCGCGATCAAGGACTCCGTGAGCTTTCCAGTTCCCCGATCGCGATGGGCGCACCGGCTCCGTGTACTACTCCGACGGCAAGGCGCTTCCCGTGGACCCTGAGCGGGCCGCGTGTCGTTCCACCGCGTGGAGACGAGTTCGCCCGTGCGTGGCGACTTCGATCTCGTGTCGGCCTCGGGCGTGCATTACCGCGCGCGATTCGAGGCCGCGTGGCGTCCGGTTCGCGCGCTGTGCGGGTGCGCAGCGTCACCCCTCGTCCGCCCGAATCGGCGTCCGGGCGCACGTTGCCTCGCACGGCCCGCTCGGCCTCGCTCGCGCCGGCGTGTCTTGACAAAGCATAAGTACTCGCTTATGTATTACCCCCATGCGACGCGAAGACACCCTCTTCCGCGCCCTGGCCGATCCCAGCCGGCGGCGGATCCTCGAACGGCTCACCCGCGGCGAAGCGGCGGTGAAGGACCTCACCGCCCGTTTCGACATCTCGCAGCCCGCCGTCTCCCAGCACCTCGCCGCGCTGCGCAAAGCCGGCCTCGTGCGCGAGCGACGCGACGGCCGCCTCGTGTACTACCGCGTGGAGCCCAAGGGGCTCCGCCCACTGGTGGATTGGCTCGCCCACTACGAGGCGTTCTGGCCCGCGCGCCTCGACAAACTCCAAGCCCTGCTCAAGGAGATGGACCCATGACCGCCCAAGCCACCACCGAATCGTTCACCATGGAGACCGAGCTGCCGCACGCCCCGGCCAAAGTCTGGCGCGCACTCACCGATCCCAAGCTCGTCTCGCAATGGCTCATGACCACGGACATCGGCCCCAAGCGCGGCACGAAGTTCACCTTCACGGCGAAGCCGCAGCCGTGGTGGGACGGCACGGTGCACTGCGAGATCCTGGAGTCGGTGCCCGACAAGAAGCTCAGCTACAGCTGGAAGGCCGGGCAGGGCGCCGACGAACTCGACACCGTGGTCACGTTCACGCTCACGCCCACCGCCGGCGGCGGCACGAAGCTCGTGCTCCTCCACACCGGCTTCCAGTCCCACAACACGCACCACTTCACCGGCGTCAAGTCGGGCTGGCCGCGCATCCTGGATGTGAAACTGCGCGAGGTGCTCGCGGCATTGTAGTCCCGCCGCCGCCGGATACATTGAGTCTTCGGGCGCGCGAATGCCGCCGCCCGGAGCACTCAATGGAGCGCGCCCATGTGCCGGAACATCAAGACGCTGTACAATTTCGCGCCGCCCGTCACCGACGATGAGATCCGCGCGGCCTCGCTGCAGTTCGTGCGCAAGGTGAGCGGCTTCAACACGCCCTCGAGGGCGAACGAAGCGGCCTTCACCGCCGCCGTCGAGGAGATCGCGGTGATCTCGCGCACGCTGCTCGACTCCCTGCAGACGAACGCGCCGCCCCGGAACCGCGAAGAGGAAGCGGCCAAGGCGCGGGCGCGCGCGGCGGAACGATTCGCGCAGTGAAGGTCGCGCTCGCGTCGCCGCGGCCCGCCACGAGTCTCGACGACGGCTTCGCGAAGATCGCCACCGCGATGGCCGACGCCTCGGCGCGCGGCGCGAAGATCGTCTGCTTTCCCGAGGCGTACCTGCCCGGCCTGCGCGGGCAGGATTTCGAGGTGATCTCATGGGACGAGGCGATCGCAGGCGCGCGTGCTCCGCGATGTCGCGCAGCTCGCGCGTGAGCACCACATCGCCGTGATACTCGGCCTAGAGGTGAGTGCTCCCACCGGCCGGCAGATCGCCGCGGCGGTGATCGACGCTCGCGGGGAATCGCTCGGCATGCAGATCAAGACGCAGCTCGATCCGAGCGAGGAATCGAATTACGTGCCGGGAGATTCCCGAAAACTCTTCGAGATCAATGGACTGAAGTTCGGCATCGCGATCTGCCATGAAGGCTGGCGCTATCCCGAGACCGTGCGTTGGGCCGCGACGCGCGGCGCGCAGGTCGTCTTCCATCCGCAGCACACGGGCAGCGAGACCGCGGGGCATCACGCTCACGAAGTGGGGATCGACCGAGGCGCCGTACTACGAGCGCGCGATGATGATGCGCAGCATCGAGAACACGATCTACTTCGCGTCCGTGAACTACGCGCTGCGATTCCAGGAGGCCGCGACGAGCATCATCGCGCCGAATGGAGAGTGCGTCGCGCATCTCCCGTACGGCGAGCCGGGCGTGCTCGTGTACGATCTCGATCTCTCCGCCGCGACCGGCTTGCTCGCGAAACGCTACGCGCCCGCGAGATACTGAGCGTGCGCCTCTGGACGCTGCATCCCCAAGTATCTCGACCCGCAGGGTCTCGTCGCACTCTGGCGCGAGGCGCTGCTCGCGCGCGCCGTGCTGCGCGGCGAGACGCGCGGCTACCGCCACCACCCGCAGCTCATTCGCTTCCAGCAGCACCCCGCGCCGCGTTCCGCGATCAACGCCTACCTCGCGCGCCGTGCTCGACGAATCGCGCGAGCGCGGCTATGCGTTCGACGCGCGCAAGGTAGGCGCCGTGCGCTCACGCGTGCGACTCGCGGCCACCGCGGGACAGCGCGACTATGAATGGCGACATCTGATGCGCAAACTGAAGTCTCGCAGCCCCACGATTCACCGAGCATGGCGCTCGATCGCCGCGCCCGACGCGCATCCGTTGTTCCGGATCACGCCGGGCCCGGTCTCACCCTGGGAGGTGCAGCGATGAGGATGGGTCAAGCTCCCGCCAAGGACATCGACGCCTACATCGCGCGCTTCCCGCGCGATGTGCAGGCGGTGCTCAAGAAGATGCGTGCCACGATCAAGAAGGCCGCGCCCGGCGCCGAGGAGGGGATCAGCTACGGGATCCCCGTCTTCAAGCTGCATGGGAATCTTGTGTACTTCGGCGGATTCAAGCATCACGTCAGCTTCTTCCCTACCAGCGCGCCCATCCGCGCCTTCAAGAAGGAGCTGGCCGGCTACGCCACGGCGAGGGGCACCGTGCGCTTCGATCTCGACGAGCCGATTCCATATGGCCTCATCGCGCGCATCGTGAAGTTCCGGGTGAAGGAGAGCCGTGAGAAAGCCAAGGCCAAAGCGAAGAAGCGCTAACTGCTTTGACAGGATTACAGGATTTTCAGGACAACAACGGGATGTCCGACACTGCACTCGAACGAGCGCAGTGTCGTACATCCCGTTGTTGTCCTGAAAATCCTGTCATCCTGTCAAAGCAGTTGCCGTTTTCGCGAGACGAAACCTGGCGTCGATGGACTCGTACAGGGCGAAGAGGGCGGAGTCCATTCTCAAACGCGCATCCCCGATGAATCACCGAATGCCTGCTCGGCGCCGCGATCGTCGCACTCGCGGCCTGCTCGAACTCGAACTCCGCCTCCGCCCCCGTGCCGATCAACACCGGGCACCGGCTGGTCCGACTCGCCCTTCATCTCCCGCGACGGCCAGCGACTCTACTTCATGTACTCGCGCTACAACTTCGCGCCGTACATCAAGAGCGCGGGCGCGAACCCGCCCGTGCTCACCGGCCCCGACCGCCCCGGACTCCACCACAGCAACAATCCCTGGGATGAGTCGGACATCTACGTCGCCACGAAGCTCGCCGGCGGCGGTTGGTCCGAACCGGTCGCCCTCGGACTCAACGGCCCCTACGGCGACGCCGGCGGCATGGAGATCGACAACGGGAACACGTTTGTGTGGCTGCAGGGGAACGGCGTCACCGCGAACAACATCGTGATCGCGGTGAAGCAGCCGGACGGCAGCTGGGGGCCGGCCACCGACCCGGGGATCAACGATCACGTCCCCAACGTGGTCCAGGACAATCCGTTCCTCACCCCCGGCGGCGACACGCTCGTCTGGATGTCCACCCGCGCCGGCGGACAGGGCGGCAAGGATCTCTGGATGTCCGCGAAGTCGGGCGGCGTCTGGTCCGCCCCCGTGGACCTCGGCGCGCCCATCAACACCACCGGCGACGAGGATCAGTTCTGGCGCTCCGGCCCGGGCGCCGACGCGTACTGGAATGGCCCGCAGGGGATCACGCACTGCAGAGATGACGGCGCTCACCTGCACGACGACGCCGGACGTCGTGGTCATCCCCGGCTGCGCCTTCTCCGCCGAGGCGAGCATGCCGGACGACGGCCAGACGATCTACTTCGGATGCGTGGACCAGGCATCACGAAGATCACCATCATGTACTCGGTGAAGCAGACCGATGGCAGCTGGGGCGCGGCGATCCCGGTGGACTGACCCCGCCTACTCCTCGCTGCTCGGCGCGCCGCCGCTCCGCGCCACCTGGTCGGCCTTCACGTTGCCCACGTTGAACTTCTTCGCGGAGCTGAGGAGCTTCTCTATAGTAGAGTCGAAATCCGGGTGCTTCTCCTTCACGAAGCGCAGGAAGTTGATCCGCGACACGACGAACGCCTTGAGGTAGGGACTCTCGAGCCCCTTCTCCTTGAGCCCCGCCACGGCGGTGTTCACGTACTCGTTGAGTTCGAGCAGCTTGGCGGCGCGCTCCTTCCGCGTCTCGAGCGCGGCGGGGAGCTTCGCGCCCAGGAACTGATCGATCCGCTTGAGGATCGAGTGGTAGGCGCCCCCTGAGAACCGCCCGTTCTCCTGGTAGCAGAGTCCGAGCGTGATGAGCGCGGCCTCCTCGAACTCCTCGCTGTAATCCTTCTCCGGCCGGTCGTCGAGCTCGGCCAGCGCCTGCGCCAGCCGCGAGACCTCGAGCGACCGCTCGCGCAGGTTGTGCGCCTTCTCGGTATTGAGCGCGAGGATCCGGTGCGCGACCTCGGGCTCGGGCACCACCAGCGCGGTGATCGCCTTCGCGCCCAGCTGCCGCATCGCCCCCAGCCGGTGGTAGCCGTTGGGCGACCAGTATTTCCCGTCGGGCGCCGGCACCGCCACGATGGGATCCAGGAACCGGTCGAGCTTGTCGATCGCGTCGGCCAGCCGGGCGACGTGCGCGTCGGAGAGGTCGCGCTGGTACGGCGTGGGCTCCACCATGTCGATGGGCAGCGAGGCCAGCATCTGCCAGCGCCCGCCGAGGGGATCGCGATAAGTGGCGAGCACCACGCCGCCGTCGGCGTCTATTCGCTCCGCGACGGCGGTGACGGAGGCGGGGGCGGCGGTGCTCGTGAGCTTGGTCGCTTCGAGCCCGCGGGTCTTCGCGGCGCCGGCCTTCTTGGATTTCTTCGCGGGGCGTTTCTTCTTGGCGGTGGCCATGGTGGGATTGTGCGCGGTTCGGGGTCGCTCGGCAAGTCCTGTCGCGCCTGGCCGCCCGAGAAATAGGAACGAAACTGCGCATTGCGCAGAATGAACGAATAGCACATAGTGTGCGCGCGCCAATCACCATTTTTCGCGAGTCCGTAGCACCGTGGCGAACCGCCCGTTGAAAATCCGTTCTGCAGGAACACTGCCGTGATCACCACGCGTCTCACTCTCGCGTTGGCGGTCGCGGCAGCGTTGCGTTCGGGAGCGGATCCCGAGCTGCACGTTCTTCGCACGTCGCCCGATGCTGTCGCATCGCCGGCGACGAACATCACGGTGACCTTCGATCGTCCCGTGGCCGGCTCGCTCGACTACACAGTGGCGGCCGAGTCGATCCTCAGCGTGAGTCCCGCGATCGCGGGACGCATCGAGTGGCGCGATCCGGTGACGATCCGCCTCACGCCGTCCGGGTATCTCCCGCCGAACACGACGTACACCGTGACCGTCGCGAACAATTTCAAGGCGATGGACGGCGGGCGCCTCGCGTCGCCGTACACGTTCACCTTCCGCGTACGCGGCGCCACGGCGCTCACGGGATCGCCGGCGTCGGGCTACAACCATCTGAACGAGAACCTGCCGCAGGACACGCGCTTCGAAGTGGTGTACAGCGCGCCTGTGGATTCAGCGCAGCTCTCGAACATGGCGACGGTCGAGCTCAGTGCGGCGTGCCCGGCGCCGCGCGTCGTGCGGCTCCAGGTGGTGAAGCAGCGCGCGATCACGGACAAGGATGATTGGACCTACCGCAACGCCGGCGGATGGCAGCGCGAGCGCGGCGCGGACTCCATGCGCCGCGTGGTGCTGCTCGCGCCGCCCGGGCCGTTCGCGGTGGGATGCAACGGCGTGCTGCGCGTGCCGGAGGAGCTCGGTTCGCCCGAGGGCACCAAGTTCACCGCATGGCCCTTCGCGATCCACGGCGCGCTCACGATCGCGAAGTCCGGCTGCGGCGATCGCGATTGCCCCACGGGCCCGGCGTTCCTCACCTTCTCAACGCCGGTGAAGGGCGCCGACGTCGCGCGCTCGGTGAAGATCCTCCCGCCGGTGAAGTTCACGCTGCGCGACACCGCCTCCGAGAGCCAGATCTGGGTCCTCGAGGCGCGGCTCAAGCCGCGCACGGTGTACGCGATCGTCGCCGACACCTCGCTGCGCGACATCTTCGGCCAGCGGCTCGTGGGCAATCCGGCCGTCGGCTTCCAGACCACCGGCTACGAAGCGGCGATCAAGTATCCCTTCGGCCGCCTCGTGGTGGAGCGCAGCACCTATCCCACGCTCGCGATCCAGAGCATCAACGTCGACACGCTAGTCGTGACGACGGTGGAGATCCCGGATTCGATGGAAGCGAAATGGCTGAGCCGCGCGAACTGGAGCTATCGCGATCTCTGGCCGGACGCGCGCAAGACCGGACATGCTTCGGTGCAGCGCATTCCGGTCGCCTCGCCCGTGGACCGCGGGCTCGTCACGAACCTCAAGCTGCCCATCATCAATCAGCGGAGCGCGAACGCGGCCACGCTGATGGCGATCAAAGTGCAGACGCCCAAAGAGGCAGCCGAGCAGGATGCCGAGGCGCCGGTGGCGCTCATACAGGTGACGGACCTCGCGGTGCACGCGAAGATCGGCGCCGCCGAGGGGATGGTGTGGGTGACCGGCGTGAACGATGGGAAGCCGCGCGCCGGCGCGGCGGTGGTGCTGTACGACCACAAGGGCCGCTCCGTCGCGCGCGCCACCACGGATTCGTCCGGGCTCGCGCGGCTCACCGGCTACAAGCCGCCCGAGGATCCGGCGGCCACCGGCAACGAGGACGACGCGGAAGAGTCGTACACCAGCTTCGAGGGCTACGTCGCCGCCTCGCTCGGCATGGATCGCGCGGTGGTCGCGATCAGCGAATGGGATCCCGATCTCAGTCCGTGGCGCTTCAACCTCTCCGCGGCCACCGGCGATGACCGCAAGCTGCAGGCCGGTGCAGTCTTCACCGAGCGCGGCATCTATCGCCCCGGCGAAACGGTGTACGCCAAGGCCATCGCGCGCGTCGGACCGCTCGGCGCCCTCACGGTGCCGCCCAAGGGCGACTCGGTGCGCTGGGTCTTCCGCGACCGCGAGGACGCGATCATCCGGACGCGCACGGCGAAGCTCTCGGCGTTCGGCACCGCGAGCACCACCTTCGCGATCCCCGCGAACGCGGCGCTCGGCTACTATGGAGTGGACGTCGAGCGGAAACAGGGGAAGAAATGGGGCAGTCTCGCGCGCACGAACTTCCGCGTGGCTGAATACCGGCCACCGCAATTCCTGGTGCAGCTCTCCGGCGATAGTACGCAGCACTTCCCCGGCGACACCGTGCGGCCGGTGGTGCAGGCGCGCTATCTCTTCGGCGCGCCGATGGGACGCGCGGTGGTGACGTGGACCGCGACGCAGCGGCCGGTGTGGAGCGTGGACATTCCCGGCACCGAGGGATTCGTCTTCGGCGACAACGGCTGGTGGTGGGAGGAGGACAGCGAGCGCGGGAAGTCGAACTTCCTGGGCAGCGGCGTGGACACCCTGGACCTGACTGGGCAGCGCGCGCTCACCATCACGCTGCCGGCCACGGACAAGGGGCGCGCCGCCCGCGTGACGGTCGAGGCGGTGGTGACCGACGTGAACCGACAGGTGGTGGGCGCGAGCACCTCGTTCACCGTGCAGCCCGCGTCGTTCTACATTGGCGTGCGGCCGCTCGGCGACTCGTGGTTCTGGACCGCGGGCACACCGGTGAAGGTGGAGATCATCGCGGCGCGCTCGAACGGCACGCGCGTGCCCGGCGTGAGCGTGAAGGGGATCGTGGTGCGCAAGGAGTGGCACCAGGTGCGGCGCGTTCGCGACGGCATCACCGAGACCGTGGGCGATTGGGTGTCGGACACGGTGGCGCATTGCGACGCGACTACCGCGGCGCCGGCGGCATCGTGCACGTTCACGCCGCCGGGGGGCGGTGAGTACGCGGTGACGTTCAACGCCACGGATGCCCAGGGACGCGTCGCCGAGACGTCGTTCAACCGCTGGGCCACGGGCAGCGATTGGGTGCCGTGGAACGACGAGTCGCAATTCAAAATGGACGTGATCCCCGACAAGGCGCGCTACAGCGTGGGCGACACCGCGAGCGTGATGTTCGCGGCGCCGTTCACGAACGCGGAAGCCTGGGTCACGGTGGAGCGCGAGGGGATCATCGAGCAGCGGCGGTTCACCATCACGTCGGGGGCGACGAAGCTCAAGTTCCCGATCACCGAGGCGTACGCGCCGAACGCGTTCGTGTCGATCGTGGTGGCGCGCGGGCGCTCGGCGCCGCGCGGGCCGGCGGATGATCCGGGGCGTCCCACCATTCGCGTGGGCTACGCGGAGCTGCGCGTGACACCGGAGATGAAGCGGCTCAAGGTGGACGCGATCCCGACGAAGACCGAATACCGCCCCGGCGATACGGCTCGCGTGGCGATCATGGTGCGCGATGCGAAGGGGAAGGGGCAGCGCGCCGAGGTCACTCTCTGGGCGGTGGACGAAGGGGTGCTCGCGTTGACGGGTTACAAGACGCCCGATCCGATCGATCTGCTCTTCGCGGAGCGCGGGATCGGGATGCGGCTCGCGAGCAATCTCGTGGCGGTGGCGCCGCAGATCCCGGAGGGGCTCAAGGGCGGGCGCGAGCCCGGCGGCGGCGGTGGCGCCGCGCTCGCGGGCGTGCTGCGCTCGCGCTTCCGCACGACGGCGTTCTTCCTGGGATCGGTGATCACCGATTCCACCGGCGCGGCAACAGCGCGCGCGAAGCTGCCGGACAATCTCACGACCTTCCGCGTGATGGCGGTGGCCGTGACGCAGGGCGACCGCTACGGCAGCGGACAGTCGCCGATGCTGGTGACGCGGCCGCTGCTCGCGCGGCCGGCGCTGCCGCGCTTCGTGCGCGCGGCCGACGAGTTCGCCGCGGGCGCGGTGATCAACCAGCGCGCGGGCGGCACGCCCACGGTGAAGGTGACCGCGTCGGCGGAGAACATCACGCTCACCACGCCGGCGGATCAGACGGTGACGCTGGAGCAGGGGCGCGGGCGCGAAGTGCGCTTCGGATTCCGCGCGCTGCCCGGCACGGCGAGCATCCCGCCGGGGCAGGGCGACAGCGCGAGCTTCCGCTTCGATGTCACCGACGGCACCAACGCGGACGCGGTGCGCGTGCGCGTGCCGATCAAGCCGGACTATCATCCGCGCTCGTACACGATCGCGGGCGTGCTCACCGACACGGCGACGGCGGTGTTCACGCTGCCGGCCGGCATCGATCCCGACCGCTCGCGCTTGTACCTGAGCGTGGGCCCGTCGCCGCTCGCGCTCGTGCGCGCGGCCTACTGGCAGATGGAAGTCTATCCGTACGACTGCAGCGAGCAGGTGAGCAGCGAGGCGCGCGTGCTCATCGCGCTCTATCAGGCGCAGCGCGCGCTGGGCAAGACGATCCCGGCCGACTCGATCGTACGCGGCGATCCGAAGCGCGAGATCGAGAAGGCCGTCGAAGTGCTCAGTGCGCGGCAGCGCGGAGACGGCGGCATCGGTTACTGGTCGTCCACCGACTGGACCACGCCGTGGCTGAGCGCATACGCCGGCGAAGTGCTCGTGGATGCGAAGAGCGTCGGCGTCGCGGTGGACGATTCGGTGATGGCGCGGCTCGCGAAGTACCTCGGCGACGCGATGCGCGCGCCGCAGACGCTGAACGTGCCGGTATCGAACTACTATGGAGAGCGATGGACGGCGCTGGGCGACCAGGTGGCCGCGGCCGACCTGCTCAGCCGCATGGGCAAGGCGGACGTGCCCACGGAGAATTCGCTGCTGCGGAACGCGGCGCAGATATCCTTCGAGGACCGCTTGCGCCTCGCCGAGATGATCGCGCGCCGCGGCGACCTGGTCACGGCGCGGCAATTGATGATGCCGGCCTGGGCGCTGGTCACCGTGGAAGGACGCAAGGCTGCGCTGCCGGATTCGGTGCGCACGAACTTCTACTTCTCGTCGCGCATGCGGCCAATGGCGCGCCTGCTCGTGGCCACCGTGCTCATCGACAAGACGAACCCGCTCATCGCGCCGATGGTCGAGTCCCTCGCGCAGATCAGCGGCGCCGGCGCGAGCGGATGGTATTGGAGCGGCCAGGACCTCGCGTCGGCGGTGAGCGCGCTCGCGACGTTCGAGCGGGTCACGAACGGCTCCGCGTCGCGCCGGGTACGCGTGCGCGGCGGCGCGGGCAATCAGGTGCTGCTCAATGTCGCGGCGAAGAATGGGCCGGTGGCGGTGGTGGTGAAGCCGGGCACGTCGCCGGCGCCGCTGTCGCGCCTGCCGAAGGACTCGTCGCTCACGCTGCACGGGCTGCTCGGCTCCACTACCGGCGATACGCGTCCGCTGATCCTGTCGCTCGATTCACCGGGCGAGACGTCGCAGGGGGTCGCGTACTATTTCCTCACCGTGAGCGAGGTGCCGCTCAAGCGCCCGGTCACGCCGGATCAGGCCGGTATCCAGGTGGAGCGCTGGTACGAGTCGTTCGACGGCGGGAAGCCCACCGTGAGCGTGGCCGAGGGCGATCTCGTGCGCGTGCGGCTGCGCATCACCGTGCCCACCGACCGGGAGTTCGTGGTGCTCGACGACGCGCTCCCCGCGGGCCTCGAGGCGGTGGACCTGTCGCTGCGCACGAGCGCGATCGGCGCGGGGCCCGGCAGCGCCGAGCGCGAGCGGCAGCGCGGAGAGGATCAGCAGGACATGGAGCGCGAGGGGGGCGGCGAGAGTTGGTGGTACTATGGATGGTGGGACGGCGGCTGGTGGTCGCCCTTCGATCATCGCGAGATGCGCGACGACCGCGTGGTCTATTTCGCGACGTATCTCTGGCGCGGCACGTATACCGCGAGCTACATCGCGCGCGCGACGACGCCGGGCGTCTTCGTGCGGCCGCCCGCGCACGCGGAGGAGATGTACAATCCCGCGGTGCACGGCCGGAGCGACGGCGGGCTCTTCACCGTCACGAAGAAGGCACCGTGACCGCGCGACGGTTCGCGTGGGGTGCCGTCATCTTCGCCGGCGCGATGGCGGTGAGCGCGGCGGTGTGGATCGCGCTGCCGCTGCCGGCCGACGTGCGGCGGCCGGAGCTCGCGACCGGCAACGGCATCACGCTCACCGACCGCGAAGGCGTGGAGCTTCGCACCACGCGCGCCGAAGGCGGCAGCCGCGTGCGCTGGATGCCGCTGGCGCAGATCGATCCCGACATCATCGCGGCGTTCATCGCGGTGGAAGACAAGCGCTTCTTCTCGCACCACGGCGTGGACTGGATCGGCGCGCTGCGCGCCGCGCGCGACAACGCAATGCAGCGGCGCGTGGTGTCGGGCGGATCGACCATCACGATGCAGCTCGCGCGGCTGGTGCGGCCGTCGCCGCGCGACGTGGCTGGCAAAGTGCGCCAGGTATTCTGGGCGCTGCGGCTCGAGGCGCATCTCACGAAGCAGGAGATCCTGGAGCGCTATCTCAATCGCGTGGAGCTGGGGCAGGGGGTGATCGGCGTTGGCGCGGCGGCATCGACGTATTTCGACGCGGACGCCGGCGACGTGAGTCTTGCGCAGGCGGCGATGATGGCGGGGATCGCGCACGCGCCGAGCCGCGACAATCCGATCGTGTCGGCGTCGCGTGCGGCGGCGCGGCGGGCATTCGCGCTCGCACGGCTGGAGGCGGTGGGGTATGCGACGCCCGGCGAGGTGCTGAAGGCGCGCGCCGAGCCGCTGGCGGCGGCGCGCGCGGGGGCGTTGTTCCTCGCGCCGCACTTCACGACGCGCGCGCTCGCGCTCTTGGACGACGGCAGCGCCTGCGGGCGCGATGACGCGGAGCCCGACGCGGTGGAGCACGAGTTCCTGATCACGCGGAGTGGATGTGCGCCGGTGGGCACCGTGCGCACGTCGCTCGATCTCGCGCTGCAGACGGCGATCGAGTCCGAAGTGCGCGCCACGGTGATGTCGCTGCGCGATCGCGGCGTAGAGCACGCGGCGGCCGTCGTGATCGACAACGCCACCGGCGCCGTGCTCGCGTGGGTCGGCTCTCCCGATTTCTGGGCGGACACCGCGGGACAGACGGACATGGTGGTGTCCGCGCGCCAGCCGGGCTCGGCGCTCAAGCCCTTCCTGTACGGGCTCGCCTTCGACCGCGGCGCGACGCCCGCCACGATCATCGCCGACATCGCGCACAGCTACGCGACATCCACCGGCCCCTATCATCCGCGCAATTACGATCACCAGTACCACGGGCCCGTGCGCGCGCGCGTAGCGCTCGCGTCGTCGTACAATGTGCCGGCGGTGGAACTGGTGACGCAGGTGGGACCAGCGGCCTTCCTGCGCACCCTGCACGCCGCGGGTTTCTCCTCGCTCACGCGTTCGCCCGAATACTATGGCCTGGGCCTCGCACTCGGCGATGGCAATGTCACGCTCATCGAATTGGCGAACGCGTACCGCTCACTGGCGAATGGCGGCGTATGGCAGCCGCTGCGCATCACCGCCGACGGCGGCGGGCCCGGCGCGGTGCAGGGAACGCGCGTGATGTCCGCGCGCTCCGCGGCGCTCGTGCTCGACATGCTCTCCGATGCCAACGCGCGCGCGCCGGGATTCGGCGACGCGACGCCCTTCGACTTTCCCTTCCGAGCCGCCGTGAAGACGGGCACGAGCCGCCACTTCACCGACAACTGGGCGGTTGGCGTCACCGCGGGATTCACCGTGGCCGTGTGGGTGGGGAATTTCAACGGGCATCCGATGGAAGGCGTGAGCGGCGTGGCCGGTGCGGGGCCGCTGCTCGCGCATGCGATGCTGCTGGTGGCGAACCGGATGCCGCCGGGGGATCTCGTGCGGCCCGAGGCGGTGGGGGCGATGGCGGTGGAGATCTGCGCGGTGTCGGGGATGCTGGCGGGGCCGGCGTGTCCGCGCATCACCGAGTGGTTCGCGCCGGGCACGGCGCCGCGCGCGGAGTGCGATTGGCATCGTGACGGCGTCCTGACCTTGCCGGCGATGTATGCGGAATGGGCCGCGCAGGCGGCGCAGGCATCGGGTGCGCGGCCGGCCGCGGCGCTGCAGCGCGAGGCGGCGAGCGAGCCGGGCGGATTCCGCATCGTCTCGCCGCGGAACGGCGATCGATTCTCCATTCCGCCCGGCGTGCCGCCGCGCTACGCGACGGTCGCGCTGCTCACGGCGGGCGCGCCGCCCGGCGAGCCGGTGGCGTGGTACATCGATGGCCGCGCCACCTCGAGCGCGCGCCTCACGCTCGAGCCCGGCACGCACGTGATCCGCGCGGTGGCCGGCGGACGCGCGCGCGACGCCGTGGGCGCACACGACGAAGTGCGCGTCGAGGTGGAGTGAGCGCGGGCGCCGAGCCGGCCGAACAGCCCCTGGGGCTGCTCGACACGTGGCGGATCCTGGACCGCCGCCAGCGCAACGCGTTCACCGCGAGCTTCTTGGGCTGGACGCTCGATGCCTTCGACTTCTTCCTCATGGTGTTCATCCTCCGCGCCGTGGCGGCGGAGTTCGGCACCGATGTGAAGGCCGTCGCGTTCGGCATCACGCTCACGCTCGCGATGCGCCCGCTGGGCGCGCTGGTGTTCGGCCTGCTCGCGGACCGCTATGGGCGGCGGCCCGTGCTCATGGTGGACATCATGTTGTTCTCCGTGCTCGAACTCGCCTCGGCGTTCGCGCCGACCCTCGTGGCGCTGCTCGTGCTGCGCGCGGCGTTCGGCTTCGCGATGGGCGGCGAATGGGGGATCGGCGCGGCGCTCACGATGGAAACCATTCCCGCGCGGGCGCGCGGATTGGCGTCGGGCGTGTCTGCAGCAGGGCTATGCGTGCGGCTACCTGCTGGCCGCGGTGACGTACGGCCTGTTGTTCGACCGGATCGGCTGGCGCGGGATGTTCATGGTGGGGGTGCTGCCGGCGCTGCTCGTGCTCTTCATCCGCCGCCACGTGGACGAGTCGCCGGCGTGGCGGCAGCTGCGCGAGCGGCCGCGGCGCACGCTCGGCGCGGTGTTGAAGCAGCGCGCCGGCTTGTTCGCGTACGTCGTGCTGCTGATGACGGCGTTCAACTTCTTCAGCCACGGCACGCAGGATCTGTATCCGACGTTCCTGCAGTCGCAGCGCGCGCTCCCCACGCACACGGTGAGCCTCATCGCGATCATCGCCAACATCGGCGCCATCGTGGGCGGCGTGACGTTCGGCGTGTTCTCGCAGCGCTTCGGCCGACGGCGCACGATCATCGCCGCGGCGCTGCTCGCGCTCCCGCTCATTCCGCTCTGGTCGTTCAGCACCAACGTCGCGCTCATCGCGCTGGGCGCGTTCCTCATCCAGATCTCGGTGCAGGGCGCGTGGGGGGTGATCCCGGTGCACCTCAACGAGCTGTCGCCGGATGAAGTGCGCGGCACCTTCCCGGGCTTCGCGTACCAGTTGGGGAATCTGCTCGCGAGCGTGAACGCCACGTGGCAGGCGGGGTTCGCCCAGTCGCACGGCGGCAACTACGCGATGGCGCTGGCGGTGGTGGCCGCGGCATCAGCGGTGGCGATCGCGATCCTTACGGCGGTCGGGCCCGAAGCGCATGGCGCGGCGTTCGGCGGCGCTGCGCCTGGATGAGTCGTCTCCGATGATCGACGCGAGACGGCCTACGGCTTGATCTTGGGCAGGTTGAAGAGATTTCCGGCGCCGGTCGCCCGCGCGATCTCGGCTTCCAGCTGCTTCTCCACCTGATCCAGCTGCGACTTCGAACCGCCGAGCTGCGTATCGATCAACCCTTGCACTCCGGCCACCTGCTTCGTGATCGGTTCCACCTTATCGGCGACGATCTTGTCCACCGCCGCCTTCGCCTTCGCCTCCGCCTTCACCAATTCCTCCCCCACGATCGCGCGCAGGCGCGCGGCGATCTCCTGGTCGACGTTCGAACTCACCGACAGCGATGGTGACGCGATATTGCCATGCACTTCGGCCGTCACGTCCAGCTCCGTGAGCCCCGAGAGCACGCGATAGAGCGTGCTCTCCATCAGACTCAACGACTGCGCGCTGGCCGGAGCGACATGCCAGGCCGCCTCGGTCGATCGCATCGACCAACTGCCATCGATCTTGTCGCCGCGGATCGCCATCGTGAGTTCCGACTCCCCGTGTCCCGGCGCCACGCCGAACGGAAGTCCGGGCAATTCGAACGATGGGATCGGCACCCCTTTCAATCGCGCGCGCGCGGAATCGTGCACCGGCGACCCAGTATGATCGAGCACGGCACCGACATCGGCGGTCAGCGCATCCTTGCCCGTCGTCGTCCCGCTCGCCTTGAGCGTGGCGGGGCGTCCGTAGATCGCGGGCTGCGTCGTGAGTCCGGTCAAGGTGCCGGAGAACGATCCCGTCACTGGGCCCGTCGAGAGCGCGAAGCTCAGTTCGCCCTCGCGCAGGAGGAAATCGGGATCGGTGTGCGCGACCGGGAATGAATACGTCGTGCCCGCCATGCGCGCGCGGCTCGGCCCTGTGCGCCGCCAGGGTTGCAGGCCCGGCGGGATGTACTCCTGCGCGAGGCGCGCCCAGTAGATCGCCTGCTGCAAGCGGTCGATGCTCACCGGGCCGAACAGTGCGGAGCCGATGTTCGGCGCTTCGAGCTTGGGCAGTTTGAGCAGCCCCTTCGCGAAGTCGTAGTCACTCTGGCGCGCGGAATCCACGCTGTGCACGCCGGTCGCAAGCAGCGCGGCGGCCGTCTTCGCGCTCTGTTCGAGCGTCTCGACCTGCTTCTTGGTCTCGTTGATCCGGTCGATGCCATTTCGCGCGGCCTGCACGTTCTGCGCAATGTCGGCGATCCCCATCCCGCTCGTCTTCGTGGCGGCCAGCTGCTTCGCAAGCGCCTGCGTGGAATCGATCACCTGCTGCAGATGCAGATCGGCGATGTTCTTCTGGAACGCACCCTTCACCGAATCGGCGCGCGCGGTGAGCGCGTTCACCGCCTTGATCGTCGCGAGGCTCGACGGGTCGAGCACCAATGACTTGATCGTGTCGATCGGCGTGAGCGAGAGCAGCGGCACCTCGACCTTCTTCGCCCACGCGTTCATCTCGGTCACCAGGCGCGAGGCGATCCCGTTCTTCGACGCATACGAGCGCGCCGGCTTCGCGCGCGCCGTCATGAATTGCATCCCGCCCAGCACCACCTGGTCCATCACCAGCTTCTTCTGCAAGAGCGGGAGGAAGGCGAGGTTGATCACGATCGTCTTCGCCTCCACCAGGTTCTTCGTGGAGTCGAAGGGGCTCGCGATCTGCAGGCCGCTCATCTCCACGGCGGCCTTCGTCGTGTGGATCGTGAGCGAGCCGATGTCCACCTCGGCGCCCAGGATCGAGCTGCCGGCGCTCTCGAGCTCGGTTCTCACGACCCAATCGCCGAAGATCGCCCAGAGCCCGCCGAGCACGACCAGCACGGCCGCGAGCGCGGCGATCGCCTTCCAGCGGAAGATGCCGTGGTTCATCGCATCACTCCGGCCGGAACCAGCGATAGACGTTGTAGGCCTTGGACGCCGCGAGCGCTCTCCAGAACGCGGAGCGGCGGACGCGCTCGCCGAACGTGACGCGGTACTTGATCACCAGGAAGCGCGCGCCGAAGTACATCGGGATGAGCAACACGCCCCACACGACGAAACTGCCGAGCGTCACCGTGTTGTTGAAATTGGTGAACGGCACGATCGGCACGTTGGTGAGCGATGTCCAGAGCGGGCGCAGCGCCGCGCTATCGAGCAGCGCGGTGCCGATGCGATCGAACACCGGATCGAGGAGGAACCCGACCGGCGTCGCGATCGCCCAGCCGAGCATCCCAGCGCCGAAGGAGACGTTGAGCAGGAAGAGCAGGCAGAAGATGACGAAGTTCTGCAGGCTCATGAGGGGCGTGAGCCCGAGCGCCGCCCCCAACGCGAGCCCCGCGGCGATCTGCCCGGGGCTCCCGTCGGAGTGCAGCGTCTGGACCAGCGATTGGATGAATTTCAGCAGTGCGAGCAACGCGCGTCTCCGGTGATCAGGCTTCGATCTTGTAGATCTCGCGCTTGCCGCGGTCGACGAGATCGTGATAGCCCTTCATGATCTCCTCGAACTTCTTCATGTCTTCCTTGGAGCCGGGCGGATTGCTCATCGATTTCTCGAAGGAGGCGAGGTCCTCGACCTCCATCTCGGCGACGAGCATCCAATATTGGTCGGCGCAGAAATCGGTCATGATGCGCATCTTCGGCATCCCGACCTTGGAACCGAGCTTGTTCATCGCGACGAACTTCTCGACGAGCGGGCGGACCTTGCCCGGCTTGCAGTACATGATTTCGCGGATGAGGAACATGATGGCCTCCGATTGGTAGAGGGTGATGGATCGGATGCGTTCCTTCAATGTCTGCGGGGGGCTATCAGATTCAAGGGTCTTCGTGTATCGAGTAGAACAAACTGCTTTGACAGGATTACAGGATGAACAGGATTGACAGGATGACTGCCCTGCACGCCAGGTGCAGGGCAGTCATCCTGTCAATCCTGTTCATCCTGTAATCCTGTCAAAGCAGTTTGTTCTACCGTGAAGGCCACACCGAGACCTGACACCCCTCACCGAGGAGCCCGAACGTGAACACCTTCAAGGTCTGGCTGCGGACGGGTCTCGTCATCGCGTGCGTCGATTTTCTGTTCGCCAGCGCGCTCAGCGTGTATGGCTACGGCTCGACGTTCGCGCGGATCTGGCAGGGGGTGGCCAGTGTGCCGCTGGGTCCGGCGGCGATCGGCGGTGGTACGCGCACGATCCTCATTGGGATCGGGCTGCATATCTGCGTCGCTTTCACGTGGGCGGGGGTGTTCGTGCTGCTGCTCACGCGGCTCGCGTGGCTGCGGCGGGCGGTCGCAACGCTTCCGGGCGTGCTCGGCATGGCGGCTGTGTACGGACCGCTCATCTGGCTGTTCATGTCGATCGTGTGGATCCCGCTCTTCACGCACAAGCCGCCGGTGATCGGCGTGCGGTGGTGGATCCAGCTCGCCGGGCACATCTTCTTCGTCGCGCTGCCCATCGTGTTCACGGCGAGCCGGTCGCTCGGAGCGGCGTCCGGCACCAATGCGGGCCGCTCATCGTAGTGCAGGGCGGGGACGTTCCACTCTCTTGCGAGTGAGGCGAGCATGTGGGGCAGCATCGTTGAGCTCTTCCAGGCCGCGATCTTCGGGGCGGCGCACGTGTGCGGCGGCAGCCTCGGCGCGGGCATTCTCGTCATCTCGGCGGCGATCCGCATCGCGCTGCTGCCGCTGACGCTGCGCATGGCGCGCCAGATGAACGCGCAGCAGGCGCGCATCGCGGCGCTCCAGCCGGAGCTCAAGCGGCTGCAACAGCGCTACGAGACGAACCCGGTGAAGCTCGCGACCGCCACGCAGGCATTGTATGAGGCGAACGGGATCAGGCCGTTCAGCCCCGCGATGCTCCTCAACTTCGCCGTGCAGGCGCCGATCTTCGGCGCGTTCTTCGCCGCGCTGCGGAGAGGGGATCGGCGCAGGGGTGCGGTTCCTGTGGGTAGGCGATCTCGCGCGGCCCGATGTGATCCTGCTCGGCGTCACCTGCGCGCTCATGGCGGCGGGGATCTCGGCGGCGCCCGCGGCGAACACGAATCCCGCTGTGCGCGTCCTCGGGTACGGGCTGGTTTTCGGGATCTCACTCGCGCTCATGTGGAGTTCGTCGAGCGCGCTGGTGCTCTCGTTCGGTGCGGGATCGGCCGTGTCGCTGCTGCAGAACCGGATCCTCGCGCGGGAACGGCGGATGGCATCGACCTGAACGACTTTCGGGCGCGGCACGAATCACATAGGATAGGCGCATGAACATCTCTCCGTCGGGATTATTCTGTGCGTCGGCCGCGCTCTCCGCGCTCGCTTGCACCGCGAGACCCGCCGACAGCGCCGGGCTCGCGCCCACCACGTGGACCTCAGCGCATTGGACCGCCGTGCGCCGCGTCGAGGGTGGGAGCATCCCGCGGCGGAAGCCGGCCGAGTTCCAGGTATGGATGCGGGGCGACAGCGCGCTGATCGGCGGCGGTCCGAGCGCGGACGACTCGGTGCGCATCCTGCGTGTGGGCAACGAGGCGTACAGTTGGCACCTCGGAGGAACGACCGGACTCAAGTTCACGTCGCCGGAGGGTGACGAACGAAAGCTCATCGTCGCGTCGGTGGGCTTCATCGCCAAGTCCGCGGCCTGTCGAGCCAACGGCAAGCGCGGTACGACCGGCACCTTCGACGGCCATCCCTTTGTGCGCTACGACTGCATCGTCGCCGCGGACAGCACGACGCGCATCTATTACTACGCGACCGACTTGCAGAACTTCCCGGTGCATGCGTCCATCACCTTCCCGGATCACACGCTCATCATTTACGACGCGCGGTCCGTCGAGGTGCCCGGGACCTTCTCCGATTCACTCTTCATGCTGCCCGCTGGCGTGCAGTTCACGGCCGGGCCGCCGATGTAGCCATGCGACTCCTCAACGTCTTCGACTTCCTCTCGCTCAACGGCTTCTACAAAGGCCCGAACGGCGACATCAGCTGGAACCGCCATAGCGAAGAAGAGGCCGAGTTCTCGCGCGAGGGCGCGAGCTCGGGCAGCACGCTCCTCTTCGGGCGCGTCACCTATGAAATGATGGCCTCTTTCTGGCCAACGGCGGCTGCGCAGAAGATGGACCCCGTGGTCGCCAACGGCATGAACGCCACCGAGAAGATCGTCTTCTCGCGCACCATGAAGAACGCCACGTGGAGCAACACGCGCATTGTAAGCGGCGACATCGTCGCCGAGGTGCGCAAGATGAAAGAAGGTCCAGGGAAGGGCATGACGATCCTCGGCAGCGGCAGCATCGTCACCCAATTCGCGGCCGCGGGCCTCATCGATCAATTCCAATTCATGATCTACCCCGTCGCCATCGGCGCCGGCACCTCGGTGTTCAGCGGGATCCCCGCGCCGCTCAAGTTGAAGCTCACCGCATCACGCGTCTTCAAGAGCGGCGCGGTGCTGCTCACCTACGTGCCGGAGACGTGACGGCCGCCGCACCGGCCAACCGCTCGCGCATCGAGTCGGTCGACCTCCTGCGCGGCGTGATCATGATCATCATGGCGCTCGATCACACGCGCGATTTCTTCGGCATCCCAGGGCAGAACCCCGTCGATCTCTCCACCGCCAGCGCGGCGCTCTTCCTCACCCGCTGGATCACCTTCTTCTGCGCGCCGGTCTTCTTCCTGCTCACGGGCACCGGCGCGTATCTCGCGCTGCGCCGCCGCTCGGTGGCCGATCTCTCGAAGTTCCTGATCACGCGCGGGCTCTGGCTGATCCTCCTCGAGATCGTCGTGCTCCGCTGCCTCAGCTACCAATTCAATTTCGACTACCGCGTAACGATGCTGCTCGTGCTCTGGGCGCTCGGCTGGGCGATGATCTTCCTCGGACTCATCGTGCGCCTGCCCGTGGCCGCAGTGACGGCGATCGGCATCGTGATGATCCTGGGGCACAACGCGCTCGACGGCCTGCGCATCGCGAGTCCCTTTTGGAACATCCTGCACCAGCCCGGCTTCGTGCTCAACACGAAGGAACACGTGGTATTCGTCGCGTATCCGCTCATCCCGTGGATCGGCGTGACCGCGGTGGGCTACGGGCTCGGGCAGGTCTACAGCTGGGACGGCGACCGCCGCCGCGCATTCCTGTTGCGCGCGGGGCTCGCGATCACGGCGGCGTTCATCCTCGTGCGCGGAGTGAACATCTATGGCGACCCGCGTCCCTGGAAGACGATGGCGACGCCACTGTTCACGCTGCTCTCCTTCCTCAACGTGACCAAGTATCCGCCGTCGCTCTCATTCCTGCTGATGACGCTCGGCCCCGCGCTCGTCTTCCTCTGGGCGGTGGACCGTGCAACGCCGCGCTCGCTCCGCCCGGCACTCGTGTACGGCAAGGTGCCAATGTTCTATTACATCCTGCACTTCTCGCTCATCCACGCACTGGCCGTGGCCACCTGCTGGGTGCGATACGGCACCGCGCACTGGATGTTCGAGTCGCCGGACCTGGGCAACTATCCGTTCACGCCGCCGCCGAACTGGGGATACTCGCTGCCGGTGGTCTATCTTGTTTGGGCGCTCGTGGTGATCGCCTGCTATCCCGCGTGCCGGTGGTTCGCCGGGCTCAAGCAGCGCCGCAGCGATGCGTGGCTCAGCTATCTCTAACGCACACGGGAGACACTCGCGATGAAGTGGAGATCCATCTGGGCCGTGGTCGCCGGCGTATTGTTCGTCTTCATCGTGACGACAATCGTCGACGTCATCTTGCACGTGACCGGGTTCTTCCCCCCGGCGAACGCGCCCATTAACGACCTGCACGCGGCGCTGTCGACCGCCTATCGGATCCCGATCGGCATCGCCGGCGGGTGGCTTACCGCGCGGCTCGCCCCGGCCAACCCGATGAAGCACGCGCTCATCCTCGGCCTCGTCGGCGCGTTGCTCGCGTTGATCGGTATGCTCGCGACGTGGAATCTCGGACTCGGACCGCATTGGTACCCGATCGCGCTCGTTGTGCTCGCGATCCCGCAGTGCTGGCTCGGCGGAAAGATCTTCGTGGCGCGGCGGCCCGGAGTGGGCGCATAGTCGCTAACGGCTGACGGCGAGGGTGACGACCCTGACGGCGAGGGTGACGACGCTGACGGCGCCTGTGATCGTTGACGTGTGGCAACTACGCTTCCGCGACACATTAGCAGTCGCCACACCCTAACGGCCAGACGCGCCGTCGCTGTTGCAGTTGCCACACGTCAACGATCACAGGCGCCGTCAGCGGTGTCATACTCGCCGTCAGCGTCGTCACCCTCGCCGTTACGGCTTCCGGCGGACGTAGATCAGATCATACGCGACCGTCCATGTTCTCCCGCTGTCCGCGGACGTTTGAGAGAACTGTCGCACCGTATCCGCGCTGATGTGGAAGAACGTCAGCTTCGTCGGCACGCGGCCGAGTTGGCCGTTCGCGGCGGGGGTCGTCCCCTCGAACATCATGTTGCCGCCGATCAACGATCCCGCGTAGTCGTGCTGGCCGCCGAAGTTGTCCACCCATGTCTGGCGCCACTTGCCCATGGACCGGTCGAAGATGTTGAAGCTCTGGCCGGTGCTGCCGCCGAGTCCGGTCCAATGCTCCATCACGACGCACCCGTTCTCCTCGAGCGTGACGACGTTGCGCGATGATGGCCCGCCCGCCGGCGCGCCGTTCGGGCGCACATCCCAATCGCCGATCCAGAAGTCGAATTCGCGGAAGCGCGGGTCGTGCCGGCATGGCTGCACGATCGCGTCGTACTGATCGAGCACCACCGCCCATTCGCTGTGACTCTTGAGGCTCGCGAAGTGTGCGTCGCCGGTGAGCGCCGAGGCCGGAAGGAAGAATCCGATCGACGCGCCGCGTTTGAGCTCGGCGATCGCGGAGTCGGGCATCTTCATCTCGGCGAACGCTTCGGCGAGACGGTACGACACGTTGCCGGGCGGGATGCCGAGTTTCTCGCCGATACGCAGGTACGGCAGCGCCTCGGCCGGGGCGTCCGAGTTCCGTGAGCGTGACGCCCGTCCGGAACTGCGCGAGCGCGCTCTTGGGGTATTTCTTCGCGATCGCGGCGTACTGGGCGTTCGCGTCCTTCCAGTTCGACGCATTGAAGGCCGCGGCCGCGCGCTGCATTTGGTCGGCGGGCGGGGTATCAGGGCCAGCCGGTGCAGCGCCCGCCTGGGCGCTGACACACGGGGCGAGCGCGAGACGTAGTGCCAACGACGCGAACAGGATACGGCGCATGCGGGAGCCTCCAGGATGACGGTCATTCAAGCAAACGTTGAACGTGCGGCGCCGCTTCCACGCCATTGCCCGGAACGCGAACCACGCGCGCTCGACACCATCGTGTACGAGGGCGGCGGCGTGACGCTCGGTCGCTTCCGTTGCGACCGCTCGCATCCGTCGTTCCGCGATACGGGTCCCATCCGCGAGGCGGTGGTCGTCTTCCCGCGCACGAGCGTCTGGATCCGGCACGAGGGATCGCGGAAGTTCGTCGCCGATCCGAACGTGATCACGATCTACGATCGCGGCCAGCGGTACGAGCGGTTCCCGATCGCCGATGCGGGGGATCGGTGTGACTGGATCGCGCTGTCGGATCCGTTGGCGCGCGAGGTGGCGGGCTCGCACGCGCCGGCGGCCGCGGAGTCACCCGAGCGTCCGTTCAAGTTCGAGCGGGCGCCGGGGAACGCGCGGCTCTCCGCGCGGCAGCGGATCCTGGGCGAGCGCGCGGCGAATGGACGGGCGACGGCGCTCGAGATCGAGGAAGAGGGCATGTCGATCGTGAGTGCGGTACTCGCCCTGGCGCACGCGCGCGATCGCGAGGCTCCGCGCCGCGCGCGTGCGGCGGCGCGCCGTCGCGATCTGGCCGAAGCGGCGCGCGCGGAATTGGCCCGCTCGCCCTTCGAGAACCGCTCGGTGCGTGACATTGCGCGCGCGCTCGGCACGTCGCCCTTCCATTTGTGCCGCGTGTTCCGCGAGGAGACGGGGCAGACGATGCACGCGTACCGCGTGGGGATCCGGCTGCGGCACGTGATGGACGAGATCGGCACACGGAATCTGTCCGCGGTGGCGCACGCGGCGGGATTCGCGAGTCACTCGCACCTGGTGGGGGTCTGCCGGCGTGAGGTCGGCGTGACGCCGAGTGAATTGCGCGAATGCATTCTAGGTGGGAACCGCGGACGGCGAGTGTGACGACGCTGACGGCGAAGCTGGCGCCGCTGACGGCGCGTCTGGTCGTTAACGTGTGGCAACGGCGAATGCGTCGCGGAGGCGCCTTTGCCACACGTCAACGATCACAGGCGCCGTCCGCGGTGTCACGCTCGCCGTCCGCGGTGTCACGCTCGCCGTCGCGGTGTCACGCTCGACGTCGGTAGTCAGCAGTTCAATTAGGGTGCGCGATGGATTAGATTGAAGGCATGACCGAAAATGTGCCCGCGGCCGACATGACGCCGCCGATCGACTGGAACAAGATGCTCGCTCCCTACCGGAATCCGGTGGGGTGGAAGAGCGTCTTCCAGCTCGTCGTCACGTCCGTGCTCCTCGCGGCGTTCTGGTTCGGCGCGCTCTGGAGCCTCAAGGTCGGCTACTGGCTGACGCTCATCCTCAGCGTGCCGGCGGCGTTCATGATCATGCGGCTCTTCATGCTGCAGCATGATTGCGGACACGGATCGTTCTTCCGGTCGCAGCGCATGAACAATCTCGTCGGCGGTGTGCTCGGCGTGTTCACGCTCGTGCCGTACGCGTACTGGCGCCGCACCCACGCGATCCATCATGCCACGAGCGGCAACCTCGACGTGCGCGGGCTCGGCGACATCGACACGCTCACGGTGAAGGAATATTTGAGCCGCTCCAAGTTCAAGCGCGTACTCTACCGCATGTACCGCCACCCCACCGTGCTCCTGCTCGTGGGGCCTACGTGGCAGTTCATCCTCAAACACCGCATGCCGCTCGACATTCCGCGCGGCTGGAAGCGCGAGATCGTCGGCGTGCAGATCACGAACGTCGCGCTCTTCGCGCTCATCGCGCTGATGTGGTGGCAGCTCGGCATCGTCAACTTCCTCAAGGTTCAGCTGCCGATCACGCTCATCGCCGGCTCCATCGGCGTCTTCCTCTTCTACGTGCAGCACCAATACGAGGACACGTACTGGCGCTATCGCGAGAAGTGGAACTACTACGCGGCGGGACTCGAAGGTGCGTCGCACCTCACGATGCCGCGCTTCTTCCAGTGGTGCACCGCCAGCATCGGCCTGCATCACATCCACCACATCGCGAGCCGCATCCCGAACTACGAGCTGCAACGCGCGTACGATGAGAATCCCGAGCTGCGCAACGTGACGCGCCTCTCACTGTGGAAGAGCATCACTACGCTGCGCCTGACGCTGTGGGATGAGGACGCCGGCAAGCTCGTGCGCTTCAAGGACCTCCGCGCGATCAAGGACCGGATCACCTCCGAGATCGCCGCCGGCGCCGAGATCCTCGCGACCAAGCCCGAGGCGGTCCCGGTCTCCTGGCGGTAACGTTTCTGCGTTTCAGCGTCACAATGGCTTGCGAACCTCCCCGGTTCGCGGCCATTTTTTTTTGTGAGTCGTGCGTGGGAACCGCAAAGCATTTGACATGATGAACATGATGTTCATGATGACAACGCGCGAGTCGTTCCATCATGATCATCATGTCAATCCTGTCAAAAGCAGTTGTATGATCTCCGTTTGTACTGGTGAATCGTGCGTGGGAAAGCAAAATCATTTGACATGATGAACATGATGTTCGTGATGGCACCTCGTGCGTTGTTCCATCATGATCATCATGTCAATCCTGTCAAAGTAGTTCTGTGATCTTCAACCAAGCACAGGAGCATGCACATGAGCGCCGAGCCCACCGGAAAGTCGCCCGTCGTGTTCATCCACGGCCTCTGGTTGCACGCGGAGTCATGGAATCGCTGGGTGGACTACTTCAAGCGGAAGGGCTACGAGGCCGCCGCCGCGAAATGGCCCGGCGACGGCGAGACCACGCTGGCCACGCGCCTGAACCCCACCGCGGTCGCCGGCTACGGTGTCACCGAGATCGCGAATCATATCGCGGGGCAGCTCTCCAAGTTCAATCGCAAGCCGATCGTCATCGGGCACTCCTTTGGTGGGCTGCTCGCGCAGAATCTCCTCGGCCGCGATCTCGCGTGCGCGGCGATCGCCATCGATCCGGCGCCCATTCGCGGCGTCTGGCAGCTGCCGCCCTCCGCGCTCAAGGCCGCGTTCCCGGCGCTCGGGAATCCGCTCAATTACGGCAAGGCGGTGTCGCTCACCGAGGCGCAATTCCGCTACGCCTTCACGAACGCCGTGCCGGAGGCCGAGGCCAAGGAACTGTACGCGAAGTACAACATGCCGTCGCCGGCGCGGCCGCTCTTCCAGGCGGCGACCGCGGCGTTCAACCCGCGGTCGGCCACCAAGGTGAACACCGCGAACGCGACGCGCGGGCCGCTGCTCATCACCGCCGGCATGGAGGACCACACGGTGCCGCCCGTGCTCTCACACAGCACGCAGCGCTGCTACCGGCACTCGGCCGCATCCACCGAGCTGAAGGAATTCCCGGGACGCGGGCACTCGCTCACGATCGACAGCGGATGGCGCGAGATCGCCGACGCCTGTCTCGCGTGGCTGGGATCGAAGCATCTCTGATGCGTGTAAGGGCAGTACTGTTGAACAAACAGCACTGCCTTTTGACAGGATGCACATGATGATCATGATGGAACAACTCACGGGTTGTCATCATGATCATCTTGTGCATCCTGTCAAACGCTTTGTTTCCCCTACAGCCCCGGATACTCCCGCTTCCGCTCCGCGGTGTACTTCCACCACGGCTTCGGCGGAGCGCCCTCCATGAACCGCACCGCTGCCATGAACGTGTCGAGCACGCACGGATCCTGGCGCTTCCGCGATATCCGGCAGAGCGCGATGTACATTTCGTAGGGATCGTGGCCGGGAAGTTCGCTCGGGAGATGGAGCCCGATCCGGCGCAGGTCGCCCGCGATCGACGCCCCGACGTTCGGGATGTCCTCGAGCTTGGTGACGGCGCTCGCCTTCCTCGCCTTCCCAACCGCTTTCTTCTTCATGGCCGGCTCCTCGGCAATGGGACCTTTCGCATTCTATATACAGACTCGAACCGGGAAATCATGTCAGGAAAGTCACGTCGCACACCGGACGATCTGCGCGCCGAACGCATCGCTGCCTCGCCACGATTCAACGGCCGCGCGTTCGTGAACACGCAGCCGGTGTCATCGGGCTTCAAGAAGGGGGTGGAGCGCCCGACGCTGCGCGAGTTCCTCTGTGCCACCGAACCGCGCATCCCGGCGGGCGTGTTCCCGCTGGTCGATCCCGCGCCGTTCTGGACGAAGAAGAGCGACTCGGGGCTGCGCGCCACCTGGCTCGGTCACTCGACGCTGCTCATCGAGATCGACGGCGTTCGCGTGCTCACCGATCCGGTGTGGGGGAAGCGCGCGTCGCCGCTGCCCTTCGCCGGACCCAAGCGCTTCCATCCACCGCCGGTGCCGCTCGCCGCGCTGCCGCCGCTCGACGCGGTGGTCATCTCGCACGACCACTACGATCATCTCGACCGCGGCACCATCCGTGCGCTCGCGCGCATGGGCGTGCCGTTCATCACGTCGTTCGGCGTCGGCGCGCATCTCGAGCGATGGGGCATCGCGGCGAAGAAGATCACCGAGCTCGATTGGTGGGAGGAGACCGCGGTGCGCGGCGTGACGATCACCGCGGCGCCGTCGCAGCATTTCTCCGGGCGCGGGATCAAGGACCGCAACGCGACGCTCTGGTCGTCGTTCCATCTGCGCGGGCCCAAGCACTCGTTCTTCTTCAGCGGCGACAGCGGGCTCACGCCGGACTACCTCGAGATCGCGAAGCGCCTCGGCCCCTTCGATGTGGTGGCGCTGGAGATCGGCGCGTTCCATCCCTCCTGGGGCGACATCCACATGGGTCCCGCGAACGCCGTGAAGGCATACACCATGCTCGGCTCCGGCGCGTTCCTGCCCATCCACTGGGGAACGTTCAACCTCGCCGTGCATGCGTGGGACGAGCCGCCGGAGATCGTCGTGCGCCTCGCGCCGCCGGCGGGCGCGCCGCTCGTGATGCCGAAGCTCGGGCAGCCCATCGAGCCCACGCGCGAGCGCGTCGTGGACATGTGGTGGCGCACCGTGGCCTCGAAGCGGGCACGCGTGGAGGCCGCGGCGGTGGAAGCGCGGGCCGGCGACGTGCCGCTGGAGTGGCTGCCGGACTGATGCGGGACTTCGGAGCGAACGCGGGGTAGATTCCTGTTCGCATTGCAACCATCTGCCGTTCGAGGTTCGTCATCATGATCCGATCCTTCGCCGCCGCGCTCGCCGCGCTGGCGCTCACACTACCCGTCGCGGCGCCATCGCCGGCCACCATTGGCGCGCCGGTCACCGGCGATGTGCAACTGACGGGCGCCGGCATCAAGACGCAGACCTTCTCGCGCCTCCTCACGCAGAGCGTGCTGGCCTCGTGGCCCGCGACGCGCGCGCAGCTGTGCGCCGAGTTGAAGTCGGAGATCGAGAATCCGCGCAACTATCCGTCCGTCATCAAGTCGCCGGCCGGCGACATCCCGATGACCGTCCATCCCAAGATCACGAGCTGCACCACCGGACCGTCGCTGAGCGTGAGCGGGTGGATCTCGGGTGACACGATCCACGTCGCGTACGAGATCGCCGGCAACAGCCTCGCGGGGACGGCGGACGGCACGGTCGGCCCGATGCCGATGGTGCCCGTGCAGCAGGCGGGCGCCGATTACACCGCGACGTTCGACCTGAACGTGATCGTGACCGCGCTCGTGCCGCCGCCGGGCATGCCCGTGGACATCCACGCGGTGACCGCCGGCTGGCACAATGTGAAGCCCACGCTCACGCTGCGTGGATCGCCGATCGTGACGGCGGTCCTCAATCCGATGCTGCCGAGCGCGCTGGCGGGGATCGAGAAGTCGCGGCTCAACCTGCCCCAGCTGCGGGAGCGGGTGACGCCGTCGCTCACGACGCTCAACGCCGCGCTCGTGAAGGTGAATCCCAAGACGTATGGCTACTATAGTGTGGCCTTCCAGGGCGCGGGCGCGCAGTCGCTGGTATTCCGTGCGATGAAGGGTGCCCCGCCGCGATCGGCGCCCGGCAAGTGACCGCGTGGCGCTGACGTCCACGATGTACAACTTCAATGTGGCGCTCAGCCACATCGACCGCGGGGTGTACGAGACATTGGCGATCAAGGCGGCGCAGCATCCGTCGGAGTCCGAGGAATTCCTCGCGACGCGCGTGCTCGCGTATTGCCTGGAGTACGCGGAAGGGATCGCGTTCTCGAAGGGACTGAGCGAGCCCGATGAGCCCGCCATCACCGTGCGCGATCTCACCGGCGCGCTCAAGGCGTGGATAGAGGTCGGCGCTCCCGACGCGGCGCGCCTGCACAAGGCGAGCAAGGCGAGCCCGCGCGTGGCGGTGTACACGCACAAGGATCCGCGGCTCTTCCTGCGCGCGTACGAGGGGGAGAAGATCCACCGCGCGGAGTCGCTCGAGTTATACGCCGTGGACCGCGATCTGCTCGACGGCTTCGTGAGCCGCCTCGACCGCCGGGTGAAGTTCTCGATGACCGTCACCGAAGGATCGGTCTTCCTCGACTACGACGGCGATTCGTTGACCGGTGGGATCGAGCGGCTCACATTGGGGAATGGCTGAGGCACGCGTCGAACCATGAGTCGTTGGTCGTACGCGTTTAGTCCGCGGCATGACAACGAATGGTGTGGTGCGAGAGCGAGGTCGAGAGTCGTACGTCATCCGTTGTCATGCCGCGGACCAAACGCGTACGACTAACGACTTATTGAGCGCTGCCGGGAAGGAAACCGCCAGGTGCGCCGCGCCGTAGGCCTTGGCATACGGCAACCTGGCGGAGCCTGCATGCTTGCGAATGTCACGACCGACCTGCGCTACGCCCTCCGCATGCTGCGGAAGAGCCCGGCCTTCACCATTGTCGCCGTTCTCGTCATCGCGCTCGGCAGTGGCGCCGTGACGACCATCTTTTGCGCGGCGAACGCGGTGATCCTCCGCCCCATTCCCGGCGCCGCCGAGCCGGGCCGCCTCGTGGAGATCGGACGCACGCAGGGTGACGGCCGCGGATCGCTCACCCCTTCGTATCCGTTCTACTCGCACACGCGTGACGAGTCGCACTCGCTTCGCGGCGTCGCCGCGTGGGACCTGATCCAACTCACCATCAGCACCGGCGCGGAAGGCACGTCCGCGCTCGGGAATCTCGCCTCCGCGAATTACTTCGACGTGCTCGGCGTTCGCCCCGCGCTCGGCCGCTTCTTCTCGCCCGACGAGTCGCGCACACCCGGCGCGCATCCCGTGATCGTGCTGAGCCACGGCTTCTGGCAGCGGCGTTTCGGCGGAGACTCCGGGGTCGTGGGCCGGTCGGTGATCGTGAACGGCTCTCCGTACACGGTGATCGGCGTCGCGCCGAAGCGATTCACCGGCGTCTATCCGGTGATCCGCACCGACGCCTGGGTTCCGCTCATGCAGGCCGAGGCGCTGGGACGCGGCGCGGGCATCCTCGCGAGCGCCGGCTCGGGCTGGCTCGTGATGTTCGGGCGGCTGAACGACGGCGTCACGATCGACCGCGCGCGCGCCGAGCTGGTGGCGATCTCGGCGGCGCACCGGAGCGAGGAACCGGAGGACCTGCAGGCGTTCACGGGCGTCGCGCTGTCGCGGGTGACCGGATTCCCGGCGGATGCGAGCGGCGCGATCTACGCGTTCGTCGGGCTGCTGTTCGCGATGTCGGCGCTGGTGCTCGTGATCGCGAGCGTCAACGTGGCCGGCATGCTCCTCGCGCGCGCCACGACGCGGCGGCGCGAGATGGCGGTGCGGATCGCGCTGGGCGCCGGGCGCGGGCGGCTCGTGTCGCAGATGCTCACGGAGAGCCTCGTGCTGTTCATCGCGGGCGCTGCTGGCGGTCTCCTGATCGCGTTCGGCAGCGTGCACCTGTTCGACACGATCCAGTTGCCCGCCGAGCTGCCGATCGCGGTGGATCTCGCGCCGGACATTCGCGTACTGATCTTCGCGCTCGGCGCCGCGCTCATCACCGGCATCGTGTTCGGTCTCGCGCCGGCGCTGCAGGCCACGCGGAGCGATCCGAGCGTCTCGCTGCGCAGCGACAGCGCGGGGGCGGGCACGCGCCGGTCGCGCACGCGGAACGCGCTGGTGATCGGGCAGATGGCGCTGTCGCTCGTGCTGCTCGTGTGCGCCGGCCTCTTCGTGCGCGCGCTGGGGCGCGGGCAGCGGGTGGATCCGGGCTTCGACCGGAGCGGGGTCGCGACCGCGCCGGTGGCGGTGAACACGTCGGGTTACAGCGAGGCGCGCGCCGCGCACGTTCTATGATGTGCTCGCGGCGCGCCTCGCGGCGGTGCCCGGCGTCACGGCCGTGGGGTACAGCCGCACGCTGCCGCTCACCAACAGCCGCTCGAGCACGTCGATGACCGTGGACGGCTACGATCCGCCGCGCGCGGAGTCGCGCCACGGCGAGGTGAACATCGATTTCGCGATCGTTTCGCCCGGGTTCCTCGATGTGCTGCGGATCCCGCTCGTGCGCGGGCGCGGACTGCTCGCGTCCGATGGCGAGTCGGCCGCGCACGTGGCGGTGGTGAACGAGACCTTCGCGCGGCACTTCTGGCCGGGCAAGGACCCGATCGGCCGGACGCTGCGCGACGGCAAGACTATCGTGACGATCGTCGGCGTGGCGCGCGACGCGAAGTACAGTTCGCTGAACGAAGCGCCCATGCCGTACATGTATCTCCCGCTCGCGCAGAATTGGCGGCCGGAAGTGAACCTGCTGGTGCGCACCTCCGGCGACGCGGCGGCGCTCACGCCGGTGATCCGCGATGCCGTGCGGAGGGCGGATCCGTTGCTGCCCGCACCCGCCGTGCTCACGATGGAAGCCGCCACGAGCGTGGCCCTCCTCCCGCAGCGCGTCGCCGCCGCCGTGACCGCGGTCATGGGATTGCTCGGGCTGTTGCTCGCGACGGCTGGCCTCTACGGCGTGATCGCCTACTCGGTGAGCCAGCGCACGCGCGAGATCGGCGTGCGCATGGCGCTCGGCGCCGACCGCGCGAACGTGATGCGGCTGGTGCTGCGCGATGGCGTGCGGATCATCGCGATCGGCCTCGCGATCGGCCTCGCGCTCTCCGCCGCCGCCGCGCGCGCGATGACACCGTTCCTGTTCGGCGTGAGCGCCACCGATGCGTTCGTCTTCGCGATCGTGCCCGCGGCATTGGGCGCGGTCGCGCTGCTGGCGAGCTATCTCCCGGCGCGCCGGGCCGCTTCCACCGACCCGCTCACGGCCCTGCGCGCGGAGTAGGAAGTCATCGCGCGGCCGGTCGCGGCGCCGCCCTCGTGCTCGCCGCCTTTACGCGCTTACACGCTGCGAGCCTCGCGGCTGAACGGCGCGCGAGTCTCTTGCTTTTCGCGACGCGGCTGCGCCTCGGACGGCACCGCTCCCTGACGTCGATCACGAGCGGCGCAAGCTGTTGTAGTTCTCGATCCCCAGGCGGGCGGCGCGCTCCCGAGCGCGGCCTCAGCGAAAAGCGAGAGACTCGCGCGCAGTGTGCGCGAGGCTCGAAGCGGTTTGAGCGTCGGCCGCTGCGAGGGAGTGCGTCGCCCGCCGGAGCCGCGGGATGATATCTTGAAGCGAGGGCAGCTAGCTCAACGTATTCACGAGGCATACCATGCCAGACAAGAAAAAGATCATCGCCGTCGTCGGCGCCACCGGCGCGCAGGGCGGGGGGCTCGCCCGCGCCATCCTCAACGACAAGAACAGCGCGTTCAGCGTGCGCGCCATCACGCGCGATCCGAATTCCGAGAAAGCGCGCGCGCTCGCCGCGCTCGGCGCCGACGTCGTCGCCGCGAACGTGGACGACCTCAAGAGCCATGGAGAAGGCCTTCGCCGGCGCGCACGGCGCGTTCTGCGTCACCTTCTTCTGGGATCACATGGATCCCGAGCGCGAGAAGGCCGAGGCGAACAACATGGCCAACGCGGCGCAGGACGCCGGCGTGAGGCACGCGATCTGGTCCACCTTCGAGGACACGCGCAAGTGGATCCCGCTCGAGGACACGCGCATGCCCACGCTGCAGGGCAAATACAAGGTCGCACACTTCGACGCCAAGGCGGAGGCCGACGAATATTTCCGGGAACTCGGCGTCCCCACCACGTTCCTGCTGACGTCGTTCTACTGGGACAACTTCATCCATCTCGGCGCGGGTCCCAAACCGGGGCCCGATGGGAAGCTGGCGCTCACGATGCCGATGGGCCGCGCCAAGCTTCCCGGGATCGCCGCCGAGGACATCGGCAAGTGCGCGCTCGGCATCTTCAAGCGCGGCGATGAACTGGCCGGCACGACGCTCGGCATCTCCGGCGAGCAGCTCACCGGCGCGCAGATGGCGGCCGCGTTCACGAAGGCGCTGGGGAAGCCGGTCGCGTACAACGAAGTCACGCCGGCGATGTACCGGAGCTTCGGATTCCCCGGCGCGGATGACATGGGGAACATGTTCCAGTTCAAGCGCGACTTCGAGAAGGACTACTGCGCGGTGCGCGATCCCAAGGTGGCGCGCGCGCTGAATCCGGAGCTGCAGAACTTCGACACGTGGCTGGCGAGGCACAAGGGAGAGATCCCGCTCTGACTGCAGACTGAGACGTTAGACTTGGACGCTGGAACTCGGTTCTGGTCTCTAGCGTCCAGGTCAAGCGTCCAAGTCCGGCCCCCGGCGCACCCGCAAGCAACGGCCCGGTCGGGAAAAGTGCCATACCAGCGTGAGAGCGCGGCCCGATAGTTGGGGCGACCCGTTCATCCGGTGGTGGCACATGACTCGCCGTGCGATGGTGGTTCTCCTTGGCTTGGTGCTGCTCGCGCCGGCGCGTGAGCTGCGAGCGCAACATGCCGTCGCGACGCCGCTCGCCGTGACGAGCCGGGCGCTGGACGTCCGCGTGGATTATGAGCAGGGCTCGGTGGCAGGCAGCGAGACGCTCGAACTGGTGAACGCCGGAAAACAGCCGGTGTCGAACGTCCCGCTGCTGCTCAATCGGCTCATGCAGGTCGCGCGCGTGACCGGCGCGAGCGCGAAGGCGCTGCGCTTCCGGCAGGACGTCGTGCTCTTCGAGGATGACTCGCTCCTGCAAGTGAACGCGGCGACCATAACGCTGCCGCGGCCGGTCGGGCCGGGGGACTCCGTCGCGATCGTCGTGCACTTCGGCGGACATCTCACCGGCTACGCCGAAACGGGTTCGCTCTACATCCAGGATCACGTCGACACCGCATTCACGATCATTCGCGAGGATGCGTACGCCTACCCGGTGCTCGGCGTCCCCTCGAGTCGGCTGAATCGCGCGCACGGCTATCCTCCCTTCGCCTTCAGCGCGCGCGTCACCGTGCCGGATGGGTTCGTCGCCGCGACGGGCGGCGAGCAGCTCCCTGTTGAGCATCACGACTCGCTCGTCACGTGGCGTTACCGGGGCACGATGCCATCGCCGACGATGAACATCGCGATCGCACGCTTTCGCGTGATCGACCGGCCGGGACTGCACGTATTCTATTTCCCGGCCGATTCGTCGGGTGCGCAGATGATCGACCGCGCCGTCGCCGGCGCGATGACGCAGTTCGCGGCATGGTTCGGGCCGATCGGCGCGAACGCCGGTCTCACCGTGATCGAGATCCCCGAAGGCTGGGGCTCGCAGGCCAGTCTCGCGGGCGGGATCATCCAGACCGCGGACGCATTCCGCGACCGAACCCAGCTGCCGCAGCTATATCACGAGCTGTCGCACCTGTGGAATGTCGAGGATCTCGACACGCCATTGCCGCGCTGGAACGAAGGGCTCGCGATGTTCCTGCAGTACCGCATGGCGGCGCAGCTCGACGGGTGGTCGAACTGGGATGCGCGTCTCGACCGTTCGCAGCAGATCATTCAGCGCGTGTGTCAGACCGTGCCGTGCGCCAGCGTGCCGTTCGCGGATTACGGGAAGCGCGAACTGACGGACCTCTCGTACTCGGTGGGCTTCGCGATGTTCGACGCCCTGTACACGACGCTCGGTCCTGACACGTTCGACGCCGCGTATCGCGATTTCTACCAGCGCTACAAGACGACGGGCACCACCGGCGCGGACCTACAGGCCGCGTTCCATCACGCGAGCCCGGCGAGCGACGCGATCTTCTCGGAGTGGTATCTGACCACGAAATGGTACGCGCGGCTGAGCAGTGGGGACTCGCTACGGCAAATCGTGAACGGGTATCCGCACATGTGAAATGCAGGCTGTCGGCTGTCGGCTGTTGCGGGTGACAGCCGACAGCCGACAGCCTGCCGTTCAGCGCCGTTCGACCTTAATGTAGAAATTCTCGTCCACCGTGAACGCCGCCGGCACGTCGAGATGTACGGGCGTCGTCTGCCACTCAGTGGTGGGCGTGACCCATCCGTACTTCGCGTCGCTGAGCGTCACACGCAACGGCATCGCGAAGCCGGGAACGACGTTCGTCCAGCGGTACTTGAGTTCGCCGTTGGCGATGCTGTACTCGAACACCGGCACCATGGTCGTGCGCAAGTACTGGTCGAAGATCTTTGAGAGGTCCACGCCGGTGTGCGCGCTCATGTAGCTCTCGATCTGTGCGGTGGTGACGGTCTGGTGGTAGAACGTGGCCTGCAGCCCGCGCAGCGTCGCGCGCCACACGGAATCGTTGTTCACCACCTGGCGGATGGTGTGCAGCACGTTGCCGCCCTTGTAGTACGTGTCGAGCGGACCGCCCCGGTTCACGCCGTAATGCCCATTGATGATGGGCGAGTCGTTCTTGATGAGCACTCGCGTGCCGCGCTGGTATTCCGCGCCGGCCGCCTTTCCATAGAGACATTCGGTGTACAGCGCCTCCGAATAGTTCGCGAAGCTCTCGTGGATCCACTCGTCCGCGCCGTCCTTGGCGGTGATGCTGTTCCCCCACCATTCATGCGCGCTCTCGTGCACGATGATGAAGTCCCATTTCGTGCCCCAGCCGGTGGCCGAGAGATCGCGGCCGCGGTAGCCGTTCTTGTAGCCATTCCCGTAAGCCGTTCCGCTCTGATGCTCCATGCCCAGGTGCGGCGCTTCGACGAGCTTGTATCCATCCTCGTAGAACGGGTACGGCCCGAACCACCACTCGAAGCAGCGCATCATGGAAATGGCCTGCGGCCACTGCGCGCGCGCCGCGTCGAGGTGGTAGGCGAGCGGCCAGAAGTCCATCGTGAGCGGGCCCTTCTCGCCCCAGTACAGTTCACTGTAGTGCGCGTACTGTCCGGCGTTGATCTCCACGTCGTAATTGTTGATGGGGCTCACGACGAACCACTCGTACGTCGTGCTTCCGTCGGCGTGATGCACGATGGTGCGCAGGCGGCCGTTGGAGACATCGAACATCGAATCGGGCACGGTGATGGCGATGCGCTGGCTGTCGGGCTCGTCGGCGCCGTAGTCCTTGTTCGGCCACCAGACGCTGGCGCCGAGTCCCTGATTGGCGGTGGCGGTCCAGGTGCGGCCGAGGGAGTCGTGCTGCCAGATGAGTCCGCCGTCCCAGGGCGGTCGCTTGGCGGCGCGCGGCTTGCCGTGGAAGAAGACGGCGAGCGTGCCGGTGGTTCCGGCCGCTGGCGTCGCGGGCAGGGTGACGAAGAATGCATTCCCATCGCGGCGCGCGGTGAGACGCTTCCCCATCGCGATGATGCTGTCGATCTCGAGCGGCACTTGCAGATCGATCTGCATCTGCTCCGTCTTCATCGCCGGCGCCGCGAGCACGCGGTACGTGATCCCGTTCCAGCCGCTGATCGAACTGTCGGCGGGATGCACCGTGACATGCAGGTCGTAGAACGACGCATCCCACCACGCGCGCTGCGGTGTGTTCGAACCGCGCAGCGTGTCGGCGTGCGTGAAGAGTGTGTCGGCCTGGGCGGCGGCGGATCCCGCCAGCAGAGATGGCGGCGATCAGGATCAGCGGGCGGAGCGTGCGCATGGTGACGTGGGCGTGAGGAAGGGAAGAAGCTAGCGATTCCGCGCCACCGCCGCAGCGTGGGAACATCTCGATGTATTGTGCTTCGCGCCGGCGCCCCGTATAATCGCCCCCGTCCGAGCACCAGTCGTCCCCCCTCCTCAGGAGCGAAGATGCGTCCGTACCTGCTGGCCGCCGCCGCGGTCGCGCTCACCGCGTGCGCCAAGAAGGAAGCCGCCATCGTGGATGTGAAGGGAGAGTGCACCGACTTCAACCAGGCCCAGATCTGCACGTGGACGCGCACGCAGGGCGCCACGGTGATCGAGGCGGGCGCGACGGTGCCGATCGCGAGCATCGAGAACGCGCCGAAGACCGCGCCCATGGCGTGGCCCCCCGTGTCGGAGTCGTCGCCCAAGATGCCCGCCGGCTCGCAGGCCCAGACGGGCTTCTACGGGATCACCACCTTCTGGGAGCCAGACGGCCACCCGCCAGGCCCGTACCTCACGCCGCACTTCGACTTCCACTTCAATCTGATCTCCCCCGAGGAGATCGCGGCCATCGATTGTAAGGACCTCTCGAAGCCCGCCGCGCTCGCGCCGGGATACCAGCTCCCCGACGTCCCGCTTCCGCCGCCCGTGGCGAAGATGCTCAAGGTCGACACGCTCGTCGGTCTCTGCGTGCCGGGGATGGGGATGCACTCCATGCTCGGCTCCGAGCTGGCGAGCACGACGCCGTTCAACGGCTCGATGGTGATCGGCTACTACAAGGGGAAACCGATCTTCATCGAACCGATGCTCTCGAAGACGATGCTGATGGAGAAGAAATCCTTCGATCTCCCGATCCCGGCGATCCCGGGCATCACGGGCCCGTATCCGCGCACGTTCCATGCGGCGTACGACTCCACGGCCGCTGCGTATCGCTTCACGTTCTCAGGGTTCACGGCGGGGGCGTAACTTGCTACGGCCGGGAACCGATTGCCGGGAGTCGATGAGGCATAACAACCAATTCCGTAGTACAACGGCATTGATTGTCATGCCTCATCGTCTCCCGGCAATCGGTTCCCGGTCGTTGCCGTTTGACGAGGCGAGCCGCATACTCTGCGAATGAGATATTCGGTCGCAGTACTCGCCCTCGCAGTAGCCATCGCGCCGCTCAGTGCTCAGCACCCCGATCCCCACCCCACCTTCACCGTCGGCACCGCCACCGCCAAGCGCGGCGACGTGGCGTATGGCGCCCTCATCGTTCCCCCCGGAATCGATAGCGGAACTTCAATGCCGGTGGCGGTGATCCACGGCGCCAAGCCCGGCCCCGTCTTGGCGCTCGTCGCCGGCGCGCATGGCACCGAGTACGCCTCGATCATCGCACTCTCGCAGATCATCGCGCGGATCGATCCCAAGACGCTCGCCGGCACGGTGATCGTCGCGCCGCTGCTCAATGTCCGCAGCTTCGAAGGGATGATCGTCCACGTGAATCCTATCGATCACAAGAGCATGAACGGCTTCTATCCCGGCGATCCCGCCGGCACGATCACGCAACGCGCGCTCGGCGTCGTCGCGGAGCAGATCGTGAAGCCGGCCGACGCGGTGGTCGACCTCCACGGCGGCGACCTGGACGAGGACCTGCGCCCCTACAGCTACTGGATGCGCACGGGCGACGCCAAGCTCGACTCCGCGAACAAACAGCTCGCGCTCGTCTTCGGCCTCGAATACATCATCCTCTTCGACGTGGACGTCACGAAGCCCGAAGGCCGGCGCAATCTCAGCAGCTACGCGGTGTCGCTGGGCAAGCTCGCCGTGGTCGCGGAGGCGGGACGCTCCGGCGTGTCTTCGCCCGAGGATGTGAGCGCGCTCATCGATGGGTGTCTGAACGTGATGGGTTCGATGAAGATGATCGCGCGCGCGGCGCCGCCGCGCGCGCATCCGGTGTGGGTGTCCAACGACCAGCGCGTCGCCGCCGCCGGACCCGGCATCTTCTACGCCACCGCGCTCCGCGGCCAGTATGTGATCGCCGGCGCGAAAGTGGGCTACACCACCGACTATCTGGGCCGCCCCACCGGCGACGTGACGGCGCCGGTGAGCGGCGTGATCACGTTCATCCGCGGCGTGCCGAGCATGTGGAAGGGCGCGGCGCTCGTGGTGGTGGGCGAAGTCTCAGCCGAGCCGCCGGCGTACGTGACGCCCAAGCCGTGACCGATCGCCGGGATTTCCTGCGGCGCGCGGGTGCCGCGCTCGCGGCCGGCGCGCTCGCGCCGCGCCTGCTGCACGCGCTCGAGCCGCGCGAGCGGACGGAACGCATCAAGCGGATCGGTCTCCAGCTCTATACCGTGCGCGACCAGATGGCCAAGGACGTGGACCGGACGCTCGCGCGCGTCGCGCAGATCGGCTACAAGGAAGTGGAGTTCGCCGGCTACTTCGCCCGCACGCCGCAGCAGATCCGCAAAGCGCTCGATGCCAATGGACTCACCGCCCCCTCGTCGCACATCGACATCGCCACCGTGCGGGCCGCGGACTGGCCCCGCACGCTCGAGGACGCGCGCACCATGGGCATGAGCTACCTCATTGTGGCGTCACTGGACGACGACGACCGCGTGTCGCAGCAGAGCTACCGCGCAGCGGCGGATACGCTCATCAGCGCGAGCCGCACGGCCGCGGCGGCGGGGATCACGCTCGGCTACCATAATCACAACTACGAATTCGAGCCGCTCGACGGAAAGACGGGGCTCGAGGTGATGCTCGACCGCACCGCCGGTTCCGGCGTGGTGTTCGAGATGGATCTCTACTGGATCACCAGCGCCGGACAGGATCCGCTCGCGTGGTTCGCCGAAGTGGCCCGGACGATTCCCGCTCGTGCACGTGAAGGATGCGGGGCCCGCGCCCAAGTACGAGATGCACGACGTGGGCGCCGGCGTCATGGACTGGAAGAAGATCTTCAGGCAGAGCAAGCAGGCGGGCATCAAGCACTACTTCGTGGAGCACGACGAGCCGGGCGATGCGTACAAGTCGATCGCGGCGAGTTACGCCTACCTCAAGCATCTGGAGTTCTGAGCGCCCGATGGCCGATCTCACCCGCCGCGAGATGATCTCCGCCACCGCCGCGCTCGGCGCGCTGGCGCTGGTGGATCCCGCGGCTGCCGCCGAGTCCGCCGCGCAGCGCGCGGCGGCAGTGAAGAGCGGCGGCCGCATCAAGCAGTCCGTGGCGCGCTGGTGCTACGAGCAGATCCCGCTCCCGCAGTTCTGCGCCGCGGCGAAGGCGATGGGGCTCGCCGGCATCGATCTCCTGCAGCAGAACGAGTGGGACATCGTCAACGGTGCCGGCCTCGTCTGCTCCATGGGTTACGCCTCCGACCGCGCGGATTTCCTGCGCAATGGGTTCACGAACCGCGCGAGCCATCCGATGCTGCTCAAGGAGTACGAGCAGGCGCTGCCGGTGGCGAAGGCCAAAGGCGTGCCGAACCTCATCGCGATGTTCGGCAACCGCGACGGCCGGAGCGACGCCGAGGCGATCACCGCGGCGACGGATGGGCTGAAGCAGGTCGCGCCGCTCGCCGAACAGGCGGGCGTCACGATCTGCGTGGAGCTGCTGAATTCCAAGGTGGACCACAAGGGCTACCAGGGCGATCACACGGCGTTCGGCGTGGCAGTCGTTTCCGCCGTGGCGTCGCCGCGCGTGAAGCTGCTGTACGACATCTACCACATGCAGATCATGGAAGGCGACATCATCTCCACGATCCGCGCGAACGCGCAGTACATCGGCCACTATCATACCGGCGGCGTGCCGGGCCGGCACGAGCTGGACGACACGCAGGAACTCGACTGGCGCGGGATCATGCGCGCGATCGCCGACACGGGCTACACCGGATTCGTCGCGCACGAGTTCAACCCCACGCGCGACCCGCTGACCTCGCTGCGCGAGGCCTTGGTGCTGTGCGATGTCTAGCCGGGCGCGCTGAACGATGGAACGACGCGAAGCGCTGAAATTGCTTGCCGCCGCGACGCTGGCGCCCGGCTTCCTGCGCTGGGAGCCCATTGCGTTCATCGATGGCCTGCGCGCGCATCTCGGCCACGATGGAACCACGGCGCCGGCTGACGGTGCGCACCGCTTCATGGCGCTCGACGAACACCAACGCGCCACCGTGGCGGAAGTATCGGAGATGATCATCCCCGCCACCGACACGCCGGGCGCGAAGGCCGTGCACGTGGACGAGTTCGTGGACGTGATCCTCTCGGAGTGGTGCAGCGACGCGGAGCGCGCCGATTTTCTGGCCGGACTCGCCGCGCTCGACGCGGCGTCGATGCAGCAGAACCAGCGCGCCTTCGTGGACGCTTCGCCGGACCAGCGCGCGGCATTGCTCGGCGCGCTCGACACGGAGCTCACCACCGCGCGCGCCGCGCGCAAGGCGTGGAAGCAGGGCAGCGGCCCGCGTCCGCCCGACCACACGAAGATGTTCTGGCACCAGATGCGCTCGCTCACCGTCACCGGTTATTACACCAGCGAGATCGGCTACACGGTGGAGCGCCAGGAAGTGCTGATCCCGGGCATCTGGAAAGCGTGCACGCCGCTGGAGCCGCGCTGAGCATGGCGCCGAAAGCGTACGATGCGATCGTCGTCGGCTCGGGCATGGCCGGCGGCTGGGCGGCGAAGGAGCTGACCGAGCACGGTCTGCGCACCCTCGTGCTCGAGGCCGGGCGCGACATCGTTCCCGAGCGCGACTACGTGGAGCACGTCGCGCCCTGGCAGATGCACTTCCGCGACATGGGCGACCGCAAGTCGCTCGACCGCGACCAGCCCATCCAGAAGGAGTGCTACGCCTGCGACGAGATGGGCTCGCGCTTCTTCGTGAGCGACATCGAGAACCCGTACGTCCAGGCCGCCGGCACCGACTTCAAGTGGATCCGCGGCCGGCAGGTGGGCGGGCGCTCCATCATGTGGGGGCGGCAGGTGTACCGGTGGAGCGACCTCGACTTCGAGGCGAATCTCCGCGACGGTCACGGCGTGGACTGGCCGATCCGCTACAAGGACATCGCGCCCTGGTACTCGCACGTGGAGCGGTTCATTGGCGTCACCGGGAATCCGGAGGGACTGTCGCAGCTGCCCGACGGCGAATTCCTGCCGCCCATGGCGCTCACGTGCGTCGAGGAGCACATGCGCGACACGCTCGCGCAGAAGTACAATGGCGAGCGCATGCTCACCATCGGCCGCGCCGCGGTGCTGACGGTGAATCACAATGGGCGCGCGGCATGCCACTACTGCGGTCCCTGCGAGCGCGGCTGCATCACGCGGTCGTACTTCTCCTCGGTGAACGCGACGCTCCCCGCCGCGCGGAAGACGGGACTCATGACGCTGCGGCCGAACAGCGTGGTCACGCGCGTGATCTGGGACGCGAAGACGGGCAAGGCACGCGGCGTCGCAGTGATCGACGCGGTGACGAAGCAGACGATGGAATTCCGCGCGCGCATCGTCTTCCTGTGCGCCTCCACCATGGAGAGCGCGCGGCTGCTGCTGCTCTCCACGTCGCCCGATTTCCCGAACGGACTCGCGAACTCCAGCGGCGAAGTGGGCCACAACCTCATGGACCACACGATGGGCAGCTGGTCGAGCGCGACCTTCGATGGCTGGACGGACAAGCACACGTTCGGGCGGCGCCCGAACGGCACCTACATCCCGCGCTTCCGCAACGTGAAGTCGCAGCATCCCGATTTCCTGCGCGGCTACGGCATGCAGGGCGGCGGGAGCCGCGGCCATCCGAGACGCCGACGACACGCCGGGATTCGGCGCCGCGTACAAGGCCGCGCTGCGCAGCTGGGGACCGTGGCGCTTCGGGATGGGCGGCTGGGGCGAGTGCCTGCCGAACCACGACAACCACGTGTCGCTCGATCCCGACAAGAAGGATGCGTGGGGCGTACCCGTGCTCCGCGTCGAGGCGCATTGGGGCGACAACGACATCAAGCTCGTGAAGGACGGCGCGCTCTGCGGCGCCGAGATGCTCGAGGCCGCCGGCGGCAAGGACATCCATGTCGAGGACACGCCGACGCCGATGGGTCTCTGCATCCACGAGATGGGCACCGCGCGCATGGGGCGCGACCCGAAGACATCGGTGCTCAACGGCTGGAACCAGGCGCACGACGTGAAGAATCTGTTCATCACCGACGGCGCGTGCATGGCCAGCTCCGGCTGCCAGAATCCGAGCCTCACCTACATGGCGCTCACGGCGCGCGCGGTGGACCACGCCGTGAAGGAGATGAAGCGCGGCGCGCTCTGACGCGCCGCCGCGCTCAGGGCTCGGCCGGACAGTCGCTCGCGAGCTTCGTCTTGCTGAGGGCCGATGGACTCGCGCGGTGCGCGATGAGCGTGTCGGCGATGACCTTGAACTTCGCGAGTTCGGCGGCCGTGTTCGGCGCGGTGTGCGACACCTCGAGCACGACCTCCCCGCCCGGCATCGCCCACTCCTCCAGCCGCGCGCGTTTCGCTTCGTAGCGCACCATGAACGACGCGCAGTTCCGGACCGCAGCGTGCAGCGCCGGCGGTGGCTCGGTGGCATCGAGCGTGCACTCATATGAATAGATGCGCGCCAGCTTGCCGCCATCCAGGAAGGCGACGTCCAACTGTTCCGACTTCGAGAAGTTCATCGCGCCCGGACACTTCCATCCGGCCGGCCACGGCACCGTGCGCCGGTACTTGAGGCGCACTTGCGAGGTGCCGTCGTGCATCGAGCGCAGCCGCACGATTACCTCGGTGCTCTCCGGCACCGCGAGCGCCGCCGGCTCATCGAAGTACCGCACTTCATAGTTGACGGGCTGCGCATCCGGCGTGCCGAGCAGCTTGAGCACTTCCTTCGGCGTCTGCGGCCCGCCATCCGCCGGCGCCCACCGGATCGCGAACTCCGCCTCCTTGGGTTCATGCGCCTGCGCGCACGCCGCCAGGGGAGCGAACACCGCTGCCAGAATGAGGAGTGTCTTCTTCATAGTGGGGAAGCTTACGCCCTTGGCACTCGCAGTGGCAGGCGACAGCCGCCAGCCGACAGTCCGCCGTTAGGTCTCTCGTTGACTTCATCCCACTCGTGGTCTAGCTTTGGTGTTCTGTTCCGTGCCGCCCTTCGGGCGATCCACGTAGGATCAGATCCACGAACGATTTAGAGCCGAATGCCAACGATCAACCAGCTCGTCCGGCGGAGCCGGCACGACGTCGCCAAGAAGGAAAAGGCGCCGGCGTTGAAGGGGAATCCGCAGAAGCGCGGCGTTTGCACCCGCGTGTACACCACCACTCCGAAGAAGCCGAACTCCGCGCTCCGCAAGGTCGCGCGCGTGCGTCTCACCAACGGCTTCGAAGTCAGCGCCTACATCCCCGGCGAAGGCCACAATCTGCAGGAGCACTCGATCGTGCTCATTCGCGGCGGCCGTGTGAAGGATCTGCCGGGCGTTCGCTACCATATCGTGCGCGGCACGCTCGATGCGTCGGGCGTCAATGGCCGCAACCAGAGCCGTTCCAAGTACGGCGCCAAGAAGCCGAAGGCCGGGGGAGGTAAGAAGTGAGCCGCCGCCAGAAGTCCGTCAAGCGCACGCTCCTCGCGGATGCGCGCTACGACAGCCAGACGGTCTCGAAGTTCATCAACACCTTGATGATCGAGGGCCGCAAGTCCACCGCCGAGTCGATCTTCTACGGCGCGATGGACCTCGTGGAGACCCGCACCGGCCAGACCGGCGTCACGGTATTCAAGGCCGCCCTGCAGAACATCAAGCCGGTGGTCGAAGTGAAGAGCCGCCGCGTCGGCGGCGCCACGTACCAGGTGCCCGTCGAAGTCCGTCCCGAGCGCCGCACGGCGCTCGCCATGCGCTGGCTGATGTCCTTCGCGCGCGAGCGCAGCGAGAAGAGCATGGCCGAGAAGCTGGCCGCAGAAGTGATCGCCGCGAGCAAGGGCGAGGGCAACGCCGTGAAGAAGAAGGAAGACACGCATCGCATGGCCGAGGCCAACAAGGCATTCGCCCACTACCGGTGGTAGAAGAGAGGCGATAGGCAGTCGTTGGTCGTACGCGTTTGGAACGGCAACGGCCCTGCGAGAGATGTCGATCTCGCGGGGCCGTTTGTCGTTCTAAACGCGTACGACCAACGACTGTCGTTCTATCGCTGCTTGCTCGCCGGCCCCCAGCGATAGCCGACTCCGATGCCGAAGAAATCGGTGTTCGTGTTGTAGGTCGTCACGGTGCGGTTCCACATGAACCGCGTGAGCCAGTGGTCGCCGAACCGGTACGCGATCGTGGGCGACACCAGGAGAGCCCACTTCCCGTTCTCCGGATCGCCGGGGGGCGGCGCGTACTTCTGGTCGGCGGCGAAGAAGACCCCGAAGCCGAGCGCGAACTCGACGGGTCCGAACTTGCGCGCGGGCCAGAGTTGCGCCGCGAACCCGTTGCGCAGGAGCACGGCGTTGTCGCCCTGGTAGATGTAGCTCAGGGTGAAGTCGAAGTACTTCCAGATGCCGTGGCGGTACTCGGCCATTCCGGCCACGCCCTTCGGGTCCGACTTGCCGCCGTTGGGAACGGTCTGGCCGATGAACGCCGTGAACTCATTGCCGGTGCTGAAGCTGCTCTGCGCTTCGGGCTTGTCGCGCGCGCCTGGTGAGGCGGGCGCCTGCAGCTGGTAGCCGACGCCGATCAGGGCGCCGGCGCCGTTATAGCTCGTGGATGGCGCGAGTTCGAGGTTCACTTGCGCGCGAGCGATCCAGCGGTTGGCGAAGTAGTATGAGATCTGACCCGTGCCGATGAACATGAAACCCTGCACGTCCGAGAAATTGCCGGCGTTCGACGAGTCGTTCGTGGTGTCGTAGAAGCGGTCCACGCCGGCCGCCAGCCCGACGACCAGTCGCGGCGTCCAGAGCTTCGTCCGGATGCCGAGCTGGAGCGCGAGGCCATCGCGGAGGTGACCGGTGAAGTGGCCGTCGTTCACCCAGCCCGTCTCGAAGTACCAGTGTTCGGAAAGTCCTTGCTGGTAGTCGAGCCGCCACTGGTAGCTCGCGGGCTGCGACACGGAGATATCCCACCACGGACCCGCGAAGCCGCTGAACTCCTGGGCGGCGGCGCCGGGCGCGGCGAACAGGCCGAGCGTGAGCGTGGCCAGTACGCGCAGGAGCGAGGCGGCATTCCGTCTCAGTGAGCCTGCCGGCACGACTCGTCCGGATTCAGTCCGTATGCGCATCCAGGATCCTCCCATTCCGTTCATGCGTGAGTGTCGGATTAAGCCGCACGGGAGCCGTGGCCTTCGCCCGACTGTGCGGGACCGGTGCGCCCAGAAATTGGACCAGGGAGAGCGCGCTCGCGATGGTGAGACTCTCTGCAGGAAACCACTCGGACGCAATAGACTGACCCATGCCAACATTCCTCAACACTCTCAGTTTGCTCCTCTGCCTCGTTGCGTTCGGTGCGATCATGGCCGAGGTGACGGCTGGGCTCCTCGCCACCTATCGTGGCCGCGACCGCCGCAAGACCGTGCGCCCCGGTAACGCCCCTCACTGGGGCAGCCATACGCGCGTTGGCGGCTGATTCATCGCCGCGGCCTCGGCTTCCGGCCGCAGGCCGCCGGCGTGCTCGAGCGCGACGCAAGTGACCTTCACGGCGCCCCCACTACTGGATCGGCCCGGTCAAGCGCGCGAGCCGCACCTTGAATCGGAACCACCACGGCTTCCGGTCGTACTCGTCGGGCTCCATGATCCGTGACTGGGCGAAATCCGCTTCGAACATCCGCTCGACCTCTTTCGCGAACGCCGGATCCGAGATCACCGCGGTGATCTCGAAGTTCAGCCGGAAGGAACGGTTGTCGAAGTTGGCGGTGCCCACCGTGGCCGTGGAGTGGTCGATGAGCATGACCTTCTCGTGCAGGAATCCCGGAAGGTACCGGTAGAACTTCCCGCCGGTGCGGCTCGCGTCGTCGAGGTATGAGTAAGCGGCCAGACCCACGGCGGCGTTATCCGGCTTGTCGGGAATGAGGATCCGGACATCGACGCCGCGAAGCCCGGCGAGTTGCAGCGCGTCGGTCACCGGTTTGTCGGGAACGAAGTAGGGACTCGCGATCCAGATCCGCTCTCGCGCCGAGTTGATCGCATGGATGAACATCAGGTTCGCGGTCTCGAGCGTGTCCGCCGGACTGAAGGGCATGATCAGCACGCTCGCGTTCCCGGCCGCCGACGGGACCGGGGTCCAGCTGAGATCGAGCCGGCCTCCGGTCGCCCAGTGCCAGTCCTCCGCGAACGCGAGTTGCGCGCCGAGCGCGGCCGGTCCCTCGATCCGGACGTGCGTGTCCCGCCAGAGGCCGATCTTGGGGTTCCGCGACAGGTATTCGTCGCCGACGTTCAGTCCGCCGACGAAGGCCACCTTCCCGTCGACCACCACGATCTTGCGATGGTTGCGGAAATCGAGCTGGAATCGGTTGCGCGGACCCTTCCGCGTATGGAACTCGTGCACCTCGATCCCTGCGGCGCGGAGCTCATCAAGGTAGGCGCGCGGCAGATCGTGACTGCCGATCTCGTCGTAGAGGAAACTCACGCGCACTCCGGCTTTGGCCCTGGCGATCAGGTGGGCCTTCAGCTCGCGGCCGATGCCGTCATCGTGAACGATATAGTACTCGACCAGGACGTACTCCCGTCCGGCGTCGATGGATTCGAAGATGCTCTTGAACACCGCGTCGCCGTTCACGAGCAGCTGCACGCTATTCCCGCGGAGGAATGGGATCCCGGCCAGGCGTTGGGCGGCTTGGACGGCGGGCTCCACCTGCGCATCCGGCACCCGGTACGGTGCGGCCGCCGCCACCGCCTCCTTCGTCAGCCCGACGACTTCTCCCATGTTGTCCCGGCGCGCGCTGACATACCCCTCGAAGCGGCTGCGTCCCAGCACCCAATAGGCCGGCACGGCAAGGTACGGAAAGGCGTTCAGCGACACCGCCCATGCAATGGCCCCCTGCTCGGTGCGGGTATGCATGATCGCGTGGATGGAGGAGAGCGCTCCAAGCACGTGGAACGTGATAATGACCGCGATCATCGTTCCGGTCCTCCTCTTCCGTTCCTGGGTCACCGTCGTGCCTCGCTGTCTCGCTCTCCGACAGACACAAGCCCCGCCCGAGGTACTCCCTCGGGCGGGGCGCTTCACTACTCCTACGCGAGTGCCTCTTCGCCCTTGCGCAGCGCGAGCGCCGCCATGACGCGCGCGATGCCCACGAAGATGAACGCCATGCCGGTCCAGATCACGATCGTGAAGCCCGCGAGCAGCGGATTCCGCAGGAGCACGAATCCGGCGACGACGCCGAGCAATCCGAGCACCATCATCATTCCCCAGCTCTGCCCGCCGGCCGACTTCAGCGCGAAGGCGCCGGCCACGGTGAAGCACGAGCGGAAGAGCAGCTCCGAATCCGACCACGAACGGGAGCACCGCCACCGTGACATCCGGATTGCTGAAGAGCATCACGCCGATGAGCAGGTCGAACAGACCGCCGGCGAGCGCCCAGCCCCACTTCGGCCGCGTGTCGCGATCCGAGAACGCGCCGAAGATCTCGACCACGCCGCTCACGAGGAAGCCGAGGGAGAAGAGGAAGGTCAGCGCGAGATAGCTCGCGACCGGTGTGCGGATCACCCAGACGCCGAGGCAGACGTAGAGGACGCCGGCGAGGAGCGGGAGGAACCAGTACTTGGCGGGGGCGGAGGCAGGCATGGTATTGGGTCCGGGTGAAGAGTGGTGGGAGAGGAGCGCTCGATCGCGGCGGGTACGGAGCGTGCAGGCCCGGTCGATCGGCTCTGCTGTTGGACACCCGTAATACAGGCCGGAAGGCAGTCCGGCGAGAGACTGGAACGCCCGACCGAGTGTAGGGAATTTCCTGTCATCGTGTATTATACGGCGGATATCTTACGCTCCTGACACTCGGCGATCGGCGCGCACGCGCGTGAAACGCTCTGTGTCCCGGCGCTCTGATTGAGCCCGGATGCCGGTGGCCAAGAGGAAGGAGCGAGTCCCGTATGCGTGCACGCATCGAAGTCCTGGCGTTATTCGCGATCGGCATGATCGGCGCCGTTTCCGCACCGGCGCAGTCCAAGCCGGCGGCGCCGCCGCAAGACAGCGTCGAGTTCAACGACAGTCACTTCCATCTCACCAACTACATCCAGGAAGGCACGGACATCCGTGACTTCCTGAAGATCATGGGGACGCGCACGGGCCGCGTGGCGCTCTTCGGCATCCCGCTGCAGCAGGAGTGGTCGTACGCCAATTCGGGTTCGTACGCTCCCGACCTACTACCTGCAGACCGACGCGCCGCTCTACTACTACTCGTTCACCGACGCCTACATCGCGATGACCTACCGGTCGCTGACCAAGGCCGAGCAGGCGCGCTTCGATCCGATGATCACGGGGTTCAATCCGGCGGACATGTACGCGGTGGCGCACATCAAGCGGGTGCTGCGCACGTTCCCGGGCGTGTTCGAAGGGCTCGGCGAGTTCTCGATCCACAAGGAATTCGTCTCGTCCAAGGTCGCCGGCGAAGTGGCGAGCCTCACCAACCCCGCGCTCGACAGCATTCTCGCCTTCGCCGGCGAAGCGGGCATGGTCGTGATCCTGCACAACGATCTCGACATGCCCTTCGCGAAGCCCGGCGTCGAGCCGGTGTATCTCACGCAGATCAAGGCGCTGTTCCGACGCCACCCGAACACCACGATCATCTGGGCGCACATGGGCCTCGGCCGCGTCGTCCGTCCCACGCAGCCGAACCCTTCCGCGTCGGCCGCGGAGCGGACGCCCTATCAGCGCGAGATCATCCGCGCCCTGCTCGAGGATCCGTCGCTGAAGAACCTGTACTTCGACATCTCCTGGGACGAGGTCGCCAAGTACGTCGTGGCGACGCCGCAGTCCATCGATTCCTCGGCGGCGCTCATCAACGCATTCCCCGAGCGCTTCCTCTTCGGCACCGACGAGGTGGCCCCCAAGGATTGGGCCGGCTATAGCAAGGTCTTCGTCATGTACGGCCCACTCTGGGCGAAGCTCACCCCCGAAGCGAGCCGCAAGGTGCGGATCGAGAATTTCGCGCGCCTCTTCAATGCCGCGCGCGTGAACGTGCGGGCGTGGGAACGGGCGAACCTCAAGCCGTCGCCAAACAACTGAACCGCCGCGATTCCATTCTTCCGATGAGGGCAATCAGTATGCGAGTATCACGTTACGTCAGTCTCAGTATGGCGCTGCTGCTCGGCGCGATCGTGGCCGGGGGCGCCCGCGCGCAGGCCGCGCCGGACAGCGCCCCGGCGCACCTCGACATCTACGGCTTCGTCCAGCTCGACATGGGCGACCAGATCGGGCGCATCAACCCTCAATGGTACGATGTGGTGCGGCCGAGCAAGCTGCCGTCGTCGGCGAGTGAATTCCAGCCGGACGGCCAGTTCTTCGCGAGCGTCCGCCAGACGCGGTTCGGCGTGCAGGCGTGGGCGCCGACGAAGATGGGCGAACTCTGGACCGTGTTCGAGTTCGACATGTTCGGCGTCGGTGCCGATGCCGGCCAGACGACGATCCGACTCCGCAAGGCGTGGGCGCAGCTCGGCAAGATCGGCGCGGGACAGATGAACAGCACCTTCATGGACATCGATGTCTTCCCCAACACCTTCGAGTACTGGGGACCGGACGGCATGATCTTCTACCGGAACATCCAGGTGCGCTACATGGCCATCCAGGGGCCGTCGTTCCTGAACATCGCGCTGGAGAATCCCGGCGCGAGCGCCGACCAGGGGATATACGCCGACCGTGTGGAGCTCTCCGGCGTCGTGACGAAGTTCCCACTGCCGGATCTGACGGCGCAGTACCGCTCGGCACAATCGTGGGGCTACCTGCAGTTCGGCGGCGTGGTGCGCAAGGTGCAGTGGATCGACGAGAATGCCACGCCTTCGCTCAACCTCTCCGGCTCCGCCGTGGGTTGGGGACTCACCGCCAGCTCCAACATCAAGTTCGACAAGGGCAATGACGTCGTACGCCTGCAGGGTGTGTACGGGAAGGGGATCCAGAACTATATGAACGATGCGCCGGTGGACATCGGGATCCAGAACAATTTCTCCAACTCCTACCAGCCCGTGCTCGGCGTGCCGCTGCCGATGTGGAGCATGGTGGCGTTCCTCGACCATGCGTGGAACGACCAGTGGATGAGCTCCATCGGCTACTCCACGCTCGTCGTCACCAACAGCGATGGCCAGGCCCCGGATGCGTTCCATTCGGGAGCGTACGGAGCCGTCAACATCGTGTACAACCCGGTGAAGAACGTGTACGCTGCGCTCGAGTACACGTTCGGCCAGCGGAAGAACAATTCCGATGGCTGGAGCTACAACGACAACCGGATCGCCGTCTCATTCAAGTACGCGTACAGTCAGACCATTGGAGGTACGAAATGACTCGCACCCTGAACACGGCCGCCCGCGCGACCCTCGCGCTCACGCTCGCCCTGAGCGCGGTGATCGCGGTCCCGGCGGTCGCGCAGACGCCCGCGCAGATCCAGGCGGCGGTGGACGCCGCGTACAACAAGTACAAGGGCAACAATGACGGCGCGGTCGCCGACTACATCCCGGCGCTCGCCAAAGTGGATCCGAAGGTGTTCGGCATCGCGGTCGTGACGGCCGACGGCAAGCTGTACACGGCCGGCGACCTGACCACCGAAGTGTCGATCCAGTCGATCTCGAAGGTCTACACGATGGCGCTGGTGATGGAAGAGCAGAATCCGAACGTCATCCTGAACGACATCGGCGCGGACGCGACCGGCCTGCGCTTCAATTCGATCGTGTCGATCGAGTATTCGTTCAAGGGACTCGGCGGATCCAAGCTCGCGAACGCCGCGGAAATGAATGCGCTCGTCAACCCGGGCGCGATCACGGCCACCAGCATGGTGCAGGGCAAGACCAAGGATGAGATCTGGGGCAATATCGCCGCATACTACGATGCGGCCGCCGGCCGCAAGCTCACCGTGCTCGAGGACGTGTACAAGTCCGAAGCCGAGACGAACCAGCGCAACCAGGCGATCGGCATGCTGATGTTCGCGTACGGTTACATCAAGGCCGATCCGCTCCAGGCCGTGGACATCTACACCAGGCAGTGCTCGGTGGGGGTGAATGCGAAGGACCTGGCGACGATGGCGGGCACGCTGGCCTTCGGCGGCATGAATCCGGTGACGAAGAAGCGCGTGATGAAGGCGGCCAACGTCCCCGAGATCCTCGCGGTGATGGCCACCGCCGGCCTGTACGACGACGCGGGCAAGTGGCTCTTCAAGACCGGCCTGCCGGCGAAGAGCGGTGTGGGCGGCGGGCTCATTGCCGTCTCGCCGGGCAAGTTCGGTATCGCCGTGATCTCACCGCCGGTGGATGCCGCCGGCAACAGCGTCCGCGCGCAGCTCGCGATCGCGGATATCTCGAACGCGCTGAACGGCAATCCGTACGCGCAGACGGGACCCAACAAGTAGCACCACGCTCCCGCCGGGAAGGGCCCAGTGGCCCTCTCCCGGCGCGGAGCCGTTCGGCCCACGTTCTCGATCCCCCTATGGAGGCGCAGTGATGGTGCACCTTATCGTCCGTTCCTCTGCGCCTCGCGATCGCGGCGGCCATCGCGGTCTTCGCAGTCGTCACCGTTCCACGTGATGTGGTGGCGCAGGATTCCACGGCGAGCGCGCCGAAGCCGCCCAATGTGGTGTGCGCGTCGAAGGCCGGCGAGCGGCAGACGTGCGCCGCCGATACCCAGGGCGGCGTGACGCTGATGCGGGACTATGGCGCCGTGGCGTGCGTGCTCGGAACCACCTGGGGCTTCGACCAGAAGAGCATCTGGGTCGCGGACGGGTGCAGTGGCGCGTTCGCGCTCATGAAATCGCCGAGCAAGACGTACGGCACGTGGACGCCCTTCCTTGGCTACAAGGTGGTCAACACGGACCAGGGCGATCTCAACATCTCGCTCTTCGCCTATGTCCGCTACCTGAACGCGACCGGGTTGGATCCGACGTATATCGATGCCTTCGGCAACACGACGCCCGTGCAGCAGCGCCAGGACATGCAGCTCAACAAGGTCGTCATCTATTTCCTGGGATGGCTCGCGGACCCGAAGTTCCGCTACCTGTTCTACGTGTGGACCCAGAACGTGAGTCTCGGCCTGACGGGCAGTGTGGTGGTGGCCGGCAATCTGACCTACACCTTCAACCCGCACGTCATGCTCGGAGCGGGTGTCATGGGACTTCCCGGAGTGCGCAGCACCGAGGGACAGTTCCCGCTCTGGCTCGGTGTGGACAATCGCCTGATCGCGGATGAATTCTTCCGGCCCTCCTACACGACCGGCATCTTCGCGCGCGGGACGATCGTGGATGGGGTGGTCTACGCCGCGATGCTGGGGAACAATCTGAGCCAGATCAACATTGACGCCGGACAACTCGCCGGCGGGCTGAATACCTTCGCCGGGTCCGTCGTCTGGATGCCCACCACGAAGGAGTTCGGGCCGCGCGGCGACTACGGCGACTTCGAGGATCATCAGAAGCTCGCGACCCGGATCGGAGCGCACTACACCTACAGCCTGGAGAACTACCAGGGCCAGCCGAACAACAACAGTTTCGACAACGTCCAGATCCGGCTCTCGAACGGCGGCATCATCTTCTCGCCGGATCTCTTCGGCCCGGGGATCTGGGTGCAGGACGCGCGCTATCAGATGACCAGCTTCGACGCGGGGCTCAAGTACCATGGCCTCGACCTGGAGGGCGAGACCTACATCCGCTGGGTGGACGATTTCCGGGGTCCGAACACGGCCGGACTCGCCTCGCTGTACGACCATGGCTTCCAGTTGCAGGCGTCCGCCATGCCGATCCAGCACGTCCTTCAGGCGTACGTGTCGGGCTCGAAGATCTACGGACAGTACGGCAACCCGTCCGACTTCCGCGTCGGCGTGAACTGGTTCCCGGCCCGGAGCCAAGTGATCAAGTGGAACGCCGAGTATCTGCTGCTGAACAAGTCCCCCGTGGGTGCACTTTCGCTTCCGTACCCCGTGGGAGGAAATGGGCCCGTCTTCTACACCAGCCTTATGATCTATTTCTGACGGACTCGTACGACGCAGAGCTAGAACCCTTCGCCCGGAGTCGCCACCATGCTTCGACGGTTCGTTCGTTTGGCGCTTCACGCGCCGGTCCTGATTGCCGTTTTCACCCTCGCGCTCTCGGCGTTGCACGTCGCCGCGCAGGATGCGACCCCCATGGAGAACCCCGCGGACACGGCCGAGGACACGCGCGCCGCAGATTCGGCCGTGATCCACCCCATGGCGAACACCACCGCCGGCGAGTTCACGCCGGCGAAGGGATGGCAGATCTTCACGGCGAAGAAGGGCAGCCTGAACATCAGCGTGTACGGCCTGTTCCGCTGGCTCGACCAAACGCCCGGCGACCAGACCTACACCGACCACCTCGGCCGCGAGCAGACTGTTGCCGCCCGCAACGACATGTACTGGCAGCGGTCGATGGTGTGGTTCACCGGATTCTTCGGAACACCCAATTTCCGATACAACATGACGGTGTGGAGCTTGGGAGCGACGCAACAGACGCTGGTATTCGGCAATCTGCAGTACCGGTTCAACCGTTTCGTGACGCTCGGCGCCGGGATGGCCCCGAACCTCACGGTGCGTTCCATGCAGGGCTCCTGGCCCTTCTGGGCGGGGAGCGATCGGCAGATGACGGAGGAGTTCATGCGGGCGGGATTCTCCTCCGGGTTCTTCATCACCGGCGAGCCGATGGATCGCTTCTGGTACACGGCCTCGGTGAACACGAACCTGAGCCAGCTCGGCGTCACGGCGTCCAACGATTCGCGCTCGATGGCCACGAGCGCGAGCGTCATGTGGATGCCCTCGACCGGAGAGTTCGGTCCGCGCGGCGGATTCGGCGACCTCGAAGAGCATGGGAAGCTGGCCACCCGGTTCGGCGCGTCGTATGCGTACGCGCCGAGTGAGTATCGCGCGGCGCCGCTCACCCAGTCGAACCCGAACGAGACGCAGCTCCGGCTGTCCGATGGCCTGTACGCGTTCCAGCTCGGCGCGCTCGCTCCCGGGGTGACGGTGAATTATCTCCAATACAACGAGTTCGCCATCGACGCGGGGGCGAAGTACCGCGGCTGGGCGTTCCAGGCCGAAGTCTACCAGCGCACCCTCTCGAACTTCCGGGCCGATGGACCGTTGCCGCTCACGTCGATCACCGACCGCGGCGCGCAGGCGCAGGTGGGGTACATGCTGGTGAAGGACGTCCTGCTGGCGTATGTATCGGGCGGCTACATCTGGGACCAGTTCAAGCGTTACCCGTGGGAGGTGTCGCCGGGCGTCAGCGTGTATCCCATGAAGGTCCGGAGCTGGCGGCTCAACCTGCACGTGATCCACGTGGAGAAGAGCCCCACCGGCTCGAATTTCGGCTACTACACCGCGGGGCAGAGCGGGAACACCGTTTCAATTGGGACCGACATCCTCCTCTGAGATCCAGTCCATGACGCGCATGCGGATCAATATCCAGGCCGGCGCAGTGGCCGGGCTGCTCCTCCTCATTGGGGGAGCAGCCCGCGCGCAGCAGTTCAACTCCGACAACTACCTCTCCAAGCCCGCCGGCGTGGCGACCATCATCGTGACGTTCGGTCAGCGCAACGACATGTTGATGACGACGTTCTCGCTCGTCCCGAATTGGGAGTTCACCGCGGCCGTGTACGTCTTCAACAACGACAAGAATCCGGCGACGCTGGAGGGATACTCCACGTCGTACTACGCCAAGTGGATGCTGTACGAGAACAAGGCGAAGACCGGTGGCGTAGCGGTGAAGGGTGGCACCGGGCTCGAGCCCGGGCTGCTGCCGAACAACGTCGGCCTCGAGGACGCGTTCAAGACGTACTGGATGAACACGCCGATCACCATCCCGTTGTTCAAGAACAAGGTCTCGTGGGACCTGATGCCCGGCGTGAGCTACACGCTGAGTTCCGCCAACCAGGAGGAACCCGGCTGGGCGTTCACATACTCCACGCGGCTGGCCTGGTATCCCTGGAGTTCCTCGCTGGCGATGGTGGGCGAGGTATTCGGCGCGGTGGGTCAGACGGGGGCGATTCCCGAGTACAAGGCCGGCGTGCGCTGGGAGCCGAACCAGTACGCGACCTTCGCGATCACCTACGGCCAGGAGTTCCAAGGCGGCACGGACGGCGCGAAGTTCGAGATCGGGATGATGCTGTTCACTCCGCCGTTCTTCTGCGCCCGCGGGTGTTCCACGGCAAGGCATCCCGACTAGTTGCGGCGCTCGGCGCCGCGCCGTAGGGTAGTCGCCATGGAAAATCGCGTTCGCGCCTTCTGGACCAGCGACCGGAGCCTGAACGTCCTGCTCTGGCTGCTGTGCATCACGGTCTTCGGGGTGATCCCCACGCTGGCGCTGGGACCGCTGCCCGGCTGGGAGCACGAGACGCTCACCGGGTTCTTCTCGCTGGTCATCATCAGCGTGGTGCTCTCCGCATGGTCGGAGAAGCGCTCGCGGCGCTTGATCCTGGCCGCGGCAATGGTGCCGCTGATCATGCTCTGGATCGAGTTGTTCTACAAGGAGCCACTGTTCAAGATGGTCAGTGGCGGCCTGCGGCTCGGCATGGTCGCGGTCTTCGCCGCGGTTCTGCTCGGACGCGTGCTGGCCGAGGGACCCGTCACCTCCGCGCGCCTCAAGGGCGCGATCGCGGTCTATCTGCTGATCGGTGTGATCTGGGAGGAGGCCTACCGCGTGGTGTCGATCGCGGCGCCAGGTGCGCTCTCCGTCGCGGCGCACGACGTGAACAGCGTGAAGTACACGGCCGAGCTGCTCTATTTCAGTTTCTCGACCCTGACGACGGCGGGCTACGGCGACATCGTGCCGGTGAACCCCATCGCGCGGTCGCTCGCCAATGCGGAAGCGATCACGGGGCAGATGTACATCGTGCTGCTCATCGGTCGGCTGCTCTCGCTGCACCTGGCGCAGGAAGGAGAGCGGAAGCGGGCCGAGAAGGACTGACTGAAACGACCGGGAACCGATTGCCGGGAACCGGTGTGGCATGACAACGCATGGTGTTACCACTACGACATCGCGCGCTGTCGTAGTCGTAAGGCCATGCGTTGTCATGCCACACCGGTTCCCGGCAATCGGCTCCCGGCACTTAAGCCGTCGCGAGCAGGGTTGACACGGGACGAATTCGGAGTACTTTTCTCAGGCTAACCCGAACCATTGCAATCGTTTTACCCGGTTCGGACAACTGATCGCCGCGGCATCGTGCCGCGACGCGCCCTTGGGTCCCCGTTCGCGCAGCAGTGGCGAGCGCACCCGGACGGCAGCGGATGGATACCGGCTCCTCACGGAGCGCCCGGTCCAGCCGATTTTTTATTGATTGGCACTACACCTCGCCTCGCGGCGAACTGAGTCTATGGCCCGCACGATCCCGCTCCAGGAATACCGCAACATCGGCATCATGGCCCACATCGATGCCGGGAAGACGACTACCACCGAGCGCATCCTCTACTACACGGGGAAGAGCCACAAGATCGGTGAAGTCCACGATGGCGCGGCCACCATGGACTGGATGGAGCAGGAGCAGGAGCGCGGCATCACGATCACGTCCGCCGCCACCACGTGCTTCTGGACCCGCCACGGCGTCGAGTACCGCATCAACATCATCGACACCCCGGGCCACGTCGACTTCACGGTGGAAGTGGAGCGGTCGCTGCGCGTGCTCGACGGCGCGGTCACGCTGCTCGACTCCGTCGCCGGCGTCGAGCCGCAGACGGAAACGGTGTGGCGCCAGGCGGACCGCTACGGCGTTCCCCGGCTGATCTTCGCCAACAAGATGGACCGCGTGGGCGCGGACTTCGATCGCTGCCTCGCGATGATCAAGAACCGCCTCTCGCGCAACGCCTTCCCGATCCAGCTGCCCGTCGGCTCCGGCGAACTGTTCACCGGCCACATCGACGTCATCGAGCGCAAGCAGTACATCTTCGACGAAGAGACGCTCGGCAAGACCTTCTCGGTGGTGGACGTGCCCGTCGAGTTCAAGGACGCGGTGGAGAAGGCGCGCCACGACGTGATCGATGCCGCCGTCGCGCACGACGAGTCGCTGATCGAGAAGTACCTGGGCGGCGCCGAACTCACGAACGACGAGATCCGCCACGCGATCCGCCAGGCGACCGTCGGCGGCCACATCGTGCCGGTGCTCTGCGGCGCCAGCTTCAAGAACAAGGGCGTGCAGGCGCTGCTCGACGCGGTGGTGGACTTCCTGCCCGCGCCGATCGACGTCCCCGCGCTGCAGGGCCACGTGCCGCAGCACGACGAGACGTTCGAGACGCGCGAAGTGAACGATGACGCGCCGTTCGCCGTCGCTCGCGTTCAAGATCGCGACCGACCCGTTCGTCGGGAAGCTGACCTACATCCGCGTCTACTCGGGCGTGCTCACCGCCGGCTCGTACGTGTACAACGCCACGAAGGACAAGCGCGAGCGCGTGGGCCGGCTGCTCCAGATGCACGCGAACAAGCGCGAAGAGATCCAGGAAGTGCGCGCCGGCGACATCGCCGCCGTGATCGGGCTCAAGGACACGCGCACCGGCGACACGCTCTGCTTCGAAGACAAGCCGATCATCCTCGAGGCGATGAAGTTCCCCGCGCCGGTGATCGACGTCGCGATCGAGCCGAAGACCAAGGCCGACCAGGACAAGCTGGCGATCGCGCTCTACAAGCTCTCCGAGGAAGATCCGACGTTCCGCGTGCACACCGACGCCGAGACGTCGCAGACGATCATCTCCGGCATGGGCGAGCTGCACCTCGAGATCCTCGTCGACCGCATGATGCGCGAGTTCAAGGTGGACGCCAACGTCGGCCGCCCGCAGGTGGCGTATCGCGAGACGATCCGCAAGCGCGTCGAGAAGGTGGAGGGGAAGTTCATCCGCCAGTCGGGCGGCAAGGGCCAGTACGGGCACGTGGTGATCAACGCCGAGCCCGCGAAGCCGGGCGAGGGCTACGTATTCGAGGACCAGATCGTGGGCGGCACGATCCCGCGCGAGTTCATCAAGCCCGTGGAGCAGGGGATCAAGGAAGCGCTCGAGAACGGCATCCTCGCCGGCTATCCGATGGTGGACGTGAAGGTCGAGCTGATCTACGGCTCGTACCATGACGTGGACTCCAGCGAAATGGCGTTCAAGATCGCGGGCTCGATGGCGATCAAGGAAGCGGCCAAGCGCGCGCACGCCGTGATCCTCGAGCCGATGATGAACGTCGAGGTGGTGTGCCCCGATGCGTACATGGGCGACATCCTCGGCGATCTCTCGGCGCGCCGCGGCAAGATCGGCGGCATGACCCAGCGCGGTGAAGCGCAGGTGATCGAGGCGAGCGTCCCGCTGAGCGAGATGTTCGGCTACTCGACCAAGCTGCGCTCGCAGTCACAGGGGCGCGCCGTGTACAGCATGGAGTTCAGCCATTACGAGGAAGTGCCGAAGGCGAAGGCGGAGGAGATCATCAGCAAGGTCAAGACCTGAAGAACTCGGGATTCGGGAATCGGGAGTCGCAGGCGACTCCCGACTCCCGACTCCCGAAGAAGACAAGGGACTTTCACTTACTAGGGATCAATGTCCAAGACGAAATTCGAGCGCACGAAGCCGCACGTGAACGTCGGCACGATTGGCCACGTGGACCACGGCAAGACGACGCTCACCGCGGCGATCACGTCGATCCAGGCGAAGAAGGGCCTGGCCGACTTCGTGGCGTTCGACCAGATCGACAAGGCGCCGGAAGAGCGCGAGCGCGGCATCACGATCGCGACGGCGCACGTCGAGTACTCCACGGCGGCGCGGCACTACGCGCACGTGGACTGCCCGGGCCACGCCGACTACGTGAAGAACATGATCACGGGCGCCGCGCAGATGGACGGCGCGATCCTGGTGGTCTCGGCCGCCGACGGCCCGATGCCGCAGACGCGCGAGCACATCCTGCTGGCGCGCCAGGTGAACGTGCCGTTCATCGTCGTGTTCATGAACAAGGTGGACATGGTGGATGACCCGGAGCTGCTGGACCTGGTGGAACTGGAGGTCCGCGAGCTCCTGAGCGCCTACGAGTACCCGGGCGACGTGATCCCGGTCATCCGCGGCTCGGCCTTGAAGGCGCTCGAGAGCGGGGACCCGAAGAGCGAGTGGGGCCTCAAGATCACGGAGCTCATGGACGCGCTGGACAGCTACATCCCGGTGCCGAAGCGGGAAGTGGACAAGCCGTTCCTGATGCCGGTGGAAGACGTGTTCTCGATCACGGGCCGCGGCACGGTGGCGACGGGCCGGATCGAGCGCGGGAAGATCGTGGTGGGCGACGAAGTGGCGCTCATCGGGTTCGGGAGCGACAAGAAGACGGTCGTGACGGGCGTCGAGATGTTCCGGAAGCTCCTGGACGACGGCCAGGCGGGCGACAACGTGGGGCTCCTGCTCCGCGGCATCGCGAAGGAAGAGGTGGAGCGCGGCATGGTGCTGGCGAAGAGCGGGACGATCACGCCGCACACGCACTACATGGCCGAGGTCTACGTGCTGACGAAGGAAGAGGGAGGGCGGCATACGCCGTTCTTCAACGGGTACCGGCCGCAGTTCTACTTCCGCACGACGGACGTGACGGGGAGTGTGAAGCTGGCGGCGGGGACGGAGATGGTGATGCCGGGGGACAACGTGCAGATGGAGATCGAGCTGATCACGCCGATCGCGATGGACGAGGGGCTGCGGTTCGCGATCCGCGAGGGTGGCCGCACGGTGGGCGCCGGCGTCGTGACGAAGATCATCAAGTAACGTACTCGGGAATCGGGAGTCGGGAATCGCCGTCGATTTCCCGATTCCCGACTCCCGAACCTTCTCAATCTGAGAGTCAGTCAAATGGCAAGAATCCGGATCCGTCTCAAAGCCTTCGACCATGCCGTCATCGATCAGGCCAGCGCCGACATCGTTCGCACCGCGGAGAAGAGCGGCGCGCAGGTGTCCGGTCCGATCCCGCTGCCGACCAAGACGCAGCGGTGGACGGTGCTCCGCTCGCCGCACGTCGACAAGAAGTCGCGGGAACAGTTCCAGCTCAAGACGCACAAGCGCGTGATCGACATCCTCGATTCGCGCGCGCAGACAATGGACGCGCTCACCAAGCTGGATCTTCCGGCCGGCGTGGACGTCGAGATCAAGGTCGAATAGCTCGGGAACGATCCGCGGCGCATTGGGCGCCCCGGATGATCCCCATGGTCCAACAGCGCGCTCGGGTCAAGCCGGCGCCTGCGACTCAGCGAGGCACGTGATGATCGGCATCATTGGAAAGAAGTTGGGCATGACCCAGATCTTCAACGAAGCGGGGCAGCAGATCCCGTGCACGGTCATCGAGGCCGAGCCGAACCCCGTCGTGCAGGTGCTCGACAAGGCGAAGATGGGTTACGCCGCCGTCCAGCTCGGACTCGGCAAGCAGGTCATGAAGCGCGAGTCCAAGGCGAAGGAGAAGACGCCCAAGGGACGCCGCGCGCACGAGGCGCAGGTCGGCCACGCCAAGAAGGCGGGGCTCGATGTGCCGCCCGCCGTGCTGCGCAGCTTCCGGCTCGATGATGCGCCGGGCAAGAACCCCGAGATCCCGGCGTACAACGTGGGCGACGTGATCAAGGTCGACATCTTCAAGGTCGGCGAGCGCGTGAAGGTCACCGGCACCACGAAGGGCCGCGGCTTCCAGGGCGTGGTGAAGCGCTGGAACTTCGGCGGCGGTCCGAACACGCACGGCAACACGAAGCACCGCCGTCCCGGTTCGATCGGACCCGGCACCGACCCGTCGCGTGTCATCAAGGGGAAGAAGATGCCCGGCCACTTCGGTGCCGAGCGTGCGACGCAGACCGATCTCCGTGTCGAGAAGATCGATCTCGAGCGCAACCTGATCTATGTCCGCGGTGCGGTGGCCGGTCCCAAGACGGGACTGCTCCTCGTCCGCAAGCAGAGTTAACGACCATGGCTGACACGAACACGATCCACGCTTCGGCGTTCACGTCCAACGGCACCGCGCGCGAACAAGTCGCGCTGCCGGAAGAGACGTTCGACGGCACGGTGAACATGCCGGTGCTGCACCAGGCGGTGAAGGCGTTCCTGGCGAACCAGCGGCAGGGGAACGCGAAGACCAAGACGCGCGGTCTCGTCGAGGGCGGCAACCAGAAGCCGTGGAAGCAGAAGGGCACGGGGCGCGCCCGGCAGGGCTCGATCCGCGCGCCGAACTGGGTGGGCGGCGGCACGGTGTTCGGGCCGATCCCGCGCAGCTACGCGCAGTACGTGCCGCGCCAGGTGCGCGCGCTCGCTCGCAAGAGCGCGTTCAACGCGCGCGCGCGGGAAGGCGCGGTGATCGTCGTGGACCGCTTCTCGTACGAGCGGCCGCAGACGTCGCGCATGGCGCACATGCTCGCGCGCCTCGAGATGACCGACCGCAAGGTGCTCGTGCTGACGGATGGCGTGAACGAGAACGTGTACCTCTCGGGCCGTAACCTGCCGAAGGTGATGGTGCTGCCGTACTCGGACGTCTCGGCCTATCACGTGATGTGGAGCGACGTGGTGATGATCGAGGCGCCGGCGATCGGGCACACGCTCGCGCCGGTGGCCGACACGGAGCATGCGCCGTCCAAGAAGGCGTCGGCGGCGAAGAAGGCGCCGAAGTCCGCGAAGGCGGAGAAGAAGGCGGCGCCCGAGAAGAAGGCGGTGAAGTCGGCCGCTCCGAAGGCGAAGAAGGCGTCAAAGAAGCCGGCGGCGAAGAAGGCCGCCAAGGCGCAGGCCAAGCCCAAGAAGAAGAAGGGGAAGTAACATGCCGACTCTGCATGAGATCATCGTGAAGCCGGTCGTCACGGAGAAGACCTCCGAGGCGTACCAGGCGCGCGGCGAATACACGTTCCGGACGCATCCGCAGGCGAACAAGGGCGATATCCGCCGCGCGATCGAGCAGCTCTTCGGCGTGCACGTGACCGGCGTGTGGACATCGAACCAGCGGGGGAAGGCCAAGCGCATGGGCAAGTCGGCCGGCCGCCGCACTCATTGGAAGAAGGCGATCGTGAAGCTCCGCGCGGGCGAATCGATCGCGGTATTCGAGGGTTAAGGACCATGGGAATCCGTCAATTCAAGCCCGTCACGAAGGGCACCCGCTTCCGCACGGTCTCGGATTTCGCCGAGATCACGCGCACGACGCCCGAGAAGTCGCTGCTCGAGCCGCTCAAGAAGAGCGGCGGGCGCGACAATCACGGGCACATCTCGATGCGCCGCCTCGGCGGCGGCCACAAGCGGATGTACCGCATGATCGACTTCAAGCGGAACAAGCCGGGGGTCGTGGCCACCGTGCGCGAGATCGAGTACGACCCGAATCGCTCGGCGCGCATCGCGCTGGTGGAGTACGCGGACGGCGAGAAGCGCTACGTGCTGCACCCGGCGGGGCTGAACGTGGGCGACACGATCGTGTCGGGCCCGGGCTCGGACATCCGGCTCGGCAACGCGATCCCGCTCAAGGAAGTCCCGCTTGGCACCGCGGTGCACAACATCGAGCTCAAGATCGGCAAGGGCGGCCAGATGGCGCGCTCGGCCGGCCAGAGCGCGCAGGTGGTGGCGAAGGAAGGCGAGTACGTGACGCTGCGGCTCGGCTCGAGCGAGATGCGCCTGGTGCACGGCCTCTGCATGGCGACCATCGGCACCGTCGGCAACTCGGAGCACGAGCTGCTGTCGTGGGGCAAGGCGGGCAAGTCGCGCTGGAAGGGCCGCCGTCCCAAGGTGCGCGGTGAAGTGATGAACCCGGTGGACCACCCGCACGGCGGCCGCACGCGCGGCGGCCGGAACGTGGTGAGTCCGTGGGGCAAGAAGGAAGGCGTGAAGACGCGGAACAAGAAGAAGAGCTCCCAGAAGATGCTGGTTCGCGGGCGCAAGCGGGGCAAGGCGACGCAGTAAGGCTCGGGAATCGGGAGTCGGGATTCGACAACACGAATCCCGCCGTCGATTCCCGACTCCCGACTCCCGAGTTCGAAAGCCACTTAGAGGAATTCAAGCTTATGGCACGCAGCATCAAGAAAGGCCCCTTCGTTCAGCCGGTTCTCCTCAAGAGAGTCCGTGCGCTGAATAAGGCCAATGAGAAGAAGGTCATGAAGACCTGGAGCCGCGCGAGCACGGTGACCCCGGAGTTCGTGGGGCACACGTTCGCGGTGCACAACGGGAACAAGTTCATCCCGGTGTACGTGACGGAGAACATGGTCGGGCACAAGCTCGGCGAGTTCTCTCCGACGCGGCTCTTCCGCGGGCACACGGGCATGAAGGCGGTGGACAAGAAGGCGGGCGCGCCGGGTGCGCCGGGCAGTGCGCCGGGCGGACCGGGTGCGGCACCCGCCGCCGCAGCGCCGGCGGCGCCGCCGGCCAAGGGAGGTAAGTGATCATGGCTGACGTGCGCGCGATCCAGCGCACCACCCGCCAGTCGCCGTACAAGATGCGGCTGGTGATCGATCAGATCCGCGGCATGAACGTGAACGATGCGCTCGCGCTCCTCACGTTCTCGAAGAAGCACGCCGCGAAGCAGATCGGGAAGGTGCTCAAGAGTGCGGTCGCGAACGCGGAGCAGCATGCCCGCGCCGCGAGCGAGCCGTTGGACACGGACAAGCTGTTCGTGAAGCATGCGATCGTGAACGAGGGACCGAAGCTGAAGCGCTTCATGCCGGCGGCCATGGGCCGGGGCACACCTATCGCCAAGCGGACGAGCCACGTCGAGATCGTGGTCGCCGAGAGGAAGGGTCGCTAATGGGACAGAAAGTCAATCCGATCGGCTTCCGCCTCGGGATCACGCGGGACCACCGCTCCAAGTGGTACGCCAACCGTGATTTCCCCGCGCTGCTGAAGGAAGATGAATTGCTCCGCCGCTACCTGAAGGCGCGCCTCGGTCATGCCGCGATCAGCGACATCACGATCGAGCGCAAGCCGGGCAAGGTCGTGGCGACGATCCACACGGGCCGGCCGGGCGTCGTGATCGGCAAGAAGGGCGCCGAGGTCGACAAGCTCCGCGACGAACTCGCGCAGCTCACCGGCAAGGAAGTCGGGATCAACGTCGAGGAAGTGAAGCGTCCGGAGCTGGATGCGCAGCTCGTGGGCGACCAGATCGCGCACCAGCTGGCGCAGCGCATCTCGTTCCGCCGCGCGATGAAGCGGGCGGTGCAGAGCGCGATGCGCATGGGCGCGCAGGGGATCAAGATCAAGTGCGGCGGCCGGCTCGGCGGCGCGGAGATCGCGCGCGTCGAGGGCTATCACGAGGGGCGGGTGCCTCTCCATACGCTGCGCGCGAAGATCGATTACGCGACGTCCACCGCGAAGACCACCTTCGGCACGATCGGCGTGAAGGTCTGGATCTTCCACGGCGAGGATACGGTGGGCCGCCGCGGTTCGACGTACTCGACGGGGGCGTGAGGTAAATCATGCTGAGTCCGAAGCGCGTCAAATTCCGCAAGATGTTCAAGGGCCGCACGAAGGGGATCGCCACGCGCGGTCACACCGTGGCGTTCGGCCACTATGGGCTGCAGGCGATGGAGCCGGGGTGGGTGAGCGCGCGGCAGATCGAAGCCGCCCGCGTCGCGCTCACGCGGCACATCAAGCGCGGCGGCAAGGTGTGGATCCGGATCTTCCCGGACAAGCCGATCACCAAGAAGCCGGCCGAGACCCGCATGGGCAAGGGAAAGGGGTCGCCGGAGGGATGGGTGGCGGTGGTGAAGCCGGGACGGGTGATGTTCGAACTCGAGGGGATCGACCGTCCGCTGGCCGAGAAGGCGATGGCGCTGGCGGCGGCGAAGCTTTCGGTGAAGACCAAGTTCGTGGCACGCGAGGAGGCGCACACCAATGCAGGCTGAAGACATTCGCGAGCTGAAGGACGACGAGATCCGTGCGCGGCTGGCGGAGCTCAAGGAGGAGCGCTTCCGGCTCAAGTTCCGCGCGGCGACCGAAGCGCTGGACGATCCACTGCGTTTCCGCGCGCTCCGCAAGGACATCGCGCGGCTCAATACGGTATTGCGGCAGCGCGCGCTGGGCGCGTCCGATTCGCGTCAAGCACGCTAGCCAGGAAAATAGGACAACATGGCCGAGACGATGAAGCAGACCGGGACCGAGAACCGTGGTGCGCGGAAGACGCGCATCGGGCTCGTGGTCAGCGACAAGATGGACAAGACGGTGGTGGTCGCGATCGAGCGCCGCTTCCCGCACCCGCTGTACGGCAAGATGATCACGCGGAGCAAGCGCCTGAAAGCGCACTGCGCGGACAACGGGGCCAAGACGGGCGATCGCGTGCGCATCATGGAGACCCGGCCGTTGTCGAAGGACAAGCGGTGGCGTGTGGTCGAGATCCTCGAGCGCGCGCGCTAAGGAGAACCGGCCATGATCCAACAGGAATCCATCGTGAAGGTCGCGGACAACTCGGGCGCCAAGCGCGCCCTGGTGATCCGCGTCCTGGGCGGCACGCGCCGCCGTTATGCCGGACTGGGAGACACCGTGATCGTCGCGGTGAAGGATGCGCTGCCGAACGGCACCGTGAAGAAGTCCGACGTCGCGCGCGCCGTGGTGGTGCGCACGGTGAAGGAGACGCGGCGCAAGGACGGGACGTACATCCGCTTCGACGAGAACGCGGTGGTGATCATCAACGAACAAGGCGAGCCGCGGGCGACGCGCATCTTCGGGCCGGTGGCCCGCGAACTGCGCGACAAGAAGTTCATGAAGATCGTCTCGCTCGCGCCAGAGGTGCTCTGACATGCGCATCCTGAAATACCGGAAGACCCAGCGGCGCAGCGTGAAGAACGCGGCGCGCCACGCCGTGAACGGCGAGCGCTACGCGATGCCGGTGTCGAAGGGCGACACCGTGCGCGTGATGCGCGGCGACGACAAGGGCAAGGAAGGGAAGATCACGCGCGTCTATCCCAAGACGGGGCGCGTGGTGATCGACGGCGTGAACATCGTGAAGCGGCACCGCAAGGCGCGGAGCGCCGACGAGCAGGGCGGGATCATCGATTTCCCGGCGCCGATCCACCACTCGAACGTGATGCTGCTCGACCCGAAATCGGGTGAGCCGACACGCACGCGGTCGCGGTTCGACGACGACCAGACGAAGGAGCGCATCAGCGCGAAGAGCGGCGACACCATTCCCCGCGCGAAGCGCTGAGAGAGGACATAGCCATGGCGACGACCGAGAAGCAGGACAAGACGGAGAAGGCTCCGAAGCCGGAGCAGGCCGAGAAGAAGGTCAAGAAGGCGAAGAAGGGCGCCGCGGAAGCGGCGGCCCGCGGACCGCATACCGGCATCGACAAGCCGGTGGTGCCCGCGCGCCTGCACGTCTACTACACGAAAACGGTGCGTCCGAAGCTGCAGCAGCAGTTCGGGCTCACGAACGTCCACCAGATCCCGAATCTCACGAAGATCGTGATCAACGTGGGCTTCGGCGAAGCGGTCAAGCAGCCCAAGCTGCTCGATGGCATCGTGACCGAGCTGGAGATCATCTCCGGCCAGCGCCCGGTGCGCACGAAGGCGAAGAAGTCGGTGTCGAACTTCGGGCTGCGCCAGGGCCTCGAGATCGGCGCGAGCGTCACGTTGCGCGGTGCGAGGATGTGGGAGTTCCTCGACCGTTTCATCGCGGTCGCGATCCCGCGCATCCGCGACTTCCGCGGCATGAACACGCGCTCCTTCGACGGCCGCGGCAACTACTCCGTGGGTCTCAAGGAGCAGGTGATCTTCCCGGAGATCAACTTCGATCAAGTGGAGCAGGTGCACGGCATGGACATCACCTTCGTCACGAGCACGACGAAGGACGACCAGTCGTTCGCGCTGCTCCGTGAGTTGGGCATGCCGTTCCGTGGGGATGACAAGCCGATCGTAGTCCAGATGTGAACAGCAGGCTGTCGGCTGTCGGCTGTCGCTGACACGCCCGAACTTTATCTAGAGAGTGTTCAATGGCACGTAAGGCCATGGTCGAGAAGTCCAAGCGGAAGCCGAAGTTCGCGGTGCGCAAGCACAACCGGTGCCAGCGCTGCGGCCGGTCGCGCGCGTACCTGCGCAAGTTCGGCATCTGCCGTCTCTGTTTCCGGGAGCTGGCCCTGAACGGCCTGATCCCGGGCGTGACGAAGAGCAGCTGGTAAGTACTCGGGAACCGGGAGTCGGGAATCGATTCCCGACCCCCGACTCCCGAGCGTTTGCAAACATTTCATTCCTACACGTCCCCATGGGATACGGTAGGAGCAAGGGAAATAACGAATGAGCATGACCGACCCGATCGCCGACATGTTGACGCGGATCCGCAATGCCTGCGGATCGAAGCACCGCCGCGTCGATATCCCGGCGTCGAAGCTGAAGGCCGAGATCGCCCGCATCCTCCTTGAGAACAACTACATCAAGGACGTGAAGACGGTCGCCGCCGAGGACGGACGCCCGGTGCTCCGCCTCTATCTGAAGTACGCGCAGGGGGAGCAGCCCGTGATCCGCGAGATCCGGCGCATCTCCACCCCGGGGCTCCGCCGCTATGTCGGCGCCACCGAGATCCCGCGCGTCCGCAACGGGCTGGGCATGGCGATCCTGAGCACCTCGAAAGGGCTCATGACCGACCGCCAGGCCCGTCAGGCCCGCACGGGCGGCGAGCTGCTCGCCCTCGTCTGGTAACGGAGCAACCATGTCGCGAATCGGGAAGAAGCCGGTACCGCTGCCGAAGGGAGTCACGGCGGCCGTGTCCGGCCACAACATCACGGTGAAGGGTCCGAAGGGCGAGCTCGCGCGGTCGCTCCCGGCGGCGATGAAGGTCGTCGTCGAGGGAGAGACGGTGGTCGTGACGCGCCCGAGTGACGAGAACGAACACAAGGCGCTGCACGGCCTGACGCGCACGCTCGTGGCCAACATGGTCGAGGGCGTGACGAAGGGCTTCTCCAAGCAGCTCGAGATCGTGGGCGTCGGCTACAAGGCGGAGCAGAAGCCCTACGGGCTGCAGCTCGCGCTCGGCTTCTCGCACGCGATCGAGTACAAGGCGCCGAAGGGGATCAAGCTCACGGCGCCGCAGCCGACGTCGATCACGATCGAAGGCGCGAACAAGGAGATGGTCGGGCAGGTGGCGGCGGAACTGCGCAGCCTGCGCCCGCCGGAGCCGTACAAGGGCAAGGGGATCAAGTACGTTGGCGAGCAGATCCGGCGGAAGGCCGGCAAGGCGGGAGGCAAGTAAGCGATGAAGGCCATTCATAAGCCCAAGACGCGTGCCGAGCGGCGTTCGCGCCGGCACCTGCGTGTGCGGAAGAAGGTGGAAGGCACGACGGCGCGTCCGCGCCTCGTGGTGAAGCGTTCGCTCAAGCACATCTACGCGCAGCTCGTGGATGACAGCGTGCAGCGGACGCTCATGACGGTGTCGGACCTGACCGTCGGCGAAGGGAAGAAGGCGGAGCGGTCGACGGCGGTGGGCAAGGCGCTCGCGGCGGCGGCCAAGAAGGCGGGGATCAAGCAGGTGGTCTTCGACCGCGCTGGATACAAGTATCACGGCCGCGTGAAGGCAGTGGCCGATGGCGCCCGCGAGGGCGGTCTGGAGTTTTAAATGGCTGAGAATCCGAGTCTGGAAACGGTGAGCGCCGGCGGCACGGGCGCTTCGAGCGGCGCTCCGGCGCCACGTACGGGCGGCAGCGCGCGCAGCGGCGGCAGTGCCCGCTCTGGCGGCGGCCCCGGCGGTCGTGGCCGTGGCGGCCCGGGCGGCGGCGGTCGTGGACGCGGCGGTCCTGGCGGCGGTGGTGGCGGCCGCGGCGGGCCGGGCGGCGGCGGCGGACCGGGCGGTGGCCCGAACCGCGGTCGTGGCGGCGGTGGCGGTGGCGGCGGCCGTGATGGCGGCCGCGGCGGCGAGCGCGAAGGCAGCGATCTCGTCGAGAACGTCATCGCGATCAATCGCGTGGCCAAGGTCGTGAAGGGCGGCCGGCGCTTCAGCTTCAACGCGCTCGTCGCCGTGGGCGACGGGCAGGGCAAGGTGGGCGTCGCCACCGGCAAGGCGAACGAGGTGTCCGAAGCGGTGCGCAAGGCGGTGGACGCCGCGCGCCGCAACATGATCCACATCCCGCGCACGGGGAGCACGATCCCGCACGAGATCGTCGGCAAGCACGGCGCCGGTCGCGTGCTCATGAAGCCCGCGGCACCGGGCGCCGGCGTCATCGCCGGCGGCGCGGTCCGCTCGCTGCTCGAGTGCTGCGGCGTGACCGACATCCTCACGAAGAGCCTCGGCTCCACGAATCCGCACAACATGGTGCGCGCGGCACTGCACGGCCTGACGCACCTGACCACCGTGGAACAGATCGCGCGCGAGCGCGACGTCGAGGTCTCGAGCATCCAGTACAAGTCCCGCGCGAAGTCGAAGGAGGCCGTCTAAATGCCGCGCACATTCGTCTGGCATCCGGGGCGGGGACCCAAGGTCACGCCGAGCAATAAGGTCACGAAGGGGAAGGTCCGCATCGAGCAGGTGCGCAGCGGCATCGGCCATTCGTGGGTGATGAAGCAGACGCTCGAGGCGATCGGCCTCAAGCATCATCAGGATGTCGTGGTGAAGACGGACTCGCCGTCGCTCCGCGGACAGATCAAGCGCGTGCGTCACCTGGTGAAGGTGACGCCGGTGAAGGGATGACCATGGCCAAGACCAAAGCGAAAGAGACCGAAGTCGAGAAGCTCACCCTGCACAACCTGCGCGCGGCGCCGTTCTCGCACCGCGAGCGCAAGCGGTTGGGCCGCGGTCCGGGCTCCGGCACCGGCAAGACGTCGGGCAAGGGACACAAGGGCATCAAGGCGCGCTCGGGCCACCACGGCCACGGCGGCGGCAAGCCGCGCTTCGAGGGCGGCCAGATGCCGCTCACGCGCCGGCTGCCCAAGCGCGGCTTCACGAACCCGTTCCGCGTGGAGTCGCAGATCGTGCGGCTCGGCGATCTGAACGCGCTCCCCGCGGGCACGGAAGTGACGCGTGAGGCGCTGGCGAAGGCGGGCTTGATCCGCGACGCCAAGGGTCCGGCGAAGCTGCTCGCGAACGGCAAGGTCACCAAGGCCTACACCGTGAAGGGCGTCAAGATGAGCGCCTCGGTGCGAGAAGCGATCGCCGCGGCCGGTGGCCGCGTCGAGGAGTAGCATGGCAGAGACCAATCCGCTCGGCGCGATCTCGGCGACCTGGAAGACCCCGGAACTCCGGTCCAAGATCGGCTTCACGCTCCTCGCGCTCTTCATCTACCGGATCGGTGGGCACATCACCGCGCCGGGGATCGACACGCGCGCGCTGCTCGCGTTCTTCCAGAACCAACAGGGGGGCGGCGCGGGCGTTCTGGGGCTGTACGACCTGTTCGTGGGCGGCGGCCTCTCGCGCGCCACCGTGTTCGCGCTCGGCATCGTGCCGTACATCTCGGCATCGATCGTCTTCCAGATCTTCGGCGCGGTGGTTCCGACGATCGAGAAGATGCAGCGCGACGAAGAGGGCCGGAAGAAGGTCACGCAGTGGACGCGGTACTTCACCGTGGCCATCGCCGTGTTGCAGGCGCTCGGCTATACGATCTTCACCGAGTCGCTCGCGGGCGCGGTGCAGAATCCCGGGCTGCCCTTCCGCCTCGAGATGGTGCTCGTGCTCACCACCGGCGCGATCTTCGTCATGTGGCTGGGCGAGCAGATCACCGAGCGCGGCATCGGCAACGGCGCGTCGCTCCTGATCTTCTTCTCGATCGTCGAGCGCATCTGGCCGGCCATCGGGCAGACGTACAACTACATCCAGACCGGCGCGCTCACCATGGTGAAGCTGCTCCTGCTGGGCGTCGTGATGGTGTTCGTCGTGGCGGCCACGGTGGCGATCACCATCGCCGCGCGCCGCGTGCCGATCCAGATCCCGCAGCGCACGATGGCCCGCGGGCGGCAGCGCGAGTCGGCCAAGAACTTCATCCCGCTCCGGCTCAACGCCGCGAACGTGATGCCGATCATCTTCGCGTCCACGGTGGTCGTCGTGCCGGGGCTGCTCGCGCAGGTCTTCAAGTGGCCCTGGCTGCAGTCGATGGTCGAGTACCTCCAGCCGGGCACGCTGTGGTACTTCCTGCTCACCGCCGTGCTGATCCTGTTCTTCACGTACTTCTACACGGCGATCATCTTCAATCCGGTGGACATCGCCGAGAATCTGAAGAAGCAGAGCGCGTTCATTCCGGGCGTGAAGCCGGGCGCGCGGACGGCGGAGTACATCGACCGCATCGTCACGCGCATCACGCTGCCGGGCGCGATCTTCCTCACCTTCATCGCGCTGCTCCCGATCGTGCTCTCCGACATGATCAATACGCCGTTCCGCTTCGGCGGCACGTCGCTGCTGATCGTCGTGGGCGTCGGCCTCGACACCGTGGCGCAGCTCCAGCAGCACCTGCTGCTGCGCAAGTACGACACCTTCATGAAGAAGGGCCGGACGAGCATGAGCCGGCGCGGCGGCATCGGCTTCTAGCCCGCGCACCGCGTCCGGCATTCCCCGGTCGCGGTCGCGCGCCGCATCGCGCATATTCCCGCCATGATCATCGTGTTGCTGGGACCGCCGGGCGTGGGCAAGGGCACACAGGGCGCGCGGTTGGCCGCGCATCTCGGCGTGCCGCACCTCGCCACCGGCGACGTGCTGCGGGAAGCGGTGCGCGCGGGCACGCCACAGGGACTCGCCGCCAAGGGCTACATGGACCGCGGCGACCTCGTGCCCGACTCGGTCATCCTCGGGATCATGAAGGAGCGCCTCGCCTCCGCCGAAGCGGCGAAGGGCGTGGTGCTCGACGGCGTAGTGCGCACGCTGCCGCAGGCCGAGGGGCTCGCCGCGGTGCTCGCGGACCTCGGCCGCAAGGTGGACGTGGTGCTGGTGTTCAACGCCGACGATGAGGAGCTGGTGCGCCGCCTGGGCGGCCGCACCGTGTGCGAGAACTGCTCCACGCCGTACACGGGGCGTGAGCCCGGCTCCAAGTGCGAGAAATGCGGCGGCAAGCTCGTACGCCGGAAGGACGACGAGCCCGAGGCGATCCGCAACCGGTTGAAGGTCTTCCAGGCGCAGACGGCGCCCGTGCTGCACTGGTACCGTTCGCACGAGCAGGGCGGCGCGCGCGTCGTGCACGTGGACGCGGTGGGCGGCGTGGACGAGGTGGCCGCGCGCGTGCTCAAGGCGGTGGGGAAATGATCCAGCTCAAGAGTCCGCGCGAGATCGAATTGATGGCCGAGGGAGGGCGCATCCTCGCGCTCGCGATCGAGGCCGTGCGGGAGCAGGTCGCGCCCGGCAAGACGACGCTCGAACTCGACGAGATCGCGGCGGCCACCATCCGGCGCCACGACGCCGTGCCGGCGTTCAAGGGGCTCTACGATTTTCCGAAGAACATTTGCCTCTCGATCAACAACGAGGTCGTGCACGGGATCCCGTCGCAGAAGCGCGTGCTCGAGGAGGGCGATCTCCTGTCGATCGACATCGGCGTGCACTACAGGGGCTTCTTCACCGATGCGGCGATCACGGTGCCGGTGGGCGAGGTGGACAAGACGTCGCGCGCGCTGCTCGCCGTCACGGAGCAGGCGCTCGACGCGGGGATCGCGGCGGCCACGGTGCAGAACCACATCGGCGACATCGGCGCGGCGGTGCAGGCGGTGGTGGAGCGCGCGGGGCTTCAGCGTGGTGCGCGAGCTCGTGGGGCACGGCGTGGGCTTCGCGCCGCACGAGGAGCCGCAGGTGCCGAACTACGGCAAGCCGAAGCGCGGCCACCGGCTCGCGCCCGGTCTCACGATCGCGATCGAGCCGATGGTGAACGTCGGTTCGGCGGAGACGCGCACGATGCCCGACCAATGGACCATCGTGACGAGCGACGGATCGCGGTCGGCGCACTTCGAGCATACGGTGGCGATCACCGATCAGGGCCCGCGAGTGCTGACGCGCGTTTGAGGGATCTCGTCATGCGCCGCTGGTTCGCTGCCCCGTTGTTCCTGTTCAGCCTTTGCGCCGCCGCGCAATCGAAGCCGCGGGCGCGCGAATTGGCGATCCCCATCGGGGGAACGGCCGGCGCGCTCGACGCGATCACCGATGTCGCGGGCGTCGAGGTCGGCACCACCACGATCATCGACGGGAGCGGCAAGACCGTCGTCGGCACCGGGCCCGGTGCGCACCGGCGTCACGGTCATCTTCCCGCGCGGCAACAGGAACCCCGATCCGGTGTTCGCCGGATGGTTCGCGCTGAACGGCAACGGCGAGATGACCGGCACCACGTGGGTGCAGGAGAGCGGATTCCTCGAGGGGCCGGTGGGGATCACGAACACGCACAGCGTGGGCGTGGTGCGCGACGCGATCATCGCGTGGCAGATCAAGCACGACGCGCTCCCGCCCGGCGGCGCGCTGCCGGTGGTGGCCGAGACGTATGACGGCGGGCTGAACGACATCGACGGCCAGCACGTGAAACCGCCGCACGTGTTCGCGGCGCTCGACGGCGCGCACGGTCGGAGCCGTGCCGGAAGGGAACGTGGGCGGCGGCACCGGCATGACCTGCCACGGCTTCAAGGGCGGCCTCGGCACCGCGTCGCGCACGGTGGGCGCGTACACCGTGGGCGTCCTCGTGCAGTGCAACTGCTGCACGCGTCATGACCTCAGCATCGCGGGCGTGCCCGTGGGGCTCGAGCTCACCGACATGCTCCCGTGCTTCGCCGATCCGAACTCGCATCCCAACGGCCGGCACTGCGACAGCAAGGACAAGATCCGGGAAGGGCAGGAGAAGGATGAAGGCGCGGGCTCGATCATCATCATCGTCGCCACCGATGCGCCGATGCTCCCCGACCAGCTCAAGCGCATGGCCGTGCGCGCCGCGCTCGGCGTGGGCCGATCGGGCGGGCACGGTGAGAACGGATCGGGCGACATCTTCCTGGCGTTCTCGACGGCCAACGCGAAGGCCGCGTATGGCACCGGCGTGCACGAGGTGAAGATGCTCGCGAACGATGATCTGAATCCGTTCTTCGTGGCCACGGTGCAGGCCACCGAGGAATCGATCGTGAACGCGATGCTGGCCGCGACGACGATGACGGGCGGCGACGACCGCCGCGTCTACGCGTTACCCCTCGCGCAGCTGCGCGTGGTGATGGCGAAGTACGGCAGGCCCATCAAGTAGTCACTCAACCTTCCTCGAGAGATCCCGTGCCCACGAATCGCCGCAACTTCCTCAGCTGGCTTGGCGTCACCTCCGTCGCCGGCGCGATCGGCCTTCCCTCGGTGGCGGAGGCGCAGCCCGCGCCGCTCGACGGCACGTACGACCTGTCGTGGGCCGACCGCGTGAGCAAGGCCACGGCGAGAGCGGTGTTCGACTCGCCCGACATCGCCGATGGCGAGGCGCTCGGCAAGGCGATCATGTGGCGGGATGAGTACGTGCAGATGTACGGCACGCCGCGCGCGGAGATCGCGACGGTGCTCGTGCTGCGCCACGTGGGCATCGCGCCTCGCCATGGACGACACGCTTCTGGAAGCGCTTCGGCGTCGGCAAGGAGAAGAAGGTGCTGAGCGCTGCGGGGAAGGAGTGGGCCGAGGGCAACCCGATCCTCGAGCCGGCACCGGCGGGCAGCACCGAGCCGGCCGACACGCTCACGAAGTTCATCGCCGACGGCGGCATCGTGCTCGGCTGCGACCTGGCGTTCGGCTACGCCGCCCAGCGCTACAAGAAGGACCCGAAGAGCGATTCGGCCGCCGCGCGCGCCGAGGCGCTGAAGGCGCTGGTGCCGGGCGTGATCCTCCAGCCGTCGGGCATCTTCGCGGTGATGCGCGCGCAGCAGGCGGGGGCGGGGTACATCAAAGCATCGTGAGGCGTGAGGCGTGAGGCGTGCGCCGTGCAGCAACGACGCACGCCTCACGCCTCACGCTGTCAATTGCTTTTCCACCGCAGCGATCGCGCGCTTCGCGTGGGCGCTCGTCTCCTTCACGAACTCCGTGGCGGCTTCTGACAACGCGCGTCCCGCGTTCTTGTCGCTGAGCGAGTTCACATTGATACGCACGTTGTAGGCAGCGCCGCGGCACGCCGCCTCCGCGAGCAGCGCGGCGACGCCCGCATCGCTCACCGCATTCGTGTTGCCGCCCTCGGCGGCCTCGGCCGCGAGCTTGGCCACCTCGGCGCATGCGCGCGCCGTCTCGAGCGGCACCTCGCTCGCGCCGATCAATGACGCCGTGATCGCCGCGTCGCGCGTGGCCGTCTGCTCCGGCGTCTCCTTGGGCAGTTTGTACGCCGCGGAGACCGCCGCATAGCTCTTCGCGTCGAGCTCCACGAGTGCCGAGAGCCGAGCGCCGAGCGCCGAGGCCTGCAGCTGAATTTCCTTGAAGCGCGGCTCCACGGCCGCATACTTCTTTCGCCCCACAGTCAGCCCCGCTACCATCTGCGCGAGTGCCGCGGCGAGCGCGCCCGCGTGCGCGGCCACGCTCCCGCCGCCGGGCACGGGTTCGCTGCTCGCGACCGATGCGACGAAGCCGCTCAGACTCTGACCGCCGCTCAGCGCCGAACGCACTTTGCGCTCGAGCACCTGATCGATCGAGAAGTTGGAGAGCTGGAGATAGCGCGCGGCCGCGTCGAAGAGCGCGCGCTCGGGCACGAGACCCACGACCTCGCTCCACGTGGTGCCCACGCCGCGCGCGGCGGCTTCCATCTTCACCACGTCGAAGGCGCGGTGCATCGGCGTCTTGTCGATCTCCACGAGGTTCATCGACACCTGCGCCTGGCCGTCCACCTCGAGGCCGAGTCCTTTCACGAAGCGGAGTCCGCCGCTGGATCCGCGCACCGCCTTCGCGACCTCCTTGGCGACGGAGACGTTCTTCGCGTCGCCCATGTACACGTTGAAGGCCACGAGGAAGGGGCGCGCGCCGACGGCCGTGGCGCCCGCGGTCGCGTGCACATGGCGCGGGCCGAAGTCGGGGACGCGGTCGGGGTTGGTGGGCATCTCGTCGCGGATCCCCTCGAACTCGCCGCGGCGCACGTCGGCGAGGTTCTCGCGTTTGGGCGTCGTGGCGGCTTTTTCATAGAGGAAAACGGGGATCCCGAGCTCGCGCGCGGCGCGCTCGCCGAGCGTGCGCGCGAGGGCGACGCAGTCCTCCATCGTGGCGCCTTCGAGCGGAATGAAGGGCACGACGTCGGTGGCGCCCATGCGCGGGTGCTCGCCCTGGTGCTTGGTGAGGTCGATGCGCGCTGCCGCCTCCTTCATCCCGGCGAACGCGGCATCCACCGCGCGCTCCGCGGGCACGACGAAGGTGACCACCGTGCGGTTGTGCGAGGGGTCGCTCGACACGTCGAGCATGACGACGCCCTCGACGGCCTTCATCGCGTTGACAATGGCCTGCACGACCTCGGGGCGGCGCCCCTCGGAGAAATTGGGAACGCATTCGACGAGCTTCATGAGGCGCGCATTTCCAGTTGGGAGTGATTCGCGGCGCGGGCGGCGGCGACCGTGTCGCCGAGCCAGCGGTGCAGGGCCGGATTGCCGGCGAGGATCGATGATTTGTGGAAGGAGATCTCACCGCCCTCGACGTCGGTGACGAGGCCGCCGGCCTCGCGCACGATGAGCGCGCCGGCGGCGAAGTCCCATGGGGAGAGCAGCGGTTCCCAGAAGGCGTCGAAGCGGCCGCAGGCGACGTCGCAGAGATCGAGCGACGCGGCGCCCGCCCGGCGGATGCCGGCGGTGGCGCGCGCCACGGCGCGGAACTCGTGGAGGAATTCCTCGAGCACGGCCACGGCGCGGAAGGGGAACCCGGTGCCGATGAGCGCGCGCGTGGGGTCGGTGGTGGCACTCACCGCGATGCGCGCGCCGTCGCGAAAGGCGCCGGCGCCGCGGCGCGCGGTGAAGATCTCGCCGGTGGCGGCGTTGTGCACTACCGCGGCGGCGAGCTCACCGTTCACCGCGGCGCAGATCGACACCGCGTATTCGGGATAACCGTGAAGGAAATTCGTCGTGCCGTCGAGCGGATCCACGGCGAAGACGAGGCCGGCCGATGGCGCGGCACCCGGCGAGAGTTCCTCGCCCATGATGTACGCCGCGGGGAACGCCGCGGTGAGTCGCTCGCGGATGAGCGTCTCGGCGGCGACGTCGACGTCGGACACGAAGTCGCTCGCGTTCTTGGTGCGTACTTCGAGCGTGGCGAGTTCGCCCGCGCGCACGGCGATCCCGCGCGCCGCGTCGGCGGCGGCGGCCGTGATCACGGCCAGAACGCGCTCGTCATTCGGGACTTCTGCTTGCTTCACGTTTTCCGCGCTCGTAGGTTTGCTGTAATGTCGAGAGTCTTCAGTGGCATCCAGCCGTCGGGCGAACTGCACATCGGCAACTATCTGGGCGCGGTCAAGAACTGGGTGGAACTCCAGTCGCGCCTCGAATGCATCTACTGCATCGTCGATTACCACGCGATCACGGGCGCGTACGAGCCCGCGGACCTCAAGCGGCGCACGCGCGACATGGCGGTGTCGCTGCTCGCCGCCGGCGTGGACCCGGAGAAATGTACCTTGTTCGTGCAGTCGATGGTGCCCGAGCACACCGAGCTGGCGTGGATCTTCAACACCGTGACGCCGCTGGGCGAACTGGAGCGCCAGACCCAGTTCAAGGACAAGGCGAGCAAACAGGAGAGCGTGCCGGCCGGGCTGCTCAACTATCCCGTGCTGCAGGCGGCGGACATCCTGCTCTATCGCGCCGACCAGGTGCCGGTGGGGGAGGACCAGGTGCAGCACCTCGAACTGTCGCGCGAGATCGCGCGCAATTGGAACGCAAAATTCGGGGTAGACTTCTTTCCCGAGCCCAAGCCGCTCCTCACGGCCACGCGCCGCATCATGGGACTCGACGGCCAGGCGAAGATGTCGAAGTCGATGGGCAACGCGATCGGGATCCTCGAGGAGCAAGGACGCGATCTGGGCCAAGCTGCGGCCGGCGGTCACCGATCCGGCACGCGTGCGGAAGACCGATCCGGGAACGCCGGAAGTGTGCGGCATCTATCACCTCCACAAGGCGTTCAGCGACGCGCCCACGGTGGCGAACGTCGTGACGCAATGCACGACGGCGGGCTGGGGTTGCATCGACTGCAAGCAGGTGCTCGCCGCGTCGCTCGAACGGGAATTCGCGCCGATCCGCGAACGCGCGAAGGAGTTCGAGGCGAATCCGAAACTCGTGACGGACATTCTTTCCGACGGCGCCGCGCGCGCCCACAAGATCGCGGGCGAAACGCTGCGGCAGGTGAAAGAGATCATGGGGCTCGCGTGACATGGCATTCCTGATCGCGCAGATCCCGCCGGAGATCACGGCCGCCTTCCGCCTCGATCTCCTGATGCGCCTCGTGATGGCGGTGATCCTCGGCGGCGCGGTGGGGCTCGAGCGCGAACTCTCGGGGAAGCCCGCCGGACTGCGCACGAACATCCTGATCTGCCTCGGCGCCGCGATGCTCACCGACCTCTCGATCAAGATCGGTGTCGGGCCCGACGGCACGCGCTACGGCGATCCCGGCCGCATCGCGGCGCAGATCGTGGTCGGCATCGGCTTCCTCGGGGCGGGCACGATCATCCAGGCGCGCGGCGCGGTCGTGGGCCTTACCACCGCGGCGACGATCTGGGTGGTCGCGGCGATCGGCATGCTCGTGGGCGCGGGCTCGTACGTGGAGGCGGCCGGCGGCACGGTGTTCGTGCTGCTCACGCTGGAAGGGTTGCGGCGCGTGGAGCGGCGGATCCTCGCGCGGCATCGCACCATCGCGGGAACGGTGCGGGCCCTGCGCGGCACGGCGCAGGACGCGGTCCTCAACGAACTCCGCGCCAGCGGGCTGGTCGTCGCCGAGTGCAAGACGTTCGACCACGAAGGAGACACCACGTTCGACATGCGGCTGTCGGGGCCCGCGAAGCAGTTCGACGTGGCGGTCGCGCGGCTGCTCGAACGCGCCGACGTGCTCAGCGTCCAGTTCGACTAGCATGGCGCGGCTCCTCGTGGCGGATGTGCGCGCGCAGCACGGGCAGTGGGCGATCACGCCCGAGGCGGAGGCACGGCTGCAGGCGGCCGTGCCGGCCGGCTGGACGCTGCGCATGGTGAAGGCGCCCACGGTGAGCGATGGCGACGGCGGCACGCCGCCGAGCGCGGAGTCGCTGGAGGCGATCGCCGAGGCGGAGGCGTTCTTCGGATTCGGGATCTCGAAGCCATTGTTCGCGGCGGCGAAGAAATTGAAGTGGGTGCACAGCGCCGCGGCCGGCGTCGGGAGCATGCTGTTCCCCGAGATGCTCGCGAGCGACGTGATCCTCACGAACTCCGCGGGGATCCACGCGATCCCGATCGCGGAGCACGCGGTGGCGGGGGTGCTGTCGCTCGTGCGCGGACTGGACATCGCGATGGAGCTGCAACGGGAGCATGGCTGGAAGCGCGACGCGTTCCTGAGCGGGACGAGCGTGGTGCGGGAGATCGGCGGGCTGCGGGCGTTGATCATCGGGGCGGGCGGGTTGGGGCAGGCGCTCGGCGCCCGGCTCTCGGCGCTCGGTGTTCATTGCACGGGAGTGCGGCGTCGAGTGGAGCAGGGTGTTCCCGCGGGGTTCGAGCGCGTCGTCGGCCCGCGTGATTGGAAGGCGCTGCTGCCGGAGACTGACATCCTCGCCATCTGCGCGCCGGCGACGGCGGAGACCAGGGCGCTCGTTGGGGCGGCCGAGCTGGATCGTCTTCCAAGGAACGCGATCGTGGTGAACGTGGCGCGCGGCGTGCTGCTGGATGAGGCGGCGCTCGTGACGCGCGTGAAGAGCGGAGCGCTGCGAGGCGCGGTACTGGACGTATTCGAGAAAGAGCCGCTGCCGGCGGAGAGTCCGCTATGGGATCTGCGCAGCGTGATCCTGACGCCGCATGTCTCGGGCGTGACGAATCGCTTCTGGGACCGCGAGACGGAATTGGTCGTCGGGAATTGGAGGGCGTATGACCGGGGAGAGCGGATGCGGAACGTCGTGGATAAGAAGGCTGGGTACTGAATGACCGTCCCCGTGCTGGGTGAGAAGCACACGGCGCTCGCCGGCGTGTTCGTGCCCGAGACGACGCCCTTCCTCGAGAACGGCGATCTGGACGAGGCGGCGTTCACGGCAAATGTGAAGGCGCATTTCGCGAGCGGCGTGAATGGCGTCGTGACGGCGGGGAGCACCGGCGAAGCGGCGCTGCTCGATGAGGAGGAGCGGCTGCGTCTCGTCGAGCTGGCGCGGGCGGCGGTGCCCACCGAGAAGTGGGTGATCGTGGGCGTGGGCGCGGAATCCACGCGCATGACCGTGCGCCGGGCGCGCGAAGCGGCGGCGCGCGGCGCGGACGCCGTGCTCGTGGTGGCGCCGCACTACTATGGCGCGTCGATGACCGACCCCGCGCTCGAGGCGCACTACCGGAAGGTGGCGGACGGCAGCTTCGTGCCGGTGATCCTGTACAACATTCCGAAGTACGCGCATCTCGCGCTGTCCGCGCCGATGGTAGAGCGCCTCTCGAATCACGGCAACATCACGGGGATCAAGGACAGCTCGGGCGAGATCGAATCGATCAAGGGCTATCTCGCGTCGCAGAAGCCGAGTTTCACCGTGCTGACGGGGAGCGCGCAGCAGTTCCTCTCGGGATTGGACCTCGGCGCGCGCGGCGGGATCCTCGGCGTCGCCTGCTTCGCCGCCGCGCGTGCCGTGGAGTTGTTCGACGCGCACGCGCGCGGCGACATCGCGGCGTCCATCGGTGCGCAGGCGCGATTGTTGCCACTGGGCCGCGACATCGTGGGCGCCTTCGGGCCCGCCGGCGTGAAGGCCGCGATGAACGCGATCGGCCTCAAGGGCGGTTCCGTGCGCAGCCCGCTGCGCGATGTCGACGCGACGCAGCGTGCCGCGATCGTGAAGCTCATCACGCAGTGACCGCGCCGACGCGGCGAGCGCCGTCGCTGTTGCGGTCGATCGGCGGGCACTTCGCGAAGCTATCGCAGCGGCTGCATGTGGAACCCGCGCGCAATGATGCGGATGCAACGAAGTACGCCGCGAAGGCGCTCACCGATGCTGGGTTCAGCGTGACGGAGGAGCCGTTCACGAGGAAAGCTCACCGCAAGCTCCATCCGTGGGCTGTCACGGGACTCTGGGCGCTCGGGGGCTCGGCGGCATTTGCGATCGCGCGCTTCGCGGGCCTGGACCTTGGATTCTCACTGTTCGCAGTGGGCGGTTTCACCTACCTGTTCGATCAGTGGCTCCGGCGAGCCCGAGTCGCCGTCGAGTCCACGAGTATCATCGCGACGCGCGGCAAGCCGCGCGTGTGGCTCGTGGCGCATTTGATGCGAGGATGAGTCGGCGGCGCGCATCGCGGGTGTCGAGGAGGCGCTCCTCGTCGGGATCATCCTCGCCGCGACGCTTCTCGAGACGCCGAGGCCGATCTTCCGCCTCTTCGCGTACGGGATGGTGGCATTTCTGCTGCTCCGTGGAATTGCACGCGCGATATTCCGAGCCCGATCGCAGGCCGCTGTCGCACCAATGACTGGCGGAGCCGCGGTCCTCGGCGCGGTCGAGGCGCTCGGACCGGACCAGGAGGTTGGCGTGGTTTTCACGCGAGGAGATCTCGAGCGCAGCGGGATCAACATCGCCCTCGATTCGCGTACGAAGGCGCCGGCCCTATTGGTTGGTGCGGTGGGTGGGCCGGGCCAATTGGAGCAATGATCGGCTCGGGCAAGAGCCCGCTCCCGCTCGCTGTAGACATCCAACGAGCCGCGGGCGCCGAGGATCTGCCGCTTGCGATCGTCGAGGCGAGACCTGCGGAGGGTCTCTTCGCGCCCGCACGGGCTAATTTCGATCGCGTCGGCGTCGTCCTCAGCCGTGCGCGCGCGCCTGATATCCTTCGGCATCTTCGCGTGCTGCTCACTTCACGGCGCCAGCCCGCAATGCCGTGCTGGATCCAGTCGGACAGATAGCGGTCGTGACGCGCCTCCTGGTTCGAACGTTGGAAGGCAATTCTGAGGTGAGGAAATAGGATGGCGCTCTTCCTGCTCATCCTCGCCTTCGTCGTCGGCCTTCTCTTCCTGCCATTCGGCCTGCCCGGCCTGTGGCTGATGGTCGCCGCGACCGGCGTCTACTACTGGCTCGGCCCCCAGGGTGCGATCGGCCCCTACACGCTCGGCGGCGTGATCGCGCTCGCCGCGATCGCGGAGATCGCCGAATTCATCGTGACCGCCCGAGCGACACGCCGCGCCGGCGGATCCGCGCGCGGCGCCTGGTGGGCACTCGGCGGCTCGCTGATCGGCGCGCTCGCCGGCGTCCCGATCCCGATCGCAGGCTCGCTCGTGGGCGCGTTCCTCGGCGCCTTCCTGGGCGCGTGGCTCGCCGAATTGTCGCTTGGCCGCGCGGTGCAGGATGCCACGCGCGCCGCGACCGGCGCCGTGATGGGCCGCGTCTTCGCTGTCGCCCTCAAGATCGCCGCCGGCGTCGCGATCGCGGCCTGGGTGATCGGCGCGATAGTCTTCCACGCGAGCTTCTAGATCCGATAGCGAGCAGAGACCGACTTTCCGAGCGGCGAGTCCCTCGCGGGATCGGACAGGGAGTGAGCGAGGTGTTGGCGAAGCCGTAGGAAGCGCGTAGCGAGCGACTCGCGGCCGTATCGCGAGGCGCGAAGCGTGTAAGCGCGCCGGAGGCGGAGCCAATACCTCGCTCGCGACCAGGCCACAAGGAGCGCAGGTTGACTCCCCCACTCGCCAAGACGAACTTTAGCGAACCCACGCACTCCAGTGTGGGCCTTCAATTTCGCGCCAGCCGGGACTCCGATGTTCGACAAGAAAATTCGCACCGTGGTCGTGGTCGGCGCACAGTGGGGCGATGAAGGGAAGGGCAAACTCGTTGACGTTATCGCCGAACGCGCCGACTGGGTCGTGCGCTACCAGGGCGGCGCGAACGCCGGGCACACCGTGCACATCGGCGACCGCTCGACCGTGCTCCACCAGATTCCGAGCGGCATCCTGCACCCGGGCGTGCGCTGCGCGATCGGCAATGGCGTCGTGCTCGATCCCGAGACGCTGTTCACGGAAGTCGATGAGCTCGTGCGCGACGGCGTCGATGTCGAAGGCCGGCTCTACGTGAGCGATCGCGCGCATCTGGTGCTTGCGTACCACAAGCTGGTCGACAACGAGAGCGCGGCGAGCAAGGCGATCGGGACGACCGGCCGCGGCATCGGTCCTGCGTACGAAGACAAGGTCGCGCGGCGCGGCGTGCGCGTGCTCGACCTTCGCCATCCCGAGCGGCTGCGCGCGCTCGTAGCGCGGTACCGAGCACGCCAATCACCTGCTCGCCGTTTTGGCTCGACCAAGCGCGCCGAAGGTCGAGTACACGATGGGCTGCTCGAGGCGCTCGCGCCGCGCCTGCTCGCGATTGCCGACGACGTGGGCCTGGCCGTGCATCGCGCGATCAAGAGCGGTGCGTCGGTGCTGCTCGAAGGCGCGCAGGGATCGCTGCTCGATGTGGATCACGGGACATATCCGTTCGTGACGTCGAGTACCACCACGGCGGGTGGCGCGGCGATAGGCGTTGGCATCGGGCCGCGGGTGATCGACGAAGCGATTGGTGTCGTGAAGGCGTACACGACTCGCGTTGGCGCGGGACCGCTGCCGACGGAGTTCGACGAGGCCATGGGCGAGCATGTGCGCAAACTCGGCAACGAGTACGGCGCCACC
>CAVVTZ010000013.1:0-55177 GCA_963751275.1 uncultured Gemmatimonadaceae bacterium | reverse complement strand
CCAGAACCGCCCACCGCGGAGATCCCGACGTCGGCGGGCGGGGTCTCGAAGGGCATGCTGTCGGCCATGGGCGGCACGATGGCGATCGCCGAGCCCGATTGCGTGTCGATCACGGCGTTGAACTTCCTGCCGGCGACGTCGACCTGTACTCCATAGTAGGGGCCGAGTGCGACGGTGGGGAAGATGTCGTTGGCCGTTCGGCTCCGGCAGCGCGCCGCGCTCGAAGCGCACCTGCTTGGCGGGATAGTCGAGCGTGATGAGGAGATCCTTGTAGGCGGGCAGGCCGAGGAGACCGTCCACGCCGGCGATGAATTCCTGGCCGGCGATCACGCGAACATTGCGCATGAGCATGGTGCCGATGCGGATGGAGTCGATGGTGTGCTGGGTCATGGGCGCGGAGCCTGGCGGGCCGTGCATCTGGATCATTGACTTCACCTCGGGCAGCGCGAGGGCGTCGGCCACTTTCTGCGTGACGAGGAGCATTGGCGCGCCGGTCTCGATGGCGAAGCGGTACGGGCCGCGGCCGTTGATCGAGACTTCGATGACGGCGCGGGTCCCGTACAGCATGGTCATGGGGACGGTGGTTCCGCCCGCGGGGAGCTCGGTCTGCGCGCTCGTGCCGCACGCGGCGAGAGCGAGGCTGGAGAGAATGACGAGGGGACGGAGCATTGAATGCCTGGTGAGGGGGGCCATTGGGCATCAGGACTGCACGATAGTACGGAGCGGATCGCGCGGAGTGTCACGGCAACTGTCTCAGCGGCGTCACCACTCGTCGATTCGCTTTGATGCGCATCGATCCGATGCCAGCGCTGATCCCGCCGGGCGCTACGATGCCCGATGCACTATTGCTTACCCGGCGCCAAGGAGCCCATAGTATGGCCATGCCGAATTCCGCGGTCGATTGGACGGTGGAGATGGTCCACGCGCTCCCCGAGGACGGGAATCGCTACGAGATCATCGACGGCGAGTTGTTCGTGAACCCGGCGCCGCGGTTCCTCCATCAATACGCCGTCGGGGAGCTGCGGGAGCGGCTGCATGCGTACGTCCGGGCACACCGGATCGGCGTTGCGCTTACGTCGCCGGCGGACATTGCGTTCGGGCCACGCACGCTGGTGCAGCCCGATGTGTTCGTTTCCTTGCCATTCGAGGGGCGCATGCCGCGCGAGTGGAGCGAGGTGAAGCTGCTGCTCGCCGTGGAGGTATTGAGTCCGAGCAGCCAGCGTGCCGACCGCATGGTGAAGCGGCGCCTCTTCCAGCGCGAGCGGGTGCCCGAGTACTGGATCGTGGACGTCGATGCCCGTTTGATCTCGCGCTGGCGGCCGGATGATTCGAGGCCGGAGGAGATCGACGGGCGCCTCGAATGGGAACCGGTACCCGGCGTCGAACCGCTCGCGATCGAGCTGCCGGAGTTCTTCGAGGGGCTTACGAGGATCTGACGGTCCCGTCGTTCCACCTACTTCGGGAGGCCAAGGATGCCGCCTTCGGTCCGCGTTCTTATCACCCTGCTGCTCCTCGCCGGCTTGGCGGTCACCACCGGTGCGCAGCACGCCTCGCCCCGCCCGCAGGTACGCGTCTACTACATCGCCGCCGACAACGTCACCTGGGATTATGTGCCCGGCGGACGCGATGAGATCGCCGGCGTGCCGTACACGGACTCCGCGTTCTTCGCCAGCGGGCCGCCGCGCGCAGTCAGCACGACGTACAAGAAGGTGCTCTATCGCGAGTACACGGACAGCACCTTCCACGCCCTCAAGCCGCGCGCGTCGCAATGGGAGCACCTCGGCTTCCTCGGTCCCGTCATCCACGCCGTCGTGGGCGACACGATCCGTGTCGTCTTCCGGAACAATGCGAACCGGCCGTACAGCGTGCATCCGCACGGTGTGTTCTATGAGAAGAACTCCGAGGGCGTGCCGTACAACGACAGCACGGGCGCGGCCGACAAGCGCGACGACGCGGTGGCGCCGGGCTCGACATACACGTACGTGTGGGAGGTGCCTGCGCGCGCGGGACCCGGCCCCATGGACGGCAGCTCGGTGATGTGGATGTACCACTCGCACGTGGAAGAGGTGAAGGACATCAACACCGGGCTCATGGGCGCAATCATCATCACGGCACGCGGCAAGGCGCGCGCCGATGGGTCGCCCGGCGGACGTGGACCGGGAGATCATCGCCGATTTCGAGCAGGTGGAGGAGCAGGACAGCTGGCTGCGCGACCAGAATCTGCCGCCGAAGGACTCTCTGGGGAAATTGGGCCCGATCCCGAATCCTTCGCTCCCGCAGTCGATCTACCCATGGTTCGTGAAGTTCACGATCAACGGCTTCATCCGCGGCAGCATGCCGTTGCCGGCGCTCACGATCAAGAAGGGCGAGCGCGTGCGATGGTACCTCATGGCCTCCACGAGCGATTTCGATTTCCATTCGCCGCACTGGCACGGGAACACGGTGACGATCGCCGGCATGCGCACAGATGTCACCTTCCTCGGCCCCATGCAAATGGCGATCGCCAACATGACGCCGGACGACGTGGGGATCTGGCTGTTCCACTGCCACGTGTCGTTCCACAATGAGGAAGGGATGGCGGTGAGATATAGGGTGGTGAATTGACGGCGGACTGCGGACCTCGACTGTCGACTTTCGACGGTAGCCGGCGAACTGATCACAGAGTGGCGTTCAATGATGCAGGTCGTTGATCCTTCGAATGGCGAGCGTGGCAGGAAGTACGCGGAGGCGACGCCGGAGCAGGTGCGGGGCGCGATCGCGGCGGCGGACGCGGCGTTCCGGGAGTGGCGGAAGACTTCGTTCGCGACGCGGAGTGCGGCGATGCGTCGCGCGGGCGCGCTACTGCGCGATGGGGCCGACGAGTATGCGGCGCTCATGGCGCGCGAGATGGGGAAGCCGGTGCGCGACGGGCGGGCGGAGGCGCTCAAGTGCGCAGGGTGCTGCGAGTACTATGCGGACAACGCGGAGCGATTCCTTGCGCGAGAGGTCATTCCGACCGAAGCATCGAAATCGTTCGTGACGTTCCAGCCGCTTGGCGTGGTGCTCGCGATCATGCCGTGGAATTTCCCCTTCTGGCAGGTGATCCGCTTCGCGGCGCCGGCGCTCATGGCGGGCAATGGCGCGGTGCTCAAGCACGCGGCGAATGTGCCGGGGTGCGCCGTGGCGCTCGAGGATCTCTTCCGGCGCGCCGGATTCCCCGCGGATCTCTTCCGCACGCTGCTCATTGGCACAGACCAGGTGCCGGCCGTGATCGAGCATCCGCTCGTGCGCGCGGTGACGCTCACCGGCAGCGAAGGCGCCGGCCGCGCGGTGGCGGCCAAGGCCGGCGCGATGCTCAAGAAGACCGTGCTCGAGCTCGGCGGGAGCGATCCGTACCTCATCCTCGCCGACGCGGACCTCGACGCGGCGGCGGGGATCTCCGCGAAGGGCCGCCTCGTGAACAACGGGCAGAGCTGCATCGCGGCGAAACGATTCATCGTCGTGGAATCGGTACGATCAGAATTCGAGAAGCGATTCGTTGCGCGCATGGCGGCGGCGAAGATGGGCGACCCGATGGACCCCGCCACGGAGCTCGGGCCGATGGCGCGCCACGATCTGCGCGATCAATTGCACCGTCAGGTGACGGAATCGATCGCGCGCGGAGCGAAATGCTTACTGGGTGGGCAGATCCCCGCCGGACCCGGAGCGCATTCTATCCCGCGACGGTGCTCACGAACGTCGCGCGCGGAATGCCGGCGTACTCCGAGGAGATCTTCGGACCCGTCGCCGCCATCATTCCAGCGCGCGATGAAGCGCACGCGATCGAGATCGCGAACGACTCAGAATTCGGACTGGGCGCGGCCATTCTGACGCGCGATACGGCGCGCGGCGAAATGATCGCGGAGCAATTCATTGAGGCCGGTACCGTTTTCGTGAATGACGCGGTGCGGTCGGATGCCCGGCTTCCATTCGGGGGGATCAAGGCATCCGGGTACGGGAGAGAACTCGGTTCCTTTGGGATACGCGGAGTTCGTCAATATCAAGACAATAGTAGTGGCGTAGTAGAGAGTGGTAGTGGCTTCCTGCCTGGACCCACGGACGGCGACGTTGGACGTTGGGCCGCGTGGGAGCTGAGAGTGGAGTGTGAACGACGCATGTTGTTCAATGGCCACGCTCAGCATCCACGCGCGCTCAACTCCAACGTCGCGGCCGTTAGTCCAGCAGGAAGCCACTACTCTCAGCCAGCCTCCACTCCCCGTCCAAGGACTTTGCTTGCGCGACACCGATCGCTTCCGATCATCGAGATGGCTCGGCGTCAGGCACCTCCTCCTGGCGCTCGGGGTGGTGGTCGCCATCCTGATGGTGATCATGGCGCGCTCCTTCGTGTCGACGTACTCCCGGTCGTTCGAACGCGTCGCCGTGCCGCGCGCGATGAGCCGCACACAGCGCTTCGCGTCCCGCGCGCTGGCGCAGGCGGGGATCCTCGACACGCTCTCGTCGATCGCGAATGGCATGACGGCCGCGCAGGCCGAGTCGCTCGGCGCGCAGCTCACGCCGCAGGGCGTCGCACAGCTCGACAGCGCGGCGCTGGTCCAACGCAGCGAGCTCGTGCTGCAGATGCTCGAGCACGATTCCGCGCAGTGCGACGCGAAGGGTGCGGGCGCACCGCCCGACTCGGGCGTTCCGACCGGCATTGAGGGATTGGATTCCGCGTCACTCGAGAAATGGACGCAGATCAGCGCCCAGGCGGCGTCGGCGCAGCTGCGCAACGACTCGGCGCTGGCGGCGGCGTCGCCGAAGGATCAGCTGCAGCTGGGCAATGATCTGCTCAGTCAGCTGGGCGACAAGGATTTCACGGAGTGGAGCCGGATCATGAACGACCCGAAGAAAGCGACGCCGGCGGAACAATGCTGGGCGCAACGCGCCATGTACCGCGCAATCCTCGCGATGCCCCGGGGCGAGCAATTGAGGGATCTGCGCACAATGGTAGAAATGGAAGCTGACGCGCGGAGGCCTTGAACGGCGAACCCCGAACTCCGTACTTGGTCCCCCGAACTCCGCCATTGGCAACTGAGGCGTGGTAACGGCTCAGACGCCATTAGGCGCTTCTATGAAATGCCAAGTACGCCCGTGCCGTGGCCACGCCTCAGTTGCCAATTGCGGAGTTCGGGGGACCAAGTACGGTGTTGGGGGTTCGTAGTTCGCGGTTAGTAGGTCGGCGCATTACGTTCTCCCCCATCGATTTCCTCCACTGGGGCGTGAATGATGGTCGAGCGCAGAGTCGATCTCGTGAGGGCGGTGCTGGGCATCATGTTCATCGCGGCCCTCACCGCCGCGTCGTTCTGGATCATGCGGCCCTTCCTCGGCGCCATCATCTGGGCGACGATGATCGCCGTATCGACGTGGCCGATCATGCGGAAGCTGGAGAAGTGGATGTTCGGGAAGCGATGGGCGGCCGTGACCGTCATGACCCTTGGACTGCTCGCCGTCATCGCGCTGCCGGCGGCGCTCACCGTGCTCGCGGTGGCCGACAACGTGGATGAGGTCAAGGCGTTCGTCGAGCGGTTACCGACCAGCGAGATCCCGCCGGCGCCGGAATGGGTGGCGAAGATCCCCGTGGTGGGCGCGAAGGCGGTGGAGAAATGGAATGCCAGCGTGGCGCTCGGCATGCCCGCGCTGCTCGACAAGATGCAGCCGTATCTCGCGAGCGTGGCGCGGTGGATCGCGAGCGAGACGGGGAGCTTCGGCGCCTTCCTGGTGCAATTCGGGCTCACCGTCGCGATCACGGCGGTGATGTTCATCGGCGGGGAGACGGCGGTGAAGGGGCTGCGCGCCTTCGCGCGGCGGCTGGGCGGTGAGGAGGGAGAGGCGACGATCCCGCTGGCGGCCGGCGCGATCCGCGGCGTCGCGATGGGGGTGGTGGTGACATCGGTGGTGCAGTCGCTGTTCGCCGGGATCGGATTGTGGATCGCCGGCGTCCCGTTCACGGCGGCGCTGACGGTGCTGATGTTCGTGCTGTGCATCGCGCAGCTGGGCCCCCTTCCGGTGATGGCGTTCATCGTGGCGTGGGGCTACCACTCGCTGGGGTCCTCTTGGGGGACGTTCCTTCTCGTATGGGCGATCGTCGCGGGATCGATCAACAACGTGCTGCAACCGATGCTGATCAAGAAGGGGGCGGATCTGCCGCTGCTGCTGATATTCGCGGGGGTCATTGGAGGGCTGCTCACCTACGGGGTGATCGGACTCTTTATCGGGCCGGTGGTGCTGGCGGTGGCGTACACGCTCCTACTTTCGTGGGTGAAGGCGGGCGAAACGGCCTGACTGCGAGAGTGGCGACCCGAACTCCGTACTTGGTCCCCGAACTCCGCCATTGGCAACTGAGGCGTGGTAACGGCTCAGACGCCATTAGGTGCTTCTATAAAAATGCCAAGTACGCCCGAGCCGTGGCCACGCCTCAGTTGCCAATGGCGGAGTTCGTGTGACCAAATACGGAGTTTGGGGTGCGAGCAGCGCGATGAACCCATAGTATGTAGAGATGCCTGACCCCGCCTTCGACAAATTATTCCTCGATTTCCAGAGTGTGTTGGCCGGCCGCTATTCGCTCGAACGCGAATTGGGGCGGGGCGGGATGGGCGTCGTTTATCTCGCGCGTGAGGTGCGCCTCGATCGTCCGGTCGCGATCAAGCTGCTCCCGCCCGACTTCGCATCCGACAACCGGCTGAAGGACCGCTTCCTGCGCGAGGCGCGCATGGCGGCGCGGTTGTCGCACCCGAACATCGTGCCCATCCACAGCGTTGACGAGATCGGCGGATTCGTCTTCTACGTCATGACGTTCGTGGACGGCGAGACGCTCGGCGGGCTCATCGCGAAGCGCGGACCGATGAAGGCGGACGAAGGCGCGCGCATCCTGCGCGAGGTCGCATGGGCGCTGGCGTACGCGCATTCGCAGGGTGTGGTGCATCGCGACATCAAGCCGGCGAACATCCTCATTGAGACGGCGAGCGGGCGCGCGATGGTCACCGATTTCGGGATCGCGCGGCTCGCGCAGGCCGGCGGCGAGACGGCGGTGGGCGAAGTACTCGGCACGCCCGAGTTCATGAGTCCCGAGCAGGCGACGGCGGAACCGGTGGATGGGCGGAGCGATCTCTATTCGCTGGGCGTGGTGGGCTACTACATGATGACGGGGCAGCTGCCCTTCACGGCGAACACGGCGCACGCGCTGATCGCGCAGCACGTGACCAAACCGGCGCCGAGTGTGGGGGAGGCGGGGCGGGGGATTCCGCGCGGCATTGCCATGGCGATCGACAAGTGTCTCGCGAAGGATCCGGCGGAGCGGTTCGAGCGCGGCGAGGCGCTGGCAGAAGCGTTGAGTCCGTCGCTGGAGAAGCGGGAGGACGTGCCGGTTCCCATTCGCGTATTCCTGGACCGGCGGCGGATGTTCCAGCTCATCATCGCGCCGATCGCGATGATCTCGGTAGGTCCAATGGTGATCTTCGCGGCCGGAAGGGTGGTCACCGCGGCGATGCCATTCGTGCTGGCGGCGGAGATCGTGATCGCGCTCGGCATTCCATTGGCGGTGATCTATTCGCGCACGCGCCGTCTGCTGCGGCTGGGATATGGGGCGGACGATGTCGCGGCGGGACTGCGCGTGTCCATTGCCCAGCGGCGCGATGAGCTCATCTACGAGAACGGGCCGACGCCCGGAATGAAGGAGAAGGTCATTCGTGCGCTCGGCCTCGCGGGGCTGATCGGCGGCGCGGCGATCATCGCGTCGAACGCCGTGCTGCACACGGCGGCGATCGTCGGGTTCGGCTTGGGGACGATGTATTTCGGCGCGATCTTCACGGTCATCGCGAAGAAATGGCAGCGGCTGCGGGCGAACACATCGTTGTGGCTGAAGTTCTGGGAGGGGCGTGGGGGACGGCTGCTCACGCGGATCGCGGGGTGGCGATTGGGAACGCGCGCGGTGAGTGCGGGGGCGAACCGGCCGACGGAGATGGCGATATCGACGAGTGCGGAGGCGATGTTCGCGAGCCTGCCGAAGGATGTGCGGAAGGGGTTGGGCGATGTGCCGGCGGTGCTGCGGGGATTGGAGGCGCAGGCGCGCGCGGCGCGGGGGCGGATCGAGCAGTTGGATCGGTCGATCGGCGAGGCGGGGAATGCGTCGGTGCGCGGAGCCGGAGTACGTGGCGAGGAGTTGATCGCGGATCTGCGAACGGCGAGAACGGCGGCGGAATTGAGATTGCGGGATGTGGTGACCGCGTTGGAGAATTTGCGGTTGGATTTGTTGCGACTCAGCGCGGGGGCGGGTGGGGCGGAGGGGATCACGCGGGCGATCGAGGCGGCGCGGTTGTTGGGCGAGGACATCGATCGGCTCGGGGTGGTCTAATGGCGAACGGCGTGGTGCATCACCAGCCCGTGCCTGGCTGCAGTCAACAGTGAACAGTGATCCAGTCAACTACAGTCGACAGTCTACAGTCGGCAGTCGACAGAAGACATTGCAATGGTCGGGCGAACTCCCTTTCAAGCTGAGGTATCGAGCATGACGGTGCGGAAGAATCGGAGATCCTTCTTGGCGACGATCTCGGCGCTGGCGGCGGCGGCGACGTTGAAGCCGATCGAGGCATTCGCGCAGCAGGGGGCGCTCGTGGGAGGGGGTGGGAAATGGGATCTGTCGTGGATGGATGGGCTCAAGGGGAAGCACAAGCAGGTGTTCGATATCGGAGGGATCGAGATCGCGCTGCTCGTGGTGACGAATAATCTGGACGCATACAAGGAAGTGTTCGATCTGGCGTATCCCGACGTGAATGAAGTGGTCGCGATCGCGGGAAGCGGGTTCGCGATCAATGCGGGCGATGCGTTGTGGGCGAAGTATGAGCTCGGGCGGCGGTACAAGATCAAGGAGCCCGGCACGGACAATTGGGCGACGCGGAATATCTGGCTGAACGGACTGCAGGTGCGGAACAAAATGGTGGGCGTGAAATTGCTGCAGGAGCGCGGCGCGATCTTCTGGCAATGCAACAATGCGTTGAACGGGGTGACGGCGATGTTGGCGGCCGATACCAAGCAGGCGGTGGATGTGGTGAAGGCGGAGTTGGTGGCGGGGCTCAATCCCGGGGTGCATATCGTGCCGGCGCATACGCAGGCGTTGGGATTGGTGCAGCAGCGGGGGTGTGCGTATGAATTCGTCTCCGGATAAGGGGCGACTGCCACAGCATCACTTGCACGGGTAGCGTTGCAGTAAACAGCAAACAGTCACGAGAACGGCACGGCAGTCTACAGTCAACAGTCAACAGCTCACAGCAAACCGTCCCCTGTGCCGGCAGATCACCTGGCGCAGGGGACGGTTTGCTGTGAACTGTTGACTGTTGACTGTAGACTGGCGGTCACTCGTGACTGTTTGCTGTTAGCTGCAGAGTGAAGCGTGCATGTGGCGGTAGTGGTCGTTGCCTTGACATCCGACAACAAGGCGAGATACCCTATTGTCGAACGGCATAGCATCGCCCCAATCTCGACATCCATGCCCCCACGCGCCGACCTCCTCCAGGGCACCCTCGATCTCCTGATCCTGAAAGCCCTCGCCCTCGGTCCCCTCCATGGCTGGGCGATCTCGAAACGGCTCCGCCAGCTCAGCCGCGATGTCCTGGATGTGGGGCAGGGCAGTCTCTATCCCGCGCTCTATCGACTCGAAGACAAAGGCTGGATCGCCGCCGAATGGGGGATCTCGCTCGAAGGACGCCGCGCGAAATTCTATACCCTCACGCCGAAGGGACGGAAACAGCTCGCCGCCGAGCGCGCGGAATGGAAACTGTTCTCGGCCGCCGTCGAACAGATCCTCAAAGCCGTCTGATGCGTTCCCTCGCGCGGACACTGCGCGCGCTCTTCTTCGGGAGCGCGATCGATCGGGAGATGTCCGAGGAGATGCGCTCGCATATCGAGCTCGAGACCGAGGATCTCATGCGCGAGCAACACCTTTCGCGCGACGAGGCGCGGCGGCAGGCGCTGCTCGCGTTCGGCGGCACGGTGCGGTATGAGGAAGAACATCGTGACGCGCGCGGCACGCGCTGGTTCGATGATTCCCTGCGCGATGTGCGCTACGCCGTGCGCGTGCTGCGGCGCAGCCCGGGCTACACGATCAGCGCCGCGCTCATCCTCGCGCTCGCGATCGGCGCGACCACCGCGGTATTCAGCGGCATCCATACCGTGCTCCTGGGCGCGCTCCCTTATCCGCACGAGGAGCAGCTCGTGCGCATCTTCCAGCAGAATTCCCCCACCAACCGCTGGACGCTCTCCACCGTGGATTACCGCGCGATCGAGCAGCAGGCGCGCACGATCGCCGACGTTGGCGCGATGCGGCTGCGCACGGTGCCCGTCTCCACCGGCGGCGAGACGAAGAGCGTGCCGATCGCGCGCGCCACCGCCGGCATATTCCGCGTGCTGGGCGTGCGGCCGCTGGCCGGGCGCACGATCGAGGAGCGCGATGAGGCCGCCGGCGCGCCGGCCGTGGCGGTGGTGACGTCCGGCTACGCCGCGTCCTCGCTCGGCGGCGCGGCCGCCGCGGTGGGACGCACGCTCACGATCAATGGCACGGCGCACACCGTGATCGGCGTCATTCCCACAGGCTCCTTCCCGCTCGCCGGCCGCAACGTGGACGTGTGGCCCGCGCTGCAGCTGGAGACGCCGAAGCGGCGCGGGCCGTTCGGCCTCTTCGTGTTCGCGCGGCTCAAGGACGGCGTCACGCTGGATGCCGCGAAGCGCGATCTCGCCGGCGTGAGCGAGCGCATCTTCCCCCTCTGGGCGTCGGGGTTCCAGGACAACACGGCGCGCCTCACCCCCTTCCCGCTGCGCGCCGAGATCGTGGGCAATGCGCGCACGACGCTCGGACTGTTCGCGGCGGCGGCGGGGCTCGTGCTGCTCATCGCGGTGGCGAACGTCGCGAGCCTCACGCTCGTGCGCGCGACGGCGCGCGCGCCGGAGCTCGCCATGCGCACCGTGCTGGGCGCGAGTCGCGCGAGGCTCGTGCGGCTCGTGGTGGCGGAGAGTCTCGTGCTCTCCTGCGCCGGCGCCGCGGGCGGGATCGTGCTCGGCAGAGCTTGGCCTCGATCTGCTCGTGCACTTGGGGCCGTACGTGCCGCGACTGGACCAGGCGCATCTCGACCTGCCGGCGCTGTTGTTCGCGGTGGGCGTGGCGGTGGCGGCGGGGATCGTCGTGGGCGCGTATCCGGTGATCGCGCTCATGCGCCAGGGCACCGTGCGCAATGCGGGCCGCGTGGTAGGAGCGGGCAAGCGCGCGCACGCGGTGCGCGGCGCGTTCGTGGTGGCGGAATTCGCGCTCGCGCTGCCAATGCTCGCGGGCGCGGGGCTGCTGCTGAACGGATTCCTTCGCCTCTCCACCGTGGACCCGGGTTTCGATCCCGATCCCGTGGTGACGGTGAACGTCGCGCTGCCCGCCGGTGCGTATCCCACCGACTCCGCGATGCAGAGCTTCTGGCGCACCGTGCTGCCGAGGCTGGAACAATTGCCCGGCGTCGCGGGAGTGGGCCTTGCGAGCGAGATCCCGCCCGATGACGACGGCTCGCGCAGCACCGACAATTTCGATCTCGTCGACGCGCCCGTTCCCATGGGCACGGCCCAGCCGACGGCGCCGTGGATCGTGGTGTCCACCGGCTTCTTCGACGCGCTGCGCCTCAGAGTGATGAGCGGGCGCGATTTCGGCCCCATGGATTCCGCGAACGCGCCGCCGGTGATGATCGTGAGCCGCGCGTGGGAGCGGCGCTACTTTTCCGGACGCTCGGCGGTGGGGCGCCAGCTCATCCAGGGTGGGTGCACCTCGTGCCCGCACACGACGATCGTCGGCGTGGTATCCGACGTGCCGTTCATGGGGCTCGCCGATACGCGCGAAGCAATGTATACGCCATCATCGGAAGGGATCTGGCGCGTGATGCATCTGTTCGTGCGCGCGAGCGACGCGGTGTCGGCGCCGGCCCTGCTCGGACGCGCCCGCGCCGTGATCCGCGCCGCCGATCCCGGCGTGGCGCTGGACCGGCCCGCGCTCATGGGCGACGTCGTCTACGGATCGGTGGCGCAGCCGCGCCATCTGGTGACGCTGCTGGGCGGATTCGCGGCGAGCGCGGTGGCGCTGGCGGCGGTGGGGATCTTCGGGCTGCTGAGCTATTCCGTGCGCATGCGCACGAAGGAGATCGGTGTGCGCATGGCGCTCGGCGCGCAGCGGGGCGAAGTGGTGGGCGAGATCGTGCGGCGCGGGATGGCGCACGCGGGGGCCGGCGCGGCGATCGGGATCGTCGTGGCGCTGCTCGGCACGCGGAAGCTTCAAGACCTGCTGTACGGCGTGAGCGCGACGGACCCGCTCACGCTGGCGGCGGTGACGGTCTTGCTGCTCCTCGTGGCGCTCGCGGCGTCGTGGCTGCCGGCGCGACGGGCGGCGTCGATCGATCCCGTGAGCGCGCTGCGGTCGGACTGACTACGGAGACGTGCGCGCGGGTGTCAACGGCGGCGACATCAGTGCGCAGTTCGCTACTTAGGACCCGCCGGCAAATGCTGCTCAAGATAACTCGTCAACAAATTGAACAAATGCACCGTCGTCCCCGCTCCTTCGTATATCCCATGCGTCCGATTCGGATATTCCATCATCTGGAACGGCTTCCCCGCGGCGACGAGTGCATTGATCAACTGCTCCGTGCCCTGGAAATGCACATTGTCATCGCCCGATCCGTGCACCACGAGCAAGTCCCCCTTCAGCCCGCTCGCGAAATTCACGGCTGACGCGTCGTAATACGCCGCGGAATCGGGGCCGGGCAGTCCTACGTAGCGCTCCTGATAGATCGTGTCGTAATCGTGCACATCCGACACCGGCGCGACGGCCATGCCGACCTTGTACACATTCGGGCGCGCGGAACATGAGGAGCAGGGTGGACGATCCGCCGCCGCTCCAGCCCCAGACGCCGATGCGCGTGGAATCGACGCCGGGCATGCGGCCGATGATGCGCGCGGCGGCCGATTGCTCGCGCACGCGCAATCCGCCGATCTGATTCAGCACCGCCTTCCGCCACGCGCGCCCCTTTGGCGCGGGGCTGCCGCGATTGTCCACGCTGGCGACGATGTAGCCTTGCTGCGTGAGCATGAGATGCCAGAGCCAGCGTGGGCCGCCGTACGCGTCGAGCACCGTTTGGCTGGCGGGCTCGCCGTAGATGAAATAGACGATCGGGTATTTCTTCGCCGGATCGAAGCCGGGCGGTTTCATCATGTACGCATCGAGCTTCACGCCGTTGCCGATGTCCACCTGGAAGAATTCCTGCGGGCCCTTCACGACGCCCGCGAGCTTCGCGGCGAGCGCGTCGTTCGAGACGAGCACGCGCGCGGTCTTGTGCGAGGGGAGCCGCACGAGCTCGACCTTGGGCGGCACGCCCCACGAGCTCCACGTATGGATCGCCCATTTGGCGTTGGGACCGATGTTGTAGCCGTGATACCCGCGTTCATCGGCGGGAGTGAGCCGCTGCGCCTCACCGGTGCCGTCGAGCCGCGCGCGCCAGAGGAAGCGCTGCGTGGCGTTCGACGGCGAGGCGTAGAAATAGAGCCAACCCCCGGCGGTGTCGATGTATTCGATGCCCATCACATCGTACGCGCCTCTCGTGATGAGCTTCATCGCGCCGTCGCGCCCCACGGTGTAGGCATGCTGCCAGCCGTCGCGCTCGCTGAGCCACACGAACGACTTGCCGTTGTTGAACCAGGAGAGCGGCGTCATCGCGGGCGACCGAGATGTCGATCCACGCGCTGTCGCGCTCGACGATCACCGAGCGCACGGCGCCGGTGGCGGCGGTCGCGAACCAGAGGGTGTTCACATTCTGCCGGCGATTGAGCTGCTGCACCGCGATCTCGCTCGAGTTCGCCGCCCAATCCATGCGCGCGAGATAATTATTGCGCGGATCGCCGGGGATCTGGAGCCACGTGGTGGGCCCGCCCGACGCGCTGACGACGCCCAGCCGCGCGGCGGAATTCGTGGTGCCCGCCTTGGGATATTGAATGGGCTTCACGAACGAGTAGAGCGAATCGGTGTTGTTGATCAGGAGGAAATCGCGGACGCCGGTGGCATCGAGCTGCCAATACGCGATGTGCGTGCCGTCGGGGCTCCAGCGGAATCCGTCCTGCAGGCCGAGTTCTTCCTCGTACACCCAATCGAAGGTGCCATTGATCGTGGTGACGGAGCCGTCGGCGGTGAGCGGGGTGATGCGGGCGTCGTCGACATTCTCGACGTACAGATTGTGCTCCCACACGTAGCCCACGCGCTTGCCGTCGGGGGAGAATTTCGCGAACTGCATCGTGGACGGCCGCTCGAGCGCGGCGGTGCCGCCGAGCTGGAGGAGGTGATGGTTCGCGAGATCGAGGACCCAGAAATCGCCGCGGGTATTCTGCGCGCCAGACGCGGGCGCTGTTGGTGAAGATCAGGAGTTTCGTGTGATCGGGGGACCAATCGTAATCTTCCACCGCGAGCGGCGGGGCGCCGGGGGCCGGGGTGAGTTGGGCGGCGGTGACGAGAGTGGTCTTGGCGCCGGTGGCGGCGGCGATGCGGACGAGATCCTCGCCGGCGCCCGCGGGGGAGGGTTCGAGGGCGGTGAAGGTCGAATCATCGAGCCAGCGCGTTTGGGGGGCGCGTTGGGGTGCGAATTCCCGGCTCGCGAAGATGCGTTGGGTGGTGAGTGGAGTTTGCGCTCCGAGGGCGGCGGTGAGCGCGAGGAGGGCGAGTGGGGACAGGCGCATGGGGTCCGGGTGGGAGTGGGTAATATGAGTCTATTCTCTGGCTCGGCGGGGGGCCAGCGATCCGAACGGCATCACCAGCGAGGGAGGGTTGCAGCTAACAGCAAACAGTCACGAGTGACCGCCAGTCTACAGTCAACAGTCAACAGCTCACAGAAAACTGTCCCCTGTGCTGGGAAGGCTCCCGGCATACGGGACAGTCTTCTGTGAGCTGTTGACTGTTGACTGTAGACTGGCAGGTACTCGTGACTGTTTGCTGTTAGCTGCAACCCTAAGCCGGCAGGTGCCAGTCGTTCGCAGTGGCCTCCTCTTGCCTTCCGACAGAAGATGACCTACCCTTCTGTCGAACCCCAACAGAAGACCTATGCCCCCCATTCCCTCCGATGTCCTCCGCGGCACCCTCGATCTCCTGGTGCTGAAAACGCTGACCCTGGAACCCATGCACGGCTGGGGCATCAGCCAACGCATCCAGCAAACCTCGCGCGGCGTGCTCGACGTGAATCAGGGCTCCCTCTATCCCGCCCTCCAGCGCCTCGAACAGCGCGGCTGGATCGATTCCGATTGGCGCACCACCGAGAACAATCGCCGCGCGAAATACTACCGCCTCACCGCCTCCGGCAAACGCGCCGTGGGCGCCGAGACGGAGAATTGGCGGCGCTACGTGCTCGCGGTCGATCATATCCTCGGCACCGCCTGACCCATGGACGCCATCAAGGGATTCTGGAAGCGCCTGGTCGCGATCGTGAACAAACCGCGCGCCGACGGCGATCTGGACGCAGAGATCCGCACGCACATCGAGCTCGAGACCGAGAAGAATATCAAACTCGGCATCGCTCCCGACGAGGCGCGCCGCCGCGCGCGCGTCGCCTTCGGCGGCATCGAAGCGATGAAAGAGGAACACCGCGACGGCCGCGGCGCGCGCTGGCTCGAGGATCTCATCGGCGACAGCCGCTACGCCCTGCGCGCACTCGGTCGCGCCCCGGTGCTCGCGGCCACGGCGATCATCACGCTCGCGCTGGGAATCGGCGCGAACACCGCGATCTTCTCCGCCGTGAGCGCCGTGATCCTGCGCCCGCTCCCCTTCGCCGACGCCGACCGCCTCGTGCGGGTCGGTGAGGACAACGAGGAATACCATTGGCGGCAGGCGGAGGCCGCACCCGCGAATTTCCTCGACTGGCGCGAGCGCGTGACCGCCTTCCAGGACGCCGCGGCCTATCAGGATTTCACACCGATGGCGACGCTCACCGGCGACGGCCCGCCGCAGCTCCTGCGGTCCGGCGCGGTGACGGGGAATTTCTTCCGCGTGCTGGGCATCCACCCCGCGCTCGGGCGCACCTTCACCGACGATGAGACATGGGGCAATGGGCCGATCGTCGCCGTGATCAGCGATCGCGCGTGGCGTACGCGGTTCGGCGGGCGGCCGGAGATCGTGGGCACGACGATCATGCTCAATGGTCGGCCGAATACGATCGTCGGCGTGCTGCCCGCGAACTTCGCCTATCCGGGCCTCGACGTGGATGTGTGGCGGCCGGTGATGTGGGACAAGTCCGATCGCGCGCAGGTCTGGTTCCGCCGCGCGCATTTCGTCACCGTCGTCGCGCGCCTCAAGCCCGGCGTGAGCGCCGATGCGGCGAACGCGTCGCTGCAGACGGTGGTCGCGCAATTGCAGCAGGAATATCCCGCGACGAACGCGAAGATGGGCGCCGGGATGACGCCGCTGCACGAGGCGCTCATCGGCGCCACGCGGCGGCCGCTCATGGTGCTGCTGGGCGCGGTGGCGCTGCTGCTGCTCATCGCGTGCGCGAACGTGGGGAACCTGCTGCTCGCCCATGCCGCGAGCCGCGACCGCGAGATGGCGGTGCGCCTGGCACTCGGCGCGGGGCGCGGGCGGATCATCCGGCAGGCGCTGGCCGAGAGTTTCGTGCTCTCCGCGCTGGGCGGTGCGGCGGGATTGGCGCTCGGATGGTGGGCGACGGGCGCATTGCTCGCGCTGCGGCCCGCGGGCCTCCTGCCCGTGAGTGATGTCGGGATGAGCTGGAGCGTTCTCGCGTACGTCGTCGCGATCAGCGCGATGAGCGGCGCGCTCTTCGGCATCGCGCCGGCATTGTGGAACGCGCGGCGAATGCCGGCGGACGCGATGAAGGAGGGCGGACGCGGCGGCAGCGCGGGAGGACGGATCCGCCGCTGGGGGAACGTGCTCGTGGCGGGCGAGGTGGCGTTCGCGCTGCTGCTCACCGTGGGCGCGGGACTGTTCGTGCGCAGCCTGTGGAAGCTGAATGCGGTGGATCCGGGATTCGAGTCCGCCGGAATCCTCACCGCGCAGATCGATTTCCCCGGCATTCGCTATGACAGCGCGCGAAAGGTGATCGCGTTCATGGATGGCTTGAGCGAGCGCATGCGCGCGCTGCCCGGCGTGGAGGGCGCGGCGTACGCGACGCAGCTGCCGCTCACGAGCCCGCCGTGGTCCAGCGACTTCTCGGTGGAGGGAACGGGCGGCGAGCGGTTCGGATCCAACGTGGTGCACCGCGAGATCTCGCCCGACTATCAGCGCGTCATGCGCGTGAAGCTCCTGCGCGGGCGGCTGCTGACCGCGCAGGACCGGAAGGACGCGCCCCTGGTGCTGTTGATCAACGAGGCGCTCGCGCGCCGCTACTTCAAGGATCGCGATCCGATCGGCGTGCGCGTCTGCTTCGACCGCGTGCCCGATGCGCACTCCACCTGGCGCACGATCGTGGGCGTGGTGGGGAGTGAGCGGCAGGCCGGGCTGGCCGCCGAGCCGCGCGAGGAGTTCCTCGCTCCCTTCGCGCAGGAGACGCAGGGGTCGGCGACATTGATCGTGCGCGCCGCCGGCGACCCGATGGCGCTGGCGCCGGCCATGCGAAGCGCGGTGCATGCGATGGATCCCGATCTCGCGATCGCGAGCCTGCGCACCATGAACGAGGTCGGCGCGGCGTCGGTGGCGCAGCAGCGATTCCTCGCGACGATGCTGCTCGTCTTCGCCGGCGTCGGGCTCGCGCTCGCGGTGGTGGGCGTCTACGGCGTCATGGCGCAACTCGCGGCCGATCGCGCGCGCGAGATGGGCATTCGCGTTGCGCTCGGCGCGCGCGCGGGGCAGGTGCAGTGGCTCGTCGTGCGGCGCGGACTGCGAGTGGTGGGCATCGGCATCGCCGTGGGCCTGGCGGCCGCGGTGACCGCCACGCGCGCCGTGAGCGCGCTGCTGTACGGCGTGGGCGCGCTGGATCCGCTGACCTTCACCCTGGTGCCGGCGCTGCTCGTGATCACCGCGCTCGTGGCCACCTGGCTGCCGGCGCGCCGCGCGAGCCGCGCGGATCCGGTGGGCGTGATGCGGAACGGCTAGGGAATGAGCAGGACCTTGCCCGTGGTGCGGCGCGCTTCGAGATCGCGATGCGCCTGCGCGGCGGCGTCGAGCGGATAGTCGTGCTTGAGGCGCAATGTCAGTGCGCCATTCGCGACCGCGCCGAGTACGTCGCCGGCGCGCCGCTCGAGTTCCTCGCGCGTGGCGATGAAATGCGCGAGCGTGGGACGGGTGAGTGAGAGCGAGCCTTTGCGCGACAGGATCATCGGATCGAAGGGCGGCACGGCGCCGCTCGAGCCGCCGTACAGCACGAGCATCCCGCGCGGGCGCAGGACATTGAGATCCCGGTCGAAGGTGTCCTTGCCGACGCCATTGTACACGGCGTTCACGCCGCGGCCGCCCGTGAGGCGTTTCGTTTCCGCCTCGAAATCCTGCGACGCGTAGATGATCGTGTGATCCGCGCCCGCCTCGCGTGCCAGCTCGGCCTTCTCGGCGGTGCCCGCCGCGGCGATGACCGTCGCGCCGAGCTGTTTCGCCATTTGGACCAGGAGCAGCCCGACGCCGCCCGCGGCGGCGTGAATGAGCACCGTGTCGCCGCGCTGGATCGGGTAGCTGTCGTGCGAGAGATAGTGCGCGGTCATGCCCTGGAGCATCACGGCCGCCGCTTGGCGGAAGTGGACGCTGTTTGGGATCGTGATCAATGCATTCGCCGGAACGGCCTGGAACTGTGCGTACGATCCGAACGCGCCGGTGAACGCGACACGGTCGCCGGGCTTGCACGCCCTTCGCCTCCGCTCCGACTTCCACCACGATGCCGGAAGCTTCCTGCCCCGGAATGAAGGGGAGTTTCGCCGGATAGCGCCCTTCGCGGAAATAGACGTCGATGAAGTTCACGCCGATCGCTTTCAGCTCGATCAGGGCTTCATCGGGTTTGGGGGTGGGGCGGGGGACGTTCGACCGGCTCGAGGACTTCGGGGCCGCCGAGTTTCGATACTTGGATTGCGCGCATGTCGATATGAAGTCAAAAGTCAACAGTGATCCAGTACACTGCAGTCACCAGTCGTCGGTCATCAGTCATCAGCCATCCATCCAACGGGCCGCGATGCTGGATCGCGCGCTGGACAGTTTGCTGATGACTGACGACCGACGACTGATGACTGTCGTAGACTGGATCACTGTTGACTGGTGACTTCATGCAAGCCGCCCGCATGTGCTCTCAGTCGAACTCCGCTTTCGCCTTCGCCTGTTCCGCCCCCACTCTCCCCGCCACGATCTCCGCGCGCGCATAACTCTCGCCCTTGATCGGCGCGCCCGACAATCTCCGCAGATAGGTGAGCTGTCCCGTGTGCTGCAACGCATCCGCGATCGGGCCCTGGAACAATACCTCCGGCGTCCGCCCCAGCGGCGCCGGTCCCGCGAGCATCGCGTCGAGCGCCGCCATCGCGTCGAAGAAGCGTTTGCAATCCTTGTCCCAGGCCTGCACCGGCGCCTCGTTCCACACATGGTGGCCATGCGCGAGATGCAGCGCCCAGTCCATGAGATCGCCCATGTGCGCGAGGATCTCGCCGGCGGTGCGGCTCGAGGGGCTGGGGCGGAAGCCCGCGAATTCCGGCGGCGCACCGCGCAGCGGTTTCGCCGCGCGGTACGCGAGGGTCGCCAGCGTGTGGCGCAGCAGTTCGCGCGCCGGATCCTTCGTCGTCATGCGCGCGCGGTCATTTCTTGATCATCCCGACGATCCAGAGCAGCAGGCAGGCGCCAATGACGGACATGATCAGGCTTCCGATCAGGCTGCCGGAGTAAATGCCGAGCAGCCCGAAGACGAACCCGCCAAGGATCGACCCGACGATGCCGACGACGATATTGCCGAGCGCACCGAATCCGCTCCCTTTCATGATCTTGCCCGCGAGGAAGCCGACGAGGGCGCCGATCAGGAGCATCCGAGATGAGGCCCGTGATGCTGATGGCAAATCCTGTCATGTGTGTCTCCGCTGGTGACGTGTGATGAGCCGGTTCAGCTCATTCGTCCAGCAGGCCGGGATACTCCCGCGCGATCATGTCGGCGAGCGCCTGCATGCTCGGAACAGTGCGCGTCGGAGTCGCCTTGAGCAAGGCCGCCACCGGCGCGGGCAGGGCGCCGCTCATCGCGCCCGCGGCCGCGGTGCCCTCGCCGTTGAACATGACCACGATGCGCGCGCCATCGCGATTGATCACCATGGGCAGCAAGCAGATCACGTCCTCGCGATAGTGGCCGTAGGCGCGCGCGATCTCGTCATTCTTCTTCCGGCGTGACAGCACGGAACGGACCATTTGCAGCTCGTACAGCCGCCCGTTGGACTGCAGATAGATGGACGACACGGGGAAATTCACCGAATCGTGCGCGATCGCCGAGACGAGCAGCAGCGCGTTGCCGGCCACCGAGTCGTACTCGGCGGCGGTCGCCGGGTACGCGGCGTCCCAGAAGGCGGCGCGCTGCGGCGGCTCGGTGGCGCTGACGGCACGCGCATACTGGCGGATGCGCTCATCCACATTGACGAGCGCGGACGGGCGCACGACCCAGCCTCCGGGAAGGCCGGCGTCCTGCGCCGCGGCCGATTGGGCCGCCGCGTGGGCGAGGAAGATCGTGACCGACAGGGATCGAACCAACCACCGCATCCGTGAATTCTCCCGCTTCGCGTGTCTCAGCGCAACTTTCGCCGAATCGCCTCGTACATATCTTCAGCTGTTAGCACGAACTTGACCTTGCGACCGGAGCATTCCCATGACGGCACCTGACACGAGCGGCAAGACGCGCACCGAAGAGCACCGGATCAACGGCGAGGATCTCGTCGCGCGGATCAAGGAGATCGTGCGCGAAGGGAACGCGCGGCGGATCATCATCAAGGCGGAGGACGGTCATACCCTGCTCGAGATCCCGTTGACCGTGGGCGTGGTGGGCGCGATGTTGATGCCGGTGTGGGTCGCGGTGGGCGCCATCGCGGCGCTGGCGGTGCGATTCACCATTGTGGTAGTGAAAGACGAGAAAACGCAGACTTAGACTATAGACTTGGACTCTAGAAGGCTGCTCCGGGGGTTTAAGACACCGGAGCAGTGAAAACGTGCCGCGGAACCTGGGAACCCGGAGGGGGGAGATGAAGCTGTTCTTGTCGATCGCGTTCGTGCTGGCGGCAACGGTGCAGGCGAAGACGCTCGAGCACACCAAGTGGATGCTCGTGGATCTGCGCGGAGGCGGGGCGGTGGTGACGGACTCCGCGCAGTACGTGGCGTGGCTCACGCTCACGCCGGCGGGGGGGCACGTGGTGTCGGGACACAGCGGGTGCAACGCGCTGGGCGGCGGCTACGCGCGGAGCGGGACGACCGGCGTGCGGATCAGCGCCTTCACCGGCACGGACAACCCCTGTCCGCCGCAGTTCAAGGATGAGGAGAAGGCGTTCCTGGTCGCGCTCAAGAAGACGACGCGCTTCAAGGTCAGCGGCACGGTGCTCACGCTGCTCGACGGAGAGGGCCAGATCGCGAAGTTCGAAGCCGCGCATTGACCGGCTGTCCGACGTTCTCCGACTTGGGAGTCGGAAGAACCGCTCTTGTGCTTTGGATGGAATTAGCCTAACTATCACTACAGTCTGGGAGCCGGAGTTCGGCTTCCCCCGCGGCGTCGCGCGAGTTGGTGGAGGGCTGAAGAGCCTCGCACCGGCATCAGCGGCAGCGCCGAGAGACCCGACAGAATCGATCAGTCCATCCCGCGCGCGTCAGTCGCGCGTCCGTCGCATCCATCTTCCGCGGGGGCACCATGCGCTCCACTCTCATCGCCGGCGTCATTCTCATCGTCCTCGGAGCGGTCATCACGTTCCGCGGCATGCATTACAAGACCACGAACGAAGTCGCTCACGTGGGCGACGTCAAGCTCACCGACACCGAGTCACACGGGATCCCGCAGTGGGTGGGGATCGCCGGGATCGTGGGCGGCGTGGTGCTGGTGGGCGCCGGCGCAATGGCCAAGCGGAGCTGACCAATGCATCGCGCGCCACGCTTCGCGGCTGCCGGCCGCCTCAGTATCGTCCTGCTCGCCGCGGCCTGCGCGGTGAATCCCGTCTCGGGCAAGAACGAACTCTCGCTGGTCTCGGAGTCGGATGAGATCGCGATGGGCAAACAGGGCGCCGCGGATGTCGTGCGCACGATCGGCCTGTACAACGATGCCGGCGTGCAGGCGTACGTCTCGAAGCTCGGGCTCTCGCTCGCGAAGCAGACGCCGCGGCCCGATCTCCCGTGGCAATACCAAGTGGTGGACGATCCGGCCGTGAACGCCTTCGCGCTGCCGGGGGGATACATCTTCGTCACGCGGGGGATGCTCACCCACATGACGAACCAGGCCCAGCTCGCGACCGTGCTCGGCCACGAGAGCGGCCACGTGGCGGCCAAGCACAGCGTGCAGCAGATGAGCCAGCAGGAGGTCGCGTCACTCGGCCTCGCGGTGGGCATGGCGCTCTCGCCCGAGATCCAGAAGTACGGACAGGTCGCGAGCGCCGGCATGCAGCTGCTCTTCCTCAAGTACAGCCGCGATGACGAGACGCAGGCGGACCAGCTCGGCTTCAAGTATGCGCTGGCCGATGGCTACGACGTGCGGCAGATGGTGCCGATGTTCCAGAATGCTCAATGGACTGGAGACGCTGAGCGGCGCCGGGCGCCTCCCGGAGTGGCAATCGACGCATCCGAATCCCGATAATCGCATCGCGGATGTGCAGAACATGCTGGCCAAGAACACCGTCAATCTCGATGACAAGACCGTTGGACAGAGTGCGTATCTCAAGCTGATCGACGGCATGGTCTATGGCGCGGATCCGCGCCAAGGCTATTTCGAGGGGACCAACTTCCTGCAGCCCGATCTCAAGTTCCAGTTCCAATTCCCGTCGGGCTGGATGACGCAGAACTCGGCGGACGCGGTGATCGCGGCCAGTAAGGACCAGGATGCGATGATCGAGCTGCGCATCGTGCCGGGGAATTCGGCGGCTGCGTCCAAGGCGTTCTTCGCGTCGCAGGGCGTGGCGCAGGCGGGCTCCGCCTCGAGCGGCAACGTGCACGGTCTCGCCGCGCTGCAAGGCGGATTCACCGCGACGACGTCGGGGCAGGCCGCGATCAAGGGGCTTGCGACGTTCATCGAGTACGGCGGCAACACCTATCAGGTGCTCGGCTACAGCCTCACCGACAAGTTCGCCGGCTACGAGCCGCAGTTCACCAGCGCGTCGTCGAGCTTCGACAAGCTCACCGATGCGAATGCGTTGAACGTGAAACCGATGCGGCTCCGTCTGGAGACCGTTCCCAAGGCGATGACGCTCGAGCAGTTCAACTCGCAGTACCCGTCGAGTGTTTCGATCGAGGAGATCGCGTTGATCAATGGGTTGCAGAAGGGCACGACCCTGCAGGCGGGGCAGACGGTGAAACGGGTCGTGAAGTAGGGTCCAACCATCCACACAGGAGATCCAATGCTCTACACCATCGCGGTCGTACTCATCGTCCTCTGGGCGCTCGGTTTCTTCGTCGTCCACGTGGGCGGCGGCCTGATCCATCTGCTGCTCGTCCTCGCGCTGATCGCCATCGTCTACAATCTCTTCACCGGAAGACGGATCACGGCGTAGCGCGTTCCGCGTGCCTCGTTCCTCGTGCCGCGCCAGGGCGAGGAACGCGGTGCGCGGCACGGTCTCACTCGCACACGCCCGCCACCACCGGGCAGAGGAAGACCGTGAGCTGGGCGCCGAGCGAGGCGGAGAGCGGGCTGCCGTCCGTCTTCGTGAATTGCAGGCGCTGTGTGGAACCGGAGGCGGGGGCGGTGAAGACGTAGTAGTCCATCGAGCCCTTGAGGAGCGTGGACTGCGTGGTCGAACCCGCGGCGAGCGGTTTGAGCGCGATCGCGAAATCGCGCGGGAAATCGGCGTTCGGGCCGCCAGAGGCGGTGAACTCGCGATCGAACAGCTGGCGCCAGTTGCGCGTGGTATTGTGATACGGCGCCGGCACCGACGCGCGCGCGACGCCCACAAGACTATCGGTGTAGAAGGCCATGCTCGCCTTGCCGAAGAGCAATGGGAACGACTCGCCCGCCTGTGCCTCGAGATTCGCCTGGCCGGTGAGCCCCGACTGCACGATCGATCCGAAGATCGCGTCCCCCTTCTGATCGCCCAGCCAGCGCAGGAAGACCCACTCCGCGCCCGCATCGCCCAGGCGGCTCCCGTTCGGGATGCGTCATCAATGCCGTGAATGCGTTGGGCGTGAGGCCCATGAAGTACGAATTGTAGAGATCGCCGCCGATGAATCCCTCGGCGGAGTCGGGGAACAGCTGTGACGGATCGGTGCGGCCGGTCGGCGGCGGGAAGAGCGCTTCGTAGTGCTTCGAGCCCAGTTCCTCGGCGATCTTCGCCACGCCCTCGTCCAGCCACTCCTCTTCCGTGTTCGCCAGCCCATGGATGATCACCTTCTCGCCCCAATTCGTCATGTGCAGCACCTCGTGCAGATAGGTGCCGCCGGTCAGCGCCCCGACGTCGGACTTCTGGTGTGAGCAGCTGAACGTGCCCGAGGGATCGGGTACGAGCGAGTAATAGAGCTCGCCGTCGTTCGATCCCTGCGAGCCCGGCACGAGATCGCCGGCGTAGAAGAACCCGGCCACGAAGCCCGATTGCTGGCAGACGTTGGTGGGCGTGATCGCGTTCACCTTGGGGCTCATCAGCACGATGATGTGGCCGTTCGCATCGATGTCGCTCGTGGGCCCGAATGCGTTCGCGTCGATCGTGTACAACGTGCCATCCATCCACGTGCCGAACGCCTGCAATTCCGGGTCGGAGAAGCCGGACGGAGCCGAGAGCGCATCCACGCTCTGGTAGAGCAGGATGTTCGTGCCGGCTGAATTTCAGGATGGCCGTGTCGGACTTGAACGGCGTGCAGGTGCTCAAGCCGCCGCAGACCTGGAAGACGCGCGTCGAGCCGACGGGCGGCGGGCTGAACGACACGGCGGCCGCGCGCGTGGCCTCGATCGCCCGGCGGATCGACGGATCGCTCGCGAACGTGTGCGCGAGCTGGCGCGCCGCCGCGCTGCGCATGTGATCGAATCGCCGGGCGGTGGTGTTGAGCGCTCCGCGGAGCCCGAATCGCGCGGGCGTTCCCTGGATCACGATGCTCGCCTGGGCGTTGTCCTGCGCCGTGGGCGGCTTCGCGCCGATCGAATACGACACCGGCTGGGTGTCGGGAGCCGTCACGGCCAGCTGCGGCACGATCACATACGTTCCCGTTCCCGGCTCCATGTCGATGCAGTTCGCGGAATCGGCCGGCACGGTGACGCCCTGCAGCGGCGCGAGCACGATGAGATCGGCGGCCGGGCACGCCGCCTGGGTCTGCGGGCCGCTGGAGCTGTCGCTGCACGCGGCGAGAGCGGCGATCGCGGCGATGGAAATGAATCGGCGCATGGTCGAGAACGCGTTGTCGGGGTAAAGGGAAGCGGTGCCCATTGTACCTACGCCGGGCGGCGTGGTTCCGTTGACGCCCTTGTCATCGAATGGGCGACCGTCTCGCGCAAACGGGTCGCATGGCCTACAATTGCGCGCTCAAGATCGGTGTCCGCATATCACGGAGGATCATCTCATGCAGAATCATTCTCAGGCAGGTCGTGTCACTCGGGTTCCTGGCGGTGGTGGCGGCCTGCGGCGGCTCGAAGGATCAGTCCGCGGCCACATCGACGGCGTCCGCGCCGCCGGCCGCCGCTCCGGCCGCTGCCGCGCCGCAATTCGCCGTGTGCGCGGTGTGCCACCAGGCGACGGGCCTCGGTCTGCCGAACACCTTTCCGCCGCTCGCCGGATCGGAGATCGTGAACGGGAAGGCCGACGCGCACATCCGCATCGTGCTGCAGGGCGTGACGGGCCCGTTCACGGTGAAGGGAATGCAGTTCAACAACACGATGCCGGCGCAGGGCCCCGCGATGAGCGACAGCGACATCGCCGCCGTGATCAACTACGAGCGCAGCGCGTGGGGGAACAACGGCGCTCAGGTGACGCCGGCGCAGGTGGCGGCGATTCGCGCCGCGACGGCGAGCCGGACGGCGCCGTGGACGGAGGCGGAGTTGAAGGCGTACCGCTGACTGCGAACGGCGGATTGACGACTGACGACTGACGTCTACGCCTACGAAACGAATGCCCGTAGGCGTTGCGTCGGCGTCAGTCGTCAATCGTCGATCTGCCGTTCAGAACTTCGCGAACCCCACCACATTCCCTCCCGGCTCGCGCACATAGAATTCCGTCGAACCGTAGAAAGTCGTGTGCCGCGGTTTGACGATCGGTGCGCCCTGCATGGCGCGCTCGGCGGCGTCGATGTCATCGACGCTCAGGAAGAGCACCGTGGAATTGCCCAGGACATCGGCCGCGGCGTCGGGGCGCTCGGCGAGCACGCTCGCGCGCGTCTGGTACATCACCTCGATGCCATCCTTCTTCGCGCTCGCGAATATCAATTTGCCGTCGGGGCCGGGCACCTGGTTCTCCACGGCGAAGCCGAGTCGGTCGGCCCAGAAGGCGATGCAGGGTTCGACGTCGGGCACGATCAGCACGGGCGTGAGTTGCGTGATCTTTGGCAGGGACATGGTCGCGGGTGGTTTGAGTTCGTCCGGCAGACTACGCTGCAGGAGGGGATACGGGAAACGGGAAACGGGAGCAAGTAGTGACTACTCCCTCCCGTTTCCCGACGCTGCCAGCCTCGCGCACGCTACGCGCGAGTCTCGCAGCGTGTGAGCACGTCAAGGCGGCGAGCACGACGGCGGCGCCGCGACCGGCTCAGCGATGTCGTTCTACACCCTACTCGACCGTCACGTGCCCCTTCATGCCCAGCGCCGCGTGCGGGTCGCACTGAAAATAGAACTTCCCTTTGCCGAAGTTGAGCGGGAATGTCGACACTCTGCCCCGGGAGCTGCAGCAGTTCCGAAGCGGGCGGAAGATTCGACTTGCCAGGATTCGAATCGGGGAGGAAGTGCACGTTGTGGACACCGACGACGAGCGACACGTGCATGACGTCGCCTTCGTGCGCTTCGAATTCGGCGGGAGTGAAGTAATTCCCCTTCGCATCCGTGGTCACCGTGACGTCAATGACCTTGCACGTCGGGCAGGGCGTGGCGGGGCCGGCGGCGGCCGGCGGCGCGCTCTCGGCGGGCTTCTTCTCGCCGCCGCAGGCGGCGATGGCGACGAGCGCGGCGACGGCGGAAGTGCGAATGATGCTATGCATGCGGTCTCCTCAGGTGCGGCGGGTGAGTGATCGGTCTAGAAATCGCGGAGCTGGAACGTCCGCGCGGCGAGCAGGATCGGAACGGCACACCACGTGGCGAGCACGATGACGGCCACGCTCACGCCGATCGGCGTGCCGAAGGTGTGCTCGAACAGCGCGCCCGTGTAGCCCATGAGCGCGGGCACGTCGAGTTGCGTGAGCACGAGCACCCGTGCGAGATCCACGGGGTTCAGCATCATGAGCGCCAGCAGCGGCTTTTCGAGCGGCCAGTCGCCGAACGCCGCCGCGGCGGCGAGCACGAGGCCGTCGTACACCACGGTGGCCATGAGCCAGACGCCGAGCGCGAGACCCACGCCCTTGAGACGGTCATCGGTGCGCAGCGCGATCCAGGTGGCGACGGCGGAGAAGGTGAACGTGAGTCCGATGCCGGCGGCGAACAGCGCGATCGATCGCGCCGGCGCCCGCGCCCGAATGCGCGTGGAAGGCGAACGGAACGCCGGCGCCCACGGCGAACGCGCCGGCCAGCGGCAGCGCGAGTCCCAGGTAGAGACCCGCGAAGAGCTGGCCACGTGGCACGGGCTGCGCGAGCAGCAGCTCCACGAATTCGCGTGACGCGTACACGTGGATCGCCCCGAACACGAGTGCGACCAGCGGCACCACGAGCAGCACGATGTTCAGCATGCTGAGCACCACCTGCGGGCCGGTGCCGCCGAACCAGAACAACCCGCCGGCGATCAGCATGAAGCCCGCGGCGTACGCCGCGATCCAGCGGTTGCGCGCGAGATCGCGCAGGCCGGCTTCGAGCACGAGGGCGACGATCTTCATGCGGCCTCCGGCGCCAGCGCGCGTCCGAGGTTCGCCGCCGGACGCGCCCGCGATCGCCGCGGCGAAGCGGCTGCGCTCCGAGAGCATCAGCGACGCGATCGCCGGCTCCAGCCGCTCCTCTCCGGTGTGCGCCAGCAACTCGGCGACGCTGCCGGCGAAGCGCAGCGTGCCATCGCAGAGGAAGGCGACGTCATCGGCGAGCTCCTCGAGCTCGGTGAGCACGTGCGACGTGATGATCACGGTGCATCCACTCTCGCGCGCCCGGCGGATCCGCGCCTTCAGGATCCCGCTCGCCACCGGATCGAGGCCGGCCGTGGGCTCGTCGAGGATCAGGATCCGCGGACGGAAGAGGAAGGCGATCGCGGCATTCACCTTCTGGCGCGTGCCGCCCGAGAGCGTGCCCATCTTCTTGTCCATCTCGCCCGCGAGGCCGAAGGCGCTGATCAGTTCCTCATCGCGCCCGGCGCCGGGACGCAGCGCCGCGACGAGCGCGATCACGTCGCGCACGGTGAGGTTCTCGGGAAAGCGCGCCGCCTGCGGCATGTAGCCGAGTGCGCGCCGGTAGTCGCCGCGCGCGTCGGCGGGCACGCCGTCCAGCTGCACCGCGCCGGTGTCGGGGCGGGTGAGGCCGAGGACGATCTTGATCAGCGTCGTCTTGCCCGAACCGTTCGGGCCGACGAGCGCCGTCACGGCGCCGGGGCGCACGCTGAGCGAGATGTCGCGCAGCACTTCGAGCGAGCCGAAGCGTTTGCGCACGTTGGTCAGATCGATCACGGGTCCACCCGGGGACTGTGCATGAGGGGATGCCGGTCCACGAGCGCGGCCGGCGTGAGCACGGGAAAGACACGCTCGGCGGCGTCGAGCATCCCCACCATCGGGCTGCGCAGGAGCACGAGCGACGGCGGATGCTGCTCCACCACAAGCGCGAAGAGGCGCACCGGATAGAAGGGCACATCGCCGGTGCCATCGCGGTCGAGGTCGTAGCCGCGGTAGGCGTCCCACCAGTTGCCGTCGAAGGAGGACGTCGTGGCCGTGGAGTTGGTGCTGACATTGAACGCGTTGCCGGCGAAGCGGTTGCCGGTGAACACATCCTCCTCGGAGTTGCCAAGGAGACGCACCGCCCAGCCGTTCTGGAGGAAATCGTTCGCGCGCACGGCCAGCCGCGATGATCCATTGAGATAGATCCCGGTGGAATTGCGCACGAACACATTGTTGGAGATCTCGCCGCCCAGGATCTCCTTGAGCAGCAGCCCGTACGCCGCGCCGCCCGAGGAATTCTCGAAGCGGTTCGCGTGCATCACGATCCCGCGGCTGTACATTACCGCGACGCCCGAATTGTTGTCGCGAAACGTGTTGTGCTCGTAGCGGCACGAGTCGGAGAACATGAAGTGCAGTCCGTAACGCTGACTGTGCTCGCTCACGTTGTAGCGCGTGACGCCGTGCTGCGAGAACTCGAAGTAGATCCCGTCGCGCTGGCCGTCGACGTGGTTCCGTTCGATGAGCGCGTGCGGGGAATACCAGAGATGGATGCCATTGCCGCTCGAGCTCTGCGAGAGGCCGTGCGCCGTGATGTCGTTGTGGCGGACCGTGCAGCCGCTGGCGCTCTGGAGATAGATGCCGAAGAGGTTATCGCGCAGGCGGTTCTCCTCGATGAGGCAGCCGGCGGCGTTCTGCACGCGGATGCCCGCGCGGTCCTCGATGTTCGCGACACCCGTGTGCGCGACGACCAGCCCGCGGACGGTGACGCTGTCGGCCAGGATGAGCATCACGGTGCGCGCATTGTCGCCGTCGAGCACGGGCCAACCGCGCCCCTGGATGGTGAGCCGCGGCGTGCGCACTTCGATCGTGGGCTCGCGGTAGGTGCCGGAGTCGATGAGGATCCGGTCGCCGGCGCGGGCGGTGGCGAGCGCCGCGGTGACCGTGCGCACCGGCCCGCCCGGGTCCACGATGATGTCGCGACCCTGCGCCGCCGCGGGCAGCGCGAGCGCGATCAACGCGGCGAGCAGGGGCCGGCGCATCACAGGCCGCGCGCTCCCGCGGGCGCGGAGTCCGCCAGCACCTCGGCCCACGTCATCGTGCGGCCCCCGAGCAGGGCACGCTGTTCCTCCGCCGCCCTCGCGCTGGAGAATCCGACGAGCGATTTGCCCATGGGGCTGTGCATGAGGTTCGCCTTGAGGAAGCCGGCCTGCTCCACGGGGACGAACGTGCCCGGATGCTGCAGGTCGATCACCCACGCACCGCGGATCGCGCCGGCCGGTGCGGCGCGCATGAATCCCGCGAGGCACTCGATGCCATTGAACTTCTGGATGCGCCCGGTGGTGGTGATGGTCTCTCCCCCGTAGCGCGCATCCGAGATCGTCATGCGGCAGAAGTCGCAGCTGTCCTGGTTGAGCGCGATCGGCTGGGGTCCGCTCGCGGTGCACGCGGCCAGACCGAGGATCGCGAGCGCGTGCAGCCGCAGCCGCTTGGGCGCGGCGGCCATGAAGAGCGCGGCCGCGACGATCAGGCTGGCGATCACGAGCAGCCAGCCGCCGGACGCCGGCCACGACGTGGCGACGAAGTTGAGCAGCTGCTTCGAGCCAATGAGCGGCGGCTGGTACGTCATGCCCTCGATCTTGATGATCGCGTCGGGATTGAGGTCGTGACCGTAGTCGTAGCCCCACTTCCAGTAGTCGGCGAGCCCGGCGCCGAGCGTGGCCGCGAAGACCACGGACCATCCGATGAACACCTTGCGGTTGCCGAGGAGCGCCACGAGCAGCGCCGAGAGGATGAGCGCGCCGAGGATCCACGGCATGAAGCGCAACTCGGGGATCGCATCGGGCTGGATGACCTTCATGCCGATGTAGTGATTGAGCCCATTGATGCTCTGGAGATCGCCTTCCTTGGCGCCGGTCACGTCGGAGATCCGGATGAGCATGCCGAGCCCTTCCGGGTATTGCGGCGCGATCAGCGAGATCCGCCAGAGGGGCAGCGCGAACGCCGAACACATGAGCAGCGCGGCGAAGGCGACGAGCAGGCGTGAGGTGCGTGACACGGGGTCTCCGGTGGCCGTTGCCGGCCCTTGGGCGCGGGGCGGGACGCCGGAGCGCCCCGCCCGCGCGCGGTGAGAGTTATTTCTTGGCGCCGCCGGCCGCATCACGCGGTTCCGGACCCTTCGAGAGCGTGCCGCTGAGCGCGACATTGCTGCCGGGCGCCGACACGCGGATGTAGCCCTGCATTTCCTGATGGAGCGCGGAGCAGAAATCGGTGCAGTAGAACGGATAGATGCCGATCCGCAGCGGGACCCACTTGAGCGTCTTCGTTTCGCCCGGCATCACGAGGAGCTCGGCGTTCCGGTTGCCTTCCACCGCGAAGCCATGCGGGATATCCCAGTCCTGCTCGAGGTTCGTGACGTGGAAGTACACGGTGTCGCCGAGCATCACGCCCTCGATGTTGTCGGGCGAGAAGTGCGAGCGGATGGACGTCATGCGCACGTGCACCACCTTTCCGTCACGGCTCACGCCCGTCTCCTTCTCGGAGCGTGACACCATGGGATTCCTGTTCTCCGCGAGCTTGAAGAACTTCACCTGCTTGTCGCGGATCGTGGACGCGAGGATCGCGTTGCCGTAGTGCGGCTCGCCGATCGTGGGGAAATCGAGCAGGAGCTTCATCTTCGGGCCGGTGATGTCGTACAGCTGGGCGCTCTGCGCCAGCTCGGGACCGGTGGGGAGATAGCGGTCCTTCGTGATCTTATTGAGCGCCACGACGTACTTCCCGATCGGCTTGCGGGTGCCGCCGCCGGGGATCATCAGGTGGCCAATGGAATAGTAGGTGGGCACGCGATCCACGACTTCCCACGTGCCGAGCTTCCACTTCACGATCTCGGAGGAGATGAAGAACGAGGTGTAGGCGTAGCCGTTGCCGTCGAACTCGGTGTGCAACGGGCCCAGGCCGCCACTCTTCACCTCGCCGGCGACCGTGGCGTCGTAGCGCAGGACGGGAATCCCCTCCACCTCTCCTTCGTACGCCTTGTCGGCGATCGCCTTCTGCATCTTGGAGAAGGAGTGCACCGTCACGATCGCCGCAAGCTTGCCGCCCGCGACGATGTACTCGCCGCTGGGATCGACATCGGCGCCATGCGGCGACTTGGCGGTGGGCAGCAGGTACATGGAGCCCGGGCAATCCTTGGGCGCGATCTGCCAGACGCTGGTCACCTTTTCGGTGCGCGCGGTGCGCGTGGCGGAGTCCATCACGTTGTGCACGTAGTCGGCCGGAGTGCTCTTGCCCTTGCCGGCCTTCACGCAGCTCTCGAACGCCCGCCAGTTGACCGCGGCCACGAAATCCTTGTCGTTCTGCGAGGCATTGACCTCGAGAAGCGAGTGCGCCTGTTCCGTGTTGTACGTCGTCAGGAACATCCAGCCATCGCTGGGGCCTTTGCCCGCGCGCGCCAGGTCGTAGTCGAAGGCGGGCACGAGGATCTGGAACGCGATGGCCATCTTGCCGGGTTCGTTGGCACGGACGAAGGAGATCTGGCCCTTGAAGTTCTGCTTGAACGAGGAGATCGGCACGTCGGCGTTGGGCACCGGCACCGAGAAGCGCATGCTCGAGACGGCGTATTCGGAGTTCGGGGTGATGAAGGGCGACCCATGGTTGCCGGCCGCGTTCGGGATCTCGATGATCTCGTCGGTCTCCATCGTGGTGAGATCGATCCGGGCGATGCGCGGCGTATTGTTCCCGTTGATGAAGAGCCAGCGGCCGTCATCGATGCCGTCGGTCTGCGAGAGCGCGGTGTGGTGCGCATCATCCCACGGGATGAAGCCGTAGGAGGTGTTGAGCATGTTCTTCGTCTCCTCGTTGTAGCCGTAGCCGTTCTCCGGGAACACCGAGAAGACGGGGATCACCTTGAGGAGGCGTCCGGAGGGGAGGCCGTACACGGCCACCTGGCCGCTGAAGCCGCCTGGAGAGGAAGGCGTAGAACTCATCGTAGCTGCCCGGGGCGACATAGACCTTCGACGCGGCGTCGCTGCTGACGAGGGAAGGGGATCCCTGCCGCGGCGCGCAGGCGTAGCCGACGCCGATCACCGCCGCGAAGGCGGCCGCGAAGGCCAGGGAACGGGTGCGGAACGAGGTGGACATGGTGGTGACCTCATGGATGTGGAGCGGGTTGGACCGGAGCGGCGTGCATTCCCGATTGACGGATCGCATGACGGATATATGTTGCATGTAAGATACGACTTTGGAAATCCGGACCCTTCCTGACGCGCTGTCGGGATTTCCCTCACCGGCCGAACCGGAGCTGCCCGTGCGCCTCACTCGCCATACCGACTTCGCGCTGCAATGTCTCACGCTGCTCGCGCTGCATCCCAATGACGCGCTGACCGTGACGGAGATCGCGCGGCGCATGCGGATCTCGGAGGACCATCTGTTCAAGGTGGTGCACCGGCTCGCGGCGGAGGGGTTCGTCATCACGCAGCGCGGGCGCTCCGGCGGCGTACGGCTGGCGCGCGACCCGGTGCGGATCGGCATCGGCGCGGTGGTGCGGCAGCTCGAGGAGAGCTTCGCGCTGGTGGAGTGCTTCACCCCCGAGACGAACCAATGCCCGATCGCGCCGGCGTGCGCTCTCGCCAAGACGCTCGATAAGGCGCTGCGCGCGTTCCTGGCCGTGCTGGATGACGTGACGCTCGCGGATATCGTGAAGCGGCGGATCGTGCTGGAGAGGCTGCTCTCCGCGTAACGGCTCAGTCGTTGGTCGTACGCGTTTGGTCCGCGGCATGACAACGAATGGCATGGCGCGAGAGCGAGCTCGCGAGTCGTACGCCATCAGTTGTCATGCCGCGGACCAAACGCGTACGACCAACGACTGAGCAGTCCCGCGGCCTTTCGCCGCGAGCGTGCGCGGGACATTATCCTCCATGCGAATTTCCTGTCATGCCGTTTTGCCGTGGCCCTTGTCAGCATCACCGCTGTTTGTGCCGCCGCCCAAGAGCTCGAACCCCGGTCGTACTCCGCGTCCCCGTCGGCGCGAACTTCGCGATCGTCGCGTGGGGGCTCTCCACCGGCGCCGTGATCTTCGATCCGTCGATCCCGATCACGAACGTGCACGCCGACATTCGCGCCGTCACGGTGGGGTACGGGCACACCTTTGCGATCGGGCACATGCAGGGGCTGTTCAGCGCGGCGATCCCCTATGTGACGGGATATCTCACCGGCTCGGTCGGCGGCGCCGCGGATAGCGCGATCAACCGCGAGGGCATCGGCGACGCCCGGCTCAAGGTCTCGCTGAACATCGTCGGCAGCCCGGCGCTGACGGCGCCCGAGTTCATGAAGACGCCCGCGCACCGCTTCATCCTCGGCGCAAGTCTCGCCGCCGTCGTGCCGACCGGGCAGTACGACCCGCAGCACTTGATCAACGTCGGGACGAACCGCTGGGCGTGGAAGCCGGAGGTCGGCGCGTCATACAATTTCGATCGAAAACTCTATCTGGACCTCTACGCCGGCGTGTGGTTCTTCGCTCCGAACTACGACTTCTACCCGGGAACGAGCAAGCGGACGCAGGATCCGCTCACGTCGCTTCAGGCGCATGTGAGCTACACGTTCGCGAGATGGATCTGGGTCGCGGCGGACGCCACGTACTATGCCGGCGGCGGCACGCAGCAGGACGGCGGCCCGACCACGGCGCGGCAGGACAACACGCGCATTGGCCTCATCGCGGCCCTCACGGTCGCGAAGGGGCAGCAGGTGAAATTGAACTGGTCCGACGGCGCGAGCGCGCGCGTCGGATCGAAGTTCCAGACGATCGGCGATCGGGTATCAGGTGCTGTGGTTCTGACCGCCTAACGGCGGGCTGTCGGCTGGCGGCTGTCGCACACCACGACGAGAGGAGTTGGTCGTGCCTCGGCGACAGCCGCCAGCCGTCAGCCTGCCGTCAGGCCCTTCAACGACAGCCGGCCAGCCAACAGCCTGCCGTTAGGCCCTTCAACTACGGCCGCCAGCCAACAGCCTGCTGTTAGGCAGTCTCGCCAACCTTTCCCTCGCTCTGACGGTCTAACTGTGCATCGCGCTCTCTGGCCAGAGGAGACTCATGCACGCCCTCCGCATCGCCCTCCGCTCCCTCGCCCGCAAGCCGGCCTTCTGCGCGGTGGTCATCCTCACGCTGGCGCTCGGGATCGGCGCGAACTCCGCGATCTTCTCGGTCGTCAACGCGGTGCTGCTCAAGCCGCTCCCCTATCGCGCGCCGGACGAACTCGTGCTCGTCTGGAGCAAGTGGGTCAACTTCGACAAGACCTGGCTCGCGGAGGGAGATTACCTCGGCTATAAGGAGCTGGGCGCGTTCCGCGACGTGGCGGCGTGGAGCCCGGGCTATGACGTCACGCTCACCGGCGGTTCAGGTCCGGAGGCCGTCGGCGAGACGCAGATGACGGCGAACATGCTCGACGTGCTCGGCACGCCGCCCGCGCTCGGGCGCGCGTTCACCGCCGCGGAGGATGTGCCGAAGGCGCCGGCGGTCGTGATGCTCTCGTACGAATTGTGGCAGCGCCGCTACGGCGGCGATCCGTCGATCATCGGCCGCATCATCGACGTCAATGCGAAGCCGCAGCAAGTGGTCGGCATCCTCCCGCGCGGCTTCAAGTTCCCGCTGGAATTCAAAGGGCTCGCGACCACGCAGCTGGTGCAGCCGCTCGGCGTCGACGCGGGCGCGCGCGACCACGGCAGCCACTACCTGTACGCCGTCGGGCGGCTGACGCCGGGCTTCAACGCATCCACCGCCACGACGCAGATCGTCGCGCTCGCGAAGCAGTGGACGGAGCAGGGGCTCTATCCCGCCACGATGCACTTCACCGCCTTCGCCGTGCCGCTCCCCGCGGACGTCGCGGGAAGCGCATCGCGCGCGCTCGTCGTGCTCTCGGCGGCCGTGGGCCTGCTGTTGCTGCTCACCTGCGCGAACGTCGCGAATCTCATTCTCACGCGCGCGGACGCGCGGCGCCGCGAGCTCGCCGTGCGCTCGGCGCTCGGCGCGGGGCAGGGGCAGCTGGTGCGGCTCGCTCTGGGCGAGAGCGTGATCCTCTGCGGCGCGGGGGGCGCCCTGGGACTCGGCGCTCGCGTGGGCCGGCGTGCGCGTGCTCGTCGCGCGCGCACCCGCGACGATCCCGCGACTGGCGGATCTGTCGGTGGACTGGCGCGTGCTCGGCGTGACGCTCGTGCTCTCGGTGGGAACGGGACTCTTGTTCGGCTTGCTCCCCTCGGTGCGCGGCGCCGGGATCGATCTGCAGGATGCGCTGCGCGACGGCGCGCGCGGGCAGAGCGGCGGCGCGGCCCGCATGCGCGGTCGCTCGCTGCTGGTGGCCGCCGAGATGGCGCTCGCGGTGCTGCTCGTGATCGGCGCGGGACTGACCATTCGCAGCTTCGCGAACCTGCGCCGGATCGATCCGGGCTTCGGCGCGCGCAACGCGCTCACGCTGCAGCTGTCGCTGCCGGCCGCGCGGTATCCGACGCCCATGGCGGTGGTGGATTTCTATGACCGCGTGGCGCAGGGCGTGCGCGAGCTGCCGGGCGTACAGGCGGCGGGCTTCGTGCGCCAGCTGCCGCTCGCCACCGACATGGGCGACGCGGGGATGGCGATCGAGGGCCGCCCGATGGATCCCAAGGCGAACGGATTGAGCGCGGACTGGCAGGTGGTGACGCCCGGCTACTTCGAGGCAATGCAAGAGCGCGTGGTGCGGGGACGCGGCATCGAAGCGACCGACCGGCTCGACGCACCGCTCGTGATCGCCGTGAACGAGACGCTCGCGCGCGAATACTTCCACGATGAGGATCCGTTGGGTCACCGCATCAAGCTGGGCGGACCCAACGAACCGTGGCGTACGATCGTGGGCGTGATCGGCGACGTCCATCATCAGTCGCTCACGACGCCGGTGAAGCGCAAGTTCTTCATTCCCCATGCGCAGTGGGGGAACGCCTTCGGGAGCCCGCGGCGCGCGATGACGCTCGTGGCGCGCACCGCGGGCGATGCGCGCGCACTCGCCGCGCCGATCGGGAAGATCGTGCACACCATCGATGCCGACATCCCGCTCACGCACGTCGAGACGCTCGGCGACGTGCTCGCCGCCGCGACGCAGGAGCAACGCTTCACGATGGCGCTGATGGCTGGCTTCGCCGCACTCGCGCTGCTGCTGGCCGCCGTCGGCATCTACGGCGTGATCTCGTACGCCGTGAGCCAGCGCACGCGTGAGATCGGCATCCGTCTCGCGCTCGGCGCGCGCAGCGCGAGCGTGCTCGCGCTCGTCATGCGCCAGGGCCTCGCCCCCGCCGCGGGCGGCATCGCCGCGGGCCTCGTCGCCGCCGCACTGCTGACACGTTTCCTCGGGTCCGTGCTCTACGGCGTCGCGCCAATGGACGCGTTGACGTTCGCCACGATCCCGCTGCTCTTGTTGCTCGTCGCCGCATTGTCAGTGCTGATTCCTGCGTCCCGTGCCGCACGCGTAGATCCCAACGAGGCACTGCGGGCCGAGTAACTCATCGGTGGGTCGCGGCGGCGGCCTCGGCTCCGCCGCCTACGCGCTTACACGCTTCGAGCCTCGCGGCTGAAACGCGCCGCGAGTCTCTCGCTACGCGCGACGGCGGCTTCGCCGAGTCCACCGCCGCTCCGACGATTTCCCTTGCGCGCGAATCACGTACATCGCGCAAGCCAGCGTACGGCAGTTCAGCCCGCCCACACGCCTCCTGGCCGCGACGCAGTGCCGGCGCGAAGCGATCGTCGCGCCGGACGAGGATTGCGCGGGCTTGCGAGGGTTCGGGATCGTGCGGGCACGCGGTGCTCGCGGGGTCATGCGGCGCAGCAGTCGCGCGCAGTCGTGGTCCCATGGAGCCAATGGAGCGGTGCCGGCCTCGGAGCGGCCGGCGTCGCGCGTAGCGAGAGACTCGCGGCGCTTTTCAGCCGCGAGGCTCGAAGCGTGTAAGCGCGTAGCCGGTCCCGACGAGGTCGGCGCCGCGACTATCGGCGCCGGGAGCCCCGACTCGCCACCGCTGCACCACGCACTAAGTTCCGCGAGCCAAAATGCTGAAACAGACCCCTTTCCACCCTCGCACGTCCGCGCTCTGTGTCAGCCAATCGTGGCGGCGCTGGGCGGGGTTCGTCGCGGCCAGTCAATACGACCTCGTGCATGATCGCGAGTACCACGCGATCCGGAGTTCGGCGGGCCTGCTCGATGTCTCGCCCCTCTACAAGTATCTGATCACCGGCCCCGACGCCGCGCGGCTGCTCGACCGCGTCGTCACGCGCGACGTCCTGAAGATGAAGGTCGGCCAGGTGGGCTACACGTGCTGGTGCGACTCGCACGGCAAAGTGATCGATGACGGGACCATCTCGCGTCTCGAGGACAAGACCTTCCGCATGACCTCCGCCGATCCGAGCCTGCTCTGGCTCTCGCGCAACGCGCTCGGCATGCAGGTCACGATCGAGGACGTGTCCGACAAGACGGCGGCGCTCGCGCTGCAGGGGCCCACCTCGCGCGTGATCCTCGAGCAGCTCACCCAGAGCGATCTGTCCGGCCTCAAGTATTTCCGTCTCGTGCACACGCGCGCACGCGGGATCCCGATCACGATCTCGCGCACCGGCTACACCGGCGACCTGGGGTACGAGATCTGGGTGGACGCCGCGCAGGCGCTGCCGCTCTGGGATGCGCTCTATGAGACGGGCATTCCCTATGGGCTCATCCCGGCCGGCATGCTCGCGCTGGACATGGCGCGCATCGAGGCGGGACTCGTGCTCATCGAGGTGGACTATTTCTCCTCGCACCGCGCGATGATCGAGGCGCAGAAATCGTCGCCGTACGAACTCAATCTCGCGTGGAGCGTGGATCTCAAGAAGCCGTGGTTCGTGGGCAAGGATGCGCTGGCGGCCGAGGTGGCACGCGGACCCGAGTGGCGCCTCACGGGGATCGAAGTGGACTGGGACTCACTCGAGGGGTTGTACGCCGAGGCGGGCCTGCCGCCGCGCCTGCCGAATACGGCGTGGCGCACGAGCGTGCCCGTGTACACCGGTGGCACCCAGGTCGGCTACGCGACGAGCGGCAGTTGGAGTCCGCTGCTCAAGAAATACATCGCACTCGCGCATGTGCGCACGCCGCACTTCGAGCCGGGTGCGCCGCTGGAGATGGAGGTCACGGTGGAGCACGTGCGCAAGCGCGCGACCGCGAAGGCGGTGGCGACGCCGTTCTTCGACCCGCCGAGGAAGAAGGCATGACGGCCGTGAAGCGATACGACGCGATCGTGGTGGGCGGGGGGCACAACGGGCTGGTGAACGCCGCGTATCTCGCGCGCGCCGGCAAGAAGGTGCTGGTGCTCGAGAAGGCGGACCAGGTGGGCGGCGCGGCGGTGAGCCGGCAGGTCTTTCCGGGCTTCACCTTCTCCGTGTTCTCCTACGTGGTGAGCCTGCTGCGCCCCGAGATCATCCGCGATCTGAATCTGCCGGCGCACGGGCTGCACATCCTGCCGCTCGAGAGCACGGTGACGCCGATGTTCAACGGCGACTATCTGGCGCAGTGGCCGGACCACGACGACACGCGCCGCGAGCTGCTGCGCCACTCGAAGAAGGATGCCGACGCGTACGATGAATACGGGCCAGCTGATGTTCCACATGGCGCGCGCGGTGAAGCCGATCATCTCGATGGTGCCTCCCGATCCGGCGTCGCTGAGCCCGCGCGATCTCATGGGGATGCTCAAGCTCGGCAAGCACATGCGCGGGTTGGGCGCGGTGAAGTTCAACGCGCTCTACAAGCTCATGACGATGAGCGCGAGCGACTTCCTGGATGAATGGTTCGAGACCGACGTCTTGAAGGCGACGAAGAGTGCGAGCGGGATCATCGGCACCTTCCTCGGGCCGCGCTCGCCGGGCACCGCGTACGTGCTGCTCCATCACTACATGGGCGAGATCGACGGCGTCTTCCGCGCGTGGGGCTTCGCGAAGGGAGGCACGGGATCCGTGAGCGAGGCGATCGCGAGTTCCGCGCGCGCGTTCGGCGCGGAGATCAAGCTGAACGCCGGCGTCGCGCACGTGATCGTGAAGAACGGCCGCGCCACCGGCGTCGCGCTCGAGAATGGCGACGAGTTCGAGGCGCCGGTCATCGTGTCAGGGCTGGATCCACGGCGCACCTTCCTGCATCTGCTCGACCGCAAGGAACTCCCCACGGAATTCACGGACGCGATCGACAAGTTCAAGTTCCGCGGCTCGTCGGGGAAGGTGAATCTCGCGCTCAGCGAACTGCCCGACTTCACCTGCCTGCCGGGGAATGGCCCGCATCTGCGCGGCGCGATGTCCATCAGCCCGAGCATGGACTACGTGGAGCGCGCGTACGACGACGCGAAGTACGGCGAGTTCTCGCGACAGCCGTACATGGACATCATCATCCCGTCGCTCATCGATCCGGGGATGGCGCCGCCGGGCAAGCACGTGATGTCGATCTTCGTGCAGTACGCGCCGTGGAATCTCAACGGCGGCTGGAACGCCGCAGAAGCGCGAGGCCTTCGGCGACGCGGTGGTGAACACGCTCGCGCAATTCGCGCCGAATATCCAACGCGCGATCATGCACCGGCAGGTGATCACGCCGCACGAGATCGAGGAGATCACGGGCTTGAGCGAAGGGAACATCTTCGGCGGCGAGCTCGCGCTGCATCAATTGTTCTTCTTCCGGCCGGCGCCCGAGTGGGCGCGCTACCGCACGCCGGTGCGCGGCTTCTATCAGTGCGGCGCGGGCACGCATCCGGGCGGCGGCATCATGGGCGCCTCCGGCCGCCTCGCGGCGCTCGAGATCCTGAAGGACGCATGAGCTACGACGCGATCATCATCGGCGCGGGGCTGAACGGCCTCGTCACCGCGGGCTATCTCGCCCGCGGCGGGCTCAAGGTGCTCGTGCTCGAGCGGAAGCCCACGGTCGGCGGCTCGGCGGTCACCACCGAACTCGCGCCCGGGTTCCGCGTGGACGCCTGTGCGCACGACGCCGGCTATCTCTCGGCGAGGATCGCGGCGGATCTCGATCTCGCGAAACACGGGTTGACAATGCTCCCGGCGAGCGGCGCGGTGCTCGCGCCGCAGCGCGGCGGCGGCTCGTTCCGGCTCGACGGCGATCCGGCGCGCGCGGCCGAGTCGCTCAAGGCGATCTCGCCGAGGGATGCGGCGCAGTGGCCCGAGTTCGCGGCGCGCGTGGGCCGGCTCGCCGGCTTCCTCGAGGCGCTCTACTCGGCGCCCGCGCCGAGCATCAATGCGTCGTCGGCGACCAATGTGTTCAGCGCGCTCTCGCTGGGGCTGCGGCTCCGCAAGCTGGGCAAGGCGCAGATGGTCGATCTCATGCGGATCGTGCCAATGTCGGTTGCCGAAGTGCTGGACGATGCGTTCGAGAGCGACGCGCTTAAGGGCATCGTGGGGGCGCGCGGGATCACGAACATCTTCCAGGGACCGCGGGCCGGCGGCACGGCGTTCGTGATGCTGCATCATCAGGTGGGCCGCGCGGTGGGCGCGTTCCATGCGCCGGTGACGGCGCGCGGCGGCGTCGGACGAGCTGGCGCGCGCGCTGGCGGACTCGGCGCGCGCGGCCGGCGTCGAGATCCGCACGGGTGCGGCGGTGAAGCGCGTGCAGATGCAGGGTGGACGCGCGATGGGAGTCGTGCTCGCGAACGGCGACGAAGCTCGCGGCCACGCGCATCGTCTCGAGCGCGGACCCGCGGCAGACGTTCATGACGCTGTGCGATCCGTCGCAGCTCTCGCCGGAATTCACGAGCGCGGTGGGGAACATCAAGTACAAGGGCGCGTGGGCGAAGGTCCATCTCGCGGTCGATGGCGTGGTGAAGTTTCAGGCAGCTACCGGTGACGAAACGATCGTGATCGCGCCGAGCCTCGATTATCTCGAGCGCGCGTACGACGACGCGAAGTACGGGCGCGTGTCGGAACGGCCGTATCTGCAGGTGCGCGTGCCGTCGAACGCGGATAGTTCGATGGCGCCGGCCGGGAAGAGTGTGGTGAGTGTGCACATGCAGTACGCGCCGTACAAACTCCGAGATGCGTCGTGGGATATGGCGACTCGGAACGCACTCGGCGATCGCGTCATGGCGACGCTCGAGGAGTATGCGCCGGGGATCTCGAAGATGGTGGTCAAGCGGCAGGTATTGACGCCGGGGGATCTGGAGGCGGAGTATGCGTTGCCGGAGGGGAATCTGTATCATGGGGAGTTGACGCTGGATCAGATATTGTTCATGCGGCCGGTGGCGGGGAGTAGTCGGTATGCGACGCCGGTGCCGGGGTTGTATATGTGTGGGAGTGGGACGCATCCTGGTGGGGGGATCGCGGGGGGAGCGGAGTGTCCTGGCGGCGCGGGAGATACTTCGCCACCAGGGCGCCTAAGGCTGCAGTAGACAGTCAACAGTGATCCAGTCGACAGTCGACAGTCGACAGTCGACAGTCATCAGGTAAGTGCAACTTCCTCTCCTCATCACGGGAGGGATTGATGCGCCGCAGCAAGGGGCTCGAGCGGAATCCGCTCTATCGGCTGGGGAAGCAGAAGGCCAAGCGCGACAAGCGGAATCTCAAGTTCGCGGCGATCCTGCGTGCGCCGGTCACGCTGCCGGCGGAGTATGATTTCAATGTCGCGCATGCCGGGGTGCCGACGCCGGTGTTCGCCAACGACCGGTACGGCGATTGCGTCATCGCCGGGCGCGCGCATCAGACGCTGCGCTTCGAATTGGTGGAGCAGAAGAAGATCATCGCGATCAGCGATACCGACGTGACGCGCGAGTATTTCAAGGAGACCGGCGGCGCCGACTCCGGGCTCGTCGTGCTCGACTCGCTCACGCTCTGGCGGCGCAGCGGCTGGCTCGCGGCCACGAAGCGCTATCGCATCCAGGCGTTCTCCGAGTTGGATCGCTCGGTGCGCAACGAGGTGAAGCAGGCCATCGTGCTCGACGTCGGCGTCGGGCTCGGACTCGGCCTGCCGCTCTCGGCGCAGGCGCAATTCCAGGCGGGCAAACCGTGGGACGTGGTGTCCGGCCCCAACGGCGCGGTGAATTCATGGGGCGGCCATTACGTGCACGTGCCCGGCTACACCACGCTCGGCCCCGTGTGCGTCACGTGGGGGCAGAAGCATCAAATGACGTGGGCATTCTTCGCGAAGTATTGCGACGAGGCGTACGCGATCTTCGATGCGAAGGATTCGGCGAAGGTGCGCAGGGCGATCGACCTTTCGAGCGTGCGGGCCTTTCTGCATCGCCTAGACGACTAGCAGCGGAGTTCGACTGACGACTGACGACTGACGACTGACGCCAGCGGGAGTAGTTCGTAGGCGTCAATCGTCAATCGTCAGTCGAAGTCCGCCCCTCAGAACTTCATCGCCACGACCATCCCCACCGTCCCCTGATAACTATCCCACACGGGGACCAGCAGCAGTTGATTGATCTCGTCCCGGTCGTATCGCGTGTACGATCCCGTCTTGATCAACCATCCGATGCCGGCGCCGACGAGGCCGCCGGCAACGGCGCCGACGAAGCCGCCGCCGACCGGTTCGCCGGTGTCGGTGCAGAGGTTCGGGCACGAGGCGTCGGGGCCCATCACGATCTTGTCGCGGGCGTAGCCGGCGAGCGCGCCGGAGAGGACGCCGACCGCGGCGCCGTTCAGCGCGTTGCGATGCGGCGGGAGATTCCCGTGATTGATCGCGATCGAGTTCACCGCCGAGATCGCGATGGGGATCGTCGCGCTGCCGGGTCCCGGGATGCGCCAGCGGATCGAGTCGTCGCGGATGGAGATGAGCGTGCCGCGCGTGTCGTGGAAGCCGAGCGATGGCGCGGTGACGAGGACCTCATCGCCGGCCGCGGCGAGCGACGTGTCCTGCACCAGCTGCGCGTGCCCGGAGGCGTCCGTGCTGTCCTGCGCGTGGAGCGCCAGGGTGGAGACGGCGACGGTGAGGATTGCGAAGGCGCGCATCGATCCTCCGAAGGGATGCCGCTTCTACCCCGAACCTGCGTATCGGTCCGCCGCGCGATCGCCGCAGCTCAATGCTTGTACGCGAGCTCCACGCCGAATTGAAGCAGCAACGGGCCGGGTCCGTTGGTTCCGGTATATTGATCGAGGAATCTCGAGAACGGAACGACCCGCAGATCGCCGTTGTGCGGATCGATGTCGTATCCAACGCCGAGCCCCAATGCGAATCCGGAGTGGGGAAAGGTGATCGTGCCGGTCGACTGGTTCACAGTATCCTGGACCACGATTAACGAGGGCCCGGTCCCATAGCCGGCGGCCCCCTCGATCCAGAAGCCCTGCGTCGAACTTGGATAGTAGGTCGCCGTCGCCATATAGAATTCGGATTTCAGCGGACGGCCGTACGGGTTCTGAGCGGCGAGATCCGCTTGGACACCGGCGCGAAGATGTGAATTGAGCGTGAACCCGAACTCGAAGTAGGCGGTTGCGCCGTTCGGAAAGAAATCCGAGCACCCATGACACGTCACTTCGCGCCCCCATCCCCACCCGAGTCCGGCGCCGCCGTACACGCCGGTGCGCGTGGCCGTCGTGCCTTGTGCCGGCAGCACGATGGCGGTCGCGGCGACGAGCGCCGCGACCGTGCATGCGCGGTGGAATCGTGTTCGATCGAAATGCATACCGCCCCGCGTCGGTGAGGGTGAAGAACATGTTCCAGCGGATCGAGCTGAGCAACAGAGCACGTGGCTCACTTCCTCACCGGTTGGAGCATCCCGATCCGCTGCCAGTGCGGCTCGGGATGGAGCACGACCACCACGTACAGTCCATTCTGCGTCACGCTCGTCGTCGTCCCGCTGCGAGCGAGCGCGCCCGTCACATCACTTGGCTTCAGCGCGAACATCGCGCCCGTGATGCCGTCGATCGCGACGCCGATCAGCCCGCCGAACACGATGTTGCCGAACACCCAGCCGTTCACGGTCCGCGTCAGCGTCATGTCCACCGGCGCGTAGCCGTCCAGCTCGAATCGCACGGCGTGCTTGTCCTTCCGGCTCAGCTTCTGGATCAGCGGCGTCTTGCCGAGTGCTCTGCCATCGATCGTGACCGTCGCGCTGTCCGGATGGCTTTGGAACTTGATCTCCTGGTCCGAGCCGCTGATGATGGTCGCGCAGCCCAGCATGCCGCCGAGGATCGCGATGCCCACCAGCATTCCCGCTCGCGTGTGCATTGTCCGTCTCCGGTGAAGGGTTCTGGATCACGCGGAGGGGACGGTACGGGAGGGAGGGTCAACGGGGACTCAATTGGATATCAACTCGGGACGTCGACTGACGACTGACGATTGACGCCGGCGGGACGGGTTCGTAGGCGTCAGTCGTCAGTCGACATCTGCCTTCCGTCGTGGTATTCGCTATAATCCCCGTCATGAGCGAAGCCGCCCCGCACGATCACCTGGCAGGACCCCAGGATCTTCGCCGAGTCCACGCATCTCACCGGCCTCGAGATGCTGGAGGGGATCCGCACCGGCACGCTCCCGCCGCCGCCGTTCGCGGAGCTGCTCGGGTTCCGCTGCGTGCAAGCGGAGAAGGGGCGCGTGGCTTTCGAGATGAAGGTGGAGGAATTCCACTACAGTCCGCTCAACATCGCGCACGGCGGCATGGTGAGCGCGCTCCTCGACACGGTCATGGGATGCGCGCTCTGGTCCACGCTCGGCAAGGGGATGAGCTACGCGACCACCGACCTGCACATCCACTTCATTCGGCCGCTCACGATCGAGAGCGGGATCGTGCGCGCCGAGGGGAATGTGATCCATACGGGGAAGCGCAGCGCGACGAGTGAGGGGCGCGCGTTCGACGGGAAGGGGAAGCTCGTGGCGCACGGGACGTGCACGTGCATGATGCTCCCGGCTAGCCGGTAGACTCGCCGGGCGGTAGACTCAGCGGGTCTCCTTTCTCCAGGTGTCTATGACGATCTCCCGCCGTCATTTCCTCGGCGCCGGCGCGGCCGCGGCCGCCGGACTCGCGCTGCCGCGCCCGGCCGGCGCGCAGCCATCGATCAGTCTGTTCGACCGCACCGATCTCCTGCGCGCCGCGCCAGGTACGCGACCCATCGTGATCTCGGCGGCGAACGGACTCACCACCGATGCGAACGGCAAGCAGGGGATCAAGGTCGCCTACGACCTGCTGGCGAAGGGCGCCGACCCGCTCGACGCGATCCTCGCCGGCGTGAACATCGTCGAGCTGAATCCGGACGATCAGACAGTGGGCCTCGGCGGACTGCCGAACGAAGAAGGCGTCGTGCAGCTCGATGCGTCGTGCATGCATGGGCCCACGAAACGCGCCGGCGCGGTGGGTGCGCTGGAGGGCTTCGCGACGCCATCGCTCGTGGCGAAGGCGGTCATGGATTACACCGATCACATCTTCCTCGTGGGCCCGGGGGCGAAGCAGTTCGCGCTGGAGATGGGGTTCAAAGAAGAGAATCTGCTCACGGAGAAGAGTCGGAAGGATTGGCTCAAGTGGAAGGCGGGGCTCAATCCGTACGACAATTGGCTGGAGGTTCCCGACTCCGCGGCGCCGCGCGGTGCGATGCTGCCGGCGCCGGAGGACCCGCTGTCGCACGTGGGCTATGATGATCGCGGCGTGCCGTTCACCTACGGCACGATCAACATGGATGCGGTGACGGCCAGCGGCGACATTGCGAGCGTGACGACGACGAGCGGGCTCGCCTGGAAGCTGCCGGGGCGGGTGGGCGATTCGCCGCTCGTGGGCGCGGGGCAGTATTGCGACAACGAAGTCGGCGCCGCCGGATCGACTGGGCGCGGCGAGGCGAACATCAAAGTGTGCGGCGGATTCCTGGCGGTGGAGTTCATGCGCCAAGGAATGTCGCCGGAGCAGGCGCTGATGAAGGTGATGGAGCGCGTGATCGCGATGACGGAGGCGCGGCTGCTGGATCCGAACGGCCGGCCGTACTTCGATCTGAATTACTATGCGGTGAATAAGAAAGGGGAGTATGCGGGGGCGTGTGCGTATGAAGGCGGGCGATTCGCGGTGTGTGATGCCAAGGGAGCGAGGGTGGAGAAGTCGGCGTACCTGTTCAAGGCGGATCAGCGGCCGAAGCGGAAATAGACGGCGGGGGATGCCATGAGAGCATCCGGCGTTGCAGTCAAGAGTCAACAGTGATCCAGTCGACAGTCGACAGTCTACAGTCGACAGTCGGCAGCGAACGTGAAACCGGCGCCCTCTGGGCGCCGGTTTGTTTTCGTGCTACTTGGCCTTGAGATCGTCCGGTGTGAGGCATTGTACGACGCCGTCGCCGACGTTCGGGATCGAATCAGGGCCGACGCCGATGCGGCACAGGATGGCGGTGCCGGGATTCGTGACCATCGCGGCCCACCCCAATGCCGAGGCCTTGGTGATGCCGAGCGTGTTCATGCCGCTCGTCTTCACGATCGCCGGGTCGTTCGTGTAGGCGCCGTGGGTGGCGCGATAGTTCTCCTCCGCGGTGCGGAGGTCGAACAGGTTCTGCCGCATCGAGGCGACGTAGGCTTTCTCCTTCGTGTTCGCGAATTTCGGGATCGCGATCGCGGCGAGGAAGGCGAGGACGAAGACGCCCGCGATCGCGAAGGCGCAGCCGACGATGATCTTCGCGCCGGCGGAGGTCTTTTCCTTCCCGGCGTTCTTGACGAGGTCTTCGTGGCAATAGGGGCAGATCTTATCGTTCGCCGAGATCTCTTTGCCGCAGTGTTTGCAGGTCATGCGGGGGGCTCCGAGGGAGGGCGGGCGTGGTGAGCATGCGCCGACACGAAGTGGGTGTCAACATCTGCGCGAACGAGATCACCAGCGCATTCGACGTTGCAGTCAACAGTCAACAGTCACGAGTGACCGCCAGTCGATAGTCAACAGTCAACAGCTCACAGTAAGCGAAAAAGCCGGCACCCTTCGGGCGCCGGCTTTGCTGTGATGCCATTCGTCGTCATGCCATCACTGTCGACTGTTGGCTGTTGACTGTTGACTGCCGGCCGCTGTTGCAGTTACGGGACGTGGAACTTCCCCCCGCGACTGGTAGCGGCAGGCGCAGGATGTCGCTTCACATGCGGATCGCTGGGAATGATCGGGGTCATGCCATGTTCCGGCCGCACGATCTCGGCGCGATTGGGGTCGGCGCTGCGCGTGCCGACGAGCGGCTGGGTGAAGCGGCTCGCGGCGCTGTCCACGGCGAAGCCGAGCACGGCGGGGGCATAGACGACGACCGGATCGAGCGCGAGGCTGTCGGGCGGCGCGGCGGTCGCGGCGGCGAGCGTGCGGTGATGCTTCACCGCGCGCACGGTGAGCGAGAGCGCGACGGCGACGAGGATCGCGGCGCCGGCGCCGATGGCGAAGGCGGTGGCGGTGGGGCGGGTGCGATGGTGCGATCGCGTGCTGGGTTCGGCGTGAAACGGCGTGCGCTCGGCGCGCCGGGCCGGACGCGAGGGATCGCGGCTCGCAGCGGCCCTGGGATGCCGGTGTTCGCCCGTCGCCTCTTCCACCATCGCCTTCCACGGCGGCAGCGTCGGGCGGCGCGTCGAACCGGAGGGCTGGACATTCGGATCCGGTTGCACGAACACGGGATTCGCCGCCGCCTCGGCGCCCGGTGGCGCCGGCACGAAGTTCCGTTCGCCGTTGTGATAGACGCGCGCGTGGCGCTCGATCACCGGCTCGTTGGCCACCGCACGCCGCGCGTGGTATTCGAGATATTCGCCGAACGCGTCCGTCCCGAAGGAATAGTCGACGCGCCAGCCATGCCGCTCCATGTGGCCGGCTTGACGATCGACGATATCCTGCGCCGGGAGCGACAGCCCCCACTGCGAGAATTCCTGTTCGAAGGCGGCGATCGCTTTGCGCATCTCGTCCGGTGGAAGGCGGGCGGAATCTGGTGACACTCGTCCACAGGAACGACGATTCAGCGCGGTCGCAGGTCTCCGCTGTTACACACCCGAAGAGACGCCGTCCGGCGCCGTCAGCAGCGGCACGCCGCGAATGAGCGCCTTCAGCCGGTCCATCTCCTCGCGCGGGATCGGCCGCGCGGGCACGCCGCCCCACGTTTCGCCCTCGCCGACGCGCGACCCCGGCAGGAGTACGGAATTCGGGAGCACCGTGGCGCCGGCGCCAACGATCACGTCGCCCATGACCGTGACGCGCAGGCCGATCGTCGCGCCCGAGTGGATGACCACCGGCTCGATCACGAGATTCCCGCCGCCGCCGTAGTGCGCGAAAATGGTCGCACTGCCGCCGATCACCACGTTGTCGCCCAGCGTGATGAGCTGCGGATCCGAGAGGAGCTCGGTGTTGATGTACGCGTTCCGGCCCACCGTCATCCCCATCCCCTTCAGGAACCAGAGGCCGAACGGCGTGAGCGTGACGAAGGGCAGGAAGGTGAAGCGCACGAGGTAGAAGAGCGCGTTGTGGATGAACCACGGCAGCGCCGCGATGGTATAGTAGGCGCCCTTGAATCGCTCGACGCGCGTGGGGAGCAGATAGTTGTAGATGGGCACGACCACCAGCAGCGAGAAGCCGGTGATGAAGAAGGCCAGGGCCACGCTGAAGCCGATCCCGATCCAGGCCAGGATCCCCGGCAGCGCGGCGGCCCAGAGCGCCGCGTGATCGAGGAACCAGAGCGCCGGCGCGAGCGCGAGCCCCATGGCCGACGCCGCGATCGCATAGAGGGCGAGCACGGCGGTCATGTAGCTCACGAACTGGAACCTGCGAATGAACCGGTCGAGCAGCGACCGCGGCGGCGGCGAGGAGGGCGAGGTCATTGTGGATAAGCTAGCCGCGGTTGGAGTCGCAGGCGACAGCCGCCACCCGACAGTCGGCCTGTGTCGTTCCGAATAAGGTTACGCTAATGCCGGCGACTCGTCTCATAGTTAAGTGCGTCCTCATGCGAGGGCCGCGAAACGGCAAACCTGTCGAAAGGCAGGGACGCAAAGCCAACGGGGCTTCGGTGCTCGAGAGAGCGCCATGCCGGCTGGGCTGCCGAACGGACATCTTGCTTGAGAGAGGAAAACGGCCATGACCAGCCAGTTCCCCGAATGGGAGTTGAGTCAGCTCGAGCCCGGGACCGATCTTCTGATCACGGACGCGAACAAGAAGCACATCGCGCGCGGCGTGCTGCGCGATGACCGGAAAGGTTTGTCGGGACCGAACGGTGAGTATTTCCCGTTCGACCGCTGGCAGGATGGCTGGGTGCTCGTCGTCCTCAAGCAGCGCCGCTCGAATCCCGGCGGCCAGCGTCCGTTCGACGGATAAGCGCTAGCGCTCCGTGCCGATCGCGCGCACGCGCGATTCCAGGGCGAGGCGTTCGAGTTTCTCCAGCGGCAGCGCGAGCAAGAGGTCGATCCGGCGCGTGATCAGCTGGCGCGCCACATTGAACGCGCGGGCTCTTTCCTCGTCCGATCCCTCCGCTTCGGCCGGATCCTCCATCCCCCAATGCGCGAGCACCGGCTGACCCGGGAAGATCGGGCAGGCCTCGCGCGCCTTGTCGCACACGGTGATCACGAAGTCCCACGGCTCGCGCTCGAGTCCGGCCACGGTGCGCGGCGGATGGCCGTGCCAGGCGACGCCGGCGCGGCGCAGCGCGTCGATCGCGAGCGGATTCACGCGCGCGGCCGGCTGCGAGCCCGCGCTGTGCGCCTCGAAGCGGCCGCCGCCCCGCTCGTTCAGGATCGCTTCCGCCATCTGGCTTCGCGCGGAATTGCCGGTGCACAGGAAGAGCAGGCGGAAGGGGCGTGGCCGTGGCGGGGGCGTCATGCGGGCCTCACGTGACCGGAAGAGGGAAGTAGCGCTTCTGCGCCCAGAGCGCGACGTGCACGAGGCCGATCAGCACCGGGCACCTCGACGAGCGGGCCGATCACCGCCGCGAACGCCGCGCCGCTGTGGATGCCGAACGTGCGCGACCGCCACGGCGATGGCGAGCTCGAAGTTGTTCGACGCCGCCGTGAACGAGAGCGTCGCCGACTGCGTCGGTAGTCGTGCCCACGCGCTTGCTCATGCAGAACGAGACCGCGAACATCACGACGAAGTAGACGCAGCAGCGGCACCGCGATGCGCAGCACGTCGAGCGGGAGCTGCACGATCGTCTCGCCCTTGAGCGAGAACATCACGACGATCGTGAAGAGCAGCGCGACGAGCGTGATCGGGCCGATCCGCGGCACGAAGCGCGTCTCGTACCACGTCGAGCCCCTTCGCCGACACGAGCACCCGCCGCGTGAGGAAGCCGGCCGCGAAGGGGATGCCGAGGTAGATGGCCACGCTCTTGCGCGATCTCGCCGATCGTGATGTTCACCGACCGCGCCCGCGAGCCCGAGCCACGACGGGCAGCACGCGTCGCGAAGAAGTAGGCGTACACCGAGAAGAAGAGCACCTGGAAGATCGAGTTGAAGCGCGACGAGGCCGGCGCAGTACTCGGTGTCGCCCTTGCGCGAGGTCGTTCCACACGATCACCATCGCGATGCAGCGCGCGAGGCCGATGAGGATGAGCCCGAGCATGTACTCCGGCTTGTCGCGCAGGAAGAGACCGCGAGCCCGAACATCAGGACCGGGCCGACGAGCCAGTTCTGCACGAGCGACAGCGCGAGCACGCGCTTGGTCGCGGAAGACCTTGCCCAGCTCCTCGTAGCGCACCTTCGCGAGCGGCGGGTACATCATCAGGATGAGCCCGACCGCGATCGGGATCGACGTCGTGCCGACGCTCATCCGCTCGAGCGCGCCCGCCACGCCCGGCACGAGGAAGCCGCGCGCGATGCCCGCGCGACGGGTGGCGGGAACCTGCACCCGCTCGTCGCCGGCCAGGAACGCGCGCGTCCGGCTGCGGCGGATCGCCGCGGCCACGAGGTCGGCGGCCGGCCCGCTGTAGAGCAGTTCCCCGCCGTGCGCGCCCGCTCCGGGGCCGACGTCGATCAGCCAGTCCGCCCGCCTCATCGTCTCCTCGTCGTGCTCGACGACGAGGACCGTGTTGCCGCGGTCGCGCAGCGTGGCGATGACGTCGAGCAGGCGGTCCTGCTCGAGCGGGTGGAGGCCGACCGACGGCTCGTCGAACACGTAGAGCACGCCGCCGAGGTCGGCGCCCACCTGCGACGCCAGGCGCAGCCGCTGCGCCTCGCCGCCCGACAGCGTCGTCGACGACCGGTCGAGCGTGAGGTAGTCGAGCCCGAGGCGCGACAGCAGGTCGATGCGCGCGAGCATCCCGGCCCGGATCGGCTCGCCGACCGGCGCCTCGGCCGGCGCGAACGCCAGCGCGCCCAGGAACTCGCCGAGCAGGTCGATCGGGAGCGTGGACAGCGAGCCGATGTCGCCGATCGCGGAACGTCACGGCGAGCGCCTCCGGCCTCAGGCGCGCCCCGCCGCACGCGCGGCACGGCAGGCTTCGGACGAACCGGAGGATGTTCCGGTTCCGGCTCCGCTTGAGGATCTGCTCCATCACCGGCAGGATGCCCTTGTAGACCCCTTCCTCGCTCGGCCTGGCGGTGATGCCGCTCCAGCGCAGGCGCGACGCGAGCGGGTGCTTGCCGTAGGGAATCCGGATTCGGTCCGACCCGTTCAGCACGATGGCGCGCTGCTCGTCGGTGAGGTCCCGCCACGGCGTGTCGACGTCGAAGCCGTGCGCGCGGCACACCTGGTCGAGCACGTCGATGGTCACCTGCGAGTAGATCACGTAGCCGGTGGGCGTCGTGATGACGAGCGCGCCCTGGCGGATGGTCTTCGCGGGGTCGGCGACGATCAGCTCGGGGTCGAGGCGATCCTCGACGCCGAGGCCCTGGCAGGCGGGGCAGGCGCCGTGCGGGCGAGTTGAACGAGAACAGGCGCCGCTCGAGGCGAACCCCTTCGACCGGCGTGCCCAGCCTCGCGAACAGGAGGCGCAGGTCGTCGTGCAGCCCGCTCAGCGTGCCGACCGTGGACCGGGGGTTGCGGACCGTCGTCCGCTGATCGACGGCGATGGCCGGCGACAGCCCGGTGATCGACCGCACGGCCGGGCGCGCCATGCGCCCGAGGAACTGCCTGGCGTACGACGAGAAGGTCTCGAGATAGCGGCGCTGCGCCTCGCGGCAGATCGTGTCGAAGGCCAGCGACGACTTGCCGGAGCCCGACACGCCGGTCACGACGGTGATCGCGCCGCGCGGCAGATCGACGTCGATCGCCTTGAGGTTGTGCTCGCTCGCGCCGCGCACCGACAGCGTCTTCACACTGGGCATTCTACCGTTCCCGGCTGCGCCTCGCGCCTTAGCTTGACGTAGCCTTGGCCGCCCTGAGCGCCTGACGGCCTGAGGCCGTTCCCCTGTGCTATGCTTCGCGCGATTCCGCCAGGGGAGACCTTCATGCATGCTCCCGCCTCAATCGCCGCTCCGTTCTGCCTCGTCCTCCTGCTGTCTCGTCGGCGCGGCTCGCCGCGCCGCGCCTCGCCGGCCAGTCCCAGGCGCCGCCGAACCCTGCCGACATCGTCACGGCGGTGAAGGCGCGCTTCGCGCCCGACGCGCGCATCGCCGTCTTCGACGTCAAGGCGGAGACGAGAGGGCGCGTCGGTCGAACTGACCGGCGACGTGGACCAGCCGGCCGCGAAGGAGGCCCTCGTCGCCGCGTTTCGCGACGCGGGCTTTGCCGGCGTCGTCGACAAGGTGGCCGTCCTGCCCGCTCCGGAGCTGGCCTCGCAGCCGATGGGCATCGTGACGGTCAGCGTCGCGGTGATGAAGACGAAGCCGTCCCACGCCTCGGAGCTGGCCAACCAACTCCTGGCCGGCATGGTGGTGAAGCTGCTCAAGAAGGAGGGCGGCTGGTACTACGTGCAGTCGCTCGACGACCGCTACCTCGGATGGATGGAGTCGGACCACCTGGCGCTCGTGACCGGCGAGCAGGCCGACGCGTTCGCGCGCTCGCCGCGCGTCGTCGTCACGTCCCTGTTCGCGCTCGTCAGGGAGCAGCCGTCAGCCGACGCCCCAGCGGTGGCCGATCTCGTCGTCGGCGACGTGCTGGAGGCGACCGGCCAGGCCGGCGCCTGGACGCCCGTGCGGACTGGCCGACGGGCGCAAGGGATTCGTCAGCCGCGCGGACGCCGACCGACTACCGGGCCTGGAAGGCGTCGCGCGCCGTCACGCCCGAGAACATCGAGCAGACGGCGCGCCGCTTCGTGGGCGTGCCCTACCTGTGGGGCGGCACCTCCGCCCGGGGGTTCGACTGCTCCGGCTTCGTCAAGACCGTGTTCCGGCTGAACGGCCTCGAACTGCAGCGCGACGCCGACCAGCAGGCGAACCAGGGCGCGGCCGTGCCGCTCGACGACGACCTCGCGCAGCTCCGCAGGGGCGACGTGCTGTTCTTCGGCCCGCAGGCCCGGCGTGACGCGCATCACGCACACCGGGATCTACCTGGGCGGGAAGCTGTTCATCCACTGCTCGGGGATGGTGAAACTGAACAGCTTCGACCCGACGTCGCCGCTCTACAGCGACGCGCTGCTGAAGCGCCTCGTGAAGGCCCGCCGGATGTAGGCGCGTCACGCCTCACGCCTTACGCCTCACGCCCTACGCCGACGAAGATCGCATGTAGTGTGGACCACGGCTGCTGGAGAGCGGAAGATGACGCTGGAAGAGGTTGATCGAGCGCTTCCTAACGGTCTGCACGACGCGCAGATCGAACAACTCACGTTTGACTTCGAGGGCGTCCGGGTGACGCTGCGAATAAGAGCATGGGTCGGGGCCGGTTCGGATCTCGAACGGTACGCGCAGAGGGCTGCTCGTCTTCTCAGGGGTCGCGTTCTTCGCCTTCGAAGCACCAAAGCGCGAACTTCCGTTCAGGCACCCAGCAGGTCTGGATTTCTCCTATCGCCGGTCGAGCCTCGACTGGGTTCCGCCGCTCTTGATCAAGGACGTGGGGTCCGAGGTGCTCGCGTATCCATCTTCATTCACGACTACTTGTCCGATTTCAACATCGCGGCCGCCAGCGTGGACTTCAGCTGGTTGGAGGAAGAGAGCGGCGCGTCCTCTGATTAACCCTGCTCCATTCAGGTCAATCTCTGACGCACGACGGACGAGTCCGGCTCGGGTTGGCGACAAGACGTTGGCATGTCGGAGATGTCTCGACGGGCGGGTGGCGTAG
>CAVVTZ010000012.1:0-128830 GCA_963751275.1 uncultured Gemmatimonadaceae bacterium | reverse complement strand
CCGCCCCGCTTGACCAGCTCCTTGGCCTGCGCCTCACGGATCCTGCCGTTGCCGACATCGGCGCCCGTGCTGGTGTCGTTCTCGAACTGGTTGTCGAACGCCCTCGAGATGCGCGTTGACGAAGCGGAACTTCGCCGCCCCCCGGCACCTGCGCATCCACGCTCGTCCCAGCCCGCGTGACGTTGAGCGCGACGCCGGCCGGCTTCACCTGGAGCTGGGTGGCGAAGTGCCCGCCGCGGGCGTTGGACGTTCTGACGCGCCCGACGCGCGCGAGGATCACGTCGCGCGTCGTAGACCGCACTGCATCTCGCTGCCGAGCGGGCACCCCGGCGCCGCGGTCGACGCGTTGCCGTCGGTGTTCACGTACACCTCGAAGTCGAACTCCGGCTCGGAGATCACGACGCGATAGCGTTGCTTGCCGCGGTTGAGCTGGTTCAGCAGCAGTTGCACGTAGTCGTAGCGCACGTGTGTCACCTGGGCGGAAGGGGGTTCTCGGTGCATGGCCCCGTACGCCACCGCGCCGCTTCCTGAAGCCCGACCAGATCCGGGTTCTTGGTCAGGATCTCCGCTGCCAGCCCCTTCGCCCGGACCGGGAAGTTGTTCTGGTCGACCTGGTGGAGGATCGTCCCCGCCGTGTTCACCAGCCCCTGCAGACTTGTGGCCCGCACTCCCAGTTCGAGGTTCGCCCCCAGGTTCAGGTTGCGGCTCATGACACGGACCGTCACCCGCCTCGCCGCAGCTGCAGCCGGAACCGCCAAGACCACAGACCGCGACCACGAGAGCAAGGCATACCTGCACCCGGTTGGCGCGCTTGGGACAGATGAAGCGAATCACCACCACAACGCAGAATAGCCACATTCCGGCGGCCACCACCTCTGATGGCTCGACCGATCGGCCTCCTGCACCCCGCCGCAAAAGCCGCCAAGTGACGTCACTGATCCTGCGCCCCCAGCGCAAGCCGACACCGGTCGAGGAACTCCTCGTGGCCTTCCTTCAGCAGCTGGTACGTCGCCGGATCGAGCAGGCGCCCGGTGGGCGCGAGCGCGTCCCACAGCGGATCGCTCGACCAGCGCAACAGTCCGGCGCGGTACACGAGCAGCGGCGTCCCGAGCCGGTCGCCGGTGGAGTCCATGCGCGCGATGTCGCTGCTCTCCACGCCGCGCAGCGTTTCGCGCACCACCAGCTCGCGCGCCTGGCGGTCCTCGGTGAGCAGGCGCTCGTAGCTCCAGAGGGCGAAGCCGAGCGCCGGGAGCACGAAGAACGCGAAGAGCGCGAGCGAGAGGCGCGCGCGGTAGCTGGCCATCCAGCGGCGGAGCCCCGCGCGCGCCCAGCGGCGGCTCACGCGCCCCGGCGCCGCGGTGAGGATCCAAAGTACCGCGAGCAGCACCACGTCCAACAGCACGATGAGCGCGCCGCGCTGTGCGAGCACGAGCGGCGACCGCAGGGCGATCTCGATGTGCGCGCGGCGCGGACCATGCATCGTGCGCACCAGGCGGTCGCCGTGCAGTTCATCGCCGCGTCGGTACCAGGTGGTGCGCCCCGCCGCGAGCGGCATTGCCGGATCCACGCCGACGAAGGAGATCTGGTAGGGCGGCTCGCCGTGCTCGCGCGGCGCGAGTCCGAGCATCGGCATGTACGGACTCTCGGGGATCAGGCGCGTGCGCGGCGCGACCGTGACCGTCGTCGCGCCGCCGCCGTACGACGGCACCGCGAGCGCGGTGAGCACGCCGGGCATCGCGAGCACGGTCTCCACGAGCGGCCGCCCCGCGCGGCCGGCGGCGACGATCAGATCGCGCGCCGCATCGGCCGGCAATTCGATCGGATCCAGCGCGATGTGCGCGCGCACGTCGCCGGTGGCGCTCCACCGCGTGAGTGCCACGGGGAAGCCGGCGCCCACGAGATCGGAGTGCATGTACGCCTGCAGCAACTCCGGCTCGCTGAGCGGCGGCGGCTGCATCGCGAGCGCTCCGCCGAACCGCGCGAGCAGCGCGCTCACGTCGGGATCGGGCGCCGTCAGTTCATCCAGGTCCCGGTTCGCGAGCGCGGTCCGCCCGCGCACGCCCGCGTTCCAGGTGAGCGTCGTGGCGCCGCACGCGGCGACGATGCCGGCGGCGAGCACGTAGCGCTTGTGCGGCCGCGCGAATGCGAGCGCGCCCACGGCGGCCATCCATAGTAGCGTGTACCATTGCGGCCAATCGCCCGGCGGCTCGAGGATGATCGCGCCGGTCACCGCACCGGCCGCCGCGAGGAGCGGCGCGAGCCACACCGGCAGCACGCGTGAGCGCCCGAGTGCCGACCGGCCCGCCGCCGCCGCCGCCACCAGCAGCACGGCGGCCGCGAGGAACAGCGCCACCTCCCACGCGAGCCAGAGCGTGATCGTCACGCCGCCCGTCGGCGGCGACACGCCGCGCGCCAACGCCCGCATCAGGAACGGCCCGGCCCCCATCACCGCCGCGGCGACGAGCAGCGCCGCCCCACGCCGCGGGGTGCGCAGCCGCGCCCGCAGCGCGAGCATGAGCGCGAGCAGCGCGAGTCCGGCCGCGATCGACAGCGCCCCCGCGCTCGCGGTGAATGGGCCGCCGATCTTCGCGTAATACACGGTCGGATCGAACAGCACCGAGCGCGCCGACAGCGCGCTCAGCGGCGCCACCGCCACCGCCACCAGCACCGCCGCGAGCGGCGCGAGACGCCATGCCACGCCGCGCCCCATCCGCCACGCCGCCGCCAGCATGAAAACGAGCGCGATCGCGGCCAGCGGCAGCCCGCTCGTGCGCACCCGGTCGGACTCGATGAGCCGCGCCTCGCCCTTGTCCGGCGCCACCGGCTCCGCGCGCAGCAGCGTGTCGCGCCCGTCGGCGAATACCGCGACCTCCGGCCCGCCGTCCTCGAGCGGCACCAGGAGCCGGAATCCGCTCAGCCCCTCGCGCGACGCCACCGCGCCATCCAGCGACGACGTCAGGCGGTCCGCCGGTGGCTCGGTGTGCACCACCGCCGTCGCCAGCGCGCGCCGGTTCCCGCGCATGGCCGATGCGTACATCGTCGCGTAGAACGGACCGCGCGCGATCCCGATGGGCGCAGTCAGCGAATCCGCCTCGGCGAAGATCCGCCCCGCCCACGCGGCCGGCCGCTCGTCCACGTACAGCAGCACGCCGCGCGCGCTCCCGGGCGCGAGCGGCGCCAGCGCGCGGAACGCCGCCGCGGGATCGGCCGGCGCGTCGAGCGCGCGGGCGGCGGCCTCGCGCAGCGACGCCGCCGTCCGCGCGTACTCCTCGCTCAGCGCGCCGGCGCCGCGCTCGAGTCGCGCCGCCCGGTACGCCGGCCAGTCCGATGCGATGCGCGAGAGGGTGAGCTGGGAACTCGCGGCCAGCGCCACGAAGAGCACGGCCGCCACATCGAAGGCCAGCGCCCACGACCGCGCGCGCGCGGGCAGCCGCAGCCCGAGCAGCACCGCGAGCCCCGTAGCGGCCGCCGCGACGGCGAGGTAGCGTACTCCAGGGTCGCGGAGCCACCACGCCGCAGCCACCACCGCGGCGGCGGCCGCGGCGGTCCAGAGCATCGCCGGCGCGCCGGATTCGCCGGACACGCCTTCACGTCGTTCGTCACCGCGAGTCCGAATGACCGCTTCCCTCCGCGCCGTCACGTCCGCGCCACGGCGCCTCAAGGAGATGACCCCCGCCGAAGTCGCGGCCCTCATGGTCGAGGACCCGCGCCTCATCGTGCCCGTCGGCAGCTGCGAGCCGCGCGGCGCCCAGCTGCCGCTCGGCGCGCCCACGATCATCGTCGAACGCCTGGCCGATGATCTGTCCGCCGCCTTCGGCGTCCTCTGCGCCCCCGCGGTAGAGTATGGCGTCTTCCGCGCCGGCGCGCGCCCCACACCGGGCGACAGCTCCGTGCGCCGCAAGACGCTCCATCGCTATCTCAACGACCTCATCGCCGAGTGGGAGTCCGCCGGCTTCAAGGAATTTATCCTGCTCAGCGCCAACGAGCACATTTTCCATCAGGAAGCGCTCATCACCGTCGTCACGCGCTCGGCGCGGCTGCGCGTCGCCGATCTCTGGACGATCCCGATGCAGGATCTGCTCTCCACCGATCCCGGTCCGCTCCCCGGCGGCGAGGCCGAGACGTCGATCCTGCTACACCTGGCGCCTTCGCTGGTGCGGCTCGATCTGGCCCACGATCATCCCCTCACCGCGGCGGAGTACGCCCGTTACCGTGCCGGCCGACTGCGCGTCACCGACGAGACCGCGCGCAGCCTGGGCTGTCCCAGCGCCGCGAGCGCGCTCACCGGACGGGCGCTGTACGAGCGGCTCCGGCAGCGGGTCGGCCAGCGCCTCTTCCTCACCACCGACGGCGACGCATGACCGCGATTCCGATGAAATGGGCGTCCCTCGCGTGCGCCGTCTGCCTCACCGCGGCGGCCTTCCCCGCGCCCACCGCGGCGCAGGAGAAGATCGTGGACGAGGGCAGCTTCACGATCTTCCGGAAGGGCGCGCGCGTGGGCCGCGAGACGTTCACCATCCGGCGGTCGGACACCCCGAATGAGGTCGTGTACGTCGCCAATGCCACCGTCGATTTCGACGCGCAGCGGCTCACGCCGGCGCTCCGCACCGACACGAGCTACGCGCCGCTCGCGTACCAGATGGAAGTGCGCACGAACGACCAGCTGCAGCTGCGGCTCAAGGGGGTCATCGCCCGCGGCCGGTTCAGCGCGCGCGTGAAGACGCCCACCGGCGAAGCGGCCAAGGAATACATCGTCTCCGAGGGCGCGCTGGTGATCGATGACGACGTCTTCCACCAGTACTATTTCCTCGCCCAGCGGCTCGGCAAGGGCACCACGCTCACCGTTCCCGTGGTGATCCCCACGCGGAACGTGCAGCAGACGATGCACGTGCAGCTGATGGGCGTGGAGCGGGTGGTGATCGGCGGCACCCCCACCGACGCGCGACGGCTGAACGCCACCATCGCGGGCGGCGCGACGCGCGACATTTGGATAGATTCCCAGGGCCGCGTGCTCAAGGTGACGCTCGGCGATGTGAGCGCCGTCCGCGACGAGATGCCCCGCTGATCCGGGCGCCCTCGGGCGCCGGTCGCGCGACATCGACGCCCCGCTCTCACCCGGCGGGGCGCGTTGCATCACTGGCTGAAACCGACGCGACGAGCGCGCCGTACGTTCAGCAGGACATTAACCAGGAATCTACCCGATGCGAGTTTCGAAGTTCGTCGCGGCCGCCAGTTTCGCGGTGGGCACCGCCCTGTTCGCGGCCTCCGCCTGCGCCCAGGTGGCGACCGATACGACGGGGCCGGCGCTGACGCTCGAGGGAGCGATCGCGCTCGCGCTCAAGAACAATCCGGAATACCAGCAGGTGGTGGACCAGCGGAATCCCGCCTCGGCGCGGAACAAGGCGGCCTATGCCGCCTTCATTCCGAACGCCGGCGTGAGCCTGTCGGGCGGCTATCTGCAGCAGGGACCGATCAACGTCAGCGGCGTGACTGGCCTTACCACCGGCTCGGACCAGATCCAGTCCGGCTATGGCATCAATTTCAATTACCAACTGAACGTGACGACGTTCACGAACCCGTCGCGCACCGGCAACAATCTCAAGGCGACCGATGCCGACATCGCGAGCGCCGCGGCGACACTCCGCTCGAACGTCGCCGATTCGTACCTGCTCGTGCTCGTGGACCAGGCGAATGCGGCGCTGCAGGATTCCCTGATCGCCAGCAACCAGATCCAGGTGGATCTGGCCCAGGCCAAGCTGACCGTCGGCTCGGGCACGCAGCTCGACCTGTCGAAGGCGAAAGTGGGCCTCGGGAACCAGAGGATCGCGGCGATCCGCGCGAACAACCAGACGCAGGTCGACCGGCTGGCGATGTTCCAGCTGATCGGCGTCCCGGAGCCGATGGGCGTCCGCCTCACCACGCGCATCCCGGTCACGCACCCCACCTTCAGCCTCGATTCCGTGCTCGCGCTGGCGCGCCAGTACAACCCCGCGCTCACGGCGCTCGAGGCGCGGTACGCGGCGGCGCAGACCGGTACGACGCAGGCGAAGGGCACGTTCCTGCCCACGTTGAACCTCCAGGCCGGCTGGGGCGGCTATGCGAACGAGTACACCAACTCCAACTATCCGGTGAGTGCGGCCACGTCGGAGTACTACGCGGGACTCTCGAACTGCGCCACGCAGGACTCGGTGCGCACGGGCGTCGGCATGGCCAACCTCAACTGCAACGCGCTGTATCTGCCGCCCGACACCGCCGCGATCCTCAAGCAGAACAACGCGGTGCACAATTGGGCGTTCACGAAGTCGCCCTTCCAGGCGAGCGCGACCTTCTCGCTGCCGATCCTCGATGGCTACCAGCGCGTCGCGGGCGTGGAAGATGCGAAGGCGGCGGAGAACGATGCGCGCTACCGGATCCGTTCGCAGGAGCTCAGCATCACCGCCAGCGTCACGAGCGCGTACCTCACGCTCGAGGCGGCGATCCAGGCATACGACCTCGCCGTCGAGAACGAGGACCAGGCGCTGCTCGCGCTCAAGCTCGCGCAAGAGAAGTACCGCGTGGGTTCGGCGACCGCCGTGGACCTGTCCACGCAGCGTGACCAGTTCCAGCAGGCCGTCCAGCAACGGCTCACGTCGATCTTTGATTATCACCGGGCGTTCGCCGCGCTGGAACGCGCGGTCGGCCGTCCCTTGCGTTAACCGGAGCCCAGGCAAATGACCAAGCGAAAGAAGTGGATCGTCCTCATCCTCGGCGTCGTCCTCGTGGGCGCGGTCGTGGCGTTCGCCGTGAAGAAGGGGAGCAACCAGGGCACGGTCGTGCGCGAGGAGAAGGTCGGCAAGCGTGACCTCATCGCCTCGGTCACCGCGAGCGGGCAGGTCCAGCCGCACGTCAAGGTGGACGTCGCGTCCGACGTCAGCGGCCGCATCCTGCGCCTCGCCGTGAAGGAGGGCGACATGGTGAAGAAGGGGCAGTTCCTCCTGCAGATCGACCCCTCCACATACCAGGCCGACGTGCAGCGCAACCAGGCGGCGGTGGCCGCCGCGCGTGCCGATCTGGCGCGCTCGAAAGCGAATCTCGACCAGTCGAAGAGCGCCCTCAACCGGTCGCAGGAGATCTCCAAGACGAATCCGACGCTGGTGTCCGCCGAGCAGATGGAGCAGCTGACCACCACCGTGGACGTGAACCAGGCGCTCTACGAATCGGCGAAGCATTCGATCGACCAGGCGACCGCCGCGCTCGCGAACGCGCAGTCGCTGCTCGCCAAGACGACCATCAATGCCCCGATGAGCGGCAAGATCACGCGTCTCGCCGTGGAACAGGGCGAGACCGCGGTGCCGGGCACCTTCAGCAAGGACCAGGCGCTGCTGCTCACGATCAGCGACATGAGCATGCTCGAGACCAAGGTGAAGGTCGATGAGACCGACGTTGCGCGCATCTCGGTGGGCGACTCGGCCACGATCGAGATCGACGCCTTCCCCGATACGACGTTCCGCGGCAAGGTCGTGGAGATCTCCAACTCCGCGCTCGTCGCCTCGGGCACCGCGAGCTCGACCTCCGGCGACCAGGCGGTGGACTACTCGGTGAAGGTGCAGCTGCTGAATCCGCCGCCCGACACGCGGCCGGATTATTCGGCCACCGCCAAGATCATCACCGACACGCGCACGAACGTGCTGAGCATCCCGATCATCGCGCTCACCGTGCGCGAGCACGAGAAGAACGAGAACAAGGACTCCGCGCAGGTCGTGCTCGGCAAGAAGGCGGAGAAGGACGTCGGCAAGCGCGACGTCGAGGGCGTGTTCGTCGTGGGCAAGGACAACAAAGTGGCGTTCCGGCCCGTAAAGATCGGGATCGCCGGTGAAGAGTACTTCGAAGTGCTCAGCGGCCTCCAGGAAGGGGAGACGATCGTCTCCGGCAGCTTCCAGGCGATCCGCGAACTGAAGGAGGGCACGGTGGTCCGAGAGATCAAGAAGGATACGACGAGCGCGAAGAAGCCGGCCGCCGCGGTGGCGAAGTCGTGAGCGCCGACACGGGCGAGTACGGCCTCAGCAACACCGCGGAGCGCCAGGCCGTCACGAGCGTACCGGGCGCGGCACCCAGCAAGGAATGGGTGATCGTGACCCGCAACATCTCGCGCGATTACGACATGGGTGGCGAAGTGGTGCACGCCCTCCGCGGCGTGGACGTCGCGATCCGCCGCAACGAGTACGTGGCCATCATGGGACCCTCGGGCTCCGGGAAGTCCACGCTCATGAACCTCATCGGCTGTCTCGACACGCCGAGCGGCGGCGAGTACTGGCTCAATGGCGAGCTGGTTTCCACCATGGCCGACGACGATCTCGCTCACGTGCGGAACCGGGAGATCGGTTTCGTCTTCCAGACGTTCAACCTGCTGCCGCGCGCCTCGGCGCTCGCGAACGTCGAACTGCCGCTCGTGTACGCCGGCGTCCCGAGCGCGGAGCGCAAGCGCCGCGCCGCCGAGGCGCTGGAGCGGGTGCAGCTGGCCGACCGCATGGACCACCGTCCGAACGAACTCTCGGGCGGACAGCGGCAGCGCGTGGCGATCGCGCGCGCCCTCGTCAACCGGCCCGCGATCCTGCTGGCCGACGAGCCGACGGGCAACCTCGACTCCACGACGAGCGAGGAGATCATGCGCGTCTTCGAGACGCTCGCGCAGGGCGGGCAGACGGTCATCATGGTCACGCACGAGCCCGACATCGCGCGGCACGCCAAGCGCGTGATCCAGCTGCGCGACGGCCGCGTGGCGTCGGACGAGAACCAGGCGAAGTTCATCGCGCGCACGGTCGCCACGGTCTAGGGCCATGCGCCTCCTCGACGCGATCATCCTCGCCCTGCAGCAGATCCGCGTGCAGAAGCTGAAGAGCTTCTTCACGCTGATCGGCGTCATCATCGGGGTGATGTTCCTGATCGCGGTCGTGTCGATCGTCGAGGGGCTCAACAAGAAGATCGAGGTGGATTTCGCCGGGAAGTTCCTCGGCGTGAACACCTTCAACGTGCGGCGCATGCCGAACATCGGCATGGGGGACGTCACCGAGGCGGAGTGGCGCGCGTGGCAGCAGCGGCCGCGGATCACCGCCGCCGATGCGGACGCGATCCACGCGGGACTGCCCGACGACGCGCGCTGGGCGATCCAGGACCAACGCGAGGTGCACGCCCAGACCGACTTCACGCGCAGCGCCGGCAGCGTGCGCGCTGAGGCGGTGACCGCCGGCTACTTCACCATCAAGGACATCGGCGTCGAGAAGGGGCGGCTGTTCACCGATCAGGAGGATGCGCTCGGTGCGGCGGTGGTCGTCATTGGCACCGACATCGCGAAGACCTATTTCCCGAACATCGATCCGATCGACCGGACCATCCGGATGGAGGGCTACGAGTTCCGGGTCGTGGGCGTCATGGAGAAACAGGGCACGTCGCTCGGCTTCAACTTCGACAATCAGATCTTCGGGCCGTTCCACAGCGTGATGAACCGCGTGACGCTCTCGCACCGCGACATCGCGGGGATCGTCGTGCAGGCGCCGAACGAGCAGTCGATGCCCGAGCTGCAGAGTACCGTGCGCGAGATCATGCGCCGCCGGCGGCATTTGCGTCCCGGCGAGCCGGACAATTTCGTGTTCGAGACCACGCAGTCGGCGTTCTCGGCGTGGGACACGATCAAGCAAGTGCTCGTGAAGGTCGGAGTCGCCCTCCCGGCGATCGGACTCGTCGTCGGCGCGATGGTCATCATGAACATCATGCTCGTGGCAGTGGCCGAGCGCACGCGGGAGATCGGCATCCGGAAGGCGCTCGGGGCGCGGCAGCGCGACATCCTGGCGCAATTCCTGGTCGAGGCGTCGACGTTGAGCGTCCTCGGCTCGCTCATCGGGATCGCGTTCGGCTTCGGGATCTCACTGCTCGTCACGATGTTCGGCCTGCCGACGTCCGTGGCGCCGTGGAGCATCGTGCTGTCCGTGGTCGTCGGCGCGGGCGTCGGGATCGCGGCGGGCACCTTGCCGGCGGTGAAGGCCGCGCGTCTCGACCCGATCGCCGCCTTGAGGGCCGACTAGTGCTCTCGCAGGCGCGCGCCTACCTGCTGGAGCTCGCCACCGCCCTCGGCGAGGGGATCCGCATCGCGTTCGACGGCATGTGGGCGAACAAGGTGCGCTCGGCACTGACCGTCATGGGGATCGCGATCGGCGTATTCGTCGTGACGACGATGAGCGCGGCGGTGCACGGCATCAATGCCGGCGTGGAGAAGGGATTCGCGGCCGCCGGCCCCACCACGTTCTACATCACGAAGTGGCCGATCGCCGTGAACAATTGCAACGGCCCGGAGACCTGCCCCTGGATCCGCTACCAGCCGCTCACCGTCGCCGAGGCGACGCAGATCGCGAAGGAGCCGTCGATCAAGGGCGTCATCGCGCACGTGAACTCGTCGGCGGCCGTGAAGTACAAGGACCGCTCGCTGCCCGGCGCGCAGATCGACGCGTATACGCCGGGCTGGACCGATGTGGATGGCGGTGACATCAGTCCGGGGCGCAGCTTCACCGAGACCGAGAATACCGACGCCGCACAAGTCACGCTCATCGATGACAATCTGAAAGAGCGGCTCTTCGCGGAAGCCGAAGCCGTGGGCAAGTCGATCTCGGTGGATGGGAAGCCGTTCCTCGTGATCGGCGTCTACCACCCGGCCCCCAACATCTTCGACGCGGGCTCCCGCGGGAAGTTGATCATCCCCTTCGAGACGGCCCGCCGGCGCCTGGATGTGGGCGTCCGGTGGCTCGACCTCACGGTGAAGCCGCGTGAGGGTGTTCCCCAGGACGAAGCGATGGATGACGCGGTCGCCGTCCTGCGCACCCGCCGGACGCTGCGCCCCTGGCAGACGAATACCTTCTTCGTCAGCTCGCAGGAGAAGGTGCTGGAGCTCTACAACAAGATCATCGGCACGATCGCGTGGGTGATGATCGGACTCTCCGCGATCGGCCTCATGGTGGGCGGCGTCGGCGTGGTCGCCATCATGATGATCTCGGTCACCGAGCGCACGCGCGAGATCGGCGTGCGCAAGGCGCTGGGCGCGACCCGGGGGCTGATCCTCTGGCAGTTCCTCGTGGAGGCCGCGACGATGACCAGCGTCGGCGCCATCGTCGGACTCGTTACGGGCGGCGCGCTCTCCTACGCCGTGCGCTCGCTGACGCCGATCGAGGCGAGCATCCCGCCGCTCGCGATCATCCTCGCGCTCGCCGCCAGCGCACTCACCGGCGTGGCGTTCGGCATGATCCCCGCGATCAGAGCGGCCCGCCTGGATCCGGTGGAAGCGCTGAGATACGAATAACGACAGACTGAGACTCTCGACTGAGACGTCAGACCGCAGTCTCGAGTCGCCTTCTCACGTCCAAGTCTAGCGTCCAAGTCTGCGGTAGAAGGAACACTGAACCCGGACGGAAGAATGCACTTCCTCGACGCCGTCAAACTCGCGCTCCAGCAGATCAGGGTGCAGAAGCTCAAGAGCTTCTTCACGCTGCTCGGTGTCATGATCGGCGTCATGTTCCTCGTGGCGGTGATCACGATCGTGCAGGGAATGGGCCGTTACATGGAGGAGGATTTCGTCGGCAAGCTGATGGGGGTGAACACCTTCGAGCTGCGCCGCTTCCCGAGCATCAACATCGGGAACGTCACCGACGCCGAGTGGAAGGAGTGGACGCGGCGGCCGTACCTGCGCGACGCCGACATCCACCCGGTGGTCGATGGGCTGCCCGAGGGCACGCGCTGGGCGGTGCGCAACACCCAGTGGCAGCAGTACATGGAATCGCAGTACGCGCGGCGGCGGCAGGCGCAGCTCTTCGCCGTGTCCGGCGACTTCTTCGCCATCCAGCGCATCGACATCGCGAAGGGGCGCGTCATCGCGCCGCAGGAGCTCGATCACGGCTCGCTGGTGGTCGTCATCGGCAACGACGTGGCGATGCACTTCTTCCCGAACCTCGATCCGCTGGGCCGCGAACTGAAGATCGGCGGGATCAACTACACCGTCGTCGGCGTCGCGATGCCGCAGGGCAGCGTCTTCGGGCAGTCGCTCGACAAGTTCGCCGTGGTGCCGCTCAAGTCGCCCGGACGGCGCCTCACCCAGCCGCCCGGCGTGCTCGCCACGATCCTGATCCAGAGCAATTCGGTGGAGCAGATGAAGGACGTCATGGAACAGGTGCGCGCCACGATGCGCGGGCGCCGCAAGCTGCGTCCCGAACAGCCCGACAACTTCATCATGTTCACCTCGCAGGCGGCGCTGCAATTCTGGCAGAAGATCAAGGGCATCCTGACGATCGCGGGCGTCGTCATCCCGGGCGTCGGCCTCGTGGTGGGCGCCATGGTGATCATGAACATCATGCTCGTCGCGGTCGCGGAGCGCACGCGCGAGATCGGCGTGCGGAAGGCGCTCGGTGCGCGGCGCCGCGACATCCTCCGGCAGTTCCTCGCCGAGTCCGCGACGCTCAGCACCGTCGGCGCCGCGATCGGCGTGTCGCTCGGCATCGGGATCGCCGCGATCCTGCGGCTCTCGTTCTCGCTCCCGATGAACGTCACGCTCTGGTCGCTCGTGCTGGGCGTGCTCGTCGGCACGATCACCGGGATCGTCGCCGGCGTCTATCCCGCATCGCGCGCCGCGCGGCTCGATCCCGTCGCGGCGATGAGGCAGGAGTAGCATGAGCGTCGCCGACCGCCTGTACTCCACGCTCGAGGGCGTCAACATCGCCTTCGAGGCGCTGCGCACGAACAAGGTGCGTGCGTTCCTCACGATCATGGGCGTGGCCGTCGGCGTGTTCGTCGTGACGGCGATGGCCGCCGCGGTGCACGGCTTCCAGCAGTCCGTGGAATCGGACATCGCCTCGGTCGGCCCGAACAGCTTCTTCGTGTTCCGCCGCGCCGATTTCTTCTCGAACTGCGACGGCTCCGACGAGACCTGCCCGTCGCGGCACAACCCGCCCATCACGCTGCGCGAGGCCGAGCGGCTCCAGACGCTGCCGTCGATCGACGTCGTGACGGCGCACATCAACGGCTCGGCATCGTTCCGCTACAGGGACAAGGAACTGAAGGGCGCCGGCGTCGACGCGTACACGCCCAACTGGGCCGACGTGGACGGCGGCACGATCGAGCCGGGGCGCAATTTCACGCCGGCGGAAGCCGCCGCCGGCACGCGGGTCATGATCGTCAACGACAAGATGGCCGAGGCGCTGTTCGGCGAGTCCGATCCCATCGGCAAGCAGATCTTCGCCGACGGCGTGCCGTTCATCGTGATCGGCGTCTACCACAGCTCGGTGGGGTTCTTCGGCACCCCCACCGAACAGGACGCCGACCGGCCGCAGGCGAAGGTCGCCTTCCAGACCGGCCACAAGTATCTCGACCTCTGGATCCGCGGTCTCGACCTCACCGTGCGCCCGGCCAATGGCGTCACGCGCGACGACGCCATGGATGATGTGACCGCGGCGCTCCGCGGCATTCGCGGCCTCCGCCCCGCCGCGATCAATAATTTCGCGATCGTGGGCCAGGACAAGCTGCTGGAGAGCTTCAATCAGTTCACCGGCACGTTCTTCGTCTTCATGATCGGGCTGGCCTCGGTCGGCCTGCTCGTGGGCGGCGTGGGCGTCGTGGCGATCATGATGATCTCGGTCACCGAGCGCACCCGCGAGATCGGCGTGCGCAAGGCGCTCGGCGCGACGCGCGGCACGATCCTCTGGCAGTTCCTGGTGGAGGCCGCGACGCTCACCACGATCGGCGCGAGCACGGGGCTGATCATCGGCGGCGGCATCGCCGTCGGCATCAACAAGATGACCCCGATCCCCGCCAGCGTGCCGCCCGGCGCGATCGTCGCCGCCCTCATGGGCGCGGCCGTGACGGGCGTGATCTTTGGCATGGTCCCCGCCCTGCGGGCTTCGCGGCTCGACCCGGTGGAAGCGCTCAGGTACGAATAACGGCTGACTACCGGGAACCGATTGCCGGGAACCGGTGTGGCATGACAGCACATTCACGTTCACAACATCGCGCGATGTCGTTGCGGAATGCGTTGTTATGCATCACCGGTTCCCGGCAATCGGTTCCCGGCATTGGCCGTTGGCCATGGCGCACCTCATCCGAACCGGCGCTAGATTCAGGGCATGCTCTTCAGCGACGTCCTGACCCTGGCCTTCGCCCAGATCCGCGGCAGCAAGCTGCGGAGTTTCTTCACGCTCCTCGGCATCATCGTCTCCGTCGCGTTCCTCGTGGCGGTGGTCGCGATCATCCAGGGGATGAACGCCTACGTGAAGGAGAGCATCGCGGACGCGATGATCGGCTCGAACACCTTCCAGGTGCGCCGCACACCGATCCGCGTGGGGATGTACGACGAGGATGCCATGCGCCTCGTCGCGAAGCGTCCGCGCATCACGCTCACCGACGCCGAGGTCGTGCGCGCCGCGATCCCCGACGCTGAGGCGATCAGCATCCAGAGCGGCTGGCCCACGCCGCAGGCGGACGTCGTATGGGGCGATCGCACGCTCGCCGACGTGCTCATGTTCGGCATCTCCCCCGAGTACCAGGTGGTGCAGGACTACCGCTTCGCGAGCGGGCGGCCGCTCGAACCGCTGGACCTCGAGCAACGGCGCGCGGTGGTCGTGGTGGGCGCCGACATCGCCGACAAGCTCTTCGAGAACGTGGATCCCGTGGGCCAGACGATCCGCATCATGGGCCAGCAGTTCACGGTCATCGGCGTGATCGCGCGGAAGGGCCGCGTGCTCGGCCAGAGCTTCGACGGCTTCGCGCTCCTGCCGCTCCCGCAGTTCGAGATGCTCTTCGGCAAGCGGAAGACCACCACGGTGTCCGTGAAGATGCGCGAAGCATCCGAAGTGGCCGGCGGCATGGCGCGCGCCGAGGAGGCGATGCGGCTCGCGCACAAGCTGCGGCCGGCGCAGGACAACGATTTCTCGGTGGAGACCGCCGACGCGCTCGTGGCGTTCTGGAAGAGCCTCACGAGCGTGCTCTTCGAGGTGATCCCCGCGATGGTCGCGATCGGGATCCTGGTGGGCGGGATCGTGATCATGAACATCATGCTGATGTCCGTCACCGAGCGCACGCGCGAGGTCGGGATCCGTAAATCGGTGGGCGCCACGCGACGCGACATCCGCAAGCAGTTCCTGGCCGAGGCGGTCATGCTGTCGGTGATGGGCGGCGCGCTCGGCGTGATGGCCGGCGGGGTGCTGGCCGCGGCCGTCACGTGGGTCACGCCGCTGCCGGCGCGCGTCACACCGTGGTCCGTGTTCCTCGCGCTCGCGCTGGGCGCCGGCGTCGGGATCATCTTCGGCATCCTCCCCGCCGACCGCGCCTCCAAGCTCGATCCCGATCGCGGCGATGCGCGCCGAATGAGATTCGGCGAAGCGGTCCGCGAGAACGTCGCCATCGCGCTCGATACGCTGCAGGCGAACAAGCTGCGCTCCGCGCTCACCGTGCTGGGCGTGGTGATCGGCGTGTCCACCGTGATGACGATGGCGGCGATCGTGGACGGGATCAGCGACCAGATCATCCACACGATCGAGATCGCCGGCCCCAGCACGTTCTACGTCATGAAGATCTTCTCGCAGACGCCGCTCAACCCCGACCGGCTGCCGAAGTACGTGCGCATTCGGCCAGATCTCGTCGAGGCCGAGGCGACGCGCATCGCCCAGCTGCCGGAAGTCGATTATGCGGCGATCTGGGCACAGCTGTTCGGGAAGCTCGAGTTCCAGGGGAACCGCTCACAGGCGCTGACCATCTTCGCCGCCGACGACCGGTACAGCGAGATCCAGGGCGGCGAACTGATCAAGGGGCGCTGGTTCACCAGGTCCGAGATGTCGAGCGGTGCGCCGGTGTTCGTGATCACCGAGAAGTTCGCGAACAAGATGTTCGGCCAGCAGGACCCGCTCGGGAAGTCGCTGCAGGTGCTCACGCGGCCGGTGACGGTGATCGGCGTGCTGCAGGAGGCCGACAACGTGTTCGCGCCGCCGGGTCAGGAGGTGGGCGGCGTCGTGCCCTTCCGCTTCGCCGACCACGCCTACCACATGGACAAGACCAACGCGCTCTTCATCGCCGTGAAGCCCAAGAAGACCGCGCGCCCCGAGGACGCGCAGGATGCGGTGATGGTCGCGCTCCGGAACATGCGGCATCTGCGCCCCGGCGAACCGAACACCTTCGACTTCATCACGCAGGACCAGATCCTCGAGGTCTTCACCAAGCTGACGAGCGTGTTCTACGGCGTGATGATCGGCCTCTCGGGCGTGGGCTTGCTCGTGGGCGGCATCGGGGTGATGGCGATCATGATGGTCTCGGTCACCGACCGCACGCGCGAGATCGGGGTGCGCAAGGCGCTCGGCGCGCGCCGCGCCGACATTCTCGTGCAGTTCCTGCTCGAGGCCGCGACGCTCACCGGCATCGGCGGCGCGATCGGCATCGTGATCGGCCTCAGCTTCGGCATGGGCGTGACGGCGCTCATGGGGGTGAGCGCGCGACCGCCCGTGGGGATCACGCTGATCGCGGTCGCCGTGAGCATCCTGATCGGCGTCGCCTTCGGGATCTACCCCGCGATCCGGGCGGCGAGGCTGGATCCGGTGGAGGCGCTGAGGTACGAATAACTACAGACTCGGACTTTAGACTGAGACGTTAGAATGCGACCGTAGGCTGCAGTCTACCGTCTCAGTCTAACGTCTCAGTCTGCAGTACCGACGCCGATGCCCGCGGCAGCACACCTTCGCGCTGCGCGCTCTCCACGATCACCGTCTCGACCAGACCCGGCTTCTCCTCGTGCGCGAGGTGGCCGCAGTCGCCGATCTCGACGACGCGGGCGCGGGGGAAGAGTCCGGCGAGGCGGTCGGCGCTGCGCGGCGGGACCCACGGATCGTTGAGCGCCACCGCGAGCGTGACCGGCGTGGCGAGCGTCGCGAGGTCGCGCTGGAGTGACGCGGCGTCCCAGTTCGCGAACATCGTCGTCACCGCGCCCATGTGGCGGCGCGAGCGGAGGAATCCGCCGTAGAGCGCCGCCTGCTCCGGCGACAGGTGCGAACCGGTGGAGCGCAGCAGCGAATCCTCGAGCGAGCCGGTGGCCATCTTGGTGCCCAGGCCATCGACGAACGAATTGCGCGAGGAGACGTTCGCGGCCGGCGCGAGCAAGGTCCACATCTGCCGACGCGGCGGCGTGAGCGCGGCGTTGATGCCGACGAGCGTCTTGAATGGCACCTCGCGCCCCAGCGCGAGGCGGAGCAGCACCGCCATTCCCGCCGCGTGGCCGACGCCGGCCACCGGCTTGATCTCGAGCGCGTCGAGCAGGACGCCGAGTTCCTTGGCCATCCCGTCGAGCGAGAGGAGATCGGTGCGCGGCGCCGTGGTGAATCCATGTCCCGGCAAGTCCGGCGCGATCACGGTGAACCGCGTCGCGAGCCGCGGCGCGAGATCGCGCCACGTGTGCGTCGCCGCACCGGTGCCGTGCACCAGCAAGAGCGGCGGGCCGTTCCCGAAGAGCTGGACATGCCAACGCTGACCGCCCGCCTCCACGAAGCGGCTCGCGCTTCGGTTGGGCCAGAGTTCACCCAGGTCGGTCCAGCTCGGGGTGTTCGACACTCTTCAATCTATATCGACAGGCACCATCTCAAAGTCTCGGACTGCGTATTCGGTCCCCCGAACTCCGTCTTGGCAACTGAGGCGTGGTCACGGCTCGGGCGGTGCTGGTACCAGCACCGCCCGAGCCGTGACCACGCCTCAGTTGCCAAGACGGAGTTCGGGGGACCAAGGACGGGGTTCGGGGTTCTACGAGCGCCGTTCGTAGCGAGTATATTCCCCGCCATGCCTCAAGTGACCATTCTGGCCATCGCGGCGCATCGGGACGATGTGGAGCTGACCTGTGGCGGCACGCTCGCCAAGAGTGCCAAGCAGGGCCATCGCACCGCCATCATCGATCTCACCCGCGGCGAGATGGGCACACGGGGCTCCGCCGAGATCCGCGAGCGGGAGGCCAACCGCGCGGCCGAGATCCTCGGCGTCGCCGAGCGCGTCAATCTCGGGCTTCCGGATGCCGGCGTCCTCAACACCGACGAGACGCGCGCGGCGCTCGTGCGCGAGATCCGGCGGCTGCAGCCGCAGGTCGTGCTCGCGCCGGCGTTCGGCGGGCGGCACCCGGATCATCGCATCACCGCGGAGCTCGTGCGCGATGCCTGCTTCCTGGCGGGGCTCGCCAAGTACGCGGCGGGCGGCGGCAAGGCGCACCGCCCGCGCAAATTGATCCACTGCCTCAGCTACCGCGAGGACCACGTGAAGCCCACGTTCGTCGTGGACATCACCGATGTCTTCGAGCAGAAGATGGAATCGGTGCGCGCCTTCGAATCGCAGTTCGCCGGCGCGGTGCAGGCCGGCGAGGTCTTCCCGAACACCGATTCGCTCTTCGACATCATCCGCCACCACTCCGCGCACTACGGGTCGCTCATTCGCGCGCGCTACGGCGAGCCCTTCCACACCGGCGAGACGATGCGCGTGGACGACCTGGCCACGCTCGACGTCTCGTCCTTCTGAGCGCCATGGATTATCCCACGTACCTGGCGCTCGACGAATTGCTCTCGCTGCAGCGCGCACAGTCCAAGCCGGAACAGCCCGACGAGCTGCTGTTCATCGTCGTGCACCAGGCGAGCGAGCTCTGGTTCAAGGTCATCCTGCGCGAGATGGAGGGACTCTTCGCGCGCCTCGAGGCGCGCGACGTGACCGGCGCGATCTTCGTGACCAAGCGGCTCAATGCGCTCGTGCGGATCGTCGCCGATCAGCTTTCCGCGCTCGACACGCTCCCGCCGCAGCGCTTCGCGCAGTTCCGCGGCTCGCTCGGCACCTCCAGCGGCTCGCAGAGCGCGCAGTTCCGAGCGATCGAGGCAGCGAGCGGCCTGCGCGACCAGACGTTCCTGAACGCCGTGTCCGAGCACGGCGCGCCGCCGCCCATGGTGAAAGCCTGGCTCGCGCGCCCCACGCTGCAGGCGCTCTTCGAACAGCTGCTCGCCGCGCACGGCGAGACCGCGGAATCGATCTACACCGGCGCGGAGGCGACGCCGTTGTTCCTGCTCGCCGAGGAGCTGCTGGAGTACGAGCAAGGTTTCGCCCGTTGGCGCTTCCTGCACGTGCAGCTCGTGGAGCGGATCATCGGCCCCGGTACGTCGGGCACCGGCGGCACGCTCGGCGCCAAGTATCTCTCGCGCACCGTGAGCCAGCGCTTCTTCCCCGCCCTGTGGGAAGTGCGCTCGCGCGTCTTCGGCGCCGGGAGCCCGGCGAAGTGACGCTGCGCGATATCTCGATCGCGCTCGCGCCGGGCGTGCCCGAGTGGCCCGGCGATACGCCGTTCAGCTGCGGCTGGGCGTGGCGCATCGCGGACGGCGCGAGCGTGAACCTCTCGGTGTTCACGACCAGCCCCCACTGCGGCACGCACGCCGATGCGCCCTTGCACGTGCACGATGGATGGGCCGCCGCCGACGCGATGCCGCTGGAAGTCTTCGCCGGAACGGCGCGCGTGCTCACCGTGGATCCGGCTCCGCGCACCCTCGGGACCGGCGACCTCCCGGCGCTCGGCGTCGGGCGCATCGAGCGTCTGTTGCTGCGCACGAGCTGCTCCATCGCCGGCGGCACCTTCCCCGCGGCGTGGCCCGTGCTCTCGCTGGATGCCGTGGCCACGCTGATGGAGCGCGGCCTGAGACTGCTGGGCGTGGACGCGCCCAGCGTGGACGAGCGCGAGAGCAAGTCGCTGGACGTGCACCGAGCGCTCTTCGCCGGGAGAGCGTACATTCTTGAGAATCTGGACCTCCGCGGCGTCGCGGATGGTACATACGACTTGATCGCCCTGCCGGTGAAGCTCGCCGGACTCGATGCGGCGCCGGTGCGCGCCGCGCTCAGACCTCTCTCCTGATCCCGGTACCCTGATGCCTCCGAAGGCTCCCGCGCTCGACCACCGTCCGTCGTACGTCGCCGCCGGCATCGCGTCGCTGCTGGTCTTCCTGCTCTATCTCTTCACGCTCGCGCCGACCACCGCGATGTGGGACGCCAGCGAGTACATCACGGCGGCCTACACGTTCGGGCTCCCGCACCCGCCGGGCAATCCGTTCTTCGTGATGATCGGGCGCTTCTTCACGCTGCTGCCGATCGGCGCGGGCGCGGCGGTGAAGGTGAACTCGCTGGCCGCGCTTGCGAGCGCGGTGTCGAGCGGCATGTGGTTCCTGGTCGTCGAGCGCGTGCTCTCGTATTGGCTGCCCGAGAAGTGGCAGCGGATCACCGGCGCCGCCGTCGCGACGCTCATCGCCTCCACCGTGTTCACGGTGTGGAGCCAGAGCGTGGTGAACGAGAAGCCGTATACCCTGTCGCTCGCCTTCTTCGCGATCGTGAGCTGGCTCACCGTGCTCTGGTGCGATGACCCGGACGGCCCCAAGGCCGACAAGATCCTCATCCTCATCGCGTACCTGATCGGACTCGGCTATACGAACCATCCGGCCGGCTTCCTGGTGATGCCGGCGGTGGGCGTGGCCGTGCTCGCGCGGCGGTGGCAGACCATCATCCGCCCCAAGCTGGTGGCCGGCGCGCTGCTCGCGATGGGGCTCGGCATGACGGTGTTCGCCTTCGAGCCGATTCGGAGCGCCCATTTCCCGGCGATCAACGAGGGCGAGCCCACGGGCTGCATGACCGAGTTCCATTGGTCGTGCACCTTCTCGGCGACCACCGAGCAGCGGCTCAAGGACAACATCAACCGCGTGCAGTTCGGCAAGCCGGACCTGTCGCAGCGGCAGTCTGATTTCGTGAACGGGCAGATCGGGATGTGGTGGCACTATTTCACCTGGCAGTTCCTGCGCGATCCGTACGTGAACAACCCCGCGCTGCAGACGATACTGGCCATCGTCTTCTTCCTGCTGGGATTGCTGGGCGGCGTCGCGCACTGGAAGCGCGACCGGATGAGCTTCTGGTTCTTCGGGCCGCTGATCTTCACGGTGACGCTGGCGCTCATCTACTACATGAATTTCAAGTACGGCTATTCGCAGTCGCCGGATCTAGGGAACACCGTGCCGCGCGAGGTGCGCGACCGCGATTACTTCTATCTCTGGAGCTACTCGGCGTGGAGCGTGTGGGCCGCGCTGGGCCTGGTGTGGCTCTGGGAGATCGTGGCGTCGCTGTTCTCCTCCGACGCGGATGTGAAGAGCGGCAGCGGCCACATGCCGCGCTTCCCGCTCAAGAGCTGGCTCCTGGCGAGCCCGATCCTGGTCTTCGCGTTCGTGCCGCTCATCGGCAACTGGAAGTCGGCGCCGCGCCGCGGCGACACGTTCACGCGCGACTGGGCGGCAGACCTGCTCAACACCGTGGAGCCATACGGGATCGTCGTGACCAACGGTGACAACGACACGTTCCCGCTCTGGTATGCCCAGGAGGTGGAGGGCGTGCGGCAGGATGTCACTGTCGCCGTCACGTCGCTCTTGAACACCGACTGGTACGTTCGGCAAATAATCCGGCGGCCGCCGCGGCCGTACGACGCGGCGAAGGGACCGGCGATCTACCGCGACCGCGTGTGGCCGGTGCCCACGAAGCCGCCGCTCACGCTCACGCTGGGTGAGGCGGACTCGGTACCGCCGTACCAGGAGCTGCGGCAGGGCGCGACGTTCGTGCTCGATTCGATCAACGCCGTGCTGCGGCCCGGCGTGTATTCGCGCGACCAGCTGCTCGTGCTGCGCATGCTCAAGGATTCGTACCCGCAGCGGCCGATGTACTTCTCGTCGGCGGGCTACGCGCAGCAGCTCGGCATGGGCAAGTATCTGATCCAGGAAGGGATCCTCACGAAGCTGAATCCGGTGCCGGCGCCGGTGTCGTCGCGCTATGTGCCCATCCAGGGGTTCGGCTGCGATCGACCTCATTGGGTCGAAGACGCTCTGGGATTCGGTATACGTAGGCCCCAAGACGCTCATGCGCATGGACCGGTGGGTCGATCGTGCGAGCTCGGACATCCCGCTGCGCTACGTGGTCACCGCGGCCGTGCTCGGTGAAGCGCTCACGCAGCACGGCGACTCGGCGTCCGGTCAGAAGATGATGCTCCAGGCGCAGGGACTCGCGAACGCGGTGCGGATGAACGAAGTGTTCGGCCAGGGGAAGCGCATCGAGTGACGCGGGGCCCGGCCGCCTCACGGGCGAACGCGCTCGCCCCGTGGGCGGCGGCGGTCGCGACGCTCGCCGTACTCGCGCTCACGCGCGAGGGCCGATGCCGGTGGGCGTCTTCTCGACGACGGCATTTACGTCGATCTCGCCAAGAGCCTGCTCGCCGGCTCGGGCTACCATCATCTCGCGCTGCCCGGCGCGCCCGCGGGCATCCACTATCCCCCGTTCTACCCGGTGTGGCTCGCGCTCTGGAGCTGGCTGCGGCCGCCGGTGGCGGCGCTCGGATTCATCGCCTGGCTCAAGGCCGGGAACGCGCTCCTCGCGGCGGCGAGCGTGGTGCCCTGGGGCCGCTGGGGCGCGCGGCGCTTCGGGATCGGCTGGCTCGCCTCGGCGGCCGCGGCGCTCGCCGTGCTGCTCGTGCCCGCGCGCGCGGTGACCGGCACGCTCTTCTCCGAACCGCTCGCCTCGCTGCTGCTGGGGCTGACACTCGAACTTCGCGGACGACGCCGATGATGCGGCGCCGCCACCTCGCGCGCGCGCCATCGCGGCCGCGATCGTGGCGTCGCTGCTCCCGCTCGCGCGCACGATCCTCTTGCCGGTCACGCTCGCCGTGGCGTGGCGCATGGGCACCGAGCCCGGGAAGCCCGTGGCGCTGCGCCAGCGCGAAGCGATGCTCGCCGCATTCATGCTCATCCCGGCGCTCGCGTGGATCGCGTGGACGCGCCAGCACGCGCACGACATTCCCGCGGCGTGGACGGGGAGCTACGGCAGCTATGGCGGCATGTGGCGCGAGAGCGTGAACGGCTTGGGCGAACTGTTCGATCTGATGTGGCATCAGGTGAGCGGATTGCTGCGCGTCGGCCGCCAGGTGTGGGGAGCGCCCGGCCTGGTGCTCGCGCTGCTCGCGACCGGCGCCGGACTCTGGCGCGTGCGCGGATGGCGCTCGGTGGCGCTCCTCGCGACACTCGGCTATCTCGCGGTCGTGCTGGTCTGGCCGATCAGCCCGGACCGGTTCCTCTGGGGGATCCTGCCGCTGCTGATGATCCTGATGGTGGGCGGTGCGTGCGCGCTCGCGGAGCTCGTGCCGGCGAGCGCGCTCGAGCGACTGCCGCGCAGCGCCGTGGCGGTGGTGATCCTGCTGCTGCCCGTCGCGACCTGCACGCGGTTGAATGTGCGCGGCTACGCGGCCGATGGGTGGGTGGTGCCGCAGCGGCACCAGGCGATGGCGTACGGGCCGGTGGTGGTGTGGGCCGCGACCCTGCCGCGTGACGCCGTGATCCTCACCGCGGATGATCCACTCGTCGCCCAGGCGACGGGCCTGAAGGCGGCGCCGCTGCTCTCCCCCGATCTCCGCGAGACGCGCGGCGCCCCCGCGCTGCATTCGGCCGCCGAGCGCGTGACCGCGAGCGCCTGCGCGGCGGGCGCGGGTTGGATGGTCGTGCTCGATACCCTCGACGAGGCGGGCCTCGCCGTCGCCGCGGTGCGGGCGACGCCCGATAGTCCCGTGAAGTTTGGTGACGCGGTGCACCTCGACGGAGCCCGGCTCGCGGTGCAGTTTCGGTGCACTCACTAACGACGCAATTCGAACCTCGAACCGCGTCATTGGTCACCCGAACTCCGTTGCTGGCAATTGAGGTGTGGTCACCGCTCAAGCGGACATGGAATCCCAAGTACGCCGGAGCAGTGACCACAAGTCAAACGCCAGCAACGGAGTTCGGGGGACCAAGTACGGAGTTCGGGTTTCCACTCTCGTCCCAATCCGGAGCGCCCCGCGATGAAGCTCGTATTCCGTCTTGCCCTGCTCACGGTGATCCTCGCCGCGCCGTTGAGCTCTCAAGTAACGGCCATCAAAGCCGGCAGGTTCATCGATGCCGACGCCGGCACCGTTCTGTCGAATCAGATCATCCTCGTGAAGGACGGCGTGATCACCGCCGTCGGCCCCTCCGTCGCGATCCCGAAGGATGCGACCGTCGTGGATCTCTCCGGCATGACCGTGATGCCCGGGCTCTTCGACATGCACAGCCATCTCCATTGCGCCGTGGACCACCGATCCAGAGCCGCTGCATGAGCTGGAACGCACCGCCGCGCAGGAAGCGTACGTCTCCATCCCGAACGCGAAGACCGTGCTCATGGAGGGCTTCACCACCGTGCGCGATGTGGGCACCTACCGGGCGCTCGTGGACGTCGCCATGCGTGATGCGATCGCGGCGGGGATATTCCCCGGCCCGAGGATGTTCGTCGCGGGCGCGTACATCACCATCACCGGCGGCGCCGGCGCCATGACCGGTATGGCGCCGGACATCACCCTGCCCTGGGACCTCAAGTTCGGCGAGGCGAACAGCCCGTGGGAGGGACGGCAGAAGGTGCGCCTGCTCGCGGGGCAGAATGTGAACGTCATCAAGGTGCTCGTCACCGGCGCGATCCTCACGCACAACAGCAACCATCTCGCGCGCGAATTCACCTATGAGGAACTCGCCGCGATCGTGGACGAAGCGAACAACTTCGGCCTCAAGGTCGCCGCGCACGGCCACAACGTGAACGGCATCAAGAACGCCGTGCGGGCGGGCGTGAGTTCGATCGAGCACGGCAGCTTCCTGGACGATGAGGTCATCGCGATGATGAAGGAGAAGGGCACCTATCTCGTGCCCACCCTCGAGGTGCACAGCTGCATCCAGGTGAACCCGAACCTCCCCAAGGACTTCCTGATGCACGACAGCGTGGCGTCGATCCACATGGCGAGCTTCGCGAAGGCCGTGAAGGCCGGCGTGAAGATCGCCTATGGCACGGACAACGCGGTATGCGGGTTCCGCTACCCCGGGCGCGAGTTCGAGCTGATGGTGAAGTACGGCATGACGCCCATGCAGGCGCTGCAGGCCGCCACGGTGTCGGCGGCGGATCTCATGGGGCAATCCAAGATGCTCGGCTCGATCAAAGCCGGGAAATACGCGGACATCGTCGCGGTGAAGGGCGATCCGATCAAGGACATTGCCATCATGGCGCATGTCAATTTCGTGATGAAGAACGGCGTCATTTACAAGTCGGAGTAGCCAGTTCCTGCTGGACCAACGGAGGGCGACGTTGGACGTTGGGCCGCGTGTTGCGAAGGGAATGAGAGTGGGTACTGCGCTGTTCCCAATGGCCAGCCACCACGCAACACGCGGGCTAACGTCCAACGTCGCCGTTCGTTGGTCCAGCAGGAATTCCCCACTTTCATAGCCTTCTCGGAGCCACGCATGCATCGATCCATTCGCCTCGCAGCGATCGTCATCGTTCCTCGCAGCTGCGGTAGTTCGGAGCCCAGACCACCGCCATCAAAGCCGGCAAGTTCTTCGACGCCGACGCCGGCACGATGCTCACCAACCAGGTGATCATCGTGAAGGACGGCATGATCACCGCCGTCGGCCCGTCCGTCGCGATCCCCAAGGACGCGAAGGTCATCGATCTCTCCGCGATGACCGTCCTCCCCGGCCTGCTCGACATGCACACGCATCTCGTGGGCCCCGCGAACGATCCGGAGCCGCTCAACGAATTGCGTCGCACCGCCGCCGAGGAGGCGTTCCGCTCGATCCCGAATCCGCGGATCGTGCTCATGGCGGGCTTCACCACGGTGCGCGATGTGGGCACCTACCGCGCGCTGGTGGACGTCGCGATGCGCGACGCCATTGCGCGCGGCGACATCCCGGGTCCGCGCATGTTCGTGGCCGGCGCGTACATCACCATCACCGGCGGCGCGGGCGCGGTCACCGGGATGGCGCCGGATATCGGGCTCCCGTGGGACCTTCACTATGGCGAGGCGAACAGCCCGTGGGAGGTGCGCCAGCGCGTGCGCATGCTCGCCGGCCAGGGCGTGGACCTCATCAAGGTGCTCTCCACCGGCGCCGTGCTCACGCACAACAGCAACGCCAACGCGCGCGAATTCACCGATGAGGAGCTCGTCGCCGCCGTGGACGAAGCGCACAACTTCGGCCTCCGCGTCGCCGCGCACGCGCACAATGCCGCGGGTATCAAGGCGGCCGTGCGCGCCGGCGTCAATTCGATCGAGCACGGCAGTTATCTCGACGAGGAAGGGATCCAGCTCATGAAGCAGCACGGCACCTACCTCGTGCCCACGCTGGAGACCGTCGGGTGCATCGACTCCGCGGCGCACTACCCCGCCGATTTCCTCGAGCATTCCAACCGGCTCAACGACATCTCGATCGCGAACTTCAAGCGCGCGGTGAAGGAAGGCGTGAAGATCGCCTTCGGCACGGACATCTCCGTGTGCCCCTTCGGCACGAACGCGAAAGAGTTCTCCTACATGGTGAAATACGGAATGACGCCCGTGGCATCGCTGCAGGCGGCCACGGTCGGCGCCGCGGATCTGCTCGGACAGTCGAAGCTCATCGGGTCGATCAAGGCCGGGAAGTACGCCGATATCATCGCGGTCAAAGGGGATCCGCTCGCGGATATCACGATCATGGAACACGTGCAGTTCGTCATGAAGGAGGGAGTCATCTACAAGCAGTAACGCACCCCGAACTCCGTTCTTGGTCCCCCGAACTCCGTTGCTGGCAATTGAGGTTTGGTCACTGCTCCGGCGTACTTGGGACCCCATGTCCGCTTGAGAAGTGACCACCCCTTAGCTGCCAGCAACGGAGTTCGGGGGACCAAGTACGGGGTTCGGGGTTCTACACACGCCCAGCGAATTCCCGCTATCTTTATTCCCATGCCAGATCCGATCTATCTCGATCACGCCGCCACCACCCCGGTCCGCCCCGAGGTCCGCGAGGCCATGGAGCCGTTCTACGGCCCCCGCTTCGGGAACCCGAGCAGTACCCACCGGTGGGGCCGCGAAGCGCGCGCCGCGCTCGATGAAGCGCGTGACCGCGTCGCGAAGTGCCTCGGCGCCACGTCCGATGAGATCGCCTTCACGTCGGGCGGCACCGAGGGCGACAACCTCGCGATCCTCGGCGCCTTCCGCGCGCTGAAGGGCAAGGGCAAGCGCGTCGCGGTCACTACGCCCATCGAGCACAAGGCGGTGCTCGCGGCCGTCCATCACATCGCGGCCGAAGGAGGCGAAGAGCGCTTCCTCACCGTCAACTCGGATGGCGTGGTCGATCGCGCGTCCTACGACGCCGCGCTGCGCGATGACGTCGCGATCGTCTCGGTCATGTGGGTGAACAACGAGATCGGAACGATCCAGGCGATCCCCGAGCTCGCGGCCGCGGCCAAGTCGCGCGGCGTGCTCTTCCATACCGACGGCGTGCAGGCGTTCGGCAAGGTGAAGATCGACGCGAAGAGCCAGCCCTTCGACTACCTCGCGTTCTCCGGCCACAAGATCGGCGCGCCCAAGGGCATCGGCGCGCTCTACATTCGCCGCGGCTCGCCGCTGGAGCCGCTGCAGCACGGCGGCCAGCAGAATCGCGGCCAGCGGCCGGGCACGGAGAACGTCGCCGCGGCCGTGGGCCTCGCGCGCGCGGCGGAGCTCACGCTCGCGGAGATGGACGAGGAGCTCGCGCGGTTGAGCAGCCTGCGCGACAAGCTGCAGGCGGCGCTCCTCGCGAACATTCCAGATGCCGTGGTGCACGCGCAGCACGCACCGCGCGCCGCGCACATCCTCAGCATCTCGGTGCCGGGCACCGACAGCGAATCACTGCTCATGGCAATCGATCTCTCCGGCGTCGCCTGCTCCTCGGGTTCCGCGTGCCAGAGCGGGAACGTCGATCCGTCGCACGTGCTGTGCGCGATCGGCGCGCCGCGCGATGTGGCGGTCGCCGCGATCCGCATGAGTCTCGGCTCGCTCACGACGCCCGAGCAGATCGACCGCGTCGCGCAGATCTTCCCGAAGCTCGTCGCCAAGGCCCGCCGCCTCGCGGGCGCCGCGAGCTGACCGTGCCGCGCGAGAAGGTGCTGGTGGCGATGAGCGGCGGCGTCGACAGTTCGGTGGCCGCCGCCGTGCTCGCCGAGCAGGGCTATGACGTGATCGGCGTGACGATGAAGCTCTTCTGTTACGGCGACGACGTCCCCGACCGCCCGTGCTGCTCCCTCGATTCGATCGACGATGCGCGCCGCGTGTGCGAGCGCGTGGGCGTCCCGCATTACGTGCTGAACCTGGAGACCGCGTTCAGCCGCGACGTGGTGCGCGACTTCGTGCATGAGTACGACGCGGGGCGCACGCCCATCCCCTGCGTGCGCTGCAACACGTTCACGAAGTTCCGCGATCTCGTGCACAAGGCCGACGCGCTCGACGCCCGCTGGATCGCCACCGGCCACTACGCCCGTGCCGTGAACGGCGAGCTGCTCCGCGGCCGCGATCACCGGAAGGACCAGAGCTATTTCCTCTGGGGGATCGACCGCGCGGTGGTCTCGCGCATGCTGCTGCCGGTGGGCGGCCTCTCCAAGGACGAGACGCGCGAACGCGCGCGCCTGCTCGGCCTCGCGGTGGTGGCCGAGAAGCCGGAGAGCCAGGACATCTGCTTCGTGCCGGACGGCGATCACGCGAAGGTGATCGCGCGCGAACTGGGCGCGGACACGCCGTCGCTGCGGCCGGGCCCGTTCATGACGAGCGACGGCCGCGTGATCGGCGAGCACCATGGCTACGCGCGCTTCACGATCGGCCAGCGGAAGGGCGTGCCGGGCGGCTATGGGGAACCGATGTTCGTGGTCGCGATCCGGCCGGCCGACCGCGCCGTCGTGATCGGCCCACGCGAGGAACTGCTCGGCCACGGCGTGATCGCGCGCGAGGTGAATTGGCTGGTGGATGCGCCGGACGTCGGCGCGCGCGTGCAGGTGCAGATCCGGCACCACGCGGCACGCGGCGGACGCCGAACTGGTGCGCTCCGAGGGCGGCGAGATCGAGCTCGCGCTGGATGAACCGGTGAGCGCGATCAGCCCCGGACAGTCGATCGTGATCTACGACGGCGAGCGGGTCTTGGGCGGCGGGATCATCGAGGCGGGACGGAACTCGCGGAAGGGATTGCCCGTACTGGCGGCATAAGGGCGAAGAGCTAACAGCGGGCTGTCGGCTGGCGGCTGTCGTAAACCCAAAGACAACTACGTGAACAACCCATACGCGCTGGACGGCGACTTTGTCGCGCTGCAGCAGGCGCTCGCGGGGGAGTATTCGCTCGAGCGCGAGTTGGGGCGCGGCGGGATGGGCGTCGTGTATCTCGCGCGCGAGGTGCAGCTAGAGCGGTTCGTCGCGATCAAGGTGCTGAGTCCCTTCCTCGCGGCCAAGCCCGATTCGCGGGCGCGGTTCCTGCGCGAGGCGCGCACGTCGGCGAATCTGGCGCATCCGAACATCGTGCCCATCCACCGCGTGGGCGAAGCGGGCGGCTACGTCTTCTTCGTCATGACGTACATCGACGGCGAGACGCTCGGCGCGCGCATCCGCGAGCACGGGCCGCTCACGCCGGCGCCGGCGGCGCGGCTGCTGCGCGAGGTGGCCTGGGCGCTGGGTCACGCGCACGATCACGCCGTGATCCACCGCGACGTGAAGCCCGACAACATCCTGATCGACCGGGAGACCGGGCGCGCGCTCGTGACCGACTTCGGCATCGCGCGCGTGGGCACGCACGACACGGGCGAGGACGGCGCGAAGATCATGGGCACCGCGCATTTCATGAGTCCCGAGCAGGGATCGGGCGCCACGGTGGATTCGCGGAGCGACCTGTACTCGCTGGGCGTGGTGGGCCACTACGCACTCACGGCGCGCGTGCCCTTCGACGGCCCGAACGCGAGCGCGATCATCGCGAAGCACATCGATGAGCCGCCGCCGCAGCTGGCCGACGTGCCCGCGGTGCCGAGGCTGCTCGCGCAGGCGGTGGACCGGTGTCTGCGGAAGGACCCGGCGGCGCGGTACAACACGGCCAAGGATCTCGCCGACGCGCTCGAGACCGACGCGATGCAGCGGCTGGATGTGCCCGCGCCCATCAGAGTCTGGCTCGGAGTCGCTGAACCCGGCGCGCGCGCTCCTCAACCTGTGGATCCTGTTCGGCACGCTCGTCGGTGATCGGCGACCTCTTCAAGAAGCAATGGTCGAGCGCCGCCTACACTGCGGCGATCACCTGCTTCCCGCACTGGCTCAGCTCGGCTTCCACCTGAGCCTCACGCGGCGGACGCTCGTCGGCGGGCTACTCGCTGGCGGATCTGCGCTTGGCGCTCGATCGCTGGCGCGATGCGCGCCGCGAAGAACTGCGCTTCACGGCCTCGGAGATCCCCAAGTGGATGCAGATCATGCGCGCGGTCACCTGGAGCGTCACTCGGGCTGCTGCATCGCCGGCGCGCGGCCGCGCGATCATCGCCGTCACCGTCTACAAACTGGGCCCGGACTCAGATCTTAGCGGAATCTCCTGCAGTACCTGGTAATAGCCACTGGCAGCTGCTTCCTCCTCTGCAACGCGCTCGGCATCCCAATGCTCGGCCGCCGCGCCGGCGTCATGCTCGACGGCTCACTGCGCAAATGGTTCTGGGGATCCAGCGTTGGGCGCGTGGGTCGCGCGCCACCTCGCGCGCGGGCGGAAAGGCCCGATGCAGCTCCTCAACCGTCCCACCGAGGCGGCGCTCGGGCTCGCGGCGCTCGAGTTGTACGAGACGCTCCCCAAGGACCAGCGCAAGCAGCTCGGTGACATCCCCGACGTCGTGAAGCGTCTCGAGGCGCGCGCCGCCAGCATGCGCCTCGACAGTGACAATCTCTCATCCCTCCTCGAGCGCGGCGGCAGGAAGAACGGCGACGAGCTCGAATACGCGCGCCTCTCCGAGCGCCGCGATGACGCGAAGCGCGAGCTCGGCACCACCGTCGCCGCGCTCGAGACGATCCGGCTCGGCTTGCTGCGGCTGCACGGCGGTGGCAACGTCTTGGACACGATCTCGCAGCTGCTCGACCGCGCACAGAATGCGGCGGATGATCTGGACCGGTTGGCGGGGAGGGAAGAATGAACTCGGTTGTCGGCTGTCGGCTCTCGGCTGTCGCCCTCGGGGTTGCGCTCGTGACTCTATCGGCGAGCACCCAAAGCGATTCCACTTGGCGCGATCGGAGCGCGGCGGGGGACGCGGCGCGGCTGCGCGGGGACTGGAAAGGGTACAAGCACTATGCGGAGATCCTGTATCGCGAGCTGAACGGTTATCCCAGCACGATCATCGCGATGGCGCGCGCGGACGCGCAGATGCACGACACGGCGGGCGCGATGAAGTGGCTGAAGCAGTACGCCGCGACCGGGCTCACGAAGGACCTCGATGCGGACTCGCTCCTCGCACCGGTGCGCGGCGCGCCGGGGTGGAAGGAGGTGCTCGCGCGCCTCGCGAAGAATCGCGAAGCGGTGGGGCATCCGGCGGTCGCGTTCACCGTGCCGGACAGCGAGTTCGTCGCCGAGGACATCGCGTACGACCCGGCGACCAGGCGATTCTTCCTGAGCAGCATCCGCGAGCGGAAGATCATCGTGCGGCAGGGCGGGATGTTCTCGGATTTCGTGCCGGCCGCGCGCGACAGCGTGCTGTCCATGATGGGGCTGGATGTGTCGGAGAAGCAGAAGGCGCTCTGGGCGAGCACCGCGGGGATGCCCGAGGCGTTCGCGCTCGCGCCCGGCGATTCCGGCGAGAGCGCCGTGCTGCGCTACGATCTGGCCACGGGCGCATTGCTCGACCGCTACGATCTGCCGGACGACAGCACCGATCATGTGCTGGGCGACCTGACCGTCGCGAGCAACGGCGATGTGTTCGTGTCCGATGCGATCGGCGGCGGCGTGTACGTGATCCGCGCGGCGCGGGACACACTCGAGATGCTCGTGCCGCCCGGGATCTTCCCGAACCCACAGCAACCGGTGGCCGCGCCTGACGGGAAGCGGATCTTCGTCGCGGACTATATTCGCGGCATCGCGATCGTGGATCGCGTGAGCGGGAAGGTGAGCTGGCTCGCGAACGACGCGCACGCCGCGATCAGCGGCATCGACGGCATGGCGCTGACGGGGCACACGCTGGTCGCGGTGCAGAACGGACTCAGCATCGACCGTGTCATCCGGCTGGATCTGGATCGTGGCATGACCAAGATCGAGCGCTGGTCCACGCTCGCCGCCAACCTGCCGTCATTGCGCGAGCCGAACCACGGCGTGATGGTGGGCGACAAGTTCTACTTCATCGCGACGTCCGGGTGGGATCGGTTCGCGCCCGACGGGACGATCACCGCCGGTGCCACGCTGTATAAGCCGCTGGTCATGGTGCTGGAAGTGCGCTAGAACGAACTGCAAACTGCTGAAGGGGAAACGGGAAACGGGGAAACGGGAGGGAGTAGTCGCTAGAAACTACTCGCTCCCGTTTCCCGTTTCCCGTCTCCCTTGTTGCAGTGAATTACTCGCCGTAAGGTATCCAGATGTTCTTCACCTGCGTCGCCGCGCGCAGGAACCCCCGCCCTTCTCCGTCGTTCGTCCAGTCGCGCGCGCGCCACTCGCACCACGTGCGCTTCATGTTCGACGCGCTCGCCTTCTCGATGGCCGCGGCGCCCTCGTGCGTCCCCTGGTACCACACGCCGTCCACGTCGTCGTGCTCGGCCAGCACGAGACTCAGCGCGTCCTTGCCGCCCGTCACGATGTTGATCACGCCGGCCGGCACGTCGCTCGTCTCGAGCACGGAGTAGAAATCCGTCGCGGCCAAGGGGTGCGCCTCGCTCGGCAATGCGACCACGGTATTGCCCGTCGCCACGAGCGGCGCCACGAGTGACACGAAACCCAGGAGTGGGTGAAGCTCCGGCGCCGCGACGCCGATCACGCCGATCGGCTCGTTCATCGCCATCGCCACGCCACGGATCGGCACGGAGTGCACGGCGCCATCCCACTTGTCCGCCCACGCTGCGTAGGTGAACAGCCGCGAGATGCTCGCCTCCACCTCGGCGCTGCCCCCGCCCTTCCCCGTCATCGACTCGATCCGCGCCGCGAACTCGGCACTGCGCGCCGACAGATTCTCCGCGATGTAGTACAGGATCTGCGCGCGCGCATGCCCGGTGCTCCGGGCCCATGCGCCACCCGCCGCGTGCGCCGCTTCGACGGCGTTGCGGATGTCCTTTCTGTTTCCCTCGCCCACTTCGCCGATCACGCGACCGCCCGCGCCCTTCACGGGCCGGGAGTATCCGGAGTCCGGGCGCGCCTGTTTCCCGCCGATGTACAACTTGGGAGTGCGGTCCACAGCGGGCTGTCGGCTGTCGGCTGCCGGCACCGTGCGTTTCGCAGGCGACAGCCGACGGCCGACATCCTGCCGTTGTGCCTTTACGTATTCCCACATCCCCTCGCGCCCGCCCTCCCGGCCAAAACCGGATTCGCGATACCCGCCAAAGCCGGCAGAAGCATCGAACAGATTCGTGCAGTTGACCCACACCACCCCCGCCTTGATCTTCGGCGCGATGTCGAGCGCGAGATTGATGTTCTCCGTCCACACGCTCGACGCGAGGCCGAAGGGCGTGTTGTTCGCGAGGGCCACGGCCTCTTCCGGCGTGCGGAAGGTCATGCTCACGAGCACGGGGCCGAAGATCTCCACCTGCGCGATCGTGCTGCTCGGCGCCACCTCGGTGAACAAGGTCGGCGGGTAGAAGCAGCCCTCCTTGGGCACGGCCCAGCTCGGCTGCCACATCTCGGCGCCTTCCTCGACTCCCTTCGCCACCAGCGTGCGGATCCGCTCGAGCTGCACCGGCGCGACGATCGCGCCCATGTCCACGGCTTTGTCCAGCGGCGAGCCGACGCGCAGCTTCTCCATGCGCGCGCGCAGCTTGTCGGTGAGGCGCTCGGCGATCCCCTCCTGCACCAGCAGCCGCGAGCCGGCGCAGCAGACCTGCCCCTGGTTGAACCAGATCGCGTCCACGACGCCTTCGACGACGCTGTCGAGATCGGCGTCCTCGAACACGATGAAGGGGCTCTTCCCGCCGAGCTCGAGCGAGAGCTTCTTGCCCGAGCCCGCCGTCGCGCGGCGGATCACGCGGCCCACATCAGTGGATCCGGTGAAGGCGATCTTGTCCACGTCCGCATGATCGACGAGAGCGGCGCCGGTCTCGCCGTCGCCCGTCACGATATTCAAGACGCCCGGCGGCAATCCCGCGCGCGCGGCCAGCTCGGCGAAGCAGAGCGCGCTGAGCGGCGTGAACTCCGCGGGCTTGAGCACCGATGTGTTCCCCGCCGCGAGCGCCGGCGCGACCTTCCACGCCAGCATGAGCAGCGGGAAGTTCCACGGGATGATCTGCCCCACCACCCCGATCGCGCCGTAGCCCGCGAACTCGGTCTCCATCAGCTGCGCCCAGCCGGCGTGATGATAGAAATGGCGCGCGACGAGCGGGATATCGAGATCGCGCGTCTCGCGGATCGGCTTGCCATTGTCGAGGCTCTCGAGCACCGCGAGCAGCCTGGCATTCTTCTGCACCGCGCGCGCGAGCGCGTACAGGTGCCGCGCGCGCTCGTGCCCGGGCAGCTTGGCCCACGCCGGCTGCGCCGCGCGCGCCGCCTTCACCGCGGCATTCACGTCGTTCTTGGAGCCCTGCGACACGCGCGCGAGCGATTTGCCGGTGGCGGGGTTCATTGTCTCGAAGAGCGTCTTTCCCTTCACGAACTTGCCGCCGATGAAATGCCCGAAAGTGCCGCCGTGCTCCGCGATCCAGTCGAGTGCCGGCTTCGCGCTCTCCGGCGCGGGGCCATACGTCATTGTCTCGAAGATCTCGGCGACGCTCATACGCGCGTTCTCCCGTGAAGTGGCACGCTCAGACCATGGGCATGCGGTACGCGGCGGCGTAGCGCCCCGTGGACGCGTGCTCGAGCTGGCGTTCGATGTCGGTGAGCAGCGAGCTCGCGCCGAGCCGGAACAGCTTCGGCCGCAGCCATTCGTCGCCGAGTTCTTCCTTCATGAGGATCATCCAGTCGACAGCATTCTTTGCCGTGCGGATGCCGCCCGCCGGCTTGAAGCCCACCGCGACGCCGGTCGATTCATGGTATTCACGGATCTGCCGCGCCATGACGACGCCGAAGGGGAGCGTCGCGTTCACGCTCTCCTTGCCGGTGCTCGTCTTGATGAAATCGGCGCCCGCCATCATCGCGACGCGGCTCGCGCGCGCGACGTTCGTGAGCGTCGCGAGCTCGCCGGTGGCGAGGATCGCCTTGAGATGCGCGTCGCCGCAGGCATCGCGGAAGGCGCGCACTTCGTCGTAGAGGGAATTCCAGTCGCCGGTGAGCACGTGCGCGCGCGTGATCACGATGTCGATCTCCTGCGCGCCCGCCGCGACGCTCGCCTTGATCTCGGCGAGGCGCGTCGCGAAGGGACTCAATCCGGCCGGAAATCCCGCCGACACCGCCGCGACGGGAATGTCGCTCCCCGCGAGCGCGGCGACCGCGACGCCCACGAGTTCGTGATACACGCACACGGCCGCGACGGTGATGCCGAGGTGCATCGCGCCGAGCGCATTCAGGATGTCATCGCGCACGGGCTCGCGGGCTTTGGCGCAGAGGCGGCGCACGTTGCTCGGCGTGTCGTCGCCCGCGAGCGTGGTGAGATCGATGAGCGTGATCGCGCGCAGCAGCCACGCGGCCTGCCAGTCCTTCTTCACGGTGCGGCGCGTTGGGATCGTTGCCGCGCGGCGCTCGACGGCGCTCTTGTTCACGCGAATGCCGCGAATGATGTCGAGGTCCAACGGCACACCGGGATTCCGCGCATGCGAGTCCTTCAGGACGAGCACGCGGGCAGCCGCGTTGGGAATGCGGCGCTCGGCGGTGTGACGGGAGGCCCTATCCATACTCCCAATCTACAGCCGCGATCCGCCGTTAGAAGCACCCCGAACTCCGTACTTGGTCCCCCGAACTCCGCCATTGGCAACTGAGGCGTAGTCACGGCTAGGGCGGATCTGGTCCCAGCAACGCCCGAGCCGTGACTACGTCTCAGTTGCCAATGGCGGAGTTCGGGGGACCAAGTACGGCGTTCAGGGTGCTGCGCCCGCCCTCAGTATTTCATCCCACCCGCGGCGGCGAACTCTTGCATGAGCTTCTCCTGTTCCGGCGAGAGCTTTTCCGGCACGACGATCGTGACTTCCACGATGAGATCCCCCATCGCCCCGTTGTGCTCGATCCCCTGCCCTCTTACGCGGAACCGTTTCCCGGCGGGCGTGCCCGGCGGGATCTTGATCGTCACTTTCTTCGCGTGCAGCGTCTTCACGCTCACTTTGGAGCCCAGCGTCGCCTGCGCGATGTTCAGCGGCACGGTCGCGATCAAGTCCAACCCCTCGCGCTTGTAGAACCGATCGGGCAGCACGGTGAGTGTGATGAACATGTCCCCCGCCGGCCCGCCCGCGTTCCCGCGACCGCCCTGCCCCGAGAGCTTGATCTTCATCCCGCTGTCGGCGCCGGCGGGCACGTTCACCTTGATCGTCTTCTTCGCGCGCACCTCGCCACTGCCGCCGCACGTCGGGCATGCCTGGCTCGGCACCTGACCGCGTCCCAGGCAGCGCGGGCATGGCCGGTTCACGGCGAAGCCGCCCTGACCGAAGGAGATCGTGCCGCGGCCGCTGCACTCGGGGCACGTGCTCATCTTCGCGCCGGGCGCCGCGCCGCTGCCGTGGCAGGTCTCGCATTCCTCGTTCATCTCGAGCGAGATCGGCACCGATCCGCCGAGTGCCGCCGTGCGGAAGGGGATCTCGACGTTCACCTCCACGCTCTGCCCGCGCTCGGGCCCGCGCGCGCGCGCGCCGCCGCGGCTCCCGCCGCCGAACATCGAGCTGAAGAGGTCGCCGAGCCCGCCGAAGCCGCCGATGTCCACGTCGTCGAACGTGGTGGGGCCCGGTTGCGGCCGCGGGCCGCCGCCCCCGCCCGGCCGGCCGCCGCGCCCGCCCGAGCCGAAGCCGTCGAACGCGCCGAGGCGGCGCATCTCGTCGTATTGCGCGCGCTTCTTCGCGTCGCCGAGGACGCCGTACGCCTCGGAGATCTCCTTGAACTTCTCCGCGGCCTTGGGATCGCTCTTGTTGGCGTCGGGATGATGCTTCTTCGCCAGGCGGCGGTACTGCTTCTTGATCTCGTCGGCGGGGGCGGTGGCGGGCACGCCCAGCACCGCGTAGTAGTCCTTGCCCTGTGCCATCGCTACGCGCTCAGCCGTTCCATTGCTTCACGACCACGCGCGCTGGGCGCAGCAGCTGGCCGTGGAACACGTACCCGGGCTGGAAGACCTGCGCGACGAGATGGTCCTCCTCCGCGCTCGCCGCGGGCGCGGTGGACACCGCTTCGTGCTTCTCGGGATCGAACGGCTCGCCCATCGGATTGAGCACTTCGAGTCCGGCATCGGCGAGCGCCTTCATCATCTTCTTGTCCAGCACCTCGACGGCATCGAGCACCGTTTTCGCGTCGCGCGCGCCGGGCCCCTGCGCGATGACGCGCGCGAGATCGTCGAGCGGATCGATCAGCCGCTTGATCAGATCGCCCTGCGCGCGCGCGGACATCTCCATGCGCTCCTTGGCGGTGCGCTTGCGGTAATTCTCGTATTCGGCGGCGAGGCGGATGTATTTGTCGTCAACGGCAGATTCGACGGTAGCGGTGGGGCTTAGACGCTCGGCGCTGGGTGCCGGCACGTCGTCCACACCATCCGCTTGCGGCGCGGCGGGGTAGACATTGGCGACCGGAGCTTCGGATTCGGGATCGGGGTTGCGGTGTTTCTTGGACATGCGATTCACAGTGGAGAAAGAGGACTCCGTTAAATCTGCGGCGACAGCGCGCGCCGCACCATATCGAGCGAGGCCTGGGCCGCGCGCTGACGCACTTCCTCGCGGTCGCCGACGAAACGGCGGCTGCTCGTCTGCATCGCGCCATTCACGCGCACGGCGAGCCACACCGTTCCTTCAGGTTTCTCCGGCGTGCCGCCTGTGGGGCCCGCGATGCCGGTGACGGCAATGCCGACTTCCACTCCGAATTCACGGCACGCTCCCTCGGCCATCTCCGCGCGCCACCGGCTCGCTCACCGCCCCGTGCGCGCGCAGCGTATCGACGCGCACGCCAAGCTTCTCCTGCTTCACGACATCCGAGTACGAGATCACCCCGCCCACGAACACCTCGCTCGAGCCCGGGATCGCGGTGAGCCGGCCGCCGATGAGTCCGCCGGTGCAGCTCTCCGCCACTGCGATCTGCAGTTTGCGCTCGCGGCACATTTGGAGCACGACCGCGGCGAGATCGGTGTCGTCCACGCCATACACATAGCGAGCCGCGGCCGCGCGAAGTTTCGACGCGGCGGCGGTCAAGCCGGCCTCAGCGACCGGCGCCCGGCGGCCGACGCTCGTGAGCCGGAGGTCCACCCCCGGCCACGCGGGCAGGAAGGCGAGCGGCAGCCCATCGACTCCCTTCCCGAGCTCGCCGAGCAGCTCAGCGAGCGCGGACTCGCCGATGCCGGTGGTGCGCACCGTGCGCGACATCACGACCGGCGGATCGGCGCCCACCATCCCGGCGATGACCGGAATCAATTCTTCCTTGAGCATGCCGCGCATCTCGCGGGGGACACCGGGGAGCATCGCGCACCAGCGTCCGCGATCATCCGTGAGCCACAATCCCGGCGCGGTGCCGTGGCGGTTCACGAGGATCCGCGCGCCCTCGGGGATCATCGCCTGGCTGACATTGCTCGCGGGCATCTTCGAGCCGAGCTTGCCGAAGCGCGCCTCGACCGCGGCGAGCACGGCGTCGTCCTTCACGAGCTTGCGGCCGAAGACGCCCGCGATCACATTGCGCGTGCGATCATCGGCGGTGGGGCCGAGTCCGCCGGTGGTGATCACGGCGCCGGTGCGGTCGAGAGCCTCCTTTACGGCGGTCGCGATCGCTTCGGCATCATCGCCCACGGTGCCGCGGCGGACGATAGAAATGCCAAGCGCCGCGAGCGCGCGCGCGATGTGCGCGGCGTTCGTGTCGATGGTGAAACCCAGCAACAGTTCGTCGCCGATCGTGAGCAACTCTATTTGCACGGGTGGAATCTCACGCCGGAAGGGCGGCAGTGGAACCCCGAACGCCGTTGTTCGTACCCCGAACGCCGTGAGGCGTGAGGCGTACGTCGAACTGACTTTGGGGCGTGCGGCGCACCCCGAACACCGTGAGACGCGACCCGAACCCCGTGAGACGCACCCCGAACACCGTGAGGCGTGAGGCGTACGTCGAACTGATCTTGGGGCGTGAGACGCACCCCGAACGCCGTGAGGGCACTCACGCCTCGAGGCGTTCGGGGTACGAATCACGGCGTTCGGGTCGCGTCTCACGGTGTTCGGGGTGCGTCGCACGCCCCAAGATCAGTTCGACGTACGCCTCACGCCTCACGGTTTTCGGGTCGCGTCTCACGGCGTTCGGGGTGCGTCGCACGCCCCAAGATCAGTTCGACGTACGCCTCACGCCTCACGGCATTCGGGTCGCGCCTCACGGCGTTCGGGTCGCGCCTCACGCCGTTCGGGTTGCCACCCACGCCATTCGCACATAGGGTTCATTGCAGTCCAACGGGGGGCGTCAGATGCCCGAATTACTCCACAGCATTGAGATCTCCGCCGCGCCGCGTGTGATCTACCCGCTCGTCTCCACCGTCGAGGGCCTCGCCAAGTGGTGGGCGGAGGACGCGCAGCCCATGGATGCCGGCGTCGAGCTCGCCTTCTTCAATCGCGCGAGCGTCTACCGTCTCCGCTCGCTGACCTTCGTGCCGCCGGCCACCGCGTCGTGGCTCTGCGAGACCGGAAAGGAATGGGCGGCCACGCGCATCGTGTTCCACCTGGCCACGCGCGGCGACAAGACCGAGGTGCGATTCATCCACGAAGGCTGGCGCGAGGCGACGCCGTACTTCGTCTCCTGCAATTCGGCGTGGGGCGCGCTGCTCTACCGGCTCAAGGCGGTCGCCGAAGGGAGCGCCATCGGCCCGCTCTTCACCAAAGAGGGACTCAAGAATGGGTAAGCCGGACTTCCCGTACGAGACGCGCCTCGACATCGCCCACGGCCCGCTCGAGGTGATCGACCTGAAGAAGGTCGCCGCGACGGTCACGCATCCGTGGTTCAATCAGACCCTCTGCGCCGTGAACGATTCGGTGGTGCGCGTGGGGATCGTGCAGGGCGAATACCATTGGCACCAGCACGACGACCTCGACGAATTCTTCTACGTGGTGGAAGGGAAGCTCATCATCGATCTCGAGGGGCGCACGGTGGAACTCATGCCGCAGCAAGGATTCGTGATCCCGAGAGGCGTGACGCACCGGACCCGCGCGCCGCAGCGGACGGTCATGCTCATGGTGGAAGGAAAGGAGATCGTCCCGACCGGCGACTGAAAGGCAGACGTCGACTGTCGACTGGCGACTGTCGCGTGCAACGGCGGGTGCTCCCCTAACGCTTCTGCTCGAGAAGCGAGTCGCCTCGTTGGATCGTCCAGCCTGAATATTCCTGCCAGCGCTCCCAATAGTCTCCCGATCTGAGCCGGCGCCAGAACATGCCATTGGCTGCTAGCAGGACCGGTGCCGCACTTCTGGGATCGCGCGGTGCGAAGCTGACTTCACCTCCTGACTCTTCCGCTTGGCGCGTGGGATTCCAGTAGCGCCACTGCGCTCGCACTGGATCTCCGTCCGCGTCAATGCTTAGCGTACCCTCGAGGCCACTCTTCTTTCGATCCGCCGGGCAGAATGCGATGGTGCTCCCGGCGCCCTCGTCCTTGAGCAGACTTAGCGAGTGTCGAGCCCCGAACGACGACTCCACGAAATGCTGTGAGTAGTCCGCCTCGAGCGGCGGATATTGCCAGATCCCGTAGTCCTCGCCGGAGCCAATGGTGTGCGCGGGCCAGACATAGCCGAGCTGCTCGATCAACTTCTGCGTCATAGCGATACCGGTCGCACTCATTGCTCGGGATCCTGGCTTGAGGTGCCCGAGGTCGATCTCACCGAAGTGCCCGCGGCTCACTACGCCGCTCCAAGCAAGGTATTCCGAGCCGCGCGCGAGGCCCGTGCCGTCGGCATACCTCGACCGCAGCTTCTCCCATATCGCCCGCGCATTGCTCGAAGGAGAGTTCGGGCATGCGATGACGCTCCCGCTCACTTGTACCTGCGGCAGAACAGTCATGAGCACCGTTAGATGGATCTCGACTTCTCCGGTCGTGGCGTCGAGCCGGACGCGTTGAGGCACGAACCCGATGCGGCGCGTCAAGATTGCGATCGCCGACCCGCGCTCCGTTTCGCTGAAGCGAAAGGTGCCGTCGGGTCCGCTCACCCGCTGCGCGATGCGGGTGGTCGCGGACCAGAGCTCCACCTGAGCTTCGTTCACAGGGGAATCGCCGCTCACCACTCTACCGCTGAGCTGCGCATCTGCAACCGTTGCGTTCGCCGAAAGAACTGCGCAGCAAATAACGAGCGCCGAAACATGAGCACCGAGGCCAGCGATCGTCATTCTTAGTGTTTCGCAGCCTTCTCGAACTTCTCCGCCGCTTCGTTGATACTCTTGTCCTTCGGCGCGAGCGCTGCCGCTTGCCTGTATTCAGCCAGCGCCGCCGCGCTATCGGCTTGGAGGGCGAGGATCATCGCCATTCGGTAGTGCAGCCCCGCCGCCGAGATCCGGAATCCATTCCGCGGCGACGCCGCCTCCGCGGAATCGGCCATCACCGTTCGCAGCGCGGCGAGCCCCTCGGGCAGCCGCTGCCCCGACATTGCGGCGCCGCGGCCGAGCAACGTGAGCGCAACGAGATCGCCGGGCTGCTTCGCCAATCGCGCATCGACGGCCGCGAACGCCGCCGTGAAATTCGCCTGTTCTTCCAGCACGAACACCCAGCTCCCCCACGCGCGCCCGGTGGAATCGCCCGGCATCTTCGATGCGGATTCGTACGCCGCCGCGGCGCCGGCGAGGTCCTTCTCGCGCTGCGCGAGATTGCCGGTCTGGATCTCACCGCGGTACGGATCGATCGCCTTGATCTCCGCCAATTCCGCGCGCGCTTTGTCCATGCTGCCGCCCATGATCCCCGGCGCCTGCTCGTAGAACTGCACGAGGCTCTCGCGCGCCGCCACGTTGCAGCTGTCGAGCTGCACCGCGCGCTCCCACGCATGTTTCATCTTGGGCGCCATGAACGCCTGCTTGAACGACGACGCGGTCGCCGCCGCCTGCCCGAGCGCATTCCCGTACCAGAGGAACGCCTCGGCGCTCTTCGGATCGAGCTCGCTCGCCTTCTTGAACGAGTCCGCCGCGACGGCGAATTCCCTCTTCGCGACCAACGCATGCCCCGACGCCATCAGCGCCGCCACCTTCACCGCCGTATCTCCACCCGCTGGCGCCGTCGCCTTCTGCACACACGCGATCGCCGCCTGCCCTGAGACGGAGCCGGCCGAAATAATCGTCAGCCCCACAATGATCCCAGCGCGCATAACCGGTACCGGAATAGTTGTTGCAGGCGTCAATCGTCAGTCGCCAGTCGACGTCTGCCGTTAGCCCTTTGAAACGATCCTGACGTGCGTCCCCGATGGATCCTTGACTCGAACCCCACCGGCGGGCAATCGCTCGATCTTGTGCCCCGCACTCTCCAAGCTCGCCGAAACGTCGTTCAGCGACCCCGGCAGCAGTAATTCCCAGTCCAGCAGCTGCGCCTCATCCCCCGCCGGCGAAGTCGCGCCCGCCCCCGCCCACGTGTTCGCGCCAAGGTGGTGGTGATACCCACCCGCCGAGAGGAAGATCGCGCCCGGATAACTCCACACGATGAGATCGAGGCCCAGCGCATTGTGATAGAACGCGAGCGCGCTCTCGAGCTGCTCCACGTGCAGGTGCGCGTGGCCGATCACGGTGCCCTTGGGCATTCCGCTCCACGGCTCGCTCCCCGCCGCCCGCATGAGCGAATCGATGTCGAGTGGCTCGGTGACCATGTGCAGTTCCGCGCCGCGGCGCTGCCACTCGGCGCGCGGACGGTCGACGTAGATCTCGATGCCGAGCCCGTCGGGATCGGTGAGGTACAGCGCCTCGCTCACCGCGTGGTCCGCCGAGCCGACCTGGATCCCCGCCGACTCGAGCCGCGCCAGGATCCGGCCAAGCGACGCGCGGTCGGGCAGCAGGATGGCGAAGTGGAAGAGGCCGTGGCGCCCGCGGCGGGGCACGCGGCGCGCGCCCTTGAGTTCGTGCAGCTCGATGAGCGGGGTGTCCACGCCCAACTCGGCGCGTCCCGGCGCGCGCTCCAGCACTTTGAAACCGAGCAGGCCGACGTAATACGCGAGCGAGCGGTCGAGGTCGCCGACCTGCAGCCGCACGCGCCCGACGTGGGTCTCCGGCGGCAGCCGGTAGCCGGGCGGCTGGACGCCGAACTCAGCCACCGTGCGCTAGGTCGCGACCGCGCCGGCGATGAGCCCGCGATGGCGGCGTGCGTACTGCACGAGCGACCAGATCGTGAGCCCCACGGCCCCGGTCATCGAGAGCACATTGGAAATGCCGATGAACATCGCGGCAGCGTTCCAGGCCGCGCCGGTCCAGCGATATTCCGCGGCCGCCGTGGCGGCAGCGAACCAGAAGAGCGACGCGCCCACCCACGCGAGCTGCAGTCCGGTCTTCCATTTCGCCGATCCGCTCGCCGCGATCACGACGCCGCGGCGCCGCGCCCACCAGCGGAATACCGTCATCGTCACCTCGCGGCCCAGCACGATCGCGAGGATCCACCACGGGAGCCCGATCATCCCGAACGGCGTGAGGTACGGGAACGGTCCCTGCATTGTGAGATCGAAGGGGAGCGCGTACGGCGCACGGAGGGAGAGCGAATTTCCCGATCCCACGAGCACGAACATTGGGATGAAGGTCGCGAAGACGAGCAGCTTGTCGGCGAGGGGGTCCAGCATTTTGCCGAGGTCCGTGATCTGGCCGGTCTCGCGCGCGAGCTTGCCGTCGTAGTAGTCGGTGATCGCGATGAGAAGGAAGAGCACGAACGCGCCGAACCGCGCCTGCCAGGAGGCGATGAAGGGAAGCCAGGCGACCACCGGCGCCGCGACGATGCGGCTGACGGTCAGCGTGTTCGGCAGATTCACGCGCGCGCCTCCGGAACTACGCGAGGGTCTTGAGTACCAATTTGCTGACGGCCTTCAAGGTGTCGAAGACGCCCTCTCCCGTCACCGCCACTGCCTCGAAATATGGCGCGTGTTCCACCCATTCGCCTGTCGGGATCTGCTCCACCAGGTTCTCGCCGGCGTGGTAGGGGTCGGGGGTCACCCGCTGGCGGGTGACGTCGCGCACCTCGAACCCCGGGTTGAGCCGTTCCTGCAGCTCCGCCACGGTGGCCGCGTTCGGGAGGTCGCGCTTGTTGTACTGCATCACGAAGGGCATGCCGGTGAGGTCGTAGCCGTACTCCAGCATGTTGTCGTACAGGTTCTGCATCGCCTCGAGATTGGCCTCCATCCGCTCGATCTGCGAATCGGCCACGAAGACGATGCCGTCCACGCCCTTGAGGATGAGCTTGCGGCTCGCGTTGTAATAGACCTGGCCGGGCACGGTGTACAGGTGGAAGCGCGTCTTGAAGCCGCGGATCGTGCCCAGGTCCACCGGGAGGAAATCGAAGAACAGCGTGCGTTCCGTTTCCGTGGCCAGCGAGATGAGCTTGCCGCGGGTGTCGGGCTTCACGCGGCCGTACACATGCTCGAGATTCGTCGTCTTGCCACCCAGCCCGGGTCCGTAATACACGATCTTACAATTGATCTCGCGGCTGGCGTAGTTGATCATCGACATGGCTGTTCCGTCTCCTATTGGAACAGCCGGTCGATCTCATCCTCGGCGCCCGCCAGGATGTTGGGCGAACTCGCCCCGTCGCGCCCGCGCTCGAACATGACCGTGAACAGCCGCGCGAGCTCCTCCACCGTGGTCTTCACCTTCAGGCGGACGAGGCCGAGCGTGGTGCGATTGTCGAACAGGATCACGAGGATCACGCGGCGGGCGATGTCGACGAGGTACATCGACTCCTGCTCGCCCTGGTGGAAGAGGGAGCTGAACTCGGTCTCGCCGATGAGGCGGGCGAGCTGGTCGTTGGCGCTGAAATCGGCGGCCGTGAGCGTGGCGAAGGCCGTCGGGTCGAAATGCGGCTGCTCCCCGACGGTCGCGACGAGCTGCCCCGAGCGATCCACGAGCAGCGCGCTGCGCGCGTTGCTGTCGTAGAGGAACTGCTGGAGGGAGCGCAGGATCGCGCCGTAATCGTCTTCGGTGAAGGACCAACTGGCAGCACCGACGGGCATCTAATCCGGGTTCCTCGAGGGGGGAATACCGCCTACACAGGACGATTATCTACACGCTGAAGCCACTCAGGACCCGAACTCCGTACTTGGTCCCCCGAACTCCGCCATTGGCCAATGAGGTGTAGTCACGACTTGGGCGTACTTGGCGTTGCGGTGACACCATCCCAGCAACGCCGTCGCTCGTACCACTCCTCAGTGGCCAATGGCGGAGTTCGGGTGACCAAGTACGGCGTTCGGGTCGCTACTATCCCGTGCGGTGCCTCACATCGCTCTCCGCGCACTGAGAGCCTGCGCGATCGTGACCCCATCAGCGTATTCCAGGTCGCCTCCCACGGGTAACCCTCGCGCGATGCGCGACACCACCGGAACTTGCCCCGCCAGTTGGCGCTGAAGGTACAACGCGGTGGCCTCTCCTTCGAGGCTCGGGTTCGTCGCAACGATGACCTCTTTCACGGCGCCGCGCGAGACCCGCTCCACCAGCTGCGTGACGGTCAGGTCCTCGGGGCCCACGCCGTCCAGCGGGCTCAGCCGTCCGCCCAGCACGTGGTAGACGCCGCGGAATTCCCCCGCCCGCTCGATGGCGCCAATGTCCGCGCTCTCCTCCACCACGCAGAGGATCGCGCGGTCGCGGCGCGGGTCGGTGCAGATCGCGCAGGGATCCGCCTCGGTGAGGTTCGCGCACACCGAGCAGCGGCGCACGCGCTCCACGAGCAGGCCGAGCGCCTCCGCAAGCCGGCGGCTCTGCGCCGGCGGCTGCTTCAGGAGGTAGTACGTGAGCCGCAGCGCGGTCTTCCGCCCGATCCCGGGCAGCTTCGCGAGCTCGGCGGCGAGATCCTCGATCGCCGACATCGCCGCCCTAGAGCGGGAGCTTGAAGGGGAGCGACAGGCCGCCGGTGGCCTTCTGCATCTCTTCGGCGGCGGCCGCGGCCGCCTTCTTCTGCACCTCCGTGAGCGCGGCGAGCACCAGGTCCTCGAGCATCTCGACGTCCGCCGCGTTCACGACCGACGGATCGATCTTGATCGCGCGGATCTGCCCCTTGCCGTCGGCGGTGGCCGTGACCATGCCCCCGCCGCTCGCGGCGGACACCGTGCGCTTCTCGAGTTCGTTCTGCATCTCGGCCAGCTTCCCCTGCATTTGCTGGGCTTGCTGGAGGAGCTTCATGAAATCAGCCATGGGCGGAGCGGAAAGAGAGACGAGCTAGTCGAGCAGTTCCAGATCCAGGGAATCTACTGCGGCGTCCAAGGCCGGATCCTTCTTCCGGATCGTCGCGAGACGCTCGGCCTTGACGCTCTCGGCCGTGATCCGCTTCGGCGCGGCGTCGGCCGTGCCCGCCGTGGCGACACGGACGCTGAGCTTCGAGCCGCCGCTGAACAACGTGGCGACGGCGGCGAGCACATCCGAGGAACCGCTCGAGAGCGGCTGCTCGTACATGGCGCCATCCGGGGTCAACTCCAATGTGATTTCGCCGTTCCCGGATACGCCGACGGGCCGCGAGTGCGCGAGAGCGCCGCTGAGCATGCTTCTGCCTGCTGCGCTGACGGCACTCACGACTCGCTGCCAGGATCCCGCGAGTGACTCGAGACTGATGAGCTGAGTCGGGCCCGAGCTTGATTCATTGCTCGGGACTCGGGACTCGGGACGCGCCGCGGGAGGCGATGAACTGACGGGAGCGGCACTCGCTTCCCGCGTCCCGCGGCGAGTCCCGAGTCCCGAGTCCCGAGCGACGGGTGTGCTTGGGCCCGGCGCAGCCCCTCCGCCGCTCCGCGACCCCATGGCGCCCAGCAGTTCCTCAATGTCAACCGTGTGATCCAGGAGCGCGAACCGGACAAGCATCGTCTCGAGCAGGATTTGCTGCTGCCCCGACCGTCGGAACCGCGGTTCGAGTTCGGTGAGCGCCGTGAGCATACGCAGCACATCGCCGTTGCCGAGCGCCGCGCGCCGTGCGCCGAGGCCCGCCTTCAGCGACTCCGAAAGGTCGTCGCCCTTTCCTCCGAGTTGGATCGTGAGGAGCGAACGCAGCAGATCCGCGAATCCCGTCAGGAATCCCGGCAGGTCCACACCCTGGTCCACGAGGCGCGCGACGGCGGGGAAGATGTCGCCGGCGCGGCGCTCGAGAATGATGTCGAGCACCGCGAGGTACTCGTCCTCGGCCACGAGCCCCAGCGCCTCGCGCACGCGCGCGGCGGTGAGCGTGCCGTCGCCCAGCGAGAGCGCCTGGTCGGCGAGCGAGAGCGCGTCGCGCATCGAACCGTCGGCCGCGCGTGAGAGCATCACCAGCGCCTCGGGCTCGGCCTTCACGTGCTCTTCCTGGAGCACCGTCGCGAGACGGGTGCGCACGTCGGCCGGGCCGATCCGCTTGAAGTCGAAGCGCTGCAGGCGGCTCAGCACCGGGGCGGCGGCCTGGGCGATCTTCTGCGGCTCGGTCGTGGCGAAGACGAACACGACGCGCGGCGGCGGCTCCTCGAGGATCTTGAGGAGCGTGTTCCACGCCTCGCGCGTGAGCATGTGCGCTTCGTCCACGATGTAGACCTTGTAGCCGGTGTCGCTGTTGGGCGCATACATGGCGCGCTCGCGCAACTCGCGCGCGTCATCCACGCCGCGATTCGACGCGGCGTCGATCTCGACGACGTCGAGCGCGGTGGACCCGGCCCAGATCCGCTTGCACGATTCGCACTCGCCGCACGGCTCGCCGTCGGCGGCGCGGCGCTCGCAGTTGAGCGCCATCGCGAGCACGCGCGCGAGCGTCGTCTTCCCCACTCCACGCGGCCCGCACAGGAGATACCCGTGCGCGACGCGCCCGCGCGCGATCGCGCCCTTGAGCGTGTTCGCGACATGCGATTGCACTGCGACATCGGCGAAACGCCGCGGGCGGTATTTTCGGGCGAGGGAGAGGTACATGGTCCTCGAAAAACTAGAGCCCGGCGCGCGCGGCGCCAGGCTCTCTCGCGTGCAGTTCCCGCGCGGGACCGCGGCCGCCACTTGCGGCCCTCGGATCCCCGCGCAGTGCTCCAGGCCGTCCGAAGCGACGTTCGCAACGTGTACCGTTGCTACCTCTCGGTCCTGGCGGGGTTGACGCACTGGCGCCCTCCGGGACCTGGAGCGACTGCAATCTACTCGCGGGCGGGCTCAATGGCGACCCGAACGCCGTGAGGCGTGAGGCGTGCGACGAACTAACTGTGATGCGTGAGGCGCACCCCGAACGCCGTGAGGCGTGAGGCGTGCGACGAACAGACTGAACTGCGCGAGGCGCGACCCGAACACCGTGAGCCGTGAGGCGTCATGCCGCAGCCGCCCGGCTCGTCCGTCGCACGCCTCACGCCTCACGGCGTGTGGGGTGCGCCTCACGCCTCACGGTGTTGGGGGTGCGCCTCACGGCGTGTGGGGTGCACCTCACGCCCCTAGGACGCCCTCTCGAGGATCGCCGCGATCGTGTTCCCCGCCTCCTCGGTCGCGGCGTCATCGATGTCGAGGTGAAACACCGCGCGAATGCGTGATTTCGACCATGGCACCACTTTCACCCCTTTCGCCGCCGCCGCGGTCACGATGTGCGCCGCGTCCAGGTGCTCCGGCAAGTCGAGCATCACGATGTTCGTGTCGGGCGGCACCACCGTCGCGCCGCCGGCGCCGTCCACCCGCTCCGCGTACGCCTTCGCGCGCGCATGGTCCTCGGTGAGCCGGTCGAGATGATGATCCAGCGCATACACCGCCGCCGCCGTGAGCACGCCACTCTGCCGCATGCCGCCGCCGAACCGCTTGCGCGCGCTCCAGCCCTCGGCCATCACGGCTTTCGGTCCCGCCAGTACGGCGCCCACCGGACAGCCGAGCCCCTTCGAGAAGGAGACCATCACCGTGTCGGCGCACGCCGCGAAATCCTTGAGCGGCGTGCCGCTCGCGGCGCTCGCGTTCCACAGTCGCGCGCCATCGAGATGCACCGGCACGCCGCGCTCGCGCGCCACCGTGGCGATCGCGCGCAGCACCGGCAATGGCGTGATCATCCCGCCGGCGCCGTTGTGCGTGTTCTCGGCGCACACGAGACTGGGCAGCGGCACGTGCGGCGAGGGAATGCGGAACGCCGCCTCCAAGTCGTCCGCGGTCATGATCGCTCCCGCCGGCGTCACGAGCCGCAGCTGCGCGCCGGAGAGCGCCGCCGCGCCCGCGTACTCGTAGTGCACGATGTGCGCGCCGGCATCGAGGAGGATCTCCGTCCCCGGGCGCGACAGCAGCCAGACCGCGGTCTGGTTCGCCATCGTCCCGCTCGGGAAGAACAGCGCGGCCTCCTTGCCGAGCAGCTCGGCGACGCGCGCTTCGAGGCGCTTCGTCGTCGGGTCGCCATCGAGCACATCATCGCCGACGTCGGCGTCCGCCATCGCCTTCCGCATCGCCGCGGTGGGCCGGGTGACGGTATCGCTGCGCAGATCGATCGCCATGGCTCAGTCCTCGAAGGTCTCGCGCTGCTGCCGCATTGCGCGGCGCAGGTCGTACACCTGCCCCACCTCGCCGCCGATGAGGAAGATGAGCGCCGCGTAGTAGGTCCAGAACACGATGAGCACGATCGCGTACATCGTGCCCGCGTAGAGCGAACCGGGATTGAACGACCGCATGAAGATGTCGAACACGATCTTGGCGACCTGCAGGAGCACGGTGGTCACGAGCGCGCTCAGGGCCGCGGGCTGCCACCGGATCGGCCGGTTCGGCAGGAACTTGTAGAGGCAGAAGAACATGATCGCGATCGACAGCGTGCCGAGCGACGCCGCCACCGCGTACTCGACGCGCCCCATCATCTCGTGACGGACGCCGATCGCCGCGAGCGCCGAAATGCCGCGCGACGTCGCGAGTTTGATATAGGTGGCCATGCCGGTGTAGCCCATGAGCAGGATCGTCGCGATGATCGTCACCACGGTGTCGTACAACTTCCCCTGGATGATCCCCTTCCCCTCGCGCACATCGAACACGCTGGCGAGCGCCGAGCGCAGCGTCGCGAAGAGCCGCGTCGTGAGATAGATGAACGCGACCGATCCGATCACGCCGAGCGACTTGCGCGTGCGGACGATCTCGTTGATCACCACGTGGTACGGGGACGTCGGGGTCTCGACGTGCGGCGGGAGGAGCGCGTGCAGGAAGTCCCAGACGTCGGCGCGCGACTGCAGTACCGAGTGATTGAGCCAGTAGCCGAGGCCCGCCAGGAGCAAGAGCAGGAACGGCACCACCGCGAGCAGGATATTGAAGGCGACGGCGCTCGTCAGGAAGAAGATGTCGTCATCGCCGGCGTTCTCCCAGACGCGGATGGCGTAATCCTTCACGGTGCGCCACGCCCGCACGGGCAGCGGCGCGCGCGCTAGCGGCATCGCGTCACTCCCGCGCGCGGCGCGGCCGCGTCAGACGCCCGCGTCGTCGTCGTCCAGCTCGTCGCCGGCGGTCGCGGTGGTGCGCCGCGCACCGGCCCGGCTCTCGGCGAGCCGCGCTTCCAGCTCCTCGCGCGCCGCGCGCGCCGCGCCGCGGCCCTCGCGCATGGCCTGCTTCACGTGCCGCTTCTCGCGGTCCACGAGATCGCGCGCGTTCTCGATCCCCTCCTCCACGCGGCGCTTCGCGTGGTCCACCGAGTCGCGTACGTTGTCCGCGACATCACCGGCGGTGTCCGCCATCTTGTCGGCGACGCGGCGCGCACGCCGGCGGATCATCTTGCGCGTCTCGACGCCGGACTGCGGCGCGAGCAGCAGCGCGATCCCCGCACCCACCGCCAGTCCCGCGAGGAAGGGCGCGATCCCCCCGCGCGGCTTCACCACGACCACCCGCGGCTCGTCGTCGAAATCGTCGTCACGCATCATGGGCCATCTCCAGTCGGGGCCGGCCTACTCGCCGGCGTCAGGATCATCGGGGGCGATCGCGCCCGCGGGCACGCTGTGGTGCATCCGCGGCGCCGTCACCGTCTTCGCAACGATGGCGGCCGTGCCGCCCACCTTCAATTGTTCGAAGAGGAATCCGAACGTCCGGTCGTACGTCTTCGCCAACTCCGCCCGGGTCTCCTCCGGCAATTCCCATAGCTCCGCCTTGAACGGACCGAGCGCCTTCTTGCGCGTCTTGTAGTAGAACTGGTCGTCCGTGTCCGTGGGTTTGCGCTCGTCCTTCGCGTTCTCGTCCAGCCACCGGTAGATCCGGGCGCGCAGCGCGGTGGGCAGGTGGTCGTACAGGATGTTCTGGAAGTTCGTGGCGAGATGGATCTCCGCCGTCTCGATGCGCGGGAAGTGGTCGAACGCGGTGTCGGGCAGCGTGCTCGCGCCGTGCTGCACCGCGCCGGCCATGCCGTACTCATCGCGCGCGACCTTCGAGAGCTCCTCCAGCGCCTTGAGATCCAGCTTCACATCCTTGATCGTCCCGTCGGGCAGCACGATGCCGCCGTGCGACGTGCCGGTCTGCACCGAGATCTTCGAGAGCGGCGCCAGCGCCGCGTGCCCCGGCGCCTTCATCGTGCGCCGGTAGCCATCCATGAACGCGCGCTCCTCGGCGACGGTGCTGTTCTGCGTCCCCACTTCGCCGATCTCGGCGCCCAGCGAGATCGTGACGCCGGCGGGCTCGAGGCTCCGCACGTACGCGGCGATGTCCGCGGCCGTCTCGTAGTTCGAGCCGCTGCTGTTCGTCGAGCGTCTTGAGGTCGATGTTCACCAGCGTGGATGTGTCCACGTCGATGTTGAAGAAGCCCGCCGCGACCGCCTCGGCGGCGAGCTGCTTCACCGAGTTCACTTCGCCGGCCGCGTCCGCGGCGAACTTCTTGGCGTTGACCTGGAAGTGATCGCCCTGGATGAACACGGGGCCGCGGAACCCCTCGCGCATCGCGGCGGCGAGCATCACCGCGACGTACTCGGCGGGACGCTGTTCCGTGTACGCGATCTCCGACCGCGCGATCTCGAGGATGAAGGCGCCCGCGTTCATCTTCACGGCGGTGCGGAAGATGGCGCGCGCCGTTTCGTACGCCGCGCCGCGCACGTTGATCGCGGGCACCGTGAAGCCCTTCGTCTCGCCGCGCCCGCGCGCTCGGTACAGCTCGTGGATCGACGCGGGCCGCGCCCCCACCGCCTGCGCGAGCTCCCAGATCAGCCAGCGCGCCTGTTCCCGCTCCACCGTGCCGCCGAACACGGCGTCCCGCACGAGCGCGTCCATCGCCGGGCCCTGCAGCGCGCGCTCGTCGGCGATCGTGATCGTCTCGCCGGATACCCTCACGGCGTCGCCGAAGGGCGTGGCCGCGGCCGCTGACTTCATGGAGCCTCCTCTCGAGCCGTCGTTCGCGCCGGCACGCGCCGGCGTTCGAAAGTCGCCGCGCCCCGCCGCCGGGGCAAGGGCGGAATGCCTACACCGTGCGCTGCCTCGCCACGAAGAGCCGGCCCAACGTGATCGCCGCCACCACGATGAGCGCACCGAGCACCCCTTCCCAGAGCAGCCGCGTGAACATCGCCTCGGTGTGCGCGATCTGCCGCTGCGCGATGCTGTCCACATCGTGGAGCGCCGCGATCCGTTCCTTCGTGAGGGCCACCATCACGGCGACGCGCTCGCTGTCGAGCGTCGCCGTGACCGCGAGCCGCTCGCCGGTGAGCGCGTGCAGCGTCTCGATGCGCTGGCGGTCGACGTCCGCGAGGGCCAGCATGCGCTCGCGGTCCACGCCGGCGAGCAGGGCCGCGCGCTCGTGCGCGATGAGATCGGCGCGCCCACCGCGAGATCACCCAGCGCGCGGATCGTGCTCGTGCCGGGACGCAGCATCGAGTCGGCGCGCGGGGAATTCATCATCTCGTCGGTGAGCAGCTGCGCGTTCCATCGGAGCTGCATGGACAGCGTCTCGTTCAGGTAGCCCAGGCGCAGGGTGAGGCCGCGCAGGACGCGGTCCATGTTCGCGACCGTGCCCGCGATGCTCTGGTCAGTCGCCCCCAGCGCCTGCCAGTCCGCGCCCAGCACCGACTCGCGCTGCATGTCCGGCCCGGTGATCGGGTGCTGGCCCGTCCACGCGGCGAGCCGCTCCGTGGCTTGTGGCGTGAGCTCGCCGGTCTTCGTGCTGCGCTGCATCAGACCGAGCAATTGCCGCTGCATCGACTCGGAGGCATGCACCGCCACGGGTTGGAGCGCGCCGAACGCGTCCCGGCCATCGCCGGTGGTGAAGTAGGCGGTCTGCTGCTGGGTGAACGCGGCGAGATCCACGACCGCGACCAACGGATCGGTGCGGAGCGCCGCCTCCTGCACGAGGGGCGTCGCGTTGAGCTTCCATCGGATCGCCCGGCGCCGAACGAGCGCGTCGGTGGTCGCGTTCGCGATGCTGTCGGCCGCCGTCACGACCTCCCCGGTCACCCGGTGCCCCATCGCGTAGGTCTGGAGCTGCAGCTGGTCCGCCGTGACATCCACGTTCGATGCTAGCTGCATGCTGGCCGTATTGGTGGGCACCTTGGGGCATCCGCAGAGCGACAGCGCCGCCGCGGCGCCACCCACGGCGCGCACCGACGTCCTCAGGATTCCCCCGACTGCGCTTCGCATCGTCGACCTCTAGCGTTTGGTGGCACTCTGACAACTGTAACAGTGTCCCGTAAGGTGGTAGATTGCACCCCGAACCTCGCCCCGTCGAGACTGCCGGGCGCCGGACTGCACCCGAACCATGAGAATCTCCATGCTGATCCGTCCCCGCCGGCCGCTCCTCGCACTCGCCGCCGCTCTCGCCTCAGTCATCCTTACGGCTGCGGCCGCCGCGCAGGCGGCGCCCGACACGACCCCCAGCAAGAAGCCGCTCGGTTTCTTGACCGACACGGTGAAGCGGTACGGCCTCGTGCCGGCGCACTTCACCATCAGTCTGGGCGGGTTCCTGCCGAGCGTGTCGTCCAGTGTGCAGCTCTCGTCGCCGACCTTGCCCGGCGACGACGTCGGTCTCGAGAACCGGCTCGGCCTCAAGCGCCAGACGCAGAACTTCGAAGTGGTCGCGGCGATGCGCCTCGGCAAGAAGCAGCTGATCACGCTCGGCTACTTCGGCTTCCAGCGCAGCGCCGACAAGACGATCAGCGACAGCATCACCTTCGGCGACACCACCTACCACGCCGGCGCGTCGGTCCACGCGAACAGCGGCATCCAGTACTACGGGTTCACCTACCGGTACTACTTCGTGCGGAAGGAGCGGTGGGAGCTGGGCGGCGGCCTCGGCATCGACGGCCTGGTGCTCAGCGCCGGACTGAAGCTCAGCGCGAATCTGGGCGGCGGAGAGGGCGCGAACGTGCAGCACAGCGGCAGCATTACCGCGCCGGCACCGATGCTCGGCCTCTACGGCGATTGGGAATTCGCGCCGCGATTCTTCTTCCGCGGCCAGCTGGAGTATCTCTACATCAACGACATAGCGAGCTACGGCGGGCACGTCACCGATGACAAGCTGGCGATCGAGTGGTTCCCGCTGCACAACTATGGCCTGGGCGCGGGCTACCACTACATCGACCTGAACATCAACAAGGATCTGCGGGATGGAGGCAACCTGGACATCAATTACAACATCCAGGGTGTGATGTTCTACCTCTCGGCGGCGTTCTAGCGCCGCGTCAGCGATCGCCCGGCTCGCGCATCCAGAGCGGGTCGGGCGCGTGCACACCGTAGCGCACGGAGGCCATGCGGAGCCCCACGATCGTGAGGAATCCGATCACGGCCGCGCCGAACGCGCTGAGCCCCGCCCATCCCGCCGCGACGGCCACGCCGCAGCCCACAGCGCTGGCCAGCGCGTAGAGCCGCCCGCCCGGGCGGAAGATCAACGGCAGCTCGTTCACCAGCACGTCGCGCATCACGCCGCCGCCGGTGCCGGTGAGCACGCCGATCAACACCGCCACGAAGGGCGAGAGATGCGCGTCGAGGGCGAACGCCAATCCCGTGAGCGAGAAGAGCGCGAGTCCCAGCGCATCGATGAACACCGCGCGCTCGTGCAGCGCGCGCGCCACACGGTGGAAGCGCGCGCTATAGACGAACGCGATGGTCATCCCGATGATGATCGGCACGTACTCCCAGCGCGCGTCCCAGAAGAACGGCCGCCGGTCGATGAGCAGGTCGCGCACCGTGCCGCCGCCGAAGGCCGCCACGAGCGCGAGCGACGCGACGCCGACGATGTCGAGCCGCTTCTGGAACGCCGTGATCATCCCCGAGAGCGCCGATGTGATCACCGCGCCGACTTCCACCGCCACGATGAGGCCGGCCGGCGCGTTCATGGGATCAGAAGGTCTTGGAGACCGTGAAGTACACCTTCTGGAGTTCCACGCGTCGCTTCGCGAGGCTGTCGAGCGGGAACTCATAGCCCAGCTGGGCACCGAGGTCCACCACGGCAGCGGGCGCGAGACGAGCGCCATGAGCGTCGCGTAGTACTGATCGCGCGTGATGTCGAAGCGGGGGCGCCAGTCGAGCGTCCCCCACACCTTGGACGTGATCCGCCCGCTCACTACCACGCGCGGCACGATCACGTTCTTCTGCTGTTCCGATACAGGGTGTCCACGGCAAAGCCGTATCGCCAGTGGGCATCAATCGCAGCTGCACCCGATTGTCCGCGAACCAGTGGCTGATCGAATATTGGAATAGCGCGACCCACTGGTCGTTGCCGATCTCATACGGAACGATGCTGCCGATGTTCGGCGAGAGGCTGATGCTGGCCGATCTGGCGCCACTTGGACTCGCTGATCGTCTTGTTGACGGTGAACGTGAGGTTCGCCGGGCCGTTCACGATCTTCGAGGCGCCCACGCTGTCCCAGTGCTGGAAGGGGACGTCGATCTGCCACGACGCCTGCTTGTGCATGAAGGGGCGCGCGTAGCTGAACTGGATCTGGTCGTAGTTGTTGTAGACCTGCTTCACGAACGTGAGCTGAACGGTCGCCGTCGGCTTCGTGATGTACGGATCATCCTGGATGCGCGGCATCGCGCCGTCGGGGCCGTAGGCAGAATCCTCCTCGGCGGCCTTCGTCGCCGCCGCTGCGCGCGCGAGGGAATCCTCGAGCGCGGCGACGCGCGCGATCGAATCGCGCACCCACGCCACTCGCTGGAGCGAATCCCGGACGAACGCGACGCGCGCGAGGGAATCGCGCACGAAGGCCGCGCGCGCCACGGAATCGCGGCACGCGGCCGCGCGCGCCAGCGAATCCGCGTACCACGCGCGCGCGATGGAATCGCGGGCGGCGAGTTCCGCCGCCGTCGGTCCGGCGGGCACGACCGGCTTCGGCGTGGGCTTCGCTTTGGGCTTGGGCCGTGTCGCCGTGCCCGAGCGCTTACCCTTCGGCGGCGTCGTCTTCGGGGCGGTGACCGGCGCCGGCCTGGGCGTCACGACCGCCACCGTCGCCGCGGGATGCGTAGCCGGCGGCTTGGGCTTGGGCTTCGGCTTGGGTTTCGGCTTGGGTGTCGGCTTCGGCGCCGCCGCGACCACCACCGGCGCGGGTGACGGAGGTGGCGGCGGCGGCGGCGGTGGGGGCGGCTCCGGCTTCGGCGACGGCGCCGTATCTACGGGGGCGACAGGCGCACGTGACGTGTCAACCGGCGCCGGTGTGGGAACCTGATGCTCGCTCGTGTTCGGGCAGCCGGCGACGGCCAGCACGACGAGCGCGACGGAAAGCGGAATGATGCGCCGCCGGAGCGGGCCGCGAGAGGCGGGAATCAGCACGGCCGGAAGATAACGCGCGCGCGGCCAGGGCGCGTCAGGGAACTTCCCGGTCACGTGGCGCCGCTCGCGTCACCCGTGACCGGGAACGTGGACCTATTTCGCCGGCGTCGCGAGGATCACGAGATCACCGGACGGCGTCTCGATCGTCGCGAAGCCTTCCGCGGTGATCTTGCCAGAAGCGTCGAAGCGCGCGCCCCAGATCGATGGCTGCGTCGCGCCGCACTGGCCCGGCGTCAGCGCGGTGGCATACCAGCCCGACCCGGCCGGCTGCTTCCAGGTATTGTTGGCCCGGTACACCGCCATCAGTTCGGCCCCTTCCACCACCGTGCCGTCCTTGCACTGCACGGTCTCCTTGGCGTACGCGTAGGCGGTGTGCGTGTCGTCGCTCACGACCAGATCCGCGTCCTCCGCGACGCCGTCGCCCGCCATGTCGATCTTGTCGGTCCAGATGTTGTCGTCGTCCTTGGGGTTGCGCTCGGTCTTCATCCAGAGCGGGGCGTGACCGATCCCCTTCCCGCGCTTCGCATTGGGCGGTGCCTTGGCCATGCTGAGCTGCGCGATCGCCGGCAGGTGGAGCTTGAGATTCGCACCCTTGGCACCCGGCACGGCGGCCGGCGCGGCGGCAACGGCGGGTGCGGCCGCACTGTCATTCACGGCCAGCTTGGCGGAATCGATGGTCGTGGCGGCGGACTTGTCCGCGCCCTTGCTACAGGCGGCGACCCCGAGCATTGCGGCGGCGAGGCCAAGCAAATATGGCTTCATATCGAACTCCAGTCGAAGGTATTCAGAAACGGGAACTGCGTCATTCGAACCTCGAAGCGCGTGATACGTCCCCCGAACTCCGTCAATGACGAGTGGTTCGAGCACGACGAACCACTCGTCATTGACGGAGTTCGGGGGACGAATCACGGATTTCGGGTTTCGAGTCCCTCAGTGACGAGGCCCGATTCAATCTATGGTGATGACGAGTCCGTCGTACGCTGGCTGCACGTCGGGCGGCAGCTCGCGCACGAGATCCGCATGGCCGTTCTCGTGCGTCAGGTGCGTCAGGAACGTCCGCTGGCGCGCCGTGCGGCGCGCTGTCGCCACCGCCTCGTCGATCGACAGGTGCGTCGGGTGCGCGTGCCGGAACAGCGCGTCGAGCACCAGCACGCGCACGCCGCGGAACAGCTCGAGCGCCGGTGCCGGCAGTTCCTTCGCATCCGTGATGTACCCGAGCGCGCCAATGCGGTAGCCGAGCACCTGCATCGGGCCGTGCGGCACCGCCACCGGCATCACGTCCACGCCGCCGATCCGCTCGCTCACGCCGGCGGTCGAGCACATGGAACGTCCCTTCGGGCTTGTTCGTGCCGGGCGCGGGCCGGATCAGCGCATCGAAGATGTACGGGAAGCGCTTCGCGAGACTCTCCATCGTGGGGCCCGGTCCGTACACCGGGATCGGCGCGCGCCGCGCGCTGCGAGATCGCGCGCAGATCATCGATGCCGTGCGTGTGATCGGCGTGCTCGTGCGTGTAGAGCACCGCGTCCACGTCGTCGATCCCCGCGCCGGTGAGCTGCAGGCGCAGCTCGGGGGCGTGTCGATCAGGATCCGCTTCCCCGCATCGGTCTCCACCACCGCGCCGCTCCGCGTGCGCCGGTCGCGAGGGTCGGTGCTCGTGCAGACGGCGCAGTGACAACCGATCTGCGGAACGCCGTAGCTCGTCCCGGTGCCGAGGAACGTCAGCTTCACAACACTTCCACCTTGAGGAGATTGGTGGAGCCGGGCACGTCGAAGGGCACGCCGGCGGTGACGAGCACGCGGTCGCCGGGCTTCGCGATGCCCGTGCGCTCGATCACCTCGCGGGCGCGCGCGAACATCTCGGTCGTAATTGTCGGCGTGGGTCACGAGCTCCGGCTGCACGCCCCACACGAGCGAGAGCTGCCGGTACGTGCGCTCCAGGTCGGTGACCGCGAGGATGGGCACATCCGGCCGGTGCGACGCCACGACCCGCGCGCTCGATCCGCCTTTGGTGAACACGATCACGAGCGGCGCGTGCAGCGAGTGCGCGGCGGCCGAGGTCGCCGCGGCGATCGCATCCTCCGTGCGCGCCGGCGCGTCGCCGCCCGAGTCCCGCGCGCGGCGCGCATGGTGCGGCGCCGGGTGACGCTCGATCTCCTGGATGATCCGCGACATCGCCTCCACGGAGAGGCGCGGGTACGCCCCCGCGGCCGTCTCGGCGCTCAGCATCACCGCGTCCGTGCCGTCGAGGATCGCGTTGGCGACATCGCTCGCTTCGGCGCGCGTCGGGCGCGGGTTCGTCACCATCGACTCGAGCATCTGCGTCGCCGTGATCACCGGCCGGCCGATCTGGTTGGCGACGGCGATGATCCGTTTCTGCGCGATCGGCACTTCCTCGAAGGGCAGTTCGACGCCGAGGTCGCCGCGCGCGACCATCACCGCGTCGGCCGTCTCCACGATGGGCACGATGTCCGCGAGCGCCGTGTCCTTCTCGATCTTCGCGACCAGCAGGAGGCCCTTGGGCACGAGCGCGCGCAGCGCCCGGATGTCATCCGCCTTGCGCACGAAGCTCAGCGCGAGATAGTCGAGGTCCTGCGCGACGGCGAAGGCGATGTCGGCGCGGTCCTTGTCGGTGAGCGACGGGGCACTCACCACGACGCCCGGGAGGTTCATCCCCTTGTGCTCGCGGAGCGTGCCGCCGTGCACGACGCGCGCGCCCACGGCATGCGCGCGCACCTCGGTCACGGTGAGCTCGATCAGGCCGTCGTCCATCAGGATGCGGCTGCCGAGCTTGACGTCGCGCGCGAGGCCGTCGTAGGTGACCGGGATCTCGCCGGGGATGGCGCTCTCCTCCGGCGCGAGCACCACCTGCTCACCCTCGTCGAGCTGCAACGGCTTCTCGAGATCGCCGACGCGGATCCGCGGACCCTGCAGGTCGCCCAGGATCGCGACGGGACGCCGCATTCGCGCGCGATCCGCCGCACCGTCGCGATCGTGCCGGCGTGTTCCTCGTGGGAGCCGTGCGAGAAGTTGATGCGCGCGACGTTGAGCCCGGCTTCCATGAGTGAGCGCAGCACCTCCGGGGAGGAGGAGGCGGGTCCGAGCGTGCAGACGATCTTCGTGCGGGAACGGGCGGGCGCCTGGGCGCCCGCGGATGTGCGCTGGGTCACTGATCCGCTATCGGAGAATGGGTGACGCGAGATGTACGTTGTGGCCGCGGCGCGGGCAAGCGCGGGGCCGCGGATCGCCTCTTAACGTCGGCGGCGGCCGCTCGTCTGACACGGTGAGCAGGGAGACCGCACCCGTTCACCTTATTTCCAGAGGCCTTGATATGAACCGCAAGATCCTGTCGTACAGCGTGGGCGCCGCGGCCGTGCTCTTCGGCCTCGCCGCCTGTTCGAGCGACAATACGACGTCGTCGTCCGGCGCGCCGAGCTCGGCGGAAGTCGCCGACGGCGCGCGCCAAGGGGCCGGTGAAGGCGCCGCCATGACGATCGCCGAGTTGAATTCGAATGAGAGCGCCTTCGGCGCCGCGACCGATATCGGCAACGCCTCGGCGGCGGTCGTCGCGCCGACGACCGTGAACTGCAGCGGCCCCGATGGCAGCGGCTGGTACAACTGCGTGGCCGTGCTCGATTCGGGCGTGGACCTGACCGTCACGCGCTCGATCCGCTTCTGGACCGGCACCAACTACGACCTGTGGTGGAACAACCCGTCGCCAACGGACTCGGTGAATCTCAAGTGGACCGCCGACGGCACCGTGAACTCCTCGGCGCGCGCCAACCGCGACGTGGCCGTGGATGACTCGAGCGCCGCGACGATGGCCGTGCTGCGCGTCCCGGCCGGCGTCGCCGCGACGCCCGTCAACGGCCCGCAGCATATCTGGACCGGCGCCGCCGCGCAGCACCATGTCGCGACGTACACCCCGTCGAACGGCGCGGAGCGCATCCTTACGCAGACCGGCTACGACACCGTGGCGGCGGTGACCTTCCAAATGCCGCGCTCGCAGCACCCGTACCCGCTCTCCGGCTCGATCACGATCAATGAGTCCACGCACTTCGTGGCGGGCACCTATGACCAGACCGACACGCGCCGCCTCGTGGTGACCTTCAACGGCACGAACATCGCGACGCTGCTGGACGGAGGGGTCACGTGCGATCTGGACCTCGACACGCACAACGTCTCCAACTGCCACTAAGCTCCTTGCACGAACGACCGCCCGCGGCGCGAATCACGCGCCGCGGGCGGTTCTGCATCCTACACAACCCGAACGCCGTGAGGCGTGAGGCGTGCGCCGAACTGATTCGGTGGCGTGAGGCGCACCCCGAATGCCGTGAGGCGTGAGGCGTGCGCCGAACGGACTGCACCGCGTGAGGCGTTCGGGTTTCGACGTGCGGAGTTCGTGTCTAAGCAGGCGTGAGCCGGACGAATGACTCGATATCCTGCGGTTCGAGGTACGGTTCCACGCCATCGCACCGCAGCCACGCGTGCGCCTCGACCCTTCCGTCGGAACTCCGCCGCACGCCGATCACGACCTCGGCATCACGTCCCGCCCGGCGCAACAATGCCGTGAGCACCACCGCGCGCCGCAGGCATGTGTTCCGCCACACCAGCGCCCCGCGATCCAGCACACGGTCCACCGCCGACGCGTATCGCTCCCCCGAGATCGACCGGTCGCGGCGCGGACGCAGGCGCCGCAGCCACGCCGCGATCCGCGCCGCCGGGATCACCTCGAGCGCGGGAGGCAGCAGCGCGCAGGCGATGATGATCTCCGCCTTGTCGCGCAGCCTCATCGCGTCACGCCACCGACTGCGCGGCGGCCGACCCGCGCGATTTCCGGCGCGCCTTCTGCGCGTACATCGCTTGATCCGCCGCCTCGATCGCCACGATCAACTCCTCGGCTCCCGCGAATGGCGCGCAGCCCACGCTCACCAAGAGCGCCAGCGGCTCGGTGATCCCCGGCAGCATCAGCGGCATCGCGGTCGTTAGCGCGTGGCCGAGCCGGTACTCCGCGTCCTCGAGCGTCGCGCCGGGCAGCACCACGAGGAACTCGTCCCCGCCCCACCGGTACACGCGATCCGACGGGCGCACCGTTCCGCGCAACACGCGCACCAGATAGCGCAGCAGCGCGTCGCCTGCGGCGTGGCCGTGGGAGTCGTTGATCACCTTGAGATTGTCCATGTCGAGCATGGCGACCGCGCCGAACGCCGCCTTCGCCGACTCGAGGCCGACGCCCTCGCTGAACGCGCGTCGGTTGAGCGCCTCGGTGAGCGGATCGAGCAGCGCCTCGCGCCGCAGGTGATTGTGCGCCACCTCGAGCTCGGCGTGCGCATCGTCCACTTCGCGCTTCGCATCCTCGAGCAGCATCACCACCATGCCGAACCCGAGGAGCACCTGGACAAGGATGTCCACGTACGAATTGTGCCGCACCACCTCGATCAGCGGGTTGCTCGCCGGATCGCCCACCAGGTTCAGCCCGAAGGCGCCCGCGTACAGCGCCCATACCGCGCCCGCGAGGCCGAAGATCGTGCCGGTCGTCTCGCTGCCCAGGCTGCGCCGCGACGGCGAGAGGCGCAGCAGCGTGTACGCGCAGTAGGTATAGCCCGCCACCGCCACCGGCGTCTGCCACACGACGATCGCGTTCAGGTTCTGCCCGATGAGCACGGCGATGATCGAGTACGCCACCGCGCCGATGACCGTGATCGTGAAGTAGCGCCGCACGCGCAGCCCCGTCGCGTACATCACCGTGCCGGCCACGAGGCACTCGAGGTAGAGCAGCTTGAGGAACATGTACAGCATGTAGAGCAGCTGCACGCTCAGCGCCGAGTCGCCGCCGGCGGCATTGAAATTCGGCATCGCCCGGTAGCGGTACACGAGCATCAGGATCGCGAGCGTCACGAAGAGCCACGCCCACGCCCACATGCCGAAGTACGCCTTCCGCGACATGTTGCGGCGCAGCAGGAAGAAGAACACCACGAGGAGCACCGAGCCCACGAGCTGCACGATGACCCCGATGTACGAGATCAGGACCTGGATCTGTTCCGCGCTCAGCATTGAGGGATCCATCACTGGGTGTAGGCCGGCGTCCCCGCATTGGGCGACACGACGAACCGGATCCACATGCCGCTCGCGCCGTGGCCGGGCACGCCGCACACGAGAATGTACTGTCCCGCCGGCGACGCCGTGAAGTTCAGCTCGTCGGTCTGGTCGGTGGACAGACCGGCGGTGAGCCCGGTGGTGTAGGCGCCGCCGAACGCCGGCGTCTCGGGGATCGCCGGCACCGGCGGGCGGTCCGCGATGATGATCGCGGAATGCGGCACCGCATCGCGGTTGACGAACGACAGGCGCACTCTCCAGCCCGCGGGGATCGTGATGGTGGCGCCGCCCTTCGAAGCGCCGTTGAAGTTCATTCCGCCATTGTTGCCATCGAGCCCGGCGGAGACCCGCAGGTGCGCGGTGCGCGCCGCGGGCGCGTACCACAGGAACGGGTTCACGCCCACCGAGTCCGTCGCAGGCGGCGCCGCGACGGCGATCCACATCGTGAGCAGCACCGTCAGCATGCGGGGATCAGCGCGGCGGCGACGCGGTCTTCAGCGAGTCCAGCGACTTGGTGAGGGAATCCACGCGCCGCTTGCGCGCGTTGAGCTCCTCGCGGATCGCCTTCAATTCGGCGGCGACATCCACCGGCGGCGCGGCGGCCGGCGCGACGGCGGCCGGAGCGGGCGCGGGAACCGCGGCGGGCGCCGCACTGTCGACCTTCGTCACCACCGGCGCCGGCGGCGGCGCGGCCGGCACGGAAGCAGGCGCGGGCGCCGCTTGGAGCACGAGCGGCGCCGTCGCGGTGCGCGCGTTCACCGGCGGCGGCGCGGCCTCGCGCGCCTTCGCCGGCGCCGGCGTGGCGCGGTGCAGCGGTTTGGACGGTGCGGGCTTGGTCACCGGCCGGCCGCGCGGCGCCGGCGCCGCGACGAGCGCGGATGGCGCCGGAGTCGCCGTTGGCGGCGCGATCGCGAGCGTGCGCTGGTCGCCGAGCGGCGCCGGCGTCGGGTGCATTGCGAGCGGCGGCGCGGCTGTGTCAGCGTGCGCGATGAGCGCCGCCTGGCTGTCCTTTGCCACGGCCGCCGCCTCGAGCGGCCGCTCGGCGGGCGTCACGGCAACCGTTCCCGACGCGCTGACTGGCGCCGGCCGACCCGCGAGCGCGCGCACGGTGAGATAGCTCGCTACCGATGCACTCAGCGCGCTCGCACCGAGCACGGTCGCGATCAGCAGCCAGCGGTCGGCCGGCGTGAGCGCGGGCCGCGGCGCGACCGGATAGCGCGGGCCGCTCGCGCCCTCCACGAGCTGCGAGCGCCGCGGCACCGGCTGGGTGCTGCGCGCGCCTGCGGCGGCCAGCGCCGTGCTCGCCCTCGGCGCGGGCGTCGGCCGCGTGACGGGCGGTGGAGTGTCGGGCGTGGGCGCGGGCGCACCGGCGGCCGGTACGGCCTCCGAGGCGCCGGTGCGGCGGCGCGTCACGCGCGGCGTCGCATACGCACGGGGCAGCACGCTCCCCTCGCGCGAGCGCCGCTGCGGCGGCGGCGCGGTCGCACCCGGATGCGCCGCGGCATTGGCCGGCGCGCCATCCGCCGCGAGCGCGCCCGGCAGCGAAGCGAGAAAATCGTCCCACGTGACCTCCTCTCCGCCGGCGCCCATCGGCACCAACGCTTCCACGGCGATCCGGAGATCGGGATCGAGCACCTCCTGCCGCGCGCGCTGCGGCTCCAGCGCGGCCACGGACTTGCGCGCCTCGTTCGGCGCGATCCCGCCAACGGAGCCGCTGCACGCGCAACCGAGCTGCGGCGCGAAATCGATCAGCGTGCTCTCGCGCGCGAGCGCATGGTGCGCGAGATCCGCGAGCGCGTCGCCCGCATTGCTGTCCACGAGGATCCGCTTGGGCCAGTCGGCCGACAGCCATTCGGGCGTGGGCGCGCCGCCGGGCAGCGAGTAGAAGCGGCGCCGGTCCCGCGGGACGTTCGCGCCGAGATCGGGGCGCTGCGATACCGGCGTGATGCCGCGCTCCGAGAGCCGCCGCAGGAACTCGGCCGGCGACACCCGCTCGTCGATCGCTTCGTTCTCCGCGCCCGGGCAGTCGCCCACGTAGGTGATGCGCAGCGGCGCGTCGTCGCAGAGCGCGCGCAGATACCGCGCGGCGGCCACCGGTGGCGAGATGAGATGCAGCTGGAAGCGCTGCAATGGCGCCACGCCGCGCAGCTGCTCCGACACCAGCGGGCACGAGCACAGAATGGCCGGCCCGACGCGCGTCTCGAGGTTCTTCAGGCAGCCGGCGGCCACCAGCTCGTCCCCCCAGCTGGCGGGGAACACGCCCTCGTACCCCGCGGCGTAGCACGCGTTGGCGAGCTGCGTCGGCGTGGCCGGCAGCGCCGTGAGCAGCGCGTCCGAACCGAGGATGACGACTGACGGCGGAACGGGAGCCGCCGGTGTGGACGTGCGAGTCATGCGTGGCCGCGTGCGAGTGCGTTCCGCCTATGCGGAACGGGGGTTTCCCCCTTCAGTACTCGACGAGCGGCCCGCGTCCGGCGTTACGATTCTAATACGTGAGTTTGAAGCCGAGCGCACCGGTAATGTTCAGGAACGATTCGTTCACCGTGGGCAGGGCCGGCAGCCCCGGAGCGGGGGCGCCGATCGCGTTCACGCCATCCTCGGACCCCCACGCGGTATCGAGTCCCAGGATCACCGACGCCCGCCCGAGGGACGCCTGCACGCCCACGTTGGCGTGGTACAGGTTCCAGTTCACCAGTGTGCCCACCGACCGCACGCCCGTGGGGATCGAGGTGAGGTCGGTACGGAAGGCCGCGTAGGCGTTCCAGTGCTCGTTGAAGCGATGCTGCAGGCCCACGCCCCAGTCGATCAGCGACCGGTATTGGGCCGTGAGCGCCATGTCGATCGCCGAATCACTGCCCTGTTGCGGGAGGAACGGCTGCGCGGGAATGATCGTGAACTTCGGCACCGCGGCGAACCACTCGAGCGCGACGCTGACCTCCGTGTCCTTCCACCAGCGGCCGAATCCGAGGCCCACCGAGGTGGGCGAATGGTAGGTCGATCCGAGGTTCGGCTGGTAGTTCGTGGCGATCTGCGAGCTGGGCGGACCGTTGACGCCCTCGTCGATGTACGACCGGGTGGCGCCGACGTCGGCGCCGCCGAAGAGATCGAGCCGCGGCGTCGTCACGGTCAACCCGGCCGACCAGTTCTCGCCCTTGTATTGCACGCCGAACTTCGCCAGGAGGGCCCAGTTGTAGTACGAGAAATCGTATTCCTTCACGGCGAGCGCCGTCTGCCCTGTGCCGTTCACCACCTGTCCACTCACCGACTGCGAGAAGCTCTGGCTGCGGATCGCGACGAACAGACTCGCGCCGTAGCCCCAGTGCTTGTTCGGCGCGCTCGAGTACGTCGCGCCGCCCCACGTCTCAGTGAGGCTCTGACTCGCGAGCGCGTTGCCGATCGATGTCGTCGGCGCCGGCGGTGGGGTCGGGATGAAGCTGTCGAGCGGGATGTCCCGGATCTGCGCGCCGAAATTGAACGCCTGCCGCGTGAGCAGCGAGAAGGCCATGCGCGAATGCGAGTCCTTGCCGCCAATGGGGATCGTGCCGGCGAACATGTTCGAGAGCGCGCTCCAGCCAGTGCTGCTCGGGATGGTGCTCGACACCGTCGGCACCGAGTACGAGAGATCCGAGAAGCGCAGCGCGTTCAGCGAGATCAGGAACTGCAGGCTGTCGGCCAGCGCGATCGCGCCGGGATTGTAGTACACGGCGCTGATGTCGGCGTCGTTGCCGATCGCGATGCCGCCGAGCAGTCGCGACTGCGTGCCATAGGCATCGGCCCAGTACTGCGTGTCCTGCGCGGCAAGCGTCCCGGCCGCGCCAGTGGCCGCCGCGGCGACGACGAGAGCGAGCGAGAGTCGCGACGAGTGAGACATATCCCGGCCCGTTGGTGTTGCGCCAAGACTATGGCGGCTCCGCGCACGCGGGAAGGGGGAATCTCCCGTCACACAAGGGCACTGCGCGCGTTGCGCGAGGTATACAGCGAAGTAGCTTTCCATGCCGGCCGCGCCGGCTCGAGACACTCCCTTCATGTGACCGGAGAAGCAGCGCATGCTGATGCTGACCGATCCCCGCTGGCGCTTGGCCGCGCTCGCCTTCGCACTCGGCCTCGCCGCCGCGGTCGCGCCCGCCGCCTCCGCGCAGACGTACGACATCGGCTGGCCCCGCGAGCTCGACACCGACTCGGCGAAGATCATCATCTACCAGCCGCAGCCGGAGTCGCTCAACGGCATTTCGCTCTCCGCGCGCTCGGCGGTGGCCGTGATCAAGAAGGGCGAGACGACGCCCATCTTCGGGGTCGTCTGGTTCAGCTCGCGCGCGCAAACGGACCGCGACTCGCGCACCGTGCTGATCGACCAGGTCGTGGTGGCGAATGTCCGCTTCCCGGGGATCACGACCGAGAAGCAGGCGCAGTTCCGCACGCTGGTGAATCCGCTCGTCGGCTCGTGGACGTTCACGATCGCGCTCGACCGGTTCCAGGCCAGCCTGGCCGACGCCGCGGCCCAGCAGCGCTCGGCCGACAGTCTCAACACCACGCCGCCGGTCATTCTCTTCTCGAACGTGCCGGCGGCACTGTTGCTCTACGCCGGCGATCCGATCCTGCAGGGGATGCGCGGCACGCAGTTCCAACGCGTGGTGAACACGCCGATGATGGTGGTGCGCGATACGATCACCAACACGTTCTTCCTCAACGGCGGCCCGCTCTGGTACTCGGCGTCCGCGGCGTTGGGCCCGTGGACCAACATCAGACGCCGCCGCCCGCCGTGAAGGCGCTCGTTCCCGATTCGCTGCAGCGCGACAGCGCGCCGCCGGGCGCCCCGCCCCGGATCATCGTCGCCACCTCGCCCACCGAGCTCATCGTCTTCCAGGGCGAACCGAAGTGGGCGCCGGTCAGCGGCGCCGATCTCCTCTACGTGAGCAATACCGACCGCAACGTGCTCAAGAATCTCACCGACCAGCAGACGTACGTGCTGCTGTCCGGCCGCTGGTTCCGCGCGGCGTCGTTCAGCGGTCCGTGGACGTTCGTGCGCCCCGATTCCCTGCCCGCCGAATTCGCCAAGATCCCGCCGGCGTCGTCGCAAGGCGATGTTCTCGCGTCCGTGCCCGGCACCGAGCAGGCGAGCGACGCGCTCCTCGACGCGCAGATCCCGCAGACCGCCGCGATCGACCGCGCCACCGCGAAACTCACGGTCGCCTACGATGGCGACCCAAAATTCGAGGCGATCCCCGGCACGAGCGTGATGTACGCCACGAACACGCAGACGCAGGTGCTCAAGATCGGTTCGACTGTACTACGCGTGCGACAACGCCGTATGGTTCGCGTCGATCGGTCCCTTGGGCCCGTGGACGGTGAGCGACTCCGTGCCGAAAGCGGTCGAGACCATCCCGCCGAGCTCACCGGTCTACAATGTGAAGTACGTCCAGGTCTACCAGGCCACGCCGACCATCGTGTATGTGGGCTACACCCCGGGCTACATCGGCGCGTATCCGTACTACGGCACGATCGTGTACGGCACCGGCTTCTATTACCCGCCGTACTATACCCCGTACGTCTATTACCCGCGGCCGGTCACGTACGGGGTGGCGGTGCGCTACAATCCGTGGACCGGCTTCACCGTGGGCTTCGGGTACAGCACGCCGTTCATGCATGTGGGCATCGTGGTCGGCGGCCCGCGCTATGGCGGATGGTACGGACCCTACGGCCGGCCGCCTTACCCGCCGCCATACTATCGTCCGCCCTATGGCGGTTATCCCGGCTACCGCCCGCCGCCGCCCGGTTACCGTCCGCCGCCGCCCGGATATCGTCCGCCGGCCGGTGGGTATCCCGGCTATGGCAACAACATGTATCGCCAGCCGGCCAATGCGGGGCGTGTCGCACCGGCAAACCCCAGCACAATGCCGGCCGGCAAGCCCGCCGCCGGGAAGCCGAACAACGTCGTCGCCGGCAAGGACGGGAATGTCTACCGGCAGAACGGGAGCCAGTGGCAGCAGAACTCGGGCGGCAAATGGCAGAACAGCGGCGCGCCGACGACCGGATCGCGTCCATCGACGCAACCGACCGGCGGATCGCGCCCCACCACGCAACCATCGGGCGGATCGCGTCCGACCCCGCAGCCCACCGCGAAGCCGAGCGTGCCTTCGGATGTGAATCGCACGCAGCAGAACCGCAACCACGGGCAGCAGAAGACGCAGAGCTACGACAAGGCCCGTTCGGGCGGCTCGGCGCCGAAGAGTTCGTCGGCGAAGGCGCCGCCGCGCAGCGGCGGCGGCGGCGGACGACGGCCATAGCGCACGCTGAGAGCGGCTCCGCGATTCCGCGGAGCCGCTCTCGCATTGGCGGTCGATGGCAGCGACGCTGACCCGCCGCTACATTCCGCGCGTGCTCCGTCGCCGGCATTTCCTCATCGTCCCGCTCGCACTCGCGACCGCGAACGTCGCATCGCGCGCGCAGGCGACCACTCCGAGCACCATCGACCAGTGGTGGCCGGAGGCCGACTACTTCGACCGCATCTCCGATCACTCCCGGTTCATGCTCCAGGCACTCGGGGCCTTCGGCGCGAACGGCTATTCGGACAACCAGCAGTACGGACTGAACGTCGACTTATTCCAACGCCAGCCCAAGGTCGCCGAGGCGATCGGCGCAGCGACGCTGGTCGAGGACCGGTACAAGCCCGGATTCGTGCGGATCGGCTATCGATATTCAGAGACCGTGAATTCGGACTCCGGATATTCCGTGCAGAACCGGCTGCTCGCGGAGTTCTCGGTGATCCGTAAGTACGGCGGGTTCGTGGCGTCCGATCGCAACGGCTTCGACTGGCGCTGGACCAACGGCGATTGGTCGACCCGCTACCGGAACCGCGTTTACGCGGAGTACAACCTGGAATTCCGACACTATGAGCTCACGCCCTACGCCAATGCCGAGTGGTACTACTCGCTCCAGAGCGGCACCTGGTCCGGCGAGAAGACCGAGGCCGGAGTACAGATGCCGGTGGCCGAGCATTTCAGCACCGAGGTTTATTTCGGGCACAGCGTGAATTGGAATTCGGCACCGGCGTACACCAACGCGCTGGGGATCACCCTCGTCTTCACACACAAGTGACGCGCTCACGGAAGAAGAAGCCCGGGCCGGGCGACGCGCCGGCCGCCAAGATGAAGCAGACCGCCGCCAAGCGCGCCGGCGACGCGGGCAAGCGGCGCACGATGATCGCGGTGGTCGCCGCCGTGGTCGTGCTGCTGGGCGGCGCCGCGATCTGGAAGTACGCATCGCATCCGCTCTGGAGCACGAAGTCCGCCGCGGCGCCCGAACCCGCCTTCGTCGGGCGCGCCGCCTGCGCGGGCTGCCATGCGCGCGAGGATTCGCTCTGGAAGGGATCGCACCACGATCTCGCGATGCAACCGGCCACCGCCGCCACCGTGCTGGGCGATTTCCACGGCACGACCTTCACGCACTTCGGCGTCACGAGCACGTTCTCCACGCACGACGGCAAGTTCTTCGTGCGCACCGACGGCCCCGACGGGAAGCTCACCGACTACCAGATCGCGTACACCTTCGGCGTCTTCCCGCTGCAACAGTATCTCATCGCGTTCCCCGGCGGCCGCTACCAGGCGCTGAACGTCGTGTGGGACACGCGCCCCGCGAGCGAGGGCGGCCAGCGCTGGTTCCATCTCTATCCGAAGGAAGCGGTGCCGCACGACGATGTGCTGCACTGGACCGGTGCGTACCAGAACTGGAACTTCATGTGCGCCGAGTGCCACTCGACGAACGTCGTGAAGGGGTACGATGCGGCGGCGAACACGTACCACACGACGTTCTCCGAAGTGGACGTGTCGTGCGAAGCGTGCCACGGCCCGGGCGCCGCGCACGTCGCGTGGGCGAAGGCGGCCGGCAAGTCGGCGAAGAGCGGCGCCGACGATGGACTCATGGTGCAGCTCCGCGACTCGGTGCCGGCCGCGTGGATCGTGGACACGGCGACGGGCCTCCCGCATCGCAGCACGCCGCGCACGTCGCACGCGGAAGTCGAGATGTGCGCGCGCTGCCATGCGCGACGCTCAGTGCTGGCGGAGCATTACACACCGGGCCGCCCCCTCACCGACACGCATCGTCCATCGCTGCTCACCGAGCAGGAGTACTTCGCCGACGGACAGATCCGCGACGAGGTCTACGAGTACGGCTCCTTCCGCCAGAGCCGCATGTACCACCACGGCGTGACGTGCACCGACTGCCACGATCCGCACCGCGCGACGATCGCGCCGCCGCTGGACGACGTGTGCGCGCGCTGCCACACCCCGCAGGTCTTCGCGGCGGGATCGCACACGCATCACAAGACCGGCTCGCCCGGCGCCAGCTGCGTGAACTGCCACATGCCCACGCGCGACTACATGGTGGTGCACGCGCGGCACGATCACAGCATTCGCATCCCCCGCCCCGACGTGTCGGTCGCGCTCGGCACGCCCAACGCGTGCACCGGCTGCCACACGAAGGAGACCGACCAGTGGGCGGCGAGCGCGTCCGCCAAGTGGTGGACCAAGCGCGCCGGCGAGCCGCCCTACGGCGCCGCGATCGATCTCGGGACGGCGCGGGGCGCGCGGCGCGGCGCAAGCGCTCGTCGCGCTCGCGCAGGACACCGCGAGGCCCGCGATCGTCCGCGCCACGGCGATCGATCTGCTCGGGCGCTATCCATCGCCCAACATGCTGGCGCAGGTGCAGCGCTCGCTCTCCGATGCGGACCCCCTCGTGCGCGACGCGGCGGCCAACGCCACCGCCGGCGCCCCACCCGAACAGCGCGGACCGATGCTCCTGCCGATGCTCACCGACTCGTCACGCCTCGTGCGCGTGGATGCCGCGCGCGCGCTCGCCAGTGCGCCGCCCGCGTCGATGACGCCCGAAGACCGCGCCGCCTTCGACGCGGCGATCGCCGAATATCGTGAGGAGCAGCGCGTCAATGCCGACCGCGCCGAGGCGCGCCTGAACCTCGGCGCCTACTTCGCCGAGACGGGGCATCTCGATTCTGCCGCGCTCGAATATGAGGCGGCGCTCAAGCTGAACCCATCGCTGCATCGCGACGTACGTGAATCTCGCCGATCTCGCGCGGCAGCAGGGTGACGACGCATCGGCGGAGCGGATCCTGAACGAGGGACTGGCGCACGCGCCCAAGGGACAAGGCGCGGAGCTCGAGTACGCGCTCGGCCTCACGTACGTGCGGGAGAAGCGGATGACCGATGCGATCGGCCATCTCGCCGCGGCGGCGAGCCTCTCCCCCGAATCGGCGCGCTATGCGCTGGTGTATGCACTCGGCCTCGAACAGCTCGGCCGCAAGAAGGAAGCGAAGGACGTGCTCGCCTTCGCGCTCCAGAAGCACCCCGACGACCGCGACCTGGTGAACGCCTACGTGGCCCTCGTGAAACCCGGCGGTGCGCAGTAGGAGCGTGGACGCGATGTAGTTCCAATCATGTCCATCATGTAAATCCTGTCCAAAGCAGTGTGGTTCCAAGAACTGAACTGCCTGGACAGGATTGACATGATGGACATGATAGAACGACACGGCGACGGCCGTACGCGCGTGAGAGCGCGCGCGCTCAAAATACCTGCCAAACGAATCCCTTTCCAAATGTGAACACCCATCCGCCCGGAAGTGCGTCGGTCGGCCAGCGGTAGGCGGCGTCGGCACGCATGACGTAGCCGGGATTGCCGGTGATCGACGCCAACCGCAGGCCGATGCCGGCATCGGTGCCGGAGCTCATGGATGAACCCGAATACCACGCGCCGGCGTGGTCCACGAAGGCGCCCACTCCCAGCGCGAGGAGACGGAAGACATCCGGCGCGAAGAACCACCGGTATTCGGCGTCCATCATGTACACGCGGTTCCCCGTGAACGAGTGCTGCGGATACGCGCGCACCGCGTAGCCAAAGCCGAGGTCCCAATTCTCGCCGGGATAGCCGTTCTTCTGGGCGCCACCGCCCACGTAACCGATGAGCAGCTGGGTCTCGGTCGGCTGCCACAACGCGGTGAGCGAGCCGTACGCCGTGCCCGAGTCGAGACCGCTCTTGGAATACAGCGACGTCACCGTGAGCGATTCCTCGAGGATCACCGCGCCGGCCCGCTGGTAGAACGTCGCCCGCAGCGTCGGCGAGAGGCCGTTCTGCCCATAGCCCCATTGTCCCGGGGCGAATCCGACGCCGAACGTGCCGGTGAAGCCCAGTTGCAGGTCCTCGCGCCGCCCGCCGGCCTGGTAGTAACGGAGGTGTGTGTAGGACGGCCGGCTGAACGACAGGTACGGGCCGAAGGCGCCGGATATCGTGCGCGGGATCTGGTCCGACGGCAGCGAATACTGCTGGAAATCGTTCCGCTCGATCTGCGCGTAGAGACCGAGACGCAGATACCCATCGTTCGACGAATGGAGCGAGATCGCCGGATTGATGGAGAGCAGCTGGAAGGCGCGGCGCATCGTGTCCTGGGCGACAGTGTCGCCGCCGTAGAAGAGCAGGATGCGCCCGTTGTACAGCTCCGATCCGAGCGTCCAGCCATACGCGGACTCGAGCGTGCGGAATGGCCGCCCGAAATTCAGCCAGCCGGTCTTGCCGTCGGAGAGTTTGTTGTAATTCGCCGCGAAGTCGTACGGCGTGCCGAACAGGAACTCGCGCGAGAGTCCGAACATGACGGAGTCGCGGTCCGGGTTCTTGCCATACTGCATCTGGAACTGCGTGCCGCTGCCCAGCACGTTGCGGTCGTTGAACCCGATGGCATAGCCGATCTGCGAGCCGCTCGCCTTGATCGTGAAGACGATGCCGAAGGTCCACGCGTCCTGGGTGCTGACCCGCGCGATGAGGCCGGAGTCTGTGGGAACGCTGTCGATCGTCACGACGCGGAAGAGGCCAAGGGCGCGGAGGTTGCGCGCCGTCTCGCGGACGCGGGCGCTATCCCAGCGCTCGCCGACCTTGAACAGGAGCTGGTGCTCGATGACGTACGGGCGGGTGGTGCGGTGGAGCGTGTTCATCGCCTCGTATACGCCGCTCGTGGCTTCCGCGGAGTCGAAGATGCGGTGGGTCTCGATCTGGATCCCGCGGATGATCAGCGGATCCCGGCCCGCAACGGAGCTTGGAGCACTGCCCTGCCCCGCGAGGCGGCATGTGGCAGCCACGGCGATGGCGATCACCATCGCGCCGCGCTCGATTCGGGTTGCACCTCGCATGGAAGGTAAGGTACCTTTAATGGCTGTCGCGCGCTCGTTCGAAGCAGTCACGCTCGCGCGCGGCGGACGCACTTCCACCACCTGAGAGGATTCGCACATGATCCGTCGTACCGCGAGCGCGCTCGCGCTCATGATCGCCGCTGCCGCCGCGTCGGCGCAGGCCGCCCCCGCTCCCGCCGCTCCGGCGAAGCCGACGCAGGCACAGGTCGCCGCCGCGATCGACACGCTGCGTCTGGCGGTCGCCGCTGCCCGCAAGCAGACCGTGGCCGAGAACATGAACCTCACCGCCGACGAGGCGACGCGGTTCTGGCCCGTGTACGACGCGTACCGCGCCGAGATGATGACCGCGCAGAATGGCGAGTGGACGACCGTGCAGCAGTACGCGCACAATTACACGACGATGAACGACTCGGTGGCCAAGAGCCTGATGGCGACCTGGATGGCGTCGCGCCAGGCGCAGATGGACCTCAAGACGTCGTACCTGCCCAAGTTCGCGGCGGCGGTCCCGTACACCAAGGTCGCGCGCTTCTATCAGATCGAGAACAAGCTCGACCTGATGCTCGGCTACGAGCGCTCCAAGGCGATCCCGCTGGTGAAGTAGCTCGCGACCGGCGATCCGGCGAGGGTGCGTGGCTCCTCGCGCGCGCCCCCGTTCACTTTCCACCCCCATTCAGTGTGAGGCGTACCATGATCAAGAAGCTCACGATCCTCGTCGCGGCGGCGGTCATCGCGGCGGCCGGCACGGCGAAGGCGCAGGACATCACGAAGGCACAGCTGGACTCGGCGCGCACCGCCGCCGCGGATACGCGCAAGCAGACCGTCGCGGCGAACATGAACCTCACGGCCGACCAGGCGACGAAGTTCTGGCCCGTGTATGACGCGGAGCGCGCGGCGATCGCGAAGGTGCGCACGCAGGAGTGGAACGAGCTCCACCAGCTGATCAACCAGACGGACACGGTGACCGACAAGCAGGTGGCGAATCTGACCAAGCTCTGGTTGAACACGCGCGTGCAGGAGCAGCAGATCCGCGCGTCGTATCTCCCGAAGTTCGCGAAGGTGCTCCCGCCGCGGATGGTCGCGCGATACTACCAGATCGAACACCGCATGGACCTGATGGTGGCGCTCGCGGTGGCGCAGGAGATCCCGCTGATCAACTGAACGACAAACGTTCGCCGTTAGCCGTTGGAACTCTTAACGGCTAACGGCGAACGTGTGCGACTCAGGGCCTCGGCGCCCCGCCCATGCCCATGGGCATCTGCATCTTCATGAAGTCGGCCGGTACCTCGAAGGTGGAATTCGGCACCGACTTCCGCTCGATCTTGATCGCCTCGATAACGGGGACCATCTGGCCGTCCTTCATCGTCCACGCCTTGACGACGTGGAGGTCCTGCGCCGCGAGTTCCTTGAAGACCTCGGCAGCGGAGCCCTGCGGCCCGCCGCGCCCGCGGTTCATCGTGGAGAAGAACACGAAGCCGACGCCTTTCGCGAGACAGGCCTGCCCCTCCTCCACCTTGCCGTCCTCGTTCGTGGTGGTGCCCTTGTAGATCTCGCAGCTCACGCCGGCCACGGTCTCGGTCTGGCCGGTCTTGGTGATCGTCGTCTTCCGCTTGTCGTTCGCGAGCGCGGAGTCGAGCGAGGGCAGCGGATTCACCATGTACATCTTCCGCGAGTACATGATCATGGTCATGGTGTTGGCCTTGGTATCCATGACCATCGACACCTCGCCGCGAGGCCCGCCGGCGATGTCGATGCGCACCATGTTCCCCTTCGATGTCTGCACCATCCCCATCGAGTCGTGCCCCTCGAACTTGAAGTCGATGACGCCCTCGAAGCTGTTCTGCGCGCGCGCCGGCGCCGCGAACCCCGCCGCCGCGACGACTCCCGCGATCGCTGCCCATCTCAGAATGCGCATAGGACCTCCATTCAAAGTCGATACCGCCACGAGAACCGCCCCCAATTTACGCGTCATGGGCCCCGCGCGCACCTCGCCGGGAGTGAGTCGATACGAGCCGGCGAAAGACCGCCTTCGGCCCGAAGTGGAGCAGGAGCCCTACCTCGAGGTCGCTCGCTCGCAGGTAGTTGAGCAGCTGCCTTTCGGCGCGAGCGTGCATCACCTCCGTGGCCTTGACCTCGACGACGACTTTCTCATCGACGACCATGTCGAGGCGCTGGAGCGCCAACTGCTCCCCCTTATACTTGACCGGCACCCCGACTTCGCGGCTGACGCGATGCCCGCGCGCGATCAGTTCCCGAGTCAGCGCTTCCGCGTAGATCTGCTCCAGGAATCCGAATCCGAGAGTTCGGTGCACCTCGTAGAACGCCCCGATCACGCTTCCCGTGAGCGGCCCCTCGACTAGATCGGCACTTGGCATTCTGTATGATCGGATGGCGCAATCAAGGACGTATCATCGACCGATCGCCTGAATCATTGGAATTCCCCACCAACACGACAAGGACAACGGCTTCCACGCGGATCACGCGGACTGCGCGGATTGCGCGGCTCGCTCCGCGGGACGGAATGCCCATCGGGCGTTCTTCGATATCGCATTCTTGTTGTTAACAACAAATACAACAGCGTGATTCTCGCACGTCGGCCTCGTCCGCCCCGCGGAGCCATCCGTCCGCGTCATCCGCGGATTCCGCGCGATCCGCGTGGAAGCCGTTGCTGTTCCTACTCCCCTGCTCTGATGAAAGAGCGGGCCAAGTGCATTGCACCTGGCCCGCTCGATGATCGTGCGACCCGCTACGGACTCATCCGCATTCGGAGAAGCCGCAGACGTGGCATTTCACGCAGCCCTCGGCGTACTCGAGCTGCGAGCCGCAGTCGGGGCACGTGCCCATGAAGGTCTCGGACGTCGGCTTGTCGAAGGCCAGTTGCGACTGCGGGCCGCCCGGTGTGCTCGCGGTGACCTGCTCGCGCGCGGGGGCGGTGCCGGCGGGCTTGGATGACGCGTCGGCGAGCAGCTCCTGCTGCACGCCCTGCTTGTCGCGCCACCATTCCTCGAGCGCCAGGCCGATCGCGTCGGGCATCGAGAGCACCTTGTTCGGGCCCAAGCCCACTGCGCGGTCCGAACTGATGCCGCGCAGCTGGCGGTGGATCTCCGGCAGCGGGATCCCCGAGCGCAGCGCGAGCGAGATCAGGCGGCCCACCGCTTCGGCGTCGGCCATCGCGCTGCCGCCCGCCTTGCCGAGCGTCACGAACACCTCGAAGGGCTGCCCGCGGTCGTCCTCGGTGATGTGCACGAACATGATGCCGAGCGGCGTCTCCTTCCGGATCGACGTCGAGCGGAGCTTGTCCGGACGCGAGCGCTTGGCGCGGCGCTGGAGGTTCTCCGCCTCCGCGTCGTAGAGCGCCTTCTTGAGACGCTCGATGTCCGCGTTCTTCTCCGCGAGTTCGCCGGCCAGCTCGCCGATCTCACGCTTGGAGTCCGTGCCGCCTTCGCGCACCGCCTTCGCCGTCTCCGTGGCGCCCGTGCTCAGCACCTGGTTGTCGCGCGAGCCGTCGCGGTACACCGTGACGCCCTTCGCCTTCAGCGCGTACGCCATCTCGTAGATCTTGCGCACGTCATCCACCGTGGCCGTGTGCGCGAAGTTCGTCGTCTTGGAGATCGCGGAGTCGCAGTGCTTCTGGAAGGCCGCCTGCATCGGCATGTGCCACTCGGGCGCGATCTGGTTCGCCGTGACGAACACCGTCTGCCAGTGCTCCGGCACTTCGGCGAACGCGACGTGCCCTTCCTTGGCGATCTTCACCATGAGCGCGTCGCTGAACCAGCCCTCGCGCTTCGCGATCGCCACGAAGTCCTCGTTCACATCCGGCATCATCGCGCCGGCCTGGTTGCGCATGAAGGCCACCGCGAACAGCGGCTCGAGGCCCGACGAGCAGCCGGCGATGATCGAGATCGTGCCCGTGGGCGCGATCGTGGTCACGTTGCAGTTGCGCAGCATCTGCATCGGGCGGATGCGCTTGCCCGATCGCGTCGCGCGCGCACGTCTCATCGGGACCCCAGATCGAGCGCTCCCACTCGGGGAAGGCGCCGCGCTCCTTCGCGAGCCGCTCGCTCTCCTTCTTCCTCTCGACGTCGAGGAACTCCATGACCTTCCGGCCGAGCTCCACGCCCTCCTCGGAATCGTACGGGATGCCGAGGCGCACGAGCAGGTCGGCGAAGCCCATGAGGCCCAGGCCGATGCGGCGGATCCGCTTGGAGAGATCGTCGATCTCGGGGAGCGGATACTTGTTGACGTCGATGATGTTGTCGAGGAAGTGCGTGGACAGCTGGATGTCGCGGCGGAACGCGTCCCAATCCAGCGCGCCATCCTTCACGTAGTACCCGACGTTCACCGAGCCGAGATTGCACACATCGTACGCGAGCAGCGGCTGCTCGCCGCACGGGTTCGTCGCCTCGTACGTGCCGAGGTGCGGCACCGGGTTGTAGCGGTTCGCTTCGTCGATGAAGAAGCAGCCCGGCTCGCCGGTGCGCCACGCGCCGTCGATCATTTTGTTCCAGACCGTGCGCGCGTCGAGCTGTGCCCGTCACTTTCTTCGCTGACCGGATCCACGAGATCGTACTCCGCGCCCGACCTGCACCGCCTTCATGAACATGTCGGTGACCGCCACCGAGATGTTGAAGTTCACGATCTGCGTGAGGTCTTCCTTGCAGGTGATGAAGTCCAGGATGTCCGGATGATCCACGCGCAGGATGCCCATGTTCGCGCCGCGGCGCGTGCCGCCCTGCTTCACCGCATCCGTGCTCGCGTCATAGAGCTTCATGAAGGAGATCGGCCCCGACGCGACGCCGGTGGTCGAGCGCACCATGGAACCCTTGGGGCGCAGACGCGAAAAAGAGAACCCCGTGCCGCCGCCCGACTGATGGATGAGCGCCATCGAGCGCAGCGTGTCGTAGATGCCGGTGCTGCCATTCGACAGCGCATCCTCCACGGGCAGCACGAAGCACGCCGAGAGCTGTCCGAGCGGACGGCCCGCGTTCATGAGCGTGGGCGAGTTCGGCTCGAAGCGCCGCTGCGTCATGAGCGCGTAGAATTCCTCGGCGACGGTCTCCACCGCCCCCTCGCTGGCCCCGTACTTCGCCGTCCGCCTCCGCGACCACGGTCGCCACACGCCAGAAGAGTGATTCAGGCGTCTCGACGGGCTTCCCCTTCTCGTTCTTCACCAGATAGCGCTTCTCGAGCACGATCCGGGCGTTGTCGCTGAGCGAGGCGGGAATGGCGGGGGGCTTGGCGGGCAGGGACATGTCGGAGCGCTCCTTGAAGATGACGCGAATGCTACTTGAGACTTAGAACGGCAACGCGCGATGCACAACCGCATTCCTGCTGACAGCGGCTCGTGTATCCGCGCAAATACGGCGGTAAACAACTTGACAGCAACGCGTTACCGCGGAAACTGCCGATCCGGAGACCCTCGAACGACACCGCGGCGCCGTACACCCTTCGGTGCGCGCGCCGCAGAAAAGCCCGGCCGAAGCCGGAGGAACGCATAATAACGACTACCGGACAAATGACAAGGTTACAATAGGTTACACATGTAACGATGAAAGATATTCGTACCGAGAAGCGACGAAATCATGACCGACCTTTCGGTCAAAAACCACTGGTTCGCGGGGCTGGCTTGCTTGGAAACACGTCAAATCCTTGGGCGGGTCAGGTTCAGAACAAACTGCTTTGACAGGATGACAGGATAACAGCTGATGAACAGGATGACGGCATCGCCGATGCCGTCATCCTGTTCATCAGCTGTTATCCTGTCATCCTGTCAAAGCAGTTTGTTCGTGCGCGAACCCGCTCAAATGCCCATCCCAAGCGTGAAGTAGAACGTCACGGCGGGCGTGGCGAGTCCGCTCTTGTTCTCGATGGGGGCCGCCACACCGAATCGGAGCGCGTAGGCCGCATCATACGGCACGCCCACGAAGATCGTCACCTCGGCACCGGCCGACGCGATGGGTCGCGCGCTGGCGCCGCCGGGATCGCCGGGCGCCCAGGTGCTGCCGGCGTCGCTGAAGAGCGTCACGCTGCTCCGGTCCAGGAAGATCGGGAAGAATCCGAAACCATGGTGAATGCCCGCGAGCGGCAGCACGAGCTCGACGGTGCCCGTCGCGATCCGCTCCCCCGATTCCACGCCGGCGGTGAAGCCGCGCACGGGGAAGAAACGCGGCGAACCGAGCGTCACACCGGGCAGGAGCAGCACCCCGCCGCCGCTCACACCGCCCAGATCGAACAGATTGGGATTGCTCCCCGCGGTCGCGCCCACCGCCACCCGCGCGCGCAGCACCGGATGCGCGAAGCTCCCGCGCCCGAGCGCGAGATAGCCGCTGAGCGAACCCTGCAGGCTCTCCGACCAGAGTGCGCTCTCGCCGTCCAGCCACCGGAAGGTCGAGGCGACCACGGTACTGATCCCATCCTCGGGCGACACGCCGGTCGCCGGCGTCGCCGCGTTGGAGTAGCCGGCGCTCGCGCCGAGGGTCCAGAAATTCGGATCGCTCGAGTAATACGGCGGGAGCAGCGGGAGCAATGAGTCGGGCGTGGTCGTGTAGTGCTTCTGCATGATCCCCGCGGAGAGCGTGGCGAACGCGGTGGAATACACCCGCAGCCGCCGCACCGTCGCCGCGAGATTCAGCACCCGCGTGCGCCGGAAGAGCTCCCCGCCCGATGGACCGATGGGATCGTTGAACTGGTCCCAATACTGTGTCGCCTCGAGCGTCATGACCGGCTGGCCGAGTCCGGCGTAGGCGTACGCGGCGTCGAACACGTTCTGGTAGTGCCAGGGATCGAACAGCGCCTGCACATAGTAGATATGGCGGCCGATGACATCGCTGCCGCCGGTGTACGCGCCAAAGGTGACGCCGTTGAGCGTGTTGAAGCCGATCGCGGGCAGCCAATAGTGCGGCCAGAGCGCCGGGAAGGGCGAATACGGCGTGGACGCCGAGCTGTCGCTCACCGCCGCGGCGTACGGCGGCGCAAGGAAGCTGCTGTCGAGCGGGGCGGGCGCGGCGCCGGTGGTGTCGAAGGGCGCGATGCCGACGTGATCGCCATCGGCGTCATAGCGAACCGCCGCGATCGTTCGGCCATCGGCCGAGAGCGACGGATAGAACATCCCGCTGCTCGCGTTCCCCACGCGGCGCGGCGGCGCGCTCCCTTCCACGAGCGCGACGTACACATCCTGCGTGCCCGTGCGGTTCGACGTGAACAGCACCGCGCGCCCATCTGGGCTCCATGACGGCGACGCGTCGAAGGCGCGGTCGTGCGAGAAGACGCGCACGATGTGTCCCGTGGTGTCCATCACCACGACATCCGCATAGGCGCCGCGCGTCCACCGCGTGGCCGCGATGAGCGCGCCGCTTGGCGACCAGCGCGGCTCGGCCCATTCGGTGTCCGCCGCGGCGCCGGTGAGCGGCGTGATGGCGCGGCCGTCGGCGCTCACGCGCACGAGCGTGGTGGTCGCCGTCGCGTACTGCACGGCAATGATGGCACCATCGCCCCGCGCGTCGGGCTGCGCGAGGCGCGCGCCGTGCGTGAGCTTGGTCTTCCGGCCGCCGAGTTGCTCGTACAGATCGGAGCGCACGTGGTAGGGATCGGTGTACTCGAGCTGCGCGTAGAGGATCCCCCCGTTCGAGAGCGGCACCTGCGTGTCGCCGCTGTTGCGGCGCCCCTCGCTGCGGCGCGCGCCGGTGGTGTCGAGCGCGTACGCCGCGGTGAAGCTCTTGCCGAGGTTGCCGAGATACAGGAGCGACCCGTCGTCCGCCCAGCGCGGGCGCAGCGCGTAGAATCCCGCGCGCGTGAGGTCGTGCCACCCGGCCATGGGCGAAGCGGCGGGCGGGAGTCCGCGCACCGATTCAGCCAGAGAATCGCGCCACTGCTTCCACGCGTCGGCGTACGAAATGCCGAACGCACCGTTCGCCGCGCCGTTGTAGGTGAAGGGAATGGGACGCCGGCTCGCGCGCTCGACGAAATCACCCAGTGCCGGCTCGCCGTGTTTCGCGGCGAGATAGTCGAGGAACTCCGAGCCGTAGTCGTACGGGATGTCCCCATACGGGTAGATCGTGGTCGCGAGGCTCCACGTGTCCCAGTACGGCAATGCGTTCTTCTGCGCGGTGGAACGCACGACCATGGACGAGATCGTGCCGTTCACGCGGCCGGCATTGGTGAGCGCGCTCTCGTAGTACACGGCCAGCCCCTCCGTCATCCATGCCGGCTCGTAGGTGTTCGGGAAGAGGAGCGGCGCGCGGCCCAGGATGTCCTGCCCCACCGCCCACCATCCCGCCGTGCGGTCGAGCTGGAAGGCGTGCGTCAGCTCGTGCGTCGTGATCTGCTCGAACCAGCTGTCGTAGAACTCGAGCGATGGATCGTCGAGTCCGGGCAGCGCGTAGATCGTGATGCGGTTGGTCGGGAAGACGGTCGTGAAGCCGTTCGAGAAGTCGACGTTGTCGGCGATCACGAGATCCACGACGCCGCGCGGCCGGTGCAGGTGCGCCGCGAGCTTCGCGTACGCGATCTCCGCCTGCGCGGCAGCGCGCCGCGCGGCGCTCTCCACCGGCGGAAGGAAATGCACGCGGAAATGCGCGGTGGTGATCGTGCGCCAGTCGCCGTTGGGCGGCACGGCCTGCGCGGCGGCGTGCGCCACCGCCGCCATGAGGAGCATGGCGAGACACAGCGCCGCGACGGGCGCCCTTCCCACCTTCATTTCGCGGTCGCGAGCGAGCGGAAGTACTGCTCCAGGCCATCCACCACGCCGCGCGCGTAGGCCGTCTGGAATTCCGGCGTGCGCAGCGCCCACTCCTGATCGGGCAACATGAGGAACGCGCCCTCGCACAGCACGCTCGGCATCCACGTCGGGCGCGCGAGCGCGAGGTTGTCATAGTTGATGCCGAGGTTCTTGAGTCCCAGCCGGTTCACCATGCCCACCTGCAGATCGCGCGCGAGCGGGATCGACTGCGGCCAGAAATAATACGCGCCGGTGCCGTTCGAGATGAACGGATTCACGCCGTCGGGCAGCGCATTCAAGTGGATCGAGACCGCCGCGTTGGCGTTCGACCGGCGGATCATCATCGGCCGGTCGTTGAGCGCGACCGGATCCGCGGTCGTGCGCGTCATGAACACCGTGGCGCCGTCCGCTTCGAGGAGCCGTTTCACTTCGAAGCCGATCGCCAGCGTGGGCACCGGCTCATAGAGGCCAGTGGGGCCCGTCGCGCCGATGGGCGGGTGGCCCGGATCCACCGCGATCACCATGCCCCTCAGCGGCGCGGCCGGATCCACCACCGGCGGCCGCCGCACGCGCAGCACGACCGAGTTCCGGTCCTTGTCCCACATCACGAGGTATCCATACGGCGCCGACGCGAGCCGCAGCGTGAAGTGGCCGCGGTCGCTCGCGTCCGGCGTCCACTGCGCGATACGCACGAGCGAATCGTTCTCGCCGTAATGGATGAGATCGGTGCTGAGCTGCGTGTCGTAGAGCGTGAGGGTCAGCTCGCGGGCGCTTTCTTCCACGAAGAAGGCCGGCCGCGCGCCGGTGGGCACCACGAAGTCCACCCATCCGGGCGCCGGCACGAGACGCGCCTGGCCCGTCACCCGGTGCGGCGCGGGGGAGCCCGGCGGCAGGAGCCGCGCCTCCGAGGCGCTCACCCAGATCTCCAGCGATGCATCGAGGCGGATCCGCGCGAAGTCGCCGTTCCACCCGGTGACCGGCACCACGGTGCCCGGGAAGAGGAACCATTTGTACGTCCCCGCCGGCAACGGCCGTCCGATCACGGTGCGGTCGGTGTCGCTCACGCTCGACGTGTCGGCGCCGAGCACCACGAGCGTGCCCGGCGCCGGCGCGGGCGCCACGCTCCCGAGGAGCACGTGCACGGTGTCGTCACCGCGCAGGACCAGGAGTTCGGTGCGCGCCCGCAGCATCTTCGCCGGCAGATCGATCGCGAACTGCTCGGGATCGCCGGGCACGCGCCAGGTGGGCGCCGCAGGGCCCGCGGTGCCGAACAGCCGCGCGCCGACCGGTGCCGTGCCGTTCACCAGCGGCGCGACCGCACCGGCATCGCCGCGCCAAACGACCGCGGCGTTCGACGGCGCGCGGATCGAGACGCGCACCATTCCGTCGTCGCGGAGCGCGAGGCGCGCGGTGGGCGCGGGAATCACGCTCGCGCTGTCGTACGTCAGCGGGCCCACCGGTTCGAAATGCACCGCGGGCGGCGGCAGCTTCACCGCATAGGCGAGGCTCGCCGTGTCCGCGCCCACGCTCGCGACCAGATCGTACCGCGACGTCTCGCGCGGCGGCAATGGCAGGAATGCGAGGAACGCGCCGTTCGGAGCGACCGGCACCGGCGTGCCGTTGATCGTGAGCGTCGCATGGCCGTTCCCCACCGAGCCCATCACGAAGTTCGAATCGCGCGACTCGATGACGTGCTCGGGGGTGGGATACACCACCTTCAACACGAGCTTGCCGTCCACTTCGGGAATGGGCGGCAATGCGGGTGCCGCTCCCTTGGCCGCACCGTTGGCCGCGCCGGCCACCGGGGCCCGTCCCCCGCCGGGCGCCTCCACGGCAGGCTTTCCAGCGCTCGCACAAGCGCCCAGGAGGCACGCGGCCCCGACGGCCGCGACAGGATTCAGGAATCGCATGGCGGGGAAACTAGCACCGGGCATGACCGCGGGGGAGGCGGATGTGATATAAGTCATTTTCCGTCTTACGGTTGGTTGACGATACTGTTGACCTCGCCGCATCCTTAGGCGTCTTATTCGGTCACCCCTCGAGGCATCCGCTTGAATCCCTGTGGTTTCTGTGGCCAGACGAACGCATACGACGCGCGCTTCTGCGTCGACTGCGGCAAGCCGCTCGCCAACGCACCGGCGCCAAGCGCTGTTTCGGCCGAGCGCGGTCCGCGCATCCCCGCGCACCGCCGTCCGAGTCCGAGCGTCCGCCGGCAGACCGGCGCGCAGCCCGCGATCTCGATCGTCAACCCGACCCGTCACAACGCGCCCGGCGCCGTGATCACCTGCGGCTGGTGCTCGAATGTGATCGAGAGCGGGCTGCCCTTCTGCCCGCACTGCGGCCGCCGCACGGATGCCACGCTCACGCCCGCGGCCGCCTGCCCCACCTGCGGCAACACGATCCGCCCCGAGTTCGACGCATTCTGCGCGTCGTGCGGCACGCCGGTGGCGCAGCCCGAGAAGAAGCCCGGCACGCCCAAGAAGACGCTCGTCTTCTCGGCGAAGCGGCGCGACATCACGGCGCGCCTGCTGGTGCTCGACGAAGCCGGTGAACCGAAACAGGTCGTGGAGCTCGACCGTGCGACGATGACGGTGGGCCGCGGCGAGTGCGACATTGCCTTCCCCGGCGACGAGTATCTCTCTCCGCGCCACGCCGAGTTCAGCCTGCGCGACGGCGCGCTCTACGTGCGCGATCTGGATTCCGCGAATCACACGTGGCTCTTCATCGACGAGCCTTACGCGCTGCAGGACGAGGACGTGCTGCTCATCGGCTCGCAGCTCATCCAGTTCCGCCGCGCCCCGGCGCGCGGCGACGCCGGCACCGACGCGCAGGGCACGCGGCGCATTGGATCGCTCGTCCCGGCCGGCGAGGCCGGCCAGCTGCTCCAGCTGCGTTCCGACGGATCGGTGCGCAACGTGTACCACCTCGCCGACCGCGGTACGGTCACGCTCGGCCGCGACACGGGCGACTGGACCTTCGCGCACGACCAGACGATGAGCGCGCGCCACGCGGAGATCCGCGCGGCCGACGGCGCGTTCACCATCGAGGACCTCGGCAGCCGCAACGGCGTGGCGGTCGCAGCGCGCGGCGAGCGTCTCCTCCGCCCCGGGGCGCGGCTGCTCGCCGGCGATCAGGTGATGCGCGTGGAGCGCATTTGAGCGCAGTGCGGATCTGTCCGCAGTGCGGCTCAGAATACGACGCCGAGATCAAGTTCTGCCCGAAGGACGGCACGACGCTGCGCGTGCCGCCGGGCGCCGCGCTCATCGGCGCGGTGATCGCCGACCGCTATCACATCATCAAGAAGCTCGGCGAGGGCGGGATGGGGCAGGTCTTCCTCGCCGAGCACGTGAAGATGGGGCGGCCGAGCGCGATCAAGGTGATGACGCCCGGCATGATGCAGGATGCCGACGCGATCAGCCGCTTCAACCGCGAGGCCGCGAACGCGAGCCGGATCACGCATCCGAACGTCGCGGCGATCTATGACTTCGGCGAGACGAGCGACGGGCTGATCTATCTCGCGATGGAGTACGTCGAAGGATCGCCGCTCACGTCGATCGTCGAGCAGAGCGGCACACTCCCGCCGGCGCGCGCGGCATTGATCATCAAGCAGACGGCCAGCGCGCTGGACGCGGCGCACGAGCGCGGGATCATCCACCGCGATCTCAAGCCCGACAACATCATGATCGCCCGCAACCGCGACGGCACCGATCTGGTGAAGGTCGTCGATTTCGGGATCGCGAAGTCGGCGCACGGCACGGGACAGAAGGTGACGAAGACGGGGCTCGTGGTGGGCACGCCGGAATACATGTCGCCCGAGCAGCTCGCGGGCGACGCCGTGGATGCGCGCAGCGATACGTTCGCGCTGGCGCTCGTCGCCTTCCACATCCTCACCGGCAAGCTGCCGTACGCCGAGGGCTCGGCGCAGGAGACGATGATCCGGCGGCTCACCGACCGCCCGCGCACGCTGGCGGAGACGCGGCCGGGGGTGGCGTGGCCGCCGGCGCTCGAGGCGGTGATGGAGCGCGGGCTGAATCGCGAGTCGTCGGGGCGGCCGGCGAGTTCGGGCGAGTTCGCGGCGGCGTTCGCGGGAGCGGTGGAGGGCATGGCGCCGATCGAAGGCGATGTGGACGGCGCGACGAAGGTGATCGGCGCGGTGCCCGCGACGCGCGTCGGGACCGGCGAGACGCGGCCATTGGCGGGAGCGACCCGCGCATTGGCGCCGGCGACGCGGCCCTCGACGGCGGTGACGCAGTCAAGGGCCAAGATCCTGGGGCTGCTGATCGGAGGCCCGGTGGTTGCGGCGGTGGTCATTGGGGCGCGGTCATCACGCGCGGCGGACAGAAGGCGGCGCTGACGGGCACGGGAACCCCGACGGAGAATTTCCAGAAAGCGATGGACAGCACGGCGCATCGCGACACGACGCCGCCGCTGGCGGACACCAAGACGGCGGTCCCGCCAGTGAAGGTCGAGACGGTTCGCGTCGCGGTTCGCCCGCCCGCACCATTGGCGCGCCCGAGCCCGCCCAGTGCGCCGACCAGTGCGCCGCCCGCTGCGCCTCCCACCTCGCCGCCGGCGCCGGCGGACACCACGGCGAACAACTGGGTGCCGGGATCGGGCGGGAACGACGCGGTGCGCGCGAACGCCGAGGTGCAGCGCGCTGCGCAGATGATCGTGAACGAGCACCCCGACATGGCGATGGCGCTCCTGCGGAAGGCCATGCCGTATCTCGCCACGAAGCAGGACAGCGTCACCGCCTGGTATCACATGAGCGAGGCATTGCTGCAGCGCGCCGACAAGCGCGACGACTCCGCCGCGAAGACGCGCGCCTGCGACATCCTCGATCGCATCCGGAAGGACAAACGGCACCCCGATGCCAGCGGGATCTCGTCCCTGTACGATCTGACGTGCAAGTGAGCGCACTTTTGCGTAGGTTGTTGGCGTGAGCGAGCCTTCTAATCCCGGCCGCGCGTCCGAGGGGGCGCCGATGGACGTGATCGTACACGTCTTCGGCCGCACCGATGTCGGGCGCGTGCGCGACCACAACGAGGATTCCTTCCTCGTTGCCGACCTCTCGTCCGAGAACGCCTCGCTGCAGCCGGAGGTGCGCACGCACCACGTGGGCGGGCGCGGCACGCTCTTCATGGTCGCCGATGGGCTGGGCGGCGCGGCGGCCGGCGAGATCGCGAGCGACCTCGCGATCAACACCGTGTACGAGGAGATGCGCGACCGCTGGATGCACGGCGAGAAGAAGGACGCGCAGACGTTCGCGAGCGCGCTCAAGGCGGCCACCGAGGCGGCGAACTCCAAGATCTTCGCGTATGCGCTGGAGCACCCCGAGCACCGCGGCCTTGGTACGACGGCCACCGTTGCCGGGCTGCTCGGCGACACGCTGTACCTCGCGCAGGTGGGCGACAGCCGCGCGTACGTCATCCGCAATGGCGAGGCGATGCAGATCACGAAGGACCAGTCGCTCATGCAGCGGCTGGTGGAAGCCGGGGAGCTGACGCAGGAGGAAGCCGAGCGCAGCGAGCGCCGGAACATCATCCTGCAGGCGCTCGGTCCCGAGCCCACCGTGCGCATCGACCTCACGCACCAGCAGCTGCGCCAGGGCGACATCATCGTGCTGTGCACCGACGGCCTCTCGGGGCTGGTGAAGAAGGAGGAGATCGCGGAGGTCGTGACCGGCACGGAGGATCTCGTGGAGGCGTGCCGCCAGTTGATCGACCGCGCGAACGAGAATGGCGGCCCGGACAACATCACCGGCGATCGTCGCGAAGGTGGAAGGATCCGGGCTGCAGGCATCGGGCTCCTCGGACAAAGTCGGGCACGCGGTGTACGCGCTGCCGGGAGCCACCCCGCAGGGCGGCATACCGCGCGAAGAGGCGCCCACGGCGCCCACGTTCCGCCGCGCGTCGCCGGCGCCGCTGCCGAACTCGGCGACCAACGCCGCGCAGAGCGTGACGGCGGAGCGTCCGATCCAGACGTCGAGTGGCGCGATGGACACGCGGCGCGCGGTGATCACGGCGCTCGCCGCGACACTGGCGCTGCTCGGATTGTTCCTGCTCGCGCGGCAGCTGCGCGGCACGGGACCGCACGCGGCCGCGGCGCCGGTGACCGCGCCGCCAGCCGGGGACACCACCGACACCGCGGCGCGCACGAAGACGCCGTGACGCTCGAGCTGCGGGTGCTGCGCGGCGCGCGCGCCGGCCAGCGCGAGCAGTTCGCGAAGTCGCTCGATCCCGCTGGGCCGCAACCCGCTCTGCGATTTCCGCTTCGATGCCCAGCTCGACCTCGACGTCTCGGCGCGCCACGCCGAGATCGAGGTCGTCAACGCCGAGTACGTGCTGCGCGACACGCAGAGCACGAACGGCACCTTCGTGAACGGCGCGCGCATCCCGGGGAACTGGGTGCTGCGCGACGGCGACGTGCTGACCTTCGGCGCGCACGGTCCGCAGGTGGCGGTGCGGCTGCTGGCGCCGCCCTACATGGTGCGCGACACCACGGAGTTCCCGAAGCAGGCGCTCGGTTCGACGAGCCCGGCGCTGCGCGGGCTCCGGCTCGAGAAGACGGGGCCGGTGGGGGCGGGTGCGCCCAAGAGCGCCGCGGGCTCTACCACGGAGCGGATCGCGGTGGCCGTGCGCGCGCACACGCGCCAACTGCGGCGGTGGGCGATGGGCGCGCTCGCGCTCGTGGTGATCGCGCTCATCGCCGCGTATTGGGTGGGACGCCGGGAGGCCGACCGCCTGGACGCGGAGCTCGCCGCCAAGCGCGCCGAGAACGACAGCCTGCAGAACGTACTCGCCGACCGCGTGCTCACGATGAGCAGCCAGATGGCGGGGATCGATTCGGCGCTCAGCGCGTCGCGCCTGGAGATCGACCGCTTGCAATCCGCGCTGAAGCTCGCCGGTCGCGGCTCGGATGCGAAGGCGATCGCGAGCCAGCTGTCGCGCAGCGAGACGAAGCGCCACGACATCCTCTCGGCGGCGATCAGCTATCCCGCGATCGCCCAGCAGAGCGGGCCGGCGGTGGCGCTCGTGGCGGTGCAGTGGCCCGATGGGCACAGCTTCAGCGGCACCGGCTTCGGCGTGAATGCCGCGGGCTACGTCATCACCAACCGGCACCTGGTGAGCGACAGCAACGGCCACACGCCGCGGCAGGTGCTGCTCATCTTCAGCGACACGAAGACATGGCTCCCCGCGCACGTGGTGCGTTCGAGCACCGACGCGGACCTCGCGCTGCTGCAGATCGACGCGCCGGGAACGTATCCGGTGGTCGGCGGCATCGCGCACAGCACCGCGGACATTCCCGTGGGCGCGCAGGTGGCCATCATCGGCTATCCGCTGGGCACCGAGACGCCAATGGAAGGGAGCGGCACGAAGATCATCGCGCGCTCCACGCTCGTGGCGGGCACCGTGAGCAAGCACCTGGACGACGTGCTGCAGGTGGATGCGTACGCGGGCGAGGGTTCGAGCGGGAGTCCCGTGTTCGCCCCGGATGGCCGCGTGATCGGCGTCGTGTACGGCGGCGCGCGCGAAGCGGCGGGGCGTATCGTGTACGCGGTGCCGGCGGATAGGATCGCGGGGCTCATCGCGCCGCGGTGAAGGGCCCCAACAACACTGCTTTGACAGGACGACAGGATTTTCAGGATGCACGGGATGACTGCCCTGCGCGTGAGGCGCAGGGCAGTCATCCCGTGCATCCTGAAAATCCTGTCATCCTGTCAAAGCAGTGTTGTTGGAGCCCTTCACCGCGGCGTGAACTTCCCCAGAACACGCGGACCGGTCGCTCCGGTCGCTGAGGGCACATTCCCCGGGCGTCCCCCGAGATGCAGCCATCCCAAGAACGCGAAGGCGACGGCCTCCTTCGCATCGTCGTCGAAGAATTCCTCGCTGAACAGGCGCACGGTGCGCGGGGCGAGCGCTTCGCGAATGGCGCGCACGAGCGTGGGGTTCCTCGCGCCGCCGCCGGAGAGCAGGACGTCGGCGAGCGCGGGCGGAACGAAACGCTGGTACGCGAGTGCAATGCTGCGCGCCGTGAGCGACACCGCGCTCGCGACAATGTCCTCCGGGCGGGCGTTGCGATCGGCCGCCTGGCAGCGCGCGATGACATTCGCGATGTACTCGACGCTGAACTTCTCGCGGCCGGTGGACTTCGGCGGGGGCGCGGCGAAGTAGGGATCGGCGAGTGCGGCATCCACCGGCGCCGGAATGACCGTGCCGCGCGCGGCGAGGGCGCCGTCCACGTCGAAGGTGAGCGACGGCACGAGGCGGCGCACGACGCCGTCGATCACGCCGCAGCCGGGTCCCGTGTCGAAAGCGAGCACCGGCTCGGCGCTCCCGCGCGGCGGCACGACGCTCACGTTCGCGATGCCGCCGAGGTTCTGGAGCGCGCGCGCGTGATCGGGCGAGGCGAAGAGCAGCGCATCCGCGATCGCGACGAGCGGCGCGCCCTGCCCGCCCGCGGCGGCGTCGCGCACGCGGAAATCGCTGATCACGTCGAGTCCCGTGCGCTCGGCGATCACCGCGGCCTGACCGATCTGCCAGGTGCCGTGCGCGCCGGCGTGCCACACGGTGTGACCGTGGGAGGCGATGGCGCGCACGTCGCCGGGACGCAGCCGTGCGGCGGTGATCGCGGCGCGCGCGGCGTCGGCGAGCCATTCGCCGAGTTCGAAATCGAGCCGCGTGATCGCCTCGGGAGGCTGCTCGAGGCCGGCGCGCAGGAGGCGGCCCCGCTGCGCTGCGGAATATTCGCGCGTGACGCTCGCGAGCAGCTCGAGATCAGGAGCGGGGGTGCCGCTGTCGATGAAGCGCACGGCGGCCGCGGTGATGCCGTCCGCCGAGGTGCCGGACATCAAGCCGATGATGACCGAGTCGCCGGGCGTCACCCGCGCTTGGATGGCGGGGGCGCGGATTCCATCGCGCGGCGGATGACGCCGCCGGCGGCGCGCAGCTTCTCCTCGGCAGCGGCGCGCGAGAGCGAGAGCTTCTGCATCACGATCGCCGTCTTCACGCTGCCGCCGGCGGCCGCGATCACCTGCTTCGCCGCGGCGCGGTCCACGCCGCACAACTCCATCACGATGCGCTCCCCGCGGTCCACGAGCTTGGCGCTCATCGGGCGCAGATCGACCATGAGATTCTCATAGGTCTTTCCGATGCGCACGAGCGCGCCGGTGGAGATCATGTTGAGCACCATCTTGGTGGCGGTGCCGGCCTTGAGGCGCGTGGAACCGGTGATGACCTCGGGCCCGGTGAGCGGAACGATCGCGACGGTCACCTTCTTCGCGAGATCGGCCGGCGGTGCGGAGCACGCGAGGATCGCGGTGTGCGCGCCGAGTTCCATTGCGCGCTCGAGTGCGCCGCGCACGTAGGGCGTGGCGCCCGAGGCGGCGATGCCCACGACCAGATCCTTGGCGCTCACTTGGAGCTTGCTCATCGCCGCCGCGCCGTCGGCGGCGACGTCCTCGGCGCCTTCCTGCGAGTGCGTGAGCGCGTCGAGGCCGCCCGCGATCACGCCGATCACCATCGTTGGACCGGTGCCGAAGGTGGGCGGGCACTCGCTCGCGTCGAGCACGCCGAGCCGGCCCGAGGTGCCGGCGCCCACGTAGATCAGGCGCCCGCCGGCGCGGAAGGACGCCTCGGCGAGTTCGATCGCGCGCGCGATCTGCGTCTTCTGGGAAGCGACCGCGTCGGCGACGGTGCGGTCCTCGGCGAGCATGAGGTCCACGATCTCCGAGGGCGCCGCGAGATCGATGCGCGTGGTGCGCGGATTGCGGCGCTCGGTGAGGCGGGGATCTTCGGGCGACGGAGGCAAGTCGGCTCGTCAAAAGAGGAGAGCGCGCGGCGCGTGGCAACGCCCCGGCACGCGGGCTAAGTTACCCGTCGTCGCGCGGTCGTCGCAAGAGAACCGGGAGATGCCGAATGCGTTCATTGCTTCGCACAATCATCGGATCCGTCGCTGTTGCACTCGTGATCTCGACCGCGGCCGCGCAGGCGCCGGGGCCGCGCGCCACCGCGGGCGAGGCCGTGGGCGGCGTGCACGCGATGATCGCGTCCAATAGCGAGTTCGCCTCGGCCGCGGGCGTCGAGATCCTGAAGGCGGGCGGGAATGCGGTCGATGCGGCGGTGGCGGTGGGATTCGCCCTCGCGGTCACCTATCCCGAGGCTGGCAACATTGGCGGCGGCGGATTCATGGTGATCCGCATGGCCGACGGCCGCACCGCGGCGCTCGACTACCGCGAGATGGCGCCGAGCGCCGCGACGCGCGAGATGTACATGGACAGCGCGAGCGGCGCGAACAAGGCGAGCATCATCGGGCCGCGCGCATCCGGGGTGCCGGGCTCGGTCGCGGGCCTCACGACGGCGCACGCGGAGTTCGGGCGATTGCCGCTCGCGCGCGTGATGGCGCCGGCGATCCGGCTCGCCGAGAAGGGCTTCGTCGTGGACACGGCGTTCGCGAACTCGATCGAACACTTGGGGGGGCTCATCTCCCGGTACGACGGCGCGAAGCTGCTGATGCCCGGCGGCAAGCCGCTCGTGGCGGGCCGGAGACTCGTGCAGCCCGCGCTGGCGCGCACGCTCAAGGCGATCGCGGCGCACGGCGCGCGCGGTTTCTACGACGGCGAGGTCGCGAAGGCGATCGCCGATGAACAGAAGAGGGACGGCGGCATCATCACGCTCGCCGATCTCAAAGGGTACCACCCGGCATGGCGCGATCCGATCGTCGGCACGTATCGCGGGTACACCCTCATCTCGATGCCGCCGCCCTCCTCCGGCGGCGTGACCACGATCGAGGCGTTGAACATCCTGGAGACGTTCGGCCCGCTGCCGCCCGTGCGCGGCACGATGGAGACCCATTTGCTGGCCGAGTCGCTGCGGCGCGCGTTCGTGGACCGCAACGCGCTGCTCGGCGATCCGGATTTCGCGCCGTTGCCGATCGCGCAGCTGGTGAGCAAGGCGTACGGACGGAGCCTCGCCGCGGCGATCTCCAAGGACAGCGCGACGCCCACGGCCGATGCCGAGCGGCAGTCGCCGGCCGGCGCGGGACGCGCTCCCGAGGGCGTCAACACGACGCACTACTCCGTCGTGGACGCGAAGGGGAACGCGGTCGCTACCACGACCACGCTCAACGATCTGTACGGATCGGGCGTGTACGTCGCCGCCGCGGGGTTCTTCCTGAACGACGAGATGGATGATTTCACGGCGCGGCCGGGCGAAGCGAACATGTACGGATTGGTGCAGGGCGAGCGGAACGCGATCGCGCCGCACAAGCGGATGCTGAGCGCGATGGCACCGACCATCGTGCTCGATTCGGCGAACCGGGTGACGCTGATCCTCGGCGCGCGCGGCGGGCCGCGCATCATCACGTCGGTGCTGCAGGTGCTGATCGGGGTGATCGACTACGGCCTGCCGCTGGTGGACGCGGTGAACGCGCCTCGGATCCACGAACAGGCGCGGCCGGACACCATCCGGTACGAGGCGGGCGCGCTGACGCAGCCGGTGGTCGATTCGCTCACGGCGATGGGGCACCGCGTGCTCGTCGCCGACTTCGGCGGCGACCCGTTCATCGGACGAGTGTTCGCGATCGGACGAACGAAGGAGGGATGGGTGGGCGTGGTGGACCGGAGGACGAGTGGAGGGGCGGTGGGGTATTAGGCAGGCGTTGGTCGAAGGGCAGTCGTTAGTCGTACGCGTTTAGCGGTTCTAAACGCGTACGACCAACGACTGCCTTTCGACCAACGCCTGCAGTTAGATGCGCGTCCGCAGCCAATCAGGGGTGAGCGCCTGCAGGTAGCTCGCCAGCACCGTGAAATAATTGGTCACCAGCAGCGCGCCGATCACGATGAGGATCACGCCGCCGATGCGGTTCGCCCAGATCATCATGCCCTTGTACCGCGCGAACCAGTCGATGAACTGGTCCACGGCGACGGCGGCGACCAGGAAGGGGACGGCGAGTCCCATCGAGTAGGCGAAGAGTAGGCCGAGTCCCTTCGACAGGCTCGCGGTGCTCGCGGTGTACGTGAGGATCGCGCCAAGGATCGGGACCGATGCAGGGCGTCCAGCCGGCGCCGAAGGCCATGCCCACGAGCACGGTGCCGAGCAGGCCCACCGGCTTGCTCGCGAGGTGCAGGCGGCGTTCGCGGCTGAAGAGCGTGATGTCGAACACGCCGAGCAGGTAGAGACCGAAGATGATGATCAGCACGCCGCCCACGCGCGCGACCCAGTTGCGCGCCTGGAAGGCGACCTGGCCGAGTGCGCTGGCCGACGCGCCGAGCAGGAGGAAGATGATCGTGAATCCCGTGATGAAGAGCAGCGAGTGGATGACCGCGGTGCGGCGGTGCTGCTGCACTTCGTCGAGGCTCATGCCGGTGATGAATGTGATGTAGCTCGGGATGAGCGGGAGCACGCACGGCGAGAGGAAGCTCAGCACGCCGGCGCTGAACGCCACGAAGACGCCGAAGGTGGACGCGCCGCTCATGTGCGCCCCGCGCGGCCCGAGCGGCAGGGCTCGCACACGCCGTAGATCACGAGGCGGTGGCGCTGGCGCGCGTAGCCTTTCGACTCGGCGATGAGCGTGGTCATGCGGTCGAGGCGCTCATCCTGGAACTCCACGACGCGGCCGCACACCGTGCAGAGGACGTGCTCGTGCTGGGGCATGTCGCGCGCGCTCTCGAAGCGGCGGAAGCCCTCGCCGAAGTCGCGCTCCACGACGAGGCCGCTCTTCACCAGCACCTCGATCGTGCGGTAGATCGTGGCCGTGCCGATCTTCACGCCGTCGCGCGCGAGCTCCCGCGCGATCTCGTCCGCGCTGAAGTGGCGGTCGCGGAGGAGCAGCACCTCGGCGACGGCCACGCGCTGCGGCGTCACGGGCAGATTGTGCGCGCGCAGGTAGCCCGTGAACTCGTCGATCAGACCGCGCCGGTCCATGTGCCGTCCAGGAGTGCGGCGTGCAGCGCGTCGCCGGAGAGGCGCTCGGGCTCCGATTCGTCGGCGGAGCGGCGCAGCACGCCGCGTACGACGTCGTCCACCGTGCCGCCCGGTGCATCGGCATCCTCGGTGAGCGACATGTCCCACTTGCCGCGCTCGGCGCCCTTGAGCGTGAGGCGGTATTGCGCGCGGTAGATCGTGTAGCGCGGCTTCGCGTCGGCGGCGCTAGGCAGCGCGACCGTGATCACCGCGACGCCGCTCTCGACGCCACCCTGCTTGAGCGGCGCGAAGAGCCGGATCTCGTCGATCCGCGCGTCGGGCAGATGCTCCGCGATCGCGCGCAGGAAGCGCTCGCGCCCGGTGCCGCTCACTTCGCGGCTCCGGCGCCCAGCTCGCGCTCCACGTAGAGGCGCAGGATGTGCATGAAGTCCTGCGCGTTCGTGACCACGCCGAAGGCCTGGTGCGTGCCCCGATCCTTGAGCTTGCTGACGACGAACTCCGAGGAATCGACGCAGATCGTCGTGAGTTCGCGGAGCGAGCCGTCGGGTTCGGTGACGAAGGCGGGGAGCATGTTGCCGGTGGCGATCGCGTGGAGCGCCGTGGCGACGAGGATCGCCATCGTGGCCTTCACCGTGTGCACCTTCATCGCATCCTGCGCGGCGCCCATGTCGGCGTACACGCCGGGGAGCGGGCCGTCGTCGCGGATCGATCCCGCGAGGACGTACGGCACCTTGTGGGTCACGCAGGCGTGCATGATGCCGTCCTTCACGATCCCGCGCTTCACCGCTTCCTCGATGGAGCCCGCGGCGCGCACCTGGTTGATGGCGCGCATGTGCAGGCCGTGACCGCCGCTGGTGGCCTCGCCGCCGGAAGTCATGCCGAGCGTCGTAGAGAAGATGGATGCTTCGATGTCGTGCACGCCCACCGCGTTGCCGGCGAGGAGCGCGCTCACGAAGCCGTTGGCGATGAACCAGGTCATGTCGGCGCGGGCGCGCGAGTGCACGAGCGCGGGGCCGCAGACCCAGATCGGATAACCGCCGCGCGCGCGTTCGTCGATGAGCAGGCGCGCCATCTGCGCGTAGTCGATCGGCTTCTCGCGCGAGACCTCGCTCGTCATGAACTTGAACTCGCCGGCGGCGGTCTCGCCCAGGAAGGCGTCGAGCGCCACGTAGATCCCCTGCGAGCCGTCTTCGGCGGCGCCGACGGCGACGAGGTCGCCCTTCTTGATGCGGCGCATCTCGCGTCACCCAGATCTCGCCATCGGGCGCGAGCACGAGCGACGCGTCCATGCGCGGCTCGTGCGGCATGCGCCACTTGCCCTGCGCGCGGACGTAGGTGGGCAGGTTCGTGGTGGAGAAGAAGCCTTCGGGGAGCACCCCGTCGGCGGGGGCGGGGACGAACTTCGCGTCGGGCGGACTGCGCGAACTGCTTGCTCGAGAAATCGGGCTGCGTGAAGGCCATGTCGAAAGCTAGCTCGCCGGGTATGGCGTCCGGAACGGCGCGGGAGTCGCGTCCCTCGTCCGGTCCCACGCATTCGGCGCGGTACTCTATGCCCCCATGACAACCCGTCGTGGTTTCTTGGCGGCTCTCGCCGCCGGCACGGCGAGCGCCTGGCTCGCAGCGCACGCGACCGAGCTGCACGCCGCCGGTGCGCTGGCCGCCAAGTCGTCCAGCGCCGATCCCTGGCTCGTGCTCACACCGGATCAGGTGACGGTGCTCGACGCCGTCACGTCCACGCTCGTGCCCACCGACGAGCTGCCCGGCGCGCGCGAGGCACACGTCGTGCGGTTCTTCGATCAGTCGCTGGCGACGTTCATGAAGGACGAGCGCGAGCAACTCGGCAAGATGCTCACGTCGCTCGCCGAGCAAACGGCGTCGTACGCGCCGGATGCGGCGTCCTTCGCGGCGCTCAGCGAGCAGGACCGCATCGCGGTGCTCGAGCAGTTCGAGCAATCGGATCCGGAGAACTTCCAGTGGATCCGCATGTCGACGTTCACGGGCATGTTCTCGAATCCGTCGTACGGCGGGAACTTCCAGAAGGCGGGGTGGAAGATGATCGGCTTCGAGGACCGTTTCGTGTGGACGCCCCCGTTCGGGTACTACGACCGTGGCTGACCACACGCACGGCCATCAGGGCGGCGCGCCGGCCGCGCCCCCGAACATGAAGCGGTATGCCCCGGGCACCGAGGTCGACTTCGTCATCATCGGCTCCGGCGCCGCGGGTGGCGTGATGGCGCGGGAACTGTCGCGCGCCGGATTCTCCGTGATCGTGCTCGAGCAGGGGCCGTGGCTCACCGCCGCGGATTTCAAGCACGATGACATCTGGCTGCAGCAGCAGCACGGCCTCACCAATGACACCAAGATCCAGCCGGTCACCTTCCGGCAGAGCGAGACCGACACCGCGAAGAAGAACGGCGGCGTCATCCAGTACGGACGCGTGGTGGGCGGCGGATCGGTGCACTTCAGCGCGAATTATTGGCGCTTTCCGGAGATCGAGTTCCGGCAGGCGACCGAGCTGGGCGTGCCCGACGGATCGAGCGTCGCCGACTGGCCCATCTCGTACGCCGATCTCGAGCCGTACTACACGAAAGTGGAGTGGGAAGTGGGCGTCAGCGGGCTCGCGGGGAATCCGTTCGAGCCGCCGCGACAGAAGGGCTATCCGCTCCCGCCGCTGCCCATCAAGTCGGAAGGCGTGCTCATGGAACGCGGCGCCAAGAAGCTCGGGTGGCACCCCTGGCCCGCTCCCATGGCGATCCTGTCGAAGCCGTACCGCGGCCGGGGCGCCTGCATCGCGTGCGGCATGTGCATCGGCGCCGGCTGCGAGGCGAACGCGAAGTCGAGCTCCCTCGCGTCGATGATCCCCGCCGCGCTCGCCACGAAGCGCTGCGAGATCCGGCCGCTCAGCTACGTGCGCAAGATCGAGATGGGAGCGAACGGACGCGTCACCGGCGTCACGTATTTCGATGCGAAGAAGAACGAGGTGTTCCAGAAGGCGAAGGCCGTGGTGCTCTCGGCGAACGGCGTCGAGACGCCCAAACTGCTGCTCATCTCGGCGACCGGCGCGCATCCCTCCGGGCTCGCGAACTCGAGCGGCATGGTGGGCCGCAACATCACGTTCAACGGCGGCGGGCTCGCGAGCGCCGCGTACGAGCACGATATCAACTCGTGGAAGGGTGTGGTGGCGTCGCGGGTCACGTGGGACCAGGTGATCCTGCCCAAGAGCACGGGCCTCTACGGCGGCGGGGGCTTCGACATGCGCGGCATGATGACGCCGATGTTCGCGGGATTCCTCACGCCCGGCTGGGGAGCAAGCTGGAAGCAGCGCGTGCGCGAGACGCTGTCGCGCCGGATCTTCGCGTACGGGCACTCGACACAATTGCCGGTGGCGGGGAACCGGATCGATCTCGATCCCGACGTGAAGGACGCGTGGGGCCTCCCCGCCCCGCGGCTGACCTTCAAGCTCCACCCGAACGATGCCGGGGTGAACGCGTGGTTCCTCGAGCGCGCGCACGAGCTGCTCATCGCGTCGGGCGGCAGCGAGATCCAGGGTGCGCCCTTCGATACCGGCTTCGGCGGCCCGCATCTGCTCGGCACGTGCCGCATGGGCAACGATCCCGGAACATCCGTGATCGACGCGAATCACCGAACCCACGATGTGCCCAACCTGTTCATCGTGGACGGGAGCAGCTTCGTCACGTCGGGACGGGGACAACCGACGATGACCATTCAAGCGCTGGCGTTCCGGGCGGCTTCTAAGATCGCGGGGTTTGCGAAGAAATCGCAGATCTGAACTACCGGGAACCGATTGCCGGGAACCGGTGTGGCATGACAATGCATGGTGTTACGACATCACGACATCGCGCAATGTCGTAACACCATGCGTTGTCATGCGTCACCGGTTCCCGGCAATCGGTTCCCGGCTGTTATAGCAGTGCGACCGGATCCCGATCCACACTCACCCGCATTTCCCCGCGCGCAGGCACGTCGAATTTCTCCAGGAAGTAGCGAGCCACCTTGGTGAGGGCGGCCGGATTCTCCGATTTGAGCAGCAAGTGCCACCGCCACCGCCGCTTCACCCGTTCCACCGGGCACGGCGCCGGTCCCACCACCGTCACCCCCTCCACCTGCTGCTCCGCGATCAGCCGGCGCAGCCAGGCCGCGGCATCGATCGTGAGCTGGGCGACGGGCTCCTCCTCGATGCCGCTCACGATCACGTTCGCGAGGCGCGTGTAGGGCGGATAGACGGGGTCGCGCCGGCCGCTCAGCTCCTCGCGCACGAACGTCAGATAGTCGTGCGTCACGGCGGCGCGCACGGCGTGGTGCGTCGGCACGCGCGTCTGGATGATCACTTCCCCGCCCTTCGCGCCGCGGCCCGCGCGGCCCGCCACCTGGCTCATCAGCTGGAAGCTCCGCTCGCTCGCGCGGAAATCGGGCAGGTTGATCCCGACGTCGGCGTCGATCACGCCGACGAGCGTCACGTTGGGAAAATCGAGCCCCTTCGCGATCATCTGCGTGCCGAGCAGGATGTCCACCTCGCCGCGCCCCACGCGATCGAGGATCTCGGCGTGCGCCCACTTCCCGCTCGTCGTGTCCACGTCCATGCGCGCGATGCGCGCATACGGGTATCGCTCGGACAGCAGCTTCTCCGCCTGCTGCGTGCCGAGGCCGCGCTGGCGCACGCGTGGTGCCGCCGCAGTGCGCGCAGTTCTCGCTGAGCGTCTGCTCGTGCCGGCAGTAGTGGCAGACGAGCCGCTCGGGATTCTTGTGATAGCGTGAGCGAGATCGAGCAGTTCGGACAGACCACCACATTGCCGCACGCGTTGCACTGGACGAACGACGCGAAGCCGCGGCGGTTGAGCAGCAGGATGCTCTGCTCGCCGCGTTGCAGCCGCTCGCCGAGCGCCGCCTCGAGCGGCTCGCTGAACACGCGGCGGAAGGGATCGATCACCGCGGCGCGCGGCCCCTGGGCGCCCGGACGCGCCGGCGCGCGCATGTCCACGACCTCCACCGCCGGCAGCTTCGCGTCGGCCACGCGCTCGGGCAGCGTGAGCAGCGTGTACTTCCCCGCCTGTGCGTTCTGCCAGCTCTCGAGGCTCGGCGTCGCGGTGCCGAGCACCACGATCGCGCCCTCGCCGCGCGCGCGCACGAGCGCGACCTCGCGCGCGTGATAGCGCGGCGTCTCGCCGTGCTTGTAGCTCCCCTCGTGCTCCTCGTCCACGATGATGGCGCCGAGGTTCGCGAGCGGCGCGAAGACCGCCGAGCGCGCGCCGACGGCGATCGTCTTCGTGCCGCTCCGCAAGGCGCGCCACGCGTCGTAGCGCTCGCCGTCGGAGAGACCCGAGTGGAGCACCGCGATGCGTTCGCCGAACGCCGCGCGGAAGCGGTCCACCGCCTGCGGCGTGAGCGCGATCTCGGGCACGAGCACGATCGCGCTCTTCGCCGCGCCGTTCGACGATCTCCTTGAGCAGCTCGATGTAGACGAGCGTCTTGCCGCTGCCGGTGATGCCGCGCAGCAGGAAGGCCGCGCCGGGCTTGGCCGCGAGGAGCGCGGCGATCGCCTCGCGCTGCGCGGCGGTGGGCACGTGCGCGGCCGCGCGCGGGATCGCGCGCGCGAAGAAGGGATCGCGCGCGACTTCGTTCTCCGAGAGCGCGATGAGCCCGCGGTCCGCGAGCCCGCGGATCACCGCGGGCGCGAAGCCGAGCTGCGCGGTGAGATGCACGGTGTCGCTCGCGCCGCCGAGCGATTCGAGCGCTTCATACAGCGCGCGCTGCCGCGCCGCGCGAGCGAAGACGCGGTCGCGCTCCTCGAGCGACGGCAGCTCCACGGAGATCCGCGCGATCCGCTGCGTGCGCGGCGCCGGGCGCGGCACCCCGCTCCCCGTGAGCAGCGACGGCAGCATCGACCGCATCACGAGGCCGACCGGCGCCACGTAGTACTCCGCGATCCATCGCGCCAGCGCGAGGAGCTCCGCCGGCACCGACGCCTCGGCGTCGGGCGCGTCGAAGAAGTCCTTCGGGTTCTTCACGCCCGCGCCCGTGGCCGGCCCCAGCACCACGCCGATGGCGCGGCGCCCGCGCACGGGCACGAGCACGCGCATCCCCGGCGCGGGGACCGCCGCACCGTCGGGGACCGAGTACGTGAAGGTCTGGAAGAGCGGCAGCGGGAGCGCGACCTCAATGTACCGCTTGCCGGTCATGCCTTCGTGACGCCGAGCCCCGGTGCGGTGGGGATGGTGATCACGCCGCGATCGATGGACGCGCCCTTGTACGGATCGTTCGCGACGAGCGCGGCGCCGTCGAGGTCGGCGTAATCGAGCAGCGGCGCGAGATGCGCCGCCGTGGTGATGCCGACGCTCGTCTCGATCATGCAGCCCATCATGACGAGCATGCCGTGCGCGCGTGCCGTGGCGGCCATCTTGATCGCCTCGCGCGGGCCGCCGCATTTCGCGAGCTTGATGTTGATCCCATCCACGATGCCCGCGAGCTTGGGGATGTCGCTCGCGACGAGACACGATTCATCGGCGATGATCGGCAGCGGCGAGCGGTCGCGCACGAAGCGGAGCCCCTCGGGGTCGGTGGGCGGCAGCGGCTGCTCCACGAACTCCACGTCGTAGCCCACGAGCATCTCGATGCTGTTGAGCGCCTGCTTGGGCGTCCACGCGCAATTCGCGTCCACGTACAGCGTCTTGTCGGGCGCTTCCTCGCGGATGATGCGGATCACGTCCTCATCGTGGTCGGTGCCGAGCTTCACCTTCAGGATCGGATACTCCTTCGCCTCGCGGAGCTTGAGGCGCATCTCCTCCTCGGGGGCGAAGCCGATCGTGAAGCTCGATCCGGGCGCTTTGGCCGGATCGAGACCGAACAGTTTGTACAGCGGCTGGCCGAGCCGCTTCCCCATGAGATCGTAGAGCGCCGCCATCACCGCGCTCTTGGCCGCGCCGTTGCCGCGCATCTTGGCGTTCATCTCGGCTTCGATCGCCTCGAGCGACCAGGGATCAGCCTTCTCGAGGATCGGCGCGAACTGCGCGAGCGCCACCGGCACCGTGTCGGCGTACTCGCCGTAGAAGCGGCTCGGATCGGCCTCGCCGATCCCGAATGCGCCGTCCTTGTCGGTGACGGTCACGAGCACCACGCGGAATTCGCTCGACCCCCCGCGCGCGATGGTGAATTCGTGCTTCGTGCGCAAGGTGACGAGTTCGTGGCTGATCTTCATCGCACCGTCGGAGTGATGCCGAGCCGCCGCGCGAGCGTTGCCGCGCGATAGCCATCGGGTGAGCCGAGCGGAGTGAGGAATTCGATCGAGCGCGTCGGCGAGATCGTTGCCGCGCTGGTAGCGCTCCAACGGATTCTTCGAGAGGAGCTTCATGGTGATCGCCGCGAGCTCCACCGGCGTGCGCGAGTTCACGACGTCGGGGCTCACGGCCTGTTCGTGCACGTGCTTGTAACCGATCGAGTACGAGATCGGCGCCGTCGAAGGGCGGGAAGCCCACGAGCATCTCGTACAGCAGCACGCCCAGCGCGTACAGGTCGCTGCGGCCGTCCACCATCTTCCCCATCGCCTGCTCGGGGGACATGTAGTGCGGCGTTGCCCATCGCGCGGCCGGTCATGGTGAGCCGGCCGTGGAAGCGCGCGGTGGCGATGCCGAAGTCGGTGATGAGCGCGTTGTCATCCTCGTCGAACAGGGATGTTGTCCGGCTTCACGTCGCGGTGCACGATGCCATGGCGGTGCGCGTAGTCCAGCGCGCACGCGATCTGCGCGCGCACACCACCGCCGCCTGCGGCGCTTCCATCGTGCCGCGGCCGCACGATCCGGTCCGCGAGCGAACCGCCGGCGAGATACGGCATCACGAGATAGACGGTCTGCTCCACCTCGCCGTAGTCGAGGATCGAGCAGACGTGCGGGTGGAAGAGCTGCGAGCTCGATTCCGCCTCACGCCGGAACCGCTCGCGCATCTCCGGGTCGCGCGCGAGATGCGCGAGCAAGACCTTGATCACGAGCGGGCGTCCGAGCACCGCGTGGCGCGCCGCGTACACGCTCGCCATGCCGCCCGTCGCCACGCGGCGGTAGATGCGGTAGCGGCCGCCGGTCGCGCGGCGGATCAGGTCCATCTCCTCGTCGGGCTTCTCGGCCGGCGCGTCGGGCAGCTCGGGCAATTCGTGCGCGCAGCGCACGCAGATCACCGCCATGCCGCGATTCCAGGTGCCGCAATCGGGACAGAACATCAGCCGGCCCTCGCGTGCGGCCACTTCACGCCCCACATGAGCTGGAAACCCAGCGCGCGCTGGCGCGACAGTTCACGAATGAGCGACGTCTCGCGCTCCACGGCGCCGCGCGCTTCGCGCCAGCCCCAGCGGCGCCACGCGCGGCCCACGATGTGCATCTTCTGCCGGAGGGTGAGATGCGGATGCGGCGCGCCGGGCGCGCTCGCGCGGCCGCCGGGTGCGCCGTCGGTCCAGTCCTGCACCTGCAGTTCCACCAGGCCGGCATCGCGCATCATCTCGTTTCCACTCCACGAGAAGGTGCGGCCGAAGCCCGAGCCGGTCCACGATCGCCTCACGCGCCTCGCGCGCGATCTCGCTGGTCCACGTCGGCATCAGCAGCACCACGATCCCCATCGGCTTCACCACGCGCACGAGCTCGGCCACCGCCCGCTCCGGATCGCCGCTCGCGGAGAGCGCCGCGTCGCCGATCGCGACGTCGAACACCCCGGTCTCGTGCGGCAGATCGTCCAGCGCCGCCTGCTCGTAATGCACCCGCGCCGTCGCCTGCGGCTCGCGCGACCGCGCCTCCGCCATCGCGATCCGCTCGGCATCCGAATCCACGCCGGTCACCGATGCGCCGGTGTGCTCGGCCAGCCACTGCGACGTCTCCCCTTCTCCGCAGCCGGAGACGACGATCTCCATCTGCGGCGTCGCCTCGACGAGCGCGGCGACCTCGCGATAGAGGTCCTCGGCTGTGGCTTGCCAGCGGTGCAGCACCGCGCGCTGCACCAGCCGCAGCACAGCCGGCACCGGCGGGACCCGCCCCGATGGCATGTTAGGAACTTACCGCTCTGACAGAGGAGGATTCAAGACTCGCCGAGCGCGTGCAGGTGCGCGAGCACCCCCTGTCCGAGCAGGGGGAGCGAGTACCCGCCCTCGAGGGCGCTCACGACGCGGCCGCGTGCGGAGATGTTCGCGCGCTGGACGAGGCGCTGCGTGACGCCCGCGAGATCCTCGGGTTCGAGCGTGAAGCCGCCCAGCGGGTCGCCGCGCAGCGAGTCGAAGCCGGCGGAGATGAGGATCAGGTCCGGGGCGAAGCCGGCGGTCGCGGCATCGATGGCGCGCTCGAGGGCGTCCACGTAGAGCTGGCGCGCGAGCCCGGGCGCCATCGGCACGTTCCAGACGTTGCCGATCCCCCGCTCGCTGGCGGCGCCGCTGCCGGGATACCATGGCCATTGGTGCATCGAGACGAAGTGGATCCCCGGATCGCTTTGGACGAGCGCCTGCGTGCCGTTGCCGTGGTGCACATCCCAATCCACGATGAGCACGCGATCGGCGTGGTGCTTCTGTCGCGCGTAGTGCGCGCCGATCGCGACGTTGCCGAAGAGGCAGAAGCCCATCGCGGTGTCGCTGAGCGCGTGATGGCCCGGGGGACGCACGGCGCTGAAGCTGCGCTCGGGCACATCGGCGAAGGCGAAGTCCACGCCGTCGAGCACGCAGCCGGCGGCGGCGGTGGCGGCGTCCCAGGAGCCTTCGCTTTCGACCGTGTCGGCGTCGAGACGGCCGCCGCCAGCGCGCGCGACCTCCTCGACGAGCGCGATGTACGCGGGGTCGTGCGCCAGCGCGAGTTCTTCCGCGGTGGCGTGACGGCCCTCGACGTGGCGCAGCGATGAGAAGAGCTCGAGATCGTACTTCATGGCGGACGTGATCGCGCGCAGGCGTCCGACGTGCTCGGGCGCGCCCCAGCCGGTGTCGTGGCGGCCGCAGTCGGAGTGGGAGATGAAGGCGACGGTCATGGGGCGCCTCTTGTACGGCGGGAGGCTATCTCGGCGACTAGAGAGAGTACGATGACGGCCAGCAACCACCACGGGAGGTCGTTCACCATAGCTGCAGGCTGGCGGCTGGCGGCTGTCGGTGCCCCCAAGGTCGCGTGTAGTGCGGCCAAGGGGGCGGCGTTCGCGTTGAGCTGCGAACTGCCGGGGAGTGGGATGGCGGCGCGATAGGCCACGCTGGAAACCAATCCGCTCCACCAGGTGCGCTCGGCTTCGGGGGCGCGAGGGCCGCCGCCGAAGCGCCAGCGCCAGCTGTCGTCGTAGCCGAGCTGGAGGACGCGGCCGCGGCCGGCGCGGCGGGCGGCGACGGCGAGCTTGTTGTCGCGACTCTCGAGCGGGATCGCGTCGGGCTTCAGGTTCGTGATCGCGTAGAAGCCGAGGGCGCGGCGCGGGGCGCTGTCGGCGAAGGCGAGCGAGGCGGCGTGCTGATGCGGGCCCGCGGCGCCCGGGGCCAAGGTCGCCATTGCGGGAGCGCGCGCGGCGTCGCCGGCGAGGATCAGGCCGCCGCCCTGGCGCACGAAGGCGGCGATCGAGCTCGCATTGGCCGCGGCGGATGCGGAGTCGAGCGCGATGACCGCGGCGAAGTGCGCGGTGTCGAGCGGACTCACGGCGCCCTGCGAGGCGACGATGTTCGGCGCGACAGTGAAGCGCGCGCTGGCGTGCCAGCCGCGCTCCTCGAGCGCGGCGAGCGCGAACTTCCCTTCCCAGCCGGCGTCGCCGATCACGAGCACGCGGCGCAGGGCGAGCGTGTCGCGCGGCGAGGTCCACGCGAGAGTGCGGCGATCGCCCACCGAGAGCGGGGCGACCAGTGCCGGCAGCGTGAGGGTGGTGGATACCCCGGCCGTCGTCAGCGTATCGAGCGGGCCGGCGCGGTCGGCCAAGATGAATTGCTCGCCGGGAGCGGAACCGATCAGCGCGCGGAATCCGCCCGCGGGATCCGCGCGCGGCACGAGCTCGACGGCCAGCGGCGGGATCGGCGTCGCTTCCCGCCATTCCACCCGGCCGCCGGCGCGGGTGAGCGCCACGAGCCAGCTCCTCGCCTCCGGGTCGGCGGCGTTGTGCATCGCCAGGTCGAGCCAGGCGGGCTCGCCGGTGCGCGTGATGCGCGGGAGCTCGGTCATCACCACGTCGCCGTCCACCGTGCGCGCCGCGCGCGCGGGCGCGCGGAACGCGATCACCAGCGCCCACGCGAGCAGCGCGAGCGCCAGCGCGCGCCAGCCGCGCTCGATCCACTTCCGCATCTCCAGCTGGTGAGGGCATACACGATGACGTTCACGGCGAAGCGCGTGTTGTCCACCGAGAGGAAGCGCTTGTTGTCGGCGTGGTAGCCCCACTCCGAGCTGTAGTCCTTGTTGCTGTAGAGCACGCTGATGCGACCGTCGCGCATGACGGCGCGGCAGATGCTTGTGCACCAGATTGTCGCCCCAGCCGTTCAGCTCGTGGCTCGTGGCGGGCGGACCGTCCTCGAACTTGAAGAAGGCGCGGTAGAGCGGGCTGTCGTTGGGCACTTCCACGAGCGGGCCCACAGTGCGCGCGAGCTCCTCGGTCACGGTCTTGTGGAACGCGCCGTCGATGTCGTGGTTGTGATCGTCCACGAACAGGAAACCGCCGCGCGCGATCCACGCGCGCAGCTGGTCGCGCTCGGCCGCGCTGAATCGCACCGGCAGGTGGCCCGTGAGGAACGCGAACGGGATAGCGCATGAGGTCGGGCGACGAGAGCGGCACCACGACGCCCGCGGGCTCCACCTTGATCGACGTGTAGCGGGCGATGGTGTCGATGATGTTCTCGGGCACGAGCGGCGCGGCGTCCCAGTCTCCCGACTCGTATCGCACGGTGACGAAGGTGAAATCGGTCACGGTGCGCCCTCCCAGCTCGCGCCGCTCTTCTGCACCGACGGGCGCGCCGGCGGCAGCGCGGCGCGCGCGCGCGAGCACGAGGGTGGCGTTCCCGCCCGAGCGCAGCGAGTCGATGGCCGGTCCGAGCGACGCCGCGAAGGCCGGGTCCTGCACGATCGCGTCCAGCCGCAACAATTGCAGCGAGTCGATCGCGGCCGCTCTGTTGCCGGGGAGCAGCGCGAGCGCGGCGCTGAGGCGCCGCACGCGGCGGGCCGCCGTGGTGTCGAGCGCGGAGCGCGCGCTGCGCACCGCGGCCACCGCATTGTCGCGCTTGCCCGCGAGCCGCACCTTCTGGAGATCCACGACCGCCGCGGGCGCGCGGCCGCGCAGGTACAGCCGCTCGGCGGCGCGCGCGCGCTGGATCGCGGCGAGCGCGGCGCGCATGTACGGCAAGGCATCGCCCGGCTCGCCGGTGTTCAGCCGCGTGCTCGCATCCCACATCGCGTTGTACGCCTCGAGCAGCGGACGGTTGAGCGCCACCACCGGCGTCTCGTCGCCTTCTCCCTCGAGCGCGGCCGCGCTCTGGTTCGTCGCCGAGTCCGCGGCGGCGAGCAGCTGGTCGGGGGTCATCTTCCCCTGCGCGTCGTCGTCGGTGTTCGATTCCTCGCTCTCCGTGCCGGCACCGAGCCGCGCGAAGATGATGCGCGAGACTTCCTTGCGCAGGCGCGTCTGATCGCGGCCGATCTTCTGCGACTCGCTCACCACGGCCTCGCGCGCGAGCTTCGGGCGGCGGCGCTGGAGGTCCTCGGCCATCATGATGAGCATCCGCTCGCTGAGCACCGACTTGTCCGCGTCGGGCGGCGGCGCGCCCTCGACGGCCACGGAGTCGTATTCGTCCTTGCGCGCGATGCGCAGCGTGCGCGTATCGGAGGCGCCGGTGTCGGGGCCGGTCGCATTGTTCAGATCGCGCGCGACCGCGCGGATGTGGACGATGTCGCCGGGGAGGAGCTTGAGCTCATCGAGATGCAGCGTTCCCTGCACCGTCGCGGTGCGCGCGTTGTTCGCATTCACGCGGCCGAGCACGCCGCTGCGGAAGGTGAAGCTCTCCCCTTCGCCGGAGCTGATGATGTATTCGAGCCACGCGTCGGCGAGCCCGAAGTCATCGCGCACCTCGGCGGCGAGCGCGAGCGAGCCGGTGGGCGTGCGGAACACCGTGTCGTGCGCCGGCGAGAGGAGCGTGACGACGGGCGCCGAGTCCGGCCGCGGATCGAGGATCACGAGGCGGTGGAAGGCGCGGTCGTTGAGCGCGAGCGCGGTGGCCTTGGCGGGCATCGAGAAGTTCGCGTGCCAGCGTGCACCGTCGCCCACGACCGGGATCGAGGCACCATTCAGCTCCACCATGATCCCCGCGCTCGCGCCTTTCCCTTCGACGGAGACGCGGCTCGCGACGAGGCCGGGGATGGAGCTCGGTTCCTCCAGCGTGCGCAGGGGCAGCCCGGAATAGCCCGGAGGCGTGACCGTCGCGGTGAGCGGCGTGAGGCCGCTCGGCGCGGACACGCCGGGCCGGCCGTTCCCAGCGCCGGCCGGATGCTCGCCTGCCTCGACGCATCGTGGGCGCGGAATACTGAACCAGAGCGCCATGGCCCCGACTAGGACGAGGAACGGCAGGCCAACACTTCGGAAGATCTCCTTCGCGATCAGCGGCGCGAACGGGATCTTCTCCACCGAGCGCTCGAGCTCCTCCGCGCTCAACGCATTCGGCTGCTCGACCACCGTCACGAGGGCGTACTTTAGCGCTGGTGCCCGCTCTTCGAGCCACAGCGCCACGGCATCGCGGGACCAGGCGCGCCGCGATCGCCAGAGGGCGGTGATCAGCGCCGCCACGAACAGGACCATGGCGAACACGCGAAGCGCATCGCGGTGCGGACCCTGGTCGCTGCAGATCGAAATCAAGCGCATCGCGGAGCGCGCCAGCGCGTACACCACGAGCGCCCACAATCCGCTGCTGACGAGCGCGGTGGCAGTGAGCGCCCAGCGCGCGCCGGCGACGCGCCGCCGCGCGTTCACGCCGCCCTCCGGCGCAGCAGCGGCTCCGCGACGAGCAGCGCCGCCGCGGCAACGAGGAACCAGCGCGCGAGGGGCGGCATCTCGCCGCGGTCGCGCGTCCAGCCGCGCGCGCTCGCGAGCGGACCGATGCCGGCCAGCTCGGTGATGAGCGAATCCGCGGCGATGCGCAGGTTCCGCGCGCCGCCGCACGGGCCGGTGAGACCGGCGAAGAGGCGGCGGAAGCTCTCGCGGAGGACGAGGTCGCCGACGACCGGCACCGGGATGCTGACCGAGCGAATACAACCGGACCCCGTGCGGGACTCACTCGCGGCGACCGTACCGTCGCTCCAGCGGGCGACGGGTTCGGGAATCGGGAGTCGGGACTCGATGGCGGCATTCGCGCTGCGCGCGAATGTCGAGACGACCACGTCGTCGCCCATGACGACGGCGCCGATGGTGTCGCGCGCAGCACCGAACTGCGCTGGCCAGAGCACGAGAACTCCGCCGGAGTCGCGCGCCCACGCGGTATCCGCGCGCGTCGCCGTCCCACGCACAACTCGCGCCACTCGGCCCGATTCCCGACTCCCGGTTCCCGAACTCACCAAAGCATCGGCCGGCTCCCCCCGCACGGAGACGCCGCGCTTCGCGGAGTCCATCGCCGCGAGCCCGACCCGCACGATGCGCACCCGGCCCAGCCACGTCCGCCGAATTCCCAGGGACGCCGCATCGAACTCTTCCGCCGCGAGCGGCGAGACGATCACCAGCTCCACGGAATCCACGCGCTCGGCGAGCGCGGCCGCCGCTTGATGCGCCGCGACGAGCGCCGCCGAGATCGACCCGCGCGCCGCGCTCGCCGCGAACCCGCGCAGCGAATCCTTCGGCAGCACGCGCGCCGCGGAATCGAACAGCACCAGCGCATCCCGGTCGCGCAGCAGCGCCATCGCCGAATCGCGCGCCTGAGGCGCATTCCCGACCGCGCGCGACCGATCCACCACCACCACCCGCGCCGTTCCGGCGTGCGCCGCGCTCCACGCCGGCCGCGCGAAGGCGGCGCCGAGCAGCAGCAGCGCCGCCACGCGCAGCAACAGCAGCAGGAGATCGGTCGGCTTCAGCGCCGAGCTCGGCGCCCGCGCCTGCCGCTCAGGGACGAATCGCGCGGTGGGGAACACCGCCTTGCGCGGCCGCTGCCGCGCGAGGAAATGCAGCGCCGTCACGACGATCGCGGCCGCGATGCCGGCCGCGAGGAACGCAGGCGCCGCGAAGTTCATGACGTCACGGCGCGCACCACGCGCAGCACCGCGTTCTCCGCTTGCTCGTCGGTCGCCACCTCGGTGTAGCCGGCGCCGGCGTCATGCCAGCGGCGCGCCAACTCCACGCGCCACGCCGCGAACGCGGCCACATAGCCTTCGCGCGTCGTCTCCACGAGCGCACGCTTGATCTCCGGCCGCTCGGGGTCCGTGGCCATCGCCGCGGCCGGCGGCGGGTCGAGTTCCTCGCGCGCCACCACATGGATCGCGTCCACCTCGCCGCCGCCCACGATCCGCTCGTGCGACGCGCGGATCAATTCATCGGTATCGCCCAGGAAATCCGAGATGAGCGCGATGCGGAAACCCGGCCGCACGTGCGCGAACGCCGGTGCGAGCGGCTCGGTGCCAGCCGGCGCGATCCCCGCGAGCAATCGTGCTGCTTCGGCCACCACGCCGCGCCGCGTGCGCGGCGCGAGGAATCGCAGTCCATCGGATGTGGGCACGAGCAATCCCACCGGATCGCCCGATGCGTGCGCCACCGCGACGAGCCCCACCGCGAGCCGGCACGCCTGCTCCCACTTCGCGTTCGGGCCGCTGCGATATGCCATGGACGCCGACGCATCCAGCAGCACGATCGTGCCGAGCGTCGAGCGATCGGTGGTGATGCGCAGGTACACGCGGTCGGTGCGCGCGAGGAGCTTCCAGTCGATGCGCTTGGGATCGTCGCCCTGGCGGTAGGGCCGGTACTCCGTGAATTCCGGCGACGCCCCGCGCAGGCGCGAACGGTGCGAGCCCGTGGTCGCGCCGCGCACGACGCGGCGCGCGGGCCAGCTCACGCCGCGCAGCGCGTCGAGCATGGCGCCGTAACTCGTCGCGAGTGGCACGGCTAGAGCTTGATGTCGCTCCGCGGCGGCTGGACGCGCTCGAGGATCTCGTCGATGATGCGCTCGGCCGTGATCCCCTCCGCCTCCGCGGCGAAGTTCGGGAGCACACGGTGCCGGAGCACCGGATGCGCGACGCGGCGGATGTCCTCGGGCGCGATCGCGAAGCGGCCGGCGAGCAGCGCGTGCGCTTTGGCGCCCAGGATCAGCGCCTGCCCCGCGCGCGGACCGGCGCCCCAGCGCACGTAGCGCTTCACGAGGTCGGGCGTGTCGATGCCGTCGGGGCGCGTCGCGCGCGCAAGCGCCGCGGCATAGCGGAGCGCCGGCTCGGCGGCCGCCATCTCGCGCGTGAGCCGCTGCAGGCCGAGCGTCTGCTCGGCGTCGAGCACCGGCGCGAGCTCGCACGTTCACCGCACCGGTGGTCGCGCGCAGGATCGCCACTTCGTCGTCCTGCGACGGATAGCCGATGCGCACGTCGAAGAGGAAGCGGTCGAGCTGCGCCTCGGGGAGCGGGTACGTCCCTTCCTGCTCGATCGGATTCTGCGTCGCGAGCACGAAGAAGGGCTCGGGCAGCGCGCATCGTGTCGCCGGCGACGGTCACGCGATGTTCCTGCATCGCCTCGAGCAGCGCGGCCTGCGTGCGCGGCGGCGTGCGATTGATCTCGTCGGCGAGCACGATGTTCGCGAACACCGGGCCGCGCACGAAGCGGAACTCGCGCTGCGCCGCTGGCGGTGTCCTCCTCGATGATCTCGGTGCCGGTGATGTCGCTGGGCACGAGGTCCGGCGTGAACTGGATGCGGCGGAAGTCGAGTTGCATCGCCTCGGCGATCGAGCGGATCAAGAGCGTCTTCGCGAGCCCCGGCACGCCCACGAGCAGCGCGTGGCCGCCGGCGAGCATCGCCATCAGGATCTCCTCGACGACTTGATCCTGCCCGATGATCCGGCGCGCCACCTCGCGGCGCAGCCGCACCGCGGCCTCGCCCAACGCTTCGCGCTTGAGTGCGGGTGCGGCGCTCAACGAACGGGCCGGCGCCGCCGGTGCGTGAGCAGGAAGGTCGAGCCGCTGCGCGCAGAGGTCTCGAGCAGCGTCTGACTCTCGGCGGTGATCTCCGCGCCGCGCAGCTTCATCATCCAGCGGCGGTGGTCCGCGCCGGGCATCATCGCGGCCAGCGCGGCGATCTTCACCGCGAGCACCGTGTCCGACGGCTGCGCCGTGAGGCGCACCACATCCCACGTTTCCGGCATCTCGACACGCAGGCTCACGGCGCCCAGTCCCGCGCCGATCACGATCGCGCCGGGTCGCGCGCGCAGGGTGCTGACGAAGGGCATCGTCATCCGACGTCCGATTCGGCGAGGGGCACCGGGCGCAGCGCCGTGAGGAAGCGTCCGATCTGCTGGTCGTAGAGATAGGTCGAGCCGCGCGCGATGGTGACGCCATCCACGAGCGCGGCGCCGATCACGATCTCCTCGCCGCACGAGCCGCGGAAGGTCGCGTAGCCCGGTCCTTCCTTCTCGAGGAACGCGGAGTAGATCGCGCTGCGGGTCGGGAAGAACTCCTTGGCGGCGGCGAGCACTTCCGCCGGCGACATCGACGTCCGGATCTCCTGGATCATCTGCTCTCGACTGGTTGACGGTTCGCGTGCACTCGGAGCGGGCGAATATTCCATGGGCAACGACAGCGTGAACTGCGATCCGGAACTCGGCGCCGACTCGAGCGTGATGTCGCCGCCGAGCAATCGCGCCAGCTGGCGCGAGAGGGCGAGCCCGAGCCCGGAGCCCCCGAAGCGGCGGGTCGCGGATCCGTCGGCCTGGCGGAATTCCTCGAACACCACTTCGTGCGCGGCCGGATCGATCCCGATCCCCGTATCCCGTACGGAGAAGCGCACGGAATTGTTGCGGGTTTCGAGGGCGGCCAGCACCTCGCCCTCGGTGGTGAACTTGAAGGCGTTGTTGAGCAGGCTGGTGAGGATCTTCGCGACCTTGCGGCGGTCGCTGCGCATCCAGACCGGCTCCGCGTCGGACATCTTGAGCTTGACGACGATCCCCTTCGCCGGCTCGCGCGCCGCGGCGAGGGCGTCCTTCATCGCGTCGCGCGCGTCGAAGGTGTCCACCGTGAGGCGCGCCTCGCCGCCCTTGAGCGTGGTGAGCTCCAGGAGATCGTCAATCAATTCGAGGAGACGATGACTCGCGCTGGTCATCTGCTCGACCGTGGAGCTCTGCTCGCCGGTGAGTGGGCCGGAGAGTCCCTCCTGCATGAGGTCCGCGTATCCGAGCACCGCGGTGAGCGGCGTGCGCAGCTCGTGGCTGATGTTCGCGAGGAACTCATCCTTCATGCGCCGCGCCTCGAGGGCGGCGAGGTACTGCTTCTCCAGCTCGTCGTTCGACTCGCGCAGCGCCGCGTTCGTGCGGCGCAGCTGGTCGATGAGCGCCGCCTTCTCGGTGGTGGCCGCCATCTGGTCGGCGACGATCTGCAGCAGCCCGCTGCGCTCGGGGGTGAGCCCGCCGGTCTCCGCGAAATAGAAGGTGACCGCGCCGAGCACCGTGCCGCGCGACTCGAGCGGGAGCGCGACGAGCGCCTGGAAGCCGAGCTCGTGCGCGACCTCCTGCCAGTCCTTGAGCGATTCGTCGGCGAAGACGTCGGGGATGGTGACCGCATGCCGCTCGGAAACGGCCTCGCCGCTGGGGCCGAGGCCGACGCGCACGCGCATCTCGCCGAGGAAGGGGCGGAATCGCTCGGGCCAGTTGAACGCGGCCGCGAGCCGCATCTGCTCGTCGCCGGGCTCGATCAGGTAGATGGACGCGAAGGTCGCGCCGACGAGCGGACTGACGCGTTCGAGCGCGAACTGGAAGACCTCTTCAGGCCGGTCGGCGGTGAGGAACGCGTGCGCGATCTCGCGCACGACCATCAACTCGCGAACGGACGCGTCGGGGATAGGCTTCGCTTTCTCTGGGCTCACGAGCCGAAATGTACGGCCGAGTGAGCGCGTGGGGCCAGAGCGCACGTGGTTCCCGGCAGTTCAGCGCGCGCGGCACGTCGCGGGACCGCCCCCGGCTCGAGCCGCCGACGCTCAAACCGCTTCGAGCCTCGCGCAAACAGCGCGCGAGTCTCTCGCTTTTCGCTGAGGCGGCCTCGCCGGGGGCGGCCCCGCTCCTGGGATCGCGAACGACAACGGCTCCCGCGCTCATGGAACCGCGTCGCGAGCGGGCCGCTCAGCGAGCGCCCCGTCGCGCGTAGCGAGAGACTCGCGGCGCCCTTCAGCCGCGAGGCTCGAAGCGTGTAAGCGCGTCCGGGGCGTCGAGCGGAGCGGCCCGCGAGCTGGACAAGGAGCTACGCGCCCGGCGCCGAGCCCGGATTCGCAGATGTCGTGCGCGCGATCTCCGCGGCCGCCGTCTTTTCGAGCAGGGCGCGAGCTGCGCGGTGAAGGCGGAGCGCGCGAGGACGACACCTGCGCCGGCGGCGCGGCCGGCGGCGATCGCGCTGGCGTTCGTGTGGCCGGCGTAGCCGACGATCGCGAGCGACGCGCCGCCGGGCATCGCGCGCAGGCGCTGGATCGCGGCGGTGGGCTCGAGTGAGTCGCACTCGAGGTCCACGATCGCGATCGCTGGTGCTCCGTTTGCAAGATGGCGTTCGAGCTGCTCCATGCTCTTCGCGGCGCGCAGCGGCAGGCCGAGCCGCGTGGTCACGTCGTCGATCCGCGAGCGGAACATGAGGTCGCTCATGACGCAGAGCACGGGGCGGGCGCCGGGAATGGGAGTGGGCGAAGGCATGCTGGAAGTTACTCGCGCGCGGCGTGCGCGAAACCAGTCCGCGCACGGCGACGTATTATGGGATACCTCGATCCCGGTGTCTCAAGCGTGGTGCATTCCGAACGAACGCTCGATCCCGCCATGGTGAGCACGGCGCATTCGCTGCAGTCCGCGCGCCCGAACGTGCCGCGCTCGGCGGCGGCGTTCCTCGTTATCATTGCCGCGCTCGCGCTGATCAAGGTGCTCGTGTCCAACGTCTGGCCCGCGATGTTCGTGTCGGCCTCGCAGGCGAAAGTGTTCCAGTGGTGGTTCATCGGTTCGCTCGCGGTGCTCGGCCTGATGGGCGTCTGGTTCGCGGCGCGCACGGGGTTCCCCGAGACGTGGGATCCGCGCGTGCCGCTGCGCGACCGGCTCGCGATCCCCTCGGCGATCGGCATCGCGCTCGGGATCGTCGCGCTGCTGGTGGACCGCGCCACCGGCTGGAGCGCGCTCGAAGCAGCGGCGCACGGCCTGAAGACCATCAACATCGCCTTCCCCGCCTCGGCGATCATCTATCCCGGCGGCGCCGCGATCGTGGACATCGTGTACTACCTGGTGCCGATCCCGCTGCTGATGTGGCTCGCGTCGCTCGCGCTCAAGGGGCGCTGGCCGACGGAGACGTTCTGGGTGATCGGCGCGCTCTGCGCCGCGATCGAGCCGGTGACGCAGGACCTCGGCATGCCGGGCCACGCGGGCATGATGACCGTGATGTTCGCGCAGGACTACGCCCTGAACCTCGCGCAGGTCTGGACCTTCCGCCGCGCGGGCTTCGGCGCCGCGGTCTGGCTGCGCGTGGTGTTCTACATCGCGTGGCACATCATCCCGTCGGCGCTCGGACGCTAGTTTGCTGCGCGCGATCCCGGAATCCTCGCCAGCTTCGTAAGAAATAGATCATCGCGCCGGCGAGGCGAGCGGGACGCTCCGCCGGCGCCCGACGCTCAAACCGCTTCGAGCCTCGCGCAACCGCGCGCGAGTCTCTCGCTTTTCGCTGAGGGCGCCTCTGGAGCGTCCCACTCGCCTCTGTCTCGATCTCGGAAGGAGCGCGCGAGGAATTGAGTTCGCGCGCCGAGCCGCCGTGAGTAGTTCACGGAGCCAAAGGAGCGAGGCCGGCCTCGAGCAGCCGCCGTCGCGCGTAGCGAGAGACTCGCGGCGCCGTTCAGCCGCGAGGCTCGAAGCGTGTAAGCGCGTCCGGCGGCCGCGCAGAGGTCGGCCTCGCGACCTTCCGCGCAGCGAGCTTCGCCAGCGGGCAGGCCACGAACTACTTCCGCTTGGGCGCGATAGATGGGCGCATCTCGATGCGGGAGATGAGCGCGTTGTCGGGCTGGGTCACGGCGAACCAGACGGCGTCGGCGACCTGGGCGGCGGTGAGTTTCCAGCTGTTGTCGCCGGCGCTCGTCATCATGCGCGTGTCCACCGAGCCGGGCATGATCGTCGCGACGCGCACATTGTGCTCGCGCACTTCGAGCATCAGACTCTCGGCGAATCCGATCACGCCGTGCTTCGTCGCGGTGTAGGCCGTGCCGCCGGCGAACGGATTGCGGCCCGCGAGCGAGCCGATCACCACGACGAATCCGCGCCGGCGCGCGATCATGCCCGGCAAGAGCGCGTGCGTCACGGTGTAGAGCGCGTTCAGGTTCACATCGATCATCTCGCGCCACTCGGCACGGGTCATCTCCACCAACGGCTTGAGCGTGCCGACGCCGGCGTTGTTCACGAGCACTTCGGCCTCCACGCCGGCGAGCGCCTTCGTCACCGAGGCATCATCCGCGAGATCGGCCACCACGGCGCGGCACTTTCCGCCTTTCGCTTCGATCTCCTTCGCGAGCGAGTCCAACGCGCTCTTCGTGCGCGCCATCGCCACGATGTCCCAGCGCTCGGCGAGCCGGAGCGCCACCGCGCGGCCGATGCCGCGCGAGGCGCCCGTGACGACGGCGATGGGACGCGTCGCGGCGCTCATCTCGTGACGCGCACCATGGCGCCGTAGATCAGTTTGGTGCCGAACGCCAACGACGTAAGCGGGATGCGTTCGTCGTTGCCGTGCATCCGGTCCTCATCCTGCTGGTCGAGCGGGAACGGCAGGATCCCATAGGCCTGCATGCCGAGCGCGCGGAGGCGTGCGCTGTCGGTGGCGCCCGTGCTCAGATACGGCACGGTGACCATGCTGGGATCAAGCTCCTTCACCGCGTCGGCGATCGCGGTGAACATTGGCGTCGTGAAGCTTGTCGCGGGCGTGTCCACGCCGCTGTCCACGACCGCGAAGTCGACCAGGCTGTCATTCACGGCGGCTCTGAGTCGCGCGATCACGGGCGCGATCGGCTCGCCGGGGAGATTCCGAATGTTGAGCGTCGCCGTTGCCTCCGTGGGGATCACGTTGCTGCGAATGCCGCCGGAGACGATCGTGGGTGAGATGCCGTTCCGGATCACGGCGTTGAACACCGGGATGGTCGAGAGCACCTTCGCGCCCGCGGCGATGCGCTTCGCGTCGCCGCTCGAGACATTGAGCATCGCCTTCCCTACTGTCTTGTCCGGCCACACGGCGCCCAGGTCGCCGAAGAACACTTTCGTCGTCGGCTTCATCACGACGGGTTCCTGATGCGCACCGATCGCCGCGAGCGCGCGGCCGAGGCGCGCAATGGCGTTCCCTTCGAGCGGGATCGCGGCGTGTCCGCCGGGTCCGTGCGCGGTGACGGTGACGCCGTACGGTACCTTCTCCGTGTTCTGCACCGCCACGTAGAGCGGCTTGCCGTTCACATTGCGCGTGCGGCCGCCCTCGTTCAGCGCGAACTCAGCCTTCACGAGTTCTGGATGGTTCGCGATCAGCCAACCCATGCCGAACTCGCCACCGGCCTCTTCGTCCGAGTTCGCAATGAAGATCACGTCGCGCGAGAGCGTGCCGCCCTTGTCGATGATCGTGCGCTTCAGCAGCAGCATCGTCTCGAGGTTCGCCGCGAGCATCCCCTTGTCATCGATGGCGCCGCGGCCATAGAGGAATCCATCCTTGATCTCCGCGCCGAAGGGATCCACCGACCAGTGCGCCTTCTCGACGCCAACAACATCCATGTGGCCCATGAGGATCACGGCCTGCTTCGATCCGTTCCCCTTGAGCCGCGCGACGAATGCGCCGCGGCCCGGCGCCGGCTCGAAGCGGTGCGTCTCGATCCCCTCCGCCGTAAGCACGCTGTCGAGGTACTTCGCCACCGGCATTCTCGTTGCCCGGCGGGTTCGACGTGTTCATGCGGATCATGGCCTGCAGATGCCGCAGCGTCTCGTCGCGCGCGGCGTTCCAATCGGGGGTCTGTGCGGTCACGGTGGTGGTGATGGGGAGGCAGAGAAGGATCGCAGCGCGCGCGATCACGCGAGCCGTCATCGCACCGGTCCCGAGACCATGATCGTCATCGTGCTGCCGGGCGCGGCATCCCAGCGGAGTGTGCCGCGCACGCCGGGCGGATTCACGAAGGCGCTCGCGAGATTATATCCGCCCGAGACCAGCATCTGGATTCCGCACCCGTAATAGTCCACCATGCTCGGATCGGGCGCGCGGCCGGAGACGCCGCTCACCGCGACGGGCACGGTCAGATTACCGGAGAAACTGCCGGCGGTGAGCGGCACCGTCACGGTATCGACGCCGAGGCCGGTCGCGTGGTTGAACAGGGTGCAGATCACCACGACCCGCGTGACCTCGGGCGGGATGTTCGAGACGTGTACCGGCACCGTGAACGTGAACGATGGCGTTCCGGGCGTCCCCTGTGCGGGCGCGGCGAGCGAGAACAGAGCAATGAGCAGGAGCGCGGTGAGCGAACGCATATGGGATCCTCGCGTGTGGTCTAAGGATGCGGCGCGATGATGAGCCGGAGCGAATCGGTGCGGATCGTGCGCGGCGTGAACGGCGCGACCGGCCCCGCGGCTCCCGCCTTCACGAGCGAGAGCTGCAGCGCCGGAGTCGTGATCGCGCGCGGTGTGAACGCGACGGTCGCGCGAGGCTTGGCGGAGAGCAGGAGCTGCAGCGGCGGGGTGGTGATCGCAACCGGGTACTTCCTGGTCGTGGGCTTCGCCGGAGCCGCCGGCTTCGCCGTCATGACGGGCGCCGCGATGGGCACCGGCTTCACCGGTTGCGTCACGACTGGCGACACGGGCTTCGGTTGCTGCGCCGGCGCGGCATGTGCGAGCGCCGCGGCGGAGAGAACGAGTGGCACCAAGAGCAACCTTCGCATGGGACCTCCGTTGACGAACGCGCCCGAACTTATGACCGCGCTCGGGCGCGAGCAACCGGCGTGCGCGTCTACTTTGCGCCCGCGGCGCCCGCACGCGCCTCGGCGAGCCCCGGCAGATCCGGATCCGCCAGGTGCCAGATCTCCACGAGCGTCTGATACGTCTGCTTCGCCGTCGCATCATCGCCGGCGGCCTTCGCGGAGCGCGCGAGGCCGAGCAGCGCCGGCGTGCGGCGCGGCGCACGCATGAGCGCGGTGCGAAAGGCGGCCAACGCCTCCTTCGGCTTGCCGGCGGCGAGCAGCTGCTCACCGAGGAGTTCGTACGATGGTTCATCGATGGAGGGCGGCCCGAACGCGGCGGCGGTGCTGTCCTCCACGATCGTGGCGCGGCGGATGAGCGCGATCCCGGAGTCCTGCGCGAGGCTCATGACCGCGATGAGCCCTTGCAGCTCGAGGCGCATCGCGCGAACGCCCATCTCGAACTCGATGGTCTCGGGATCGGATCCGCTCCCGGGTGGGAGCGCGGCAGTGAGCGCCTGCGACGCGCTGTCATACGCGGCGAGTGCGGCGCGCGCGGTCGCGACGTCGCCGCGCTGCGCCGCGATGTATCCGCGCGTGAACTCGTAGTCGATGCGAGTGGCCGGCTCGTTGCCCGGATCGATCGTCCATCGCGCCGCGTCGCTGTTCCACTGCGCCGCGTCGAGCACATGGCGCGACCACATCGACACGAACGATGCGCGCAGGGAGTTGTCCGGATCGATCACGCCGCGCGGCGCGCCCTCTGCGCCCATTGCCGCCGTGCGGCAGGCCTGCACGGCCTTTTGCGACGCGCCGAGCCGGCCCTGCATTCCGTAGCCGTACGCCAGCCAGCTCGTGTAGTGGCCGCACGCGGCGGGCGGCCGGCCGCGCAACTTCCGCAGCGAGTCCACCACGCGCAGGGCCGCCTCGTTCTGGCTCACGACATCGTCCCACATCCCCATCGCGACGAAGATATGCGTGGTCATGTGCTGCGAATGCCCCGCGTCGGGGGCGGTCACGGAGAGAGCGCGCGCGGCGGTGAGTGCGCCGGGCGCGTGCTCGGGATCATCCATCGCGTGGATCCAGTAGTGCGCGGCGCCGGGATGCTTCGGATTCCGCGCGAACACGCTCTCCGCCATCGCCCCCGCCGCGAGATATGTGGGCACGTTGCGCACGCCCTGGCTGAGACCGATGAGCGACAGCGCGTAGAAGGCGCGCGCCTCGTCGTCGTTCGGGTACGCGAGCAAGAGCTGGTGCATCGCGTTGGAGTAGAGCGTGTCGCGCTTCGGCTTGGGTCCTTTGTCGTAAAGCCACTCCACCGCCATGAGATACATGGCTTCGCGTTTGGTACCGGCCTTCATCTGTCGCTGCGCAGTGGTGGGCCCGAGGCGCAGGAGCACCGCCTTCGCCGCCGCCGTGTCCTGCTCGTTCCACACCGGGTGCGTGTACGTCATCGCCTCGCCCCAGTACGCCATCGCGAAGCCGGGATCGAGCCGCTGCGCCTCGCGGAAGCTCGCCGCGGCGTCGCCGTATTCGAAGATGTGCAGGAGCAGCACGCCGCGAATGAATGCGGTCTGCGCGGCAACGCTCTTCGTGGACGTGGGAAAGGTGATCGTGCCGAGCCCCTTGATCGTCTGGGGCGCCGGCGCCTGGGCCGCGAGCGTCCCGCCGCACAGCACGAGCATCAGCGTGAACAGCTTCCGCATGAACGTCTTCCTTGACAATGAGTGGCTCGCGGTGCGTCGTTAACCCGGAATCACAGTCCAATCTGCAGAGGATACCTCGCATGCGCATCAAGAGCGCGATGCTCCTCGTGGCACTGGCACCGGCGCTCGCCTGCCGCGCCGTGGCCGTCGGGAGCATCATCTCCTACAACGTCCACAAGACCAACGCGGAGCGCCAGCAGTTCATGGCGCAGCTCCAACAAACGAATGCCGACCGCGAGTCGAAGGGTCTCCCACCGCTCACGTGGTGCTCGCAGGCGTATCACTTCGACGTCGGCTGGGCCGAGAGCGATCCGCAGTGCGAGAAGCTCATCCAGCTGTACGAGAAGGGCGACAAGACGGCGCTCGACAGCGTGGTGGGAATGGCTCCGAAGCCAGATACGACCAAGATGAATCCCTAGCGCGTCAGACCGCCGACAGCAGCGATTCGACCTTCCGCGCCAGCGTCTCGAACGACAGCCCCTGCCCCGCGACACGTGTGGCCAGTTCGTGCGCCAGCTCCCGCTGCCCCTCGGCGTACAAGCTCCCCACGATCCAGGGGCCGGCTTTCGGGTTCCGGTACCAATCCTCGTTGAACCGTTCCACGAGCGACTCGCCGATCACCGCCTGCAGCTGCCAGGCGCGCAGGTAGCGCGCCGCGTAGAATCGCGGATCGACATCCACGAACGCGTCGGCGGGATCGTAGCGGAATGACGTCGCGCCGCTCAGGATCTGCACATAAAGATCGGGCAACGCGCTCCATGAATGCGTGCCGCCGTGCAGCTCCATCTCGTAAAGCAGTTTGCCGCAATAGCGGCGCAGGAACTGCAGCTCCTCGAATCCCGCGGCGCGTTGGAAGGCCGCGAGGTCATTCTTGGAAAGCGCCGTGTAGCGCAGCAGCCAGCCGGGGTTCTGCATCAGGTGGTCGAAGAGCATCGCGTAGCTCTCCGTCACCGAGTTGTCGCCCAGCCATTGGTACTCGAACGGATAGTCCGCGCGCATGTAGCCGAAGTGCAGCGCGTGCCCCAGCTCGTGCATGAAGGTCGCGTAGTCGGTCTGCCCGCCGTGCGGGCGCATGACGAGATACACCTCCTCGGGGATCCGCACCGGCGCGCAGAAGGCGCGCGAGCGCTTCCCTTCCCGGTCGCCGGTGTCGAACACCACTCGGCCGCCGGCCATCGCGTCGATGCCCATCTCCTGCATGTTCTTCCGGGCCGCGGGCTCAAGCGCGGCGCCGGGGAAGAACGCGTCGAATTCCGGCGCGCGCATGAGCGCCAGCGCGTCGGCACGCACGGCCTCGCCGATCTGTATCCCGATCTTGCGCTTCACCTGCTCGCGCACGGTGTCATCCCACATCGCCTGCGTGTCGCGCAGGAAGGCCGCGCACTGTGCGGCGAGCGCCGCGAGGTCCACGCCCGATAGCGCGACGAAGGTGCTGATGTAGTTCGCTCCGATGCCGAGCTTCGCGGTGAGTTCGGTCTCACGCTGGAAATGCTCCAGCCGCATCGGCGCGAGCTCCTTCGCGACGATCGCCGAGCGCGCCTTGTCGAGCGCGAGGCGGTCTTTCCGGTCCATCGTGTTGGCGATGTCGATCGCGAGCTGCTGGTACGGCACGACGCGCCCATTGGCCAGCGTCACGGTGGCGCTCGACTCCCACGCGATCTCGCGCTCGTCCAGCGCGGCGAGCTCGCGTGACACCATCCCGTCCACCTGCCAGTCGAGGAGCAATCGCGCCGCGCGCTGCTCCTCGCTCCCCTTGGCGGCGCCCTCGAACGCTTCGCGCACCTCGCCGAGTGCCTCGTCGCCCAGCACGCGCGGATACTTCGCGTAGATCGGCTGCAGCTCCGCCGTCGCCTTGAGCCCCGCCCCGCTCTCGTAGAACTCGCGCGACAACGCCACGCTCATCGCCTCGCCATCTCGGCGCAGGCGGTCCAGCGATGCGTCGCTCACTTCGTGAGCCGATCCAGGATGATCGTGCGCAGCTGGTCCGCCGGTACACGCTCCTGTTGCAGCGAGTCGCGATCACGGATCGTGACGGTGCCATCCTTCGTCGAATCGCCGTCCACCGTGATGCACCACGGCGTGCCCACTTCGTCCTGCCGGCGATACCGCCGGCCGATCGCCCCGCTCTCATCGTAGAACACCGGGAAGTGCGGCCGCAATTCCTTCGCGAGCTTCTCCGCCATCTCCGGCATCCCGTCCTTCTTTACGAGCGGGAAGATCCCGGCCTTGATCGGCGCGAGCGACGGATGGATGCCGAGCACGGTGCGGCCTTCGTCCTCGCCTTCCACCTTCTCCTCGCGATACGCGTTCACGAGCACGGCGAGCGTCGTGCGGTCGGCGCCCACCGACGTCTCCATCACGAACGGCGTGAAGCGCCGGTTGTTCGGCTGGTCGAAGTATTCGAGCTTCTTGCCGGAGAGGTTCTCGTGCGCCGTGAGATCGAAGTCGCGCGATTGTGCACCCCTTCGATCTCCTGGAACCCCAGCGTGCCGCCGAAGTCGAATTGCACGTCGAACGCCGCACGCGCGTAGTGCGCCAGCTCGTGCTTCTCGTGCTGGTGGAACGCAAGCCGGTCCGGCGCGAGCCCCAGTTCCTGGTGCCACTTCATCCGCTCCGCCTTCCAGAATTCGAACCACGTCATGTCGGTGCCCGGCTCGACGAAGAACTGCATCTCCATTTGCTCGAACTCGCGCGTGCGGAAGATGAAATTCCCCGGCGTGATCTCATTGCGGAACGCCTTGCCGATCTGCGCGATCCCAAAGGGGATCTTTTGCCGCGTGGCCTGCTGCACGTTCAGGAAGTTCACGTAGATCCCCTGTGCCGTCTCGGGACGCAGGTACACCACTGCCGCGGTGTCCTCCACCGGGCCCATGAACGTCTTGAACATCAGATTGAACAGCCGCGGCGCGCCGAGCGATCCCTTCGTGCCGCACGAGGGACACTGCGCATCCGGCTCGCCCGGCGTCCCCTTGATCTTCGGGTCGTCGGCGCGGAAACGCTTCTTGCACTGGCGGCACTCGACGAGCGGATCGACGAAGCCGCTCACGTGACCGCTCGCCTCCCACACCTTGGGATTCATCAGGATCGCCGCGTCGAGCCCCTCGATGTCATCGCGCGCGCACCATCGCGTTCCACCAGCGGTCCTTGATGTTCTTCTTGAGTTCGACGCCCAACGGGCCGTAGTCCCATACGGACCCCGTGCCGCCGTAGATCTCGGAACTCTGGAAGATGAATCCGCGCCGCTTGCAGAGCGACACGAGCTTTTCCATCACGTCGGGATACTTGGGCTCGGCCATTGGTGGTCCGCTAATGAGAGTGCGCGTGCGCGAGGCGCGCCGCGATGAGATCGCCGTGATGACGGCCGTTCTCGATGAAGGTCTTGTTCGCCGCGCAGCCGGAGGCGAGCACGCCGGCGATGAACACGCCGGGGACGCTGGTCTCCATTGTGGCGGGGTCGTGCAGCGGGATGCCGCTCTCGCGGTCGAGCGGCACGCCGAGCTGCTCGAGCAGCGCCGTATTGGGCTGGAAGCCGAGCATGAGATACACGTGGCGCGCCGGGATGCGCTCGCTGCCGCGCGGGCCCGAGACCACCACGTGGTCGCTCTCGATCGACGCGACGCGCGACTCCCAGCAGCCCTTGATCGCGCCCTCGTTCAGGCGGCCCATGATGTCGGGCAGGATCCACGGCTTGATGTTGTCGTCGAGGCCCGCGCCGAAATGCACCATGGTGACGCGCGCGCCCGCATGGTACAGATCGAGCGCCGCGCCCACCGCCGAGTTCGCGCCGCCCACGACCACCACGTCCTGCGCGAAGGCTGGATGGCCCTCGTGGAAGAAATGCGTCACATGCGGCCGGTCTTCGCCGGGCACGCCAAGCAGATTGGGCCGGCCGAAGTATCCGGTGGCGATCACCACTGCCGCCGCGCGATGCGTGCACGCCGCGCCGCCGAGCATGCGCGTCCGCAGCGTGAAATCGCCGTCCTTCCCCTCCACGACTTCGACGGACTCGTATTGCCGCAGCTCGAGCGAGAAATGCGCCGCCACCGCGCGATAGTACGCGAGCGCATTGCGCCGCGTCGGCTTGTCGGTGGCGCACACGAACGGCACGCCGCCGATCGCGAGCTTCTCGGGCGTCGAGAAGAAGATGAGGTCGGTGGGATAGCCGTAGATGCCGCTCACGATGCACGAGCGATCGAAGACCACGGCGCGCAGCCCCGCGCGCTGCGCCGCGATCGCCGCCGCGAGGCCGCACGGCCCGGCGCCCACGATGGCGACGTCGATCATCACGCCGCGCCGATGATCTGGTCACGCCGCGTGCCCACGCTCACGTAGCTGATCGGCGTGGCCGCGAGCTCGCGGATGCGATCCAGATACTTCCGCGCCGCCGGCGGCAGGTCGGCCATCTTCCGCGCGCCCGCGGTGGACGTCTTCCACCCGTCGAACCATTCGTACACCGGCTTCGCCCCCTCGAGCATCATGAGGTCGCCGGGGAATTCCTCGAAGCGCTCGCCCTTCACTTCGTACGCGGTGCACACACCGAGCTTGTCGAGCGTGTCGAGCACGTCGAGCTTGGTGACGGCGAGGCCGGTGAGTCCGTTCACCCGCGCGGCGTAGCGCACGACCACGGCGTCGAACCAGCCGCAGCGGCGCGGACGGCCGGTGATCGAAGACGAAGTTTACTGTGTTGAAAAATCGGGTGCGTATTTGATTGGCCATTCAAGTGTTTCCAGAAGGACTTTTCGAGTTGCATCAAGGCCTATTATCAGATCGATATTATTCCGTGGTTACCTCCGATATCATTCCAATCGACAGTCGACTTTTGAAGCTTTACACCTCGCAGACTGGCTGGCACATATCCCTTCACAGCACTCTCAAAGTCCTCCGTAGACACCGCCGCGTTAGTATTCATGTCGTCAACTTCGGGATTTGACATGCATCTCACAATGGCCTCTTGTCTCGCTCGTTCAATCAAAGCATGTAAATCACCCGGCAAATACCCATCTGTCATTCCCTGGGCGATTTCCAACCCATCAAACTCCTCCGCAACACGCAAGTCGTCCATCTCTTCCATCGCGGTCTCCAATATAATTCGTCTAGCTTCTTTATCAGGGCCCTTCAATATAATCGTTTCTCGAAAAATAAATCCATTTGTCAAGACAGAATGAAGACTTTCAACTGATGGCGCTGAAGCAAGAAGCATAATTGGCTGCCTGTACAATGCAGGTTTTGCGATATGTAGAAAAATTTCTGCAATTTGGCGAGATCGTGTGGAGTCTGCGTGTTCTAATTCTGCAGGAACCAGACGTTCTAGATCGTCTAGGATTAAAAGACTTGGTGCATGGAAAGCAGCTTCTACAAACCATTTGTGTAGGGTGTCTTTGATTGTCGAGAGCGAACTATCTGCTATTTGACCACATGGAGCATGAACAGTACCTAATAATTAGTTAGGGTCGGGTTTTCGGAACTACGAAGGAGATGAACGTTCATACGATTGGAGAGCTCATTTAATGCAGCGGATTTGCCTGCACCTCGACCACCACAAACAAGGACGCTACCGTTCCGTCGGAGTGTCTTTTCGGCTTTATCGAGAAGTTTATCGATAGAAACGATTTTACGGGATGGCGAGAGGGGTGATGATGTTACAGGCGAAGAGTCTGTAATTTCTCGGCCGAGGGATATTGTGAAAACTTCTGGAGTTCGAGGCTGAAACCAATCTTCTGTGTGTCCCGAAAAGGAGATAATTCCAGCTTGTTTGGAATTTCCTTGGGCAACCAGCATTCCTTCAGTTATAGGGCTATCGAAGATGTGTTTGAGGGATTGATGAAGAGCAGCTGAAGTCTCTTTATCTTTTGCGTTTACATCCTCCTTTCGTCTTGCTTTATCTCCACCAATTTTTATAGCGTTCGACTTATCTGACCGAATTCCATTGGAGAAGGGATGGTATTTTAGTTTTGTGGGAGCTTTTTTTAGTGGAGACCCTGGTGGAACGATTCTAGGATTAGCACTTACCATAGAATTGATACCTTAAAAGATTCCCAAGTCGATGACTTCCTAGAGTCGTCGCTAGTCGTGGACTTAAACCAACATGATCTTCGGGGGCCTCTTCCCAGACTTGAACTTTGACAACGATTTGCTTGGCATTCGTGAATTCGGCATCATTTGTAGTGGCATCATCTTTCTCCTTATCTTGAACGACCAGTACTTTTGACGGTGAAGGAAGCAACGACACCTTGGCTAGACCTCCCGAGAAACACGGGCAATGTCTTTATGAACGAATTCACATAAATACACAAATTATCCACAACTTCATCCTCGAATATTGGATGAGGTAGACAGATAGTTCGAAGTATAATCGAAGGATCAATAACTTTCCTTCGAGATCGCTTAGACTTAGTAGTTGATGAAACACTATTCTTGGCGCCTGTCAAGTCGAATGGCCCTTCTGATTCCATTTGTTGAGGTTGTCGTAACTTTGGTGCAACGATGACTTCAGCCTGAGGTGATAGAATAGCAAAGGTCTTCGGGTTGGGTCGGCAAGAGGGGGTTCTATTTGAGTGACATTTATAACTGCTGTTGATGTATGTGATAAATAAATGGTGATTGGATGTGTTGTCGTAATTGCTCGAATTTGAGAAATAAGATTGATTTCAAGGAAAGTGGAATGTAGTTCCTACAATCAACTCGGAATGCTTCGAAGACAAACCATAATTTCCCAATCATTTGCTGTTAAAGGTTCCACAAGGATAGTATCCGCTACAGCAACATCATGATGCACCGTCAATTGTACTCGTGTACCCTCTCGAAGTCCAAGAATCGCAGCGAATGCAGGATCAATATCGAACATGGGGACTAAATCATTCTTCCTAGCTCCCACAGGAGATGTGGTCTTTCGACAAGACACTCCAGTCCCGCCTGTATACGCATTTTTATCTCGTCCTCCTTCTTTCCATGAAATTTGAATAACGACATTTTGTATCAAAGTGTTGGACGTATTAAGGGCAGCTTCGATTTTTGGAGGGACGTTGATCAGTGCGTTTTGCAAAGAAGCAAAGACGGCAATAGCTGGTGTTCCCATTGCTCGATAGACTCGTTCAACTCATTCAAGATTATACATTCTCCCTATGTCAGCGAAATTTCCGACGGTTGGCGGTCCGGACCGTCTAATTTGCAGCCGGATAAGCTTGAACAATTCACGTGGAAATGGTATAAATAATTTTGAATT
>CAVVTZ010000011.1:0-438924 GCA_963751275.1 uncultured Gemmatimonadaceae bacterium | reverse complement strand
CGAAGTAGCTCTCCTCCGCGGTCGCCATGTTGCGGAGGTCCGACTTCATGGACGCGACGTAGGCCTTCTCCTTCGTGTTGGCGAACTTCGGGATCGCGATCGCGGCCAGAATGCCGATGATCACGACGACGATCAGAAGCTCGATCAGGGTGAAGCCCTTCTTGGCGGTGGAGCGCATGGTGTCTTTCTCCTGAGATAGTGGACCGCGACGCGAACGCGCGGCAGGTTTACCAACGGACTGCGTCGGCCTCACATAAGGCAGGATGGGGGCCACAAACGAGGTTGCGTGCTAAGTGATTGTTCCAATAGGACTTCGGTGCGCCGCCATGTCTGGCGCCCGCCGACGGCATACCGCATGCCGCAATTCGTGTGGCAAAATGCGGGTAGGCAGAATCGCAAATAACGGCCTGGGCGTGATAGTTCCGGTCGCTCGCGTGTCCCAGAACAGGCCTACTCCGCTTGCCCGTGATAGGCTCACGACAGACCAACACGCTAGACCGAGACGAGAGAATACACCACGCACGCCCTCCACCGTCTAGGTCTCCCGTCGCAGTCCGGAGTAGAGGAACGCAAAACGGGCCCGGCATCGCTGCCGGGCCCGTTCGTTCCTACAGGAGCGTTGGAACTACTGGCACTTGATCACGCCATCGCCGACGCCGGAGATCGAGTCCGCGCCGAAACCGACTTCACACGTCATTGCGGTCGCCGGGTGCGTCGTGTTCGCGGCCCAGCCCGTGCCCTTCGCATCCGTCACGGTCGCGACCACCGCCTGCGACGCCGTGAAGTTCATGTTCACGAGCGACGTGGTGTAGGTCTGGTTGTCCGCGAAGTAGCTCTCCTCCGCGGTCGCCATGTTGCGGAGGTCCGACTTCATGGACGCGACGTAGGCCTTCTCCTTCGTGTTGGCGAACTTCGGGATCGCGATCGCGGCCAGAATGCCGATGATGACCACGACGATCAGAAGCTCGATCAGGGTGAAGCCCTTCTTGGCGGTGGAGCGCATCATGTTTCTCCAGAATGAGCGAACCGCGACAAAGCGTGCGGCGCTGGGAACCTGCAGTGACTTCGCACCCCTCTGTAAGGCACGAAGAGGTCCACGAACATTGGAATTCCCCAAGTTGCTTGGCCGCAGCGAGTTCGCTCAGCACGCTTCAAGTATTCCTTGCGGTGAGACACCGCATCGTGCGGTGAATCGGGCAGGACGCGGATTTCCGGGATGGCCATCAGTGCCCGGCGCGTGATAGTTTGTGCTCATTGCGGCTTCGCGCACACCGCCGCGCCGCCAAGGCGATGATACAGAGCGGTCAGCCGGCGCTACCTGCCGAGCACGGCGATCGCCGCCTGCATCGGCGCCTGCGAGATCCGGATCAGCCCCGAGAAGGGGGAGTACATCTCCACGATCAGCAGCACCGCGCCGGACACGCTCAGCGCCGACACGAAGAAGCTCCCGACGACGGTGAAGTTCCTTGGCGCGAAGAGCCCGAAGCTAATGAAGATCAGCGTCAGCCACGAGATGAGCATGATCAGGAGCGGCATCGAGACGCCCGTGGTGCGCTGTTCGTACATGAGCCAGCGCGTGCGCGCGAGATCCACCATCATGCTCACCGCCTGCTCCTTCAGTCCTCGCTGGACGTCATCCTTCGGCGCCAGCGACTCGACCTCGTCGAACAGCATGTCGCCCTTCGCCGAAGGACTGGACGCCGCACGCCCTGTGTCGGGCGCCCACATTCGCTCGGTGAAGCTGGTCGCGGTCTCCCTGAGCGTCGCGCGCACCGCGGCCGTCTCCGGGCCGTAGTGGGCGAGCACGCGATCGAGCAGGACGATGTTCGCCGAGATCTGTGTCACCTCGGTGCTCTGCGTGTCATACGAACTCTTGGCCGACGCGACGAGCAATCCGAGCACCAGCGCGACCATCGTCCCAACGAATCCCATCCCGACTTTGATCGAATCCCGGGACTCGCTCTGCAAGTGCTCGCCCGGCAGCATCGCGCGAACGGACATGCCGGCGAGGGCGCCGCCGAATACGCAGGCGAACATGATCGTGCTGAATTCGACGGCGGTCATGATCGTTCTGGGTGGAGGGGGAGACGCGCGACCGGCCAATCATACCACGCGCGGCGCCGTCTCACCATTGTCTGACGCTGCAACCGTTCCGAAATCCCGTGGTGCGCGTTATCGTGTTCCCTACTGTGACGAACCCGAGATCGGACCTCCCCGTGGCGCTCGCCCTCGCCGGGCCGGTGATGATCCCCGACGCCTACGTCTCCGAGCGCGGCGGCGTGACGTCGGTCATGTCCACGGTGAGCCGCAATGGCGAGTGGATGCTGCCGCGGCTCTTCCGCGTGGTCTCGGTGATGGGCGAGGTGGAGCTGGACCTGTCGCACGTGCAGCTGGGCGCCGGCCTGTCCGAGATCGACGTCGTGGCGGTGATGGCGAATGTCACGATCATCGTGCCGCACAACCTGCGCATTCAATGCGAAGGGCACCCGGTCATGGGCGAGTTCAAGCTCAAGTCCAAGGTGCCGTCCGCCGCGCTCGCGGACGCGCCGCTGGTGCGCGTGCGCGGCACCGCGTTCATGGCCGGCGTGACGATCAAGGTCGTGGACCCGCTCGCGCCCGATTGGCGGGAGCGGCGACGCCTGCGCAAGCGCGCACGGCAGCGCGAGGACGACGGACTCGACGGCTAGCGCCGCGGCTGCTCCGCGCGGCGGAGTCCGCTCAGCGCCATCGCACCGATCCCCACGACCGCCAGGAACATTGCGATCCAGAGCACCGCGGGATGCCGCTCGGACCAGGGGCGGTCGTCGCCGCGGCCGGTGTACGCGGCGTTCGCCGTCGGCGGCCCGAGCGCCGCGAGCGCGGCGTTGGGGTCCTCGTGGAAGAAGTTGGCGTAGTCGTAGCGCGGCGCCATGAGCCGCGCGTCTCCATAGTAGAGCTTCACGCCGGCGCGCGCGGGCGGTTCGAAATAGAGCCGGCGCTGCAGGACCTGTGGCTGCGCCTGGATGATCACGAGCGGCGGGTCGTCGCCGTTGTCGATCGTGAGCGTGAGCCGCCCGAGCGAATCGTTCGCGGCGCTCACGGCCAATTGCTCCGAGATCGCGGTCTGTCCGACGCGCGTGATGCGCACGCGGGTGATGCTCCCGCCGCCGAGGCGCGCGCCACTGTCGATGCCCACGGTCACCGCGCGGCGGAAGTTCGCCTGCGGGAGCGGCACGGTGAAGAGCACGCGGTCGATCGGGGTGCGGAGCGGCACGGTGCAGACGATGATGCTCGTGCGCCCGCGCCGTTCGGGCACGCCGCAGCGGCCGGCGTCGGTCCACTGCGCGTCACGCTCCTGCAGGAGCGATACCGTGGCGCCGCGCACTTGCTCGGGCGTGATCCCCGGCGTGAGACGCACGTGCACGTAGCGGAACGTCCACGCGGGGACGGCGATCGTGAGGTTGTCGCCGAGGTGCTCGCGCGAGAGGTCGAAGAGCGTGGAGGGAGCGGGCCAGGCCGCGCCGGCGGCCTTCGCGCCCGGCGCATCGCCGGCGGTCGCGTACGCGGACGCGACGAAGTCTTTGGCCGACAGCGCGAGGGCGATGCGGTTGTATTCCGCCACGCCGGCCATATCGAGATCGAACTCGGTATGGTCGCCATGGCGCGCGGCGTTGAGCACGTTCACGTTCGACTCCACGCGCGAGGCGCCGCCGCGCGCCTCGACCAGCGCGTACGGGACCTGGGTCTCGCCGCTGTACAGGCGGAGGTCGGCCAGGTCCGGCCGCGCGTTCGCCCAGACATTGGCGTCCACGATGAGATAGTTCTGCTGGGACGGGTCGGCGGTGGTCACATTGCGGACGCGCGCGAAGTACGCGATCCCGGGCTGGGGATCCAATGTGGCCGCGGCGGCCGCGAGCAGCAGGCACGCGGCGGTCTTCACGGATCCGCCGCCGCGTCATCGTGCGGCATTTGGATCCAGCCGCGCTGGTACATGAACGAGATCCCGAGCAGCAGCACGCCGAGGACGATGAAGCTGACCACGCGGTAGGCGCGATCGAGCTCGGAGATGTCGTAGAGGAAGACCTTCGCGATCGTGACGGCGATCACGATGAGCGCCATCCACCGCAGGTCGGCCGAGCGCCGGATGAAGCCGAGTGTCATGAGCAGGGCGCCGTAGAGCATCCACAGTCCGGAGTAGGTGAACGCCTCCTGCATGCCGAGCGACGCGTCGAGCGTGCCGTGCGCGCGCTCGAACAGGAAGTGGTCGTTCACTTCGCGCGAGAGGGCGAGGAGCGCGAGGATGTTGATGAGCACCACGGCGAGCCGCGCAGCCTGCCGGCTGTTCTCGTCACCGCGCTTTGCTCCCACCTGCGCGAACGCCCCGAGGATCGCGATCACGATCGCGTTGGTGCCCAGGCGCGCGTTGAGGAAATGCGTCTCGGTGCGCATGTCGTCGATCGCGACGAGGCGCCCGATGCTGAGCATGAGCGCCGCGCCGCCCAGGCCCGTGATGAGATCCGACTGCATGCGCGTGCCCACCCAGAGCAGCGCGGCCGATTCCACCGCCCAGCCGATGGTGATCCACTGGCCGTCGAGGCGGATGGGGATCGCGATCGTCACGAAGCCAATGGCGAGCGCGAGCTGCACCAGGCGCAGCGGCGACCGGGCCACGGGATCGGCACTTCGCGCCTCCGACACGCGCGAGAGCGTCACATAGAACGCCGCGAGGCCGAGCGCGACCCACGCGGCGCCGTGCGGGTACGGCTCTTCGAGCATCACGTAGATCTGCGCGAAGTACAGGACGGCGCTCCCGAGGGTGAGCAGCACCGGGAAGGCCGGCAGATCGACATGACCTTCGCCCAGGGGCCGCGCCGCGAGCGGCGCGAGCGCGAAGATCGCGAAGAAGACCGTCGCGAACGTGGCGGTGAGCGGGAGCTGTGTGACGTCGTAGAATTCGGAGTACCAGCCCGTGTAGAAGAAGATCGTGCCGACGAAGCTCAGGAAGAGCAGGCGCCGCCACGGGCGCTGCACCGCCAGCACCACGCTGGCCACGTCGAGCAGTGCGACGTACGAGAAGAGTTGGAGCTCGCGGTTCTCGCCGGTGGAAAGGAGCAGCGGCGTGACGAACCCACCGATCAATGCGAGCGCGGCGAGGATCTCCTCGTGCTCCGCGAGCGCCATCGCGATCCCCGAGGCCGTCACGACCATCATCGCGATCGACGCGATGGAGCCCGGGATGAGATGGTAGAGCTGGAACGCCGCCCACAGGGACAGGTACAGCGTGCCGATCCCCACCGCTTTGAGGGCGATCGAGAAATACTGGTAGCCGCGCGACCGGAAACGCTCGCTCCACGCGATCACCGCGATCCCCGCCACCAGCCCGATCGCGACCCTGCCGGCGGGGCCGATCCATCCGTTCTGGAACGCGAGCTTCAGGAAGTACGCGACGCCCACCAGCAGCGCGGCGATCCCGATGCGATTCAGCCAATGGGCGCCGATCTTGGATTCCATCTCCGAGGTCCCACGGCTGGTGAGCGCCGATGCGCGCGGCGGAGCGGACGCTCGCGCGATGGGCGGCATTGCCGCCGCCGGGCCGCCCGCGGCGCGCGACCGACGCACGGCCTCTTCCCACATCTCCCCCGGCGTCGGCGCGCGCGGCGCGCCGACGGCGGGGGCCGGTGTCGCGGTGGCGGGCTCAGCGGCGGCGGACGCCGGCGCATTCTTGAGCGAACGCTCCAACCGGTCCAGCCGATCGGCGAGCGAGCGGAGCCCAGCGCGGATCTCCCTCAGCTCGGATTGCGGGTCGGCCACGAACTCCTCCCGGAGGTGGGTGGTCGGACATTGCGATTGTATCGCCGCGCGCCCGGAATCGCTAGTTTAGCGGAGTCGCTCCGTCGGCCCACCCTTTGCCACCGAGTCGCCATGACCAAGCGTGCCTTCCTTCCCGTCATCGCGCTGCTCGCGGCGTGCGCCACGCACACCGCCGCCACCTACGTGCCGATGCCCGGCCCCGTCGCCCGGCCGTTCTCGGCGGCCGTGGTCGTGAATGGCATGGTCTATTTGTCGGGACAGATCGGTGTGGACAGCACCGGCGCGAAACCGGTGGCCGGCGGCATTGGCCCGGAAACGAAAGCCGCGATGGAGCAGGTCAAGAAGTTGCTCGAGGCGAACGGCTCTTCGATGAATGACGTGGTGAAGTGCACCGTGATGCTGGCCGACATTGGCGAATGGGCGCAGATGAACGCGGTGTACGTCACCTTCTTCCCCGGCAACAAGCCGGCGCGCAGCGCCTTCGGCACGAGTGGCCTCGCACTCGGTGCGCGCGTGGAGATCGAGTGCGTCGGCGCGGTGAGCGCGAAATGACCGCGCCGCGGACGGCCCGCGCAGCTTCGATCCTGATGTGGGGCGGTCATGCGGCCGCATTCATTGGTTTCGCGCTCGGGTACGACCAGATCAATCCGGTGCGCGGCTTGCGCTGGGTAGTGCTGCTGAGCGTCGGCGTGTTCGGAGTGTGCATCTTCGCGAGCGAGATGCTGCAGCGGCGCAGCGATGCGGGGATCGAGGTGGGACTCGCGCATCTCGGCCTGGGGCGCGGTGGCGATCGCGACCGTCGTGCGGCTCTCGAGCGTGACCGCGATGGCGACGGTCGCCATCGTGGATGCGACGTTCCTCGCGCTGCTGGCCGCGACGCATATCGTGCTGATGTTCAAGCCGGTGGACACGCGTGAGCGCAGCGCCGCGATCGGGCCGATCCTCGAGATCATCATGTCGTCCGCGATCTTCTGGTTCGCGTTGACGGCGATGCACGCGCCGGTTCGTTGAGCGATCATGTTCATCAGGTGAATCCTGTCAACGTAGTTCGTTGGAAGACCACGAACCGCTTTGACAGGATCTACATGATGAACACGATGGGATCTTCACCGCGACTACAGGCGACCGTGAACTCGACCGCCGCCAGGAGTAGATAGCGACAGCCGACAGTCGGCAGTCGCCGTCCATCGTTCAAAGGCATCTTCGCGTGACGAGTTCCGTCGCGTCCTTCTGCATCAGCACGAGCGACCGCCGGAGCTTCATCGCGTTCTCCGGCGCGACGATCGAGTTCTGCGACAGATAGCGGTCCGACTTCATGATCGCGTCCGACGCCAGCAGCACCACGCTGCAGTTGTGGATCTCCCACGCCGCGAGCAGCGCATGCTCGCCGATCTGGTACGTGATGAGGCCCAGCACGAACTTGGATTCCGGCGATGGGTGCAGGCTGTCGGCGAAGGAGATGAAACGGAGCGCATCGATGTATTCGTCGGCGTCGTCGCTGATCGCGGCGTGATTGAGCTGCGCGATCCCTGCGTCGAGGGCGATCTTGGACGCGTGCTGCTCGAACGGCGGCGGCTCGGCCTGCGCCTGCAGCGCATCGAGCAGGCTGTCGGCCGTGTGCCGGCGCTGCGATGTGGCCGCGCTGTCGCGTGTGCGCCTCGACGGTTTCAATTCCTCGCGCGCCTTCAAGGCATCCCACACATATCGCACGCTCCCCGCCGACGTGAACGCCGCCTGCCTGAGATCGATCGAGGCGAGACTGTCCGGTAATGCGACGAATTCCGCGCCGGATTGTTCAGGCGGGATCGTCGCGTTGCAGAGCGCGATGCCCTTGTCGCTGGGGGCGGTGCAGGGACTGCCGGCCGGCTGGTTCGGCAATTCGCCGCAGCGGCCGGCGTTGGCGGCGATGCTCGTGGCCATGCAGGCCTCATAGGCCGCCATCGCCGCGTAGTAATCGTGCCAGGCGCCGGTCACGCGCGCCGACGCGGCGGTATACGCGTTGGCGCTCGCGCGGAAGCGGCAGCTCGGGCACGCGTATGTCGTGTCGCGCGCGCGTGGCGGGGCGGACGGCGCCTGTGCCGACGCCGCCGATGCCGTCGCCACGAGGAAGGACCAGATCAGGGCCCGGCGCGCTCCGGTCATGGCGCCGGCTCCGGCTCGGATTCCACCCGGCGCCGGTGGCGGGCATACAATAGTACGCCAACGAGGATCACGGTGAGCAGGATGATCACCGAACTCCGGCCCAGCTCGTGCTCCAAGCGCGGCAGATTGCTGCCGAACAGGTAGCCAAGGGTGCCGTAGACCCCCGTCCAGATCAGCGCGCCGATCGAGCTGTAGAGCATGAACGCCCAGAATGGCATGCGGCTCGCCCCCGCGAGCAACGCCACGACCATGCGCAGCAAAGTGACGAACCGGCCGATGATCGCGGTGCGCACGATGTGCTTGCGGAAGGTGTGCTGGGCGCGCTCGAAGCGGGCGGGCGCCATGCCGAACCGGGCGGCCCAGCGGTGCAGCCGCTCGTCGCTCAGCGAGGCTCCGATCCAGTAGCCGGCCGCCGCACCGCCGATCGCGCCGACGGCCGCCGCGATCATCACGCCGGTGAGCGTGAGCCGCCCGGTGGTGGCCGCGAGGGCCGACCCGATCACGAGCGCGGCTTCCCCGGGCAGCGGGAGACCCACCCCTTCCGCCAGGATGAGCGCCGCCACCATCACGTACCCGAAGTGTTCGACGAGATGCAGCAACGTCTCGGACATGCCGGTAGGCCTCGCGCCCTTTTGTCTCGGCGTCGCCCGCGGGATATATTGCGGCGCGATGCCAAACTCGACCACGACCCTGCTCGACGCGAAAGCGGTAGACCGCACCCTCCGCCGCATGGCGGATGAGATCATCGAGCTCAACGATGGTTCCGACAATCTAGTGATCGTTGGCATCCAGCGAAGGGGCGTGCAGCTCGCTGCCCGCCTTGGCGCGCTGATCGGCGAAAGTGAGAAATCGAGCGTCCCGCGCGGCTCGCTCGACATCACGCTGTACCGCGACGATCTCCAGACCGTCGGCCCGCGGCCGGTGGTCGGGCCCACCGACCTGCCGTGGGACCTCGAAGGGAAGTGTGTGGTCATCGTCGATGACGTGTTGTACACCGGACGCACCGTTCGAGCCGCGCTCGACGAGCTGGCCGACTTCGGCCGGCCGGCCCGGATCGCCCTGGCGGTGCTGGTGGACCGGGGCGGGCGCGAACTCCCGATCCACGCCGACGTCGTCGGCAAGAAGGTGACGGTGGACGCCGGCGACCGCGTGGACGTCATGGTCGCGGAGCTCGACGGCAAGGATGCGGTGATCCTGGTGCGCGGCGGAGCGGACGCATGAGCGCCCGCGCGGCGTCGCCCATCGGCAAGGACCTCCTTGGGCTCGAGCATCTCACCGCCGCGCAGATCCGCCTGATTCTCGACACCGCCGAGCCGTTCAAGGAGATCAGCGAGCGCGCGATCAAGAAGGTGCCCGCGCTGCGCGGGCAGACGATCGTCAATCTCTTCTTCGAAGCCAGCACGCGCACGCGGATCTCCTTCGAGTTCGCCGAGAAGCGGCTCTCCGCCGACACGGTGAACGTCGCCGCGTCGGGATCCAGCGTCTCCAAGGGGGAGACGCTCGTGGACACCGCGCGGAACCTCGAGGCGATGCGCATCGACATGGTGGTGATCCGCCACAGCGCGAGCGGCGCGGCGAAGTTCCTCGCCGACCGTATCGAGAGCGAATGTGATCAACGCCGGCGACGGCACGCACGAGCATCCCACGCAGGGACTGCTCGATCTGCTCACGCTGCGGGACCACGTTCAAGAGCTTCGAGGGGTTGCGCGTGTGCATCTGCGGCGACGTGCTGCACTCGCGCGTCGCGCGTTCGAACATCTGGGGACTCAAGAAGCTCGGCGCCGACGTGGCGGTGTGCGGGCCGCAGATCGCTGCTGCCGAGCGCGATCGGCGAGTTCGGGGTGCACGGTGTTCCGGCGCATCGAGGAAGCGATCGAGTGGTCGCAGGCGCTCAACGTCCTGCGCCTGCAGCTGGAGCGCATGACAGCCGGCTACATCCCCTCGCTGCGCGAGTACAACCGCGTGTTCGGCGTCACGCGTGAGCGCCTCGACCGCGCGCCGCGCGACCTCGTGATCATGCATCCCGGGCCCGATGAACCGCGGCGTCGAGATCGACAGTGACGTGGCCGACGGGCCGCACTCGGTGATCCTGAACCAGGTGACGAACGGCGTGGCGGTGCGCATGGCCGTCCTCTACCTGCTCGCCGGCGGCAAGCCGGAGCTGGCCGAAGCGGCGAAGGGGGGCGGCGAGCGATGAACCCGATCCTCTTGCTCAAGGGCGGGCGGCTGCTCGATCCCGCGCAGAAGCTCGACGCGGTGGGCGACGTGCTGGTGGTGGACGGCAAGATCGCGCGCGCCGGCGGCACGATCGACGGCGGCGACGATGCCCAGGTGATCGACTGCGCCGGCTGCGTAGTGACGCCGGGTTTCGTGGACGTGCACTGCCATCTGCGCGAGCCGGGACGCGAGGACGTCGAGACGATCGCCACCGGCGCGCGCGCCGCGGCGGCCGGCGGGTTCACCGCGATCTGCGCGATGCCCAACACCGATCCGGTCACCGACAACCAGGCGGCGGTGGGCTTCATCATCCGCCAGGCGATGCGCGCCGGCGCGGCGCGCGTCTATCCGATCGGCGCGATCTCGGTGGGCCAGAAGGGCGAAGCGCTCGCCGAGTTCGGCGAGATGGTGGGCGCGGGCGCGATCGCCGTGAGCGATGACGGCAGGCCGGTGGTGAGCGCGCAACTGATGCGCACCGCCCTCGAGTACGCGCAGACGTTCAATATCCCGGTGATCGATCACTGCGAGGAGCCGTCGCTCGCCTTCGGCGGCGTCGATGAACGAGGGATACCTGAGCGCGCGGCTCGGACTGCGAGGGATTCCCGCGGAAGCCGAGGAGATCATGGTGATCCGCGACATCCTGCTCGCGCGCCGCACGGGCGGCCACGTGCATCTCGCGCACATGAGCACGAAGGGGAGCGTCGAGCTGATCCGCTGGGGGAAGGAGCGCGGCATTCGCGTGACCGCCGAGGTGACGCCGCACCACCTGACGCTCACCGAGGACGCGGTGAGCGAGTACGACACGGCGGCGAAGATGAATCCGCCGCTGCGTACGGCGGCGGACGTCGAGTCGCTGCGCGAAGCGCTGCGCGACGGCACGATCGACCTGATCGCCACCGACCACGCGCCGCATCACTACGATGCGAAGGAGCGCGAGTTCGCCGACGCGCCGTTCGGGATCGTCGGACTCGAGACCGCGCTCGCGCTGGTCGTCACGGAACTCGTCGAGCCGGGGATCGTCGACTTCGCGACGCTGGTGGACCGGATGTCCACGCGGCCGGCCCGGCTCTTCGGGCTGCCGGGCGGCACGCTGCGCGCCGGATCGGTCGCGGATGTGACCGTCTTCGATCCGAAGCACGAATGGACCGTGGAACCGGGCGCGTTCCTCTCCAAGGGGCGCAACACGCCGTACGCGGGCCGCACGCTCCGCGGCCGCACGCTCGCGACGATCGTCGGCGGGCGCCTCGTCTTCCGCCACGGCGCCTAGCCAGCGTCGGAAGTCCAAGCGACGCCATATGTTACCGTTCGCAAGGGCGGAGTGTCTTAGTTAGGATATATTCATCGTAGGCAGACGTGCCTGCGGGGTGACGCGCGGCGGATGGAGATGGCATGACGGAATCGCCACAACAGTCGGCACAAGCGGTCGCAGCGCTCTTCGCGGAGCGGCGGCGTTTCGAGTCGTGGCTCGCCACGCTCGACGCGAAGCGCGCCGTGACGCCGGCGCATATCTACACCCGCGTCCACGCCGACTACACGGCGCGACTCCAGCGGGTGAACGAGCAGCTGGGCCGCCACCGCGCCGCGCTGCGCGAGATGGAGCAGGGCCTCGCCGACCGACTGACGTCGCTCGACATCGATGAGGCGAAGCACCGCGACGAGATGGCCGAAGCCGAGCTGCGCGAGAACGTGGGCGAGCTCGAACCCGAGGAGCATCGCGAGATCCTCGAGCGCACCGCGCTCGGACTCGAGCAGGTGACCGCGGAGCGGTTGCGGGTGACGGCGGAGCTCACGAACCTGCGCGCGATGCTCGGCGACGACGGCGAGATCGGAGTGCTGGAGATCGGCGCATCGGACGTCACGGTGACGGAGACGCCGCCGGCCGTGCCCGCGGTGCCGTCGCCCAAGCGGAGCTCGAAGGGTGCCGCCGTACCCGCGGCGCCGGCGGCGGCCGAACGCGACGCGTGGGGACTCGAGGCGGGCGACCCGCTCGCGGTGAGCGCGCGCGGCGCGGCGCCGGAACCGGCGGCGCCCGCGAGTCCGTTCGACGATCTCGAATTCCTGCGCTCGATGGTGGATGCGAAGAAGAGCGGCGATCACGCGGCGGTCGGGAACGGCGCGAGCGCGTCGGGCGCGGCGTCGAAGGCGGCGCCCGCTCCCGCGCCGGAGAAGCCGCCCGCGCCGGAGCCGGCGGCCGCGAAGGCGAAGGAACCGGAGAAGGAGCCCGCCAAGGAGACGGCGCCGGAGCCCGCTGCGCCGGTTGCGGCCGCCGCGCCGGTGATCGAGACCCTCGCCACCGCGCCGCCAATGCGCGAGTCCGTCGCCGCGACGGCGGCCGCGGAGGCGTCGGCGAAGTCGAAGATCATCGATCCGTCGATCTCCATGGAGCTCGAGACCGTCACGAAGCCGCGCGCGTCGGCGGAGACCGTGCCCGCGTATCTGCGCGACGTCCCACCGGAGCAGGTGAAGACGCTCAAGTGCCAGGAGTGCGGCACGCTGAACTATCCCACCGAGTGGTACTGCGAGCGATGCGGCGCGGAGCTCGCGGCGCTCTAACAGCGAAGACGTTGGCCGTTAGAACTGCCAACGACTGACCGGGCCCCGGTGCATTCGTTGCCGTTGCTCGTCTCACGTCCAACGGCTGCGCTGTAGGTCTTTCCCTCACATTTCTGTAGGGCCCCTTCGCAATGGCGGTCGCGTTCCGCGGCCTGCATCATTCCGCATCCCCCGAACCGGAGCGGAACGGCCGATGAATGCGCGAATGGACTCATTCACGTACGACGACGACATCGTACGCAAGTTCCTGTTCGCCACGCTCCTCTGGGGCCTCGTCGCCATGCTCGTCGGGCTACTGATCGCACTGCAGCTCGCGAACCCCATGTTCAATCTCGGTCCGATCCTCGCCTTCGGGCGACTGCGACCGCTCCACACGAACGCGGCGATCTTCGCCTTCGCGGGGAATGCCTTCTTCACCGGTGCGTATTACTCTTCGCAGCGCCTGCTCAAGACGCGGATGTTCTCCGACGGCTTGAGCAGATTCCATTTCTGGGGGTGGCAGGCGATCATCGTCGCCGCGGCGATCACGCTCCCGCTCGGCTTCACGCAGGCCAAGGAATACGCCGAGCTGGAGTGGCCGATCGACATCGCGATCGCCGTCGTGTGGGTGGCCTTCGCCGTGAACTTCTTCGGCACGATCGCGAAGCGCCGCGAACGCTACCTGTACGTCGCGATCTGGTTCTACATCGCGAGCATCGTGACCGTCGCGGTGCTGCACATCTTCAACAACCTGTCGATCCCGGTCTCGCCGCTGAAGAGCTACTCGATCTACGCCGGCGTGCAGGACGCGTTCATGCAGTGGTGGTACGGCCACAACGCGGTGGCGTTCTTCCTCACGACGCCGTTCCTCGGGATGATGTACTACTTCCTGCCGAAGGCCGCCGAGCGTCCGATCTTCTCGTACCGGCTCTCGATCCTGCATTTCTGGACGCTGGTGTTCCTCTATATCTGGGCCGGCCCGCACCATCTGCACTACACGGCGCTCCCGAATTGGGCGAGTACGCTCGGCATGGTCTTCTCGCTGATGCTGCTCGCGCCGAGCTGGGGCGGCATGATCAACGGCCTGCTCACCCTGCGCGGCGCGTGGCACAAGGTGGTCGAAGAGCCGGTGCTCAAGTTCTTCGTGATCGCCGTGACCGCGTACGGCATGAGCACGTTCGAGGGCCCGATGCTCTCGATCAAGACGGTGAACTCGCTCGCGCACTATACCGACTGGGTGATCGCGCACGTGCACACCGGAACGCTGGGCTGGAACGGGTTCATGACGTTCGGCATGGTCTACTGGCTGGCGCCGCGCCTCTTCCAGGCGCCGCTGCACTCGAAGAAGCTCGCCGAGACGCACTTCTGGATCGCGACGTTCGGCATCCTGCTGTACGTCGTGTCGATCTACAGCGCGGGAATCACGCAGGGGCTGATGTGGCGCGCGTTCGACGCGACCGGGCGGCTGCAGTACCCCGACTTCATCGAGACGACGGCGCGGCTGATGCCGATGTACTGGGTGCGCGTGGCCGGCGGCACGATGTACATCGCGGGCATGGTGCTGTTCATCTACAACATCGTGATGACGTGGAAGCACCGCCCGGCCACGTACGATGTGCCGGTGGTGCAGGCGGCGCCGCTGCTGCCGCTCACGGCGCCCAAGCCGGCGGCCGAGCCGGCCGGCGCGTGGAGCCGCTTCGTGGGGCTCGCGTGGCACCGGACGTGGGAGCGCATGCCGCTCACCTTCACCGTGCTCGTGGTGGTGGCGATCGTCGTCGCGTCGCTCTTCGAGATCATCCCGACGTTCCTCATCCGGTCCAACGTGCCGACCATCGCGAGCGTGAAGCCGTACACGCCGCTGGAGCTGGCGGGGCGGGACATCTACATCCGCGAGGGCTGCTTCAACTGTCACTCGCAGATGATCCGTCCGTTCCGCCACGAGACCGAGCGCTACGGCGACTACTCGAAGCCGGGCGAGAGCGTGTACGATCACCCGTTCCTGTGGGGGTCGCGCCGCATCGGTCCCGATCTCGCGCGCGAGGGCGGCAAGTATCCGGCGCTCTGGCACGTGCGGCACATGTACGATCCGCGCTCGATCTCGCCGAAGTCGATCATGCCGTCGTACTCGCATCTCCAGAGCAACGCGCTGGACTTCGATGGCATCCAGAAGCGCGTGGACGTGATGGCGATGCTCGGCGTGCCGTACGGCGACGCGATCAACCGGGCGCCGGCGATGGCGCACGAGCAGGCGAAAGCGATCGCGGCCGACATCGCGGCGAACGGCGGCCCGCCGGAGCTTGCGGACAAGGAGATCGTCGCGCTGGTCGCGTATCTCGAGCGGCTCGGCACCGACATCAAGGCGAAGCCGGCCGCGGCGCAGACGGCGCCGGCGCCCGTTCCCGCGTCGGCATCGGTGGTGCCGGGCGGGAGTCCGTGAGATGAAGTCGCTCGCCGATGTCGTGAGCGGCGCCGGCCTGTCCGGCTACGCGATCGTGGCGATGATCCTCTTCCTCGCGGCGTTCATCGTGCTGGTGATCCGCATCTACGCGCCGTCGCGGCGCGCGATGTACGATCGCGACAGCCGCATGCCGCTCGACGACAACAAACCCCAAGAACCGCGCGAGCCCGGAGGCCGGTAACATGACGCGACCCGGTGAAGACCGTCCGATGATGGAGCACGAGTACGACGGCATCCAGGAGTACGACAACCCGATGCCGCGCTGGTGGGTCCTGCTCTTCTGGGCGACGATCCTCTTCGTTCCCGTCTACTATCTCGCGCCCGGCAACCTGGGCGCCGGCGCGAATCCGCAGAAGATGTATGCGGAGGAGATGGCGGCGTTCAACGCCGCGCATCCCGATCTCTCCACGATGACGGTGTCGCCGGAGGCGATGGCGGCGATCATAAAGGATCCGGCCGAGGTCGCGAAGGGGAAGACGCTCTTCGCGACGAACTGCGTGAGCTGCCACCGGCCCGATGCCGGCGGGCTCATCGGACCGAATCTCACCGATGACTACTGGATCCACGGCGGCACGCCCGTGGAGATCCACAACACGATCAATCAGGGCGTGCTCGCAATGGGCATGCCGCAGTGGGGGAAGCTGCTCCACCCGGAGGACATCAACGCCCTCACCGCGTACGTGGTCTCGCTGCACGGCACGCATCCGCCGAACCCGAAGGCGCCGCAGGGCACGCCGGTCGCGGCGCCCGCCTCGCCGTGAGCGCTCCCGTCGCCACGGAGCGCGTTCTCGCCACCCTGAACGCGGACGGCAGCCGGCGCTGGATCCGGCCGAAGCCGTCCACGGGCAAGTTCTGGCACCGGCGGCGCATCGTGGCGTACGGGCTCATGATCGCGTTCGTCGCGATCCCGTTCCTGCGGTTGAACGGCAAGCCGCTCATGCTGCTCGACCTCCCGCGGCGGGAGTTCACGTTCTTCGGCACGACGTTCCTGCCCACCGACACGCTGCTGCTGATGCTGCTCGGACTGAGCATCATGATCGGGATCTTCCTGCTCACGGCGCTCTTCGGCCGCGTCTGGTGCGGGTGGGCGTGTCCGCAGACGGTGTACATGGAGTATCTCTTCCGCCCGCTCGAGCGGCTGCTCGAGGGCGGATGGAACCAATCGCGCGTCTACGATCGCGAGCGCGGCAAGCTCCATCCGCGGCGGTTGCTCAAGTACGCCGTGTATGCCGTGCTCGCGGTGATCCTCGGCAACCTCTTCCTGGCGTATTTCGTCGGCACCGACTCGATCCGGCATTGGGTCACGCAGTCTCCTTTCGATCATCCCGTGCCGTTCCTCGTGATGGCGGTGACGGCCGGGCTCGTGTTCTTCGACTTCACGTACTTCCGCGAGCAGACGTGCCTCGTCGCCTGCCCGTACGGGCGCATCCAGTCGGTGCTGCTGGACAAGCAATCGCTGATCGTGGCCTACGATCCGAACCGGGGCGAGCCGCGCAGCAAGCCGCGCGATCCGCTGCCGCTCGCGGGGCGCCGTGGCGACTGCGTGGACTGCGGCGCGTGCGTCGTGACCTGCCCGACGGGGATCGACATCCGCGACGGCCTGCAGATGGAATGCATCCACTGCACGCAGTGCGCGGACGCGTGCGACGCGGTGATGGCCAAGGTCGGCAAGCCGCTGGGGCTCATTCGCTACACCTCGCGCGAGGCGCTCGCGGGTCACGCGCGGCACATGCTGCGCCCGCGCACGGTGCTGTATCCGCTCGCCTTCGCGCTCGCGTTCGGCGGATTCCTCTCCGCACTCGGCATGAAGCCGCGGGCGGACGTGACGCTGCTGGGCGCGATCGGCGAGCCGTTCACGCGATCGCCGGACGGTACGGTGGTGAACCAGGTGCGCGTGAAGGTGGCGAACCGGTCGTCGGCGGAGCACAAGTATTCGGTGGAGTTGCTCGGGGCGCCGGGCGCGAGGATCATCGCGCCGGAACTGCCGCTCGCGGTGGCGCCGGGCGCGAATGCCACGACGATGCTGTTCGTGGTGCTCCCCGCGTCGGCCTTTCACGACGGAGTGCGCGCCGTGCGATTCCGGATCAGCGATGGCGGAGCGTTCCAGGACGAGGTCGCGTGGAGCCTGAGGGGGCCCAGCGAAGATGAAACGACGGAGCACGCACCGGGAGCGCCGCGATGAAGACCAAGGGATGGTACTGGCCGTGGCTGGTCGCGGCGCTGCTGATCGCGACCGTCGCCGGACAGGGCGTGATGCTCTATGCCGCCGCGAGCGATCCGACGTTCGCGGTGGAGCCCGACTACTACAGGAAGGCGGTGGACTTCGACGACGTGATCGCGCAGGAGGCCGCGAACCGGCGGCTGGGCTGGAGCGCCTCGGCGGAGATCGGCGCGCGCGCGGCGGCGGGCGCGGAATTCTCGCTGCATTGCACGGACGCGAAGGGCGGGGCCGTGGCGGGCGCTCGCGTGGCGGTGGTGGCGATCAGCAATCTGGATGGCGAGCGCCACGTGAGCGCGTCGCTCGCGGAGCGTGGCGACGGCCGGTATGCGGCACTGCTGCCGTTGGACCGCGATGGGCTCTGGGAATTCCGCATCGATGCCGTGCTCGGCGCCGATCACTTCACGGCGGACCTGCATGGAGACGCGGCGGCCCGGCCCGCCGCCGCGACGCCGATCGCCGCGCGGTGATCGCGCTCGTCGCATTGGTATTCGTGGCCGCGCTGCTCGGCAGCGCGCATTGCGCGGGCATGTGCGGCGGGCTCGCGTGCTTCGTGTCGGGCGGCGCCGGAGCGGGCGCGCGCGCGACCGCCGCGTACAACGGGGCGCGGCTCTTCTCCTATGCGGTGCTTGGCGCCATCGCGGGCGCCGCGGGCGCGGGCTTCGACCGCGCGGGCACGATCGCCGGCGTCGCGCGGCCGGCGGCGATCGTCGCCGGATCGCTCATGATCGTGTGGGGACTCGCGTCGGCGCTCGCCGCCGCGGGGGTGCGCGTGCCGCAACTCGCCGCGCCGCCGTTCGCGCGCGCCGCGCTCGACCGCGCGATGCGCTTCGCGCGGGTGCGATCGGGCGTGGAGCGGGGGCTCGTGCTCGGCGCGCTCACGCCGCTCCTCCCCTGCGGATGGCTGTACGCCTTCGTCGCGACCGCGGCCGCCGCGGGATCCGCTTGGCGCGGTGCCGCGGTGATGGGCGCGTTCTGGCTCGGCACGGTGCCGGCGATGGCGGCGCTCGGCCTCGGCGTCCAGCGCGCGCTCGGTCCGGCGCGCGCGCGCCTGCCGGTGATCACGTCCACGGCGCTCGTGGTCATCGGGTTGCTCACCGTGGCGGGAAAATTCGCGCCGATGGCGCCCGCGCACGACACTGCCGCGCATTGCATGGAGATGCCCGCCAATGGCCAGCGGCGTTAGGGAGCGCGGTGCCGGCACGCCCACTGCGCCGGCGCGCACGGTGGCCTGTGTGCACTGCGGGCTGCCCGTGCCGAAGGGCCTCGTGGAGCGCGGCGCGCACGAACAGTTCTGCTGCAGCGGCTGCCGGCTCGCCTTCGCGCTGATCCACGAGCACGGGCTCGACGACTACTACCGGTTCGCGGAGCGGCGCACCGGACCGGTGGCCGAGAGCGGTCGCAGCTTCGAGGAGTTCGATCACGATGCCTTCGTCGCGCTCTACGTGAAACCGCGCGCGGATGGACTGGTCGAGTGCGATCTCTATCTTTCGGGCGTCCACTGCGCGTCGTGCGTGTGGCTCGTGGAGAAGGTCCCGCTCGCGATCCCCGGCGTGGCGGCCGCCGAGCTCGACATTGGCCGGGCGATCGCGCACCTGGTGTGGGATCCGCGGCGCGTGACGCTCTCGGCGATCGCGCGGTTCCTCGACCGGATCGGTTACACGCCGCATCCCTTCCGCGGTGCCGGCACGGAGGCACTGCGGCGCGCCGAGGACCGGGTGTCGCTCACGCGGATCGGCATCGCGGGGGCGATCGCAGGCAACGTGATGATGATCGCGATCGCGATCTATGCCGGTTGGTTCGGCGGGATGGATCCGGCGTTCCTGCGTTATTTCCGCTGGTGGAGTCTGCTGCTCACGACGCCGGCGATCCTCGGCCCTGGACGCGTCTTCTTCCGCAGCGCGATGGGCGCACTGCGCAGCCGCACGCTCAACATGGATGTGCCGATCGCGCTCGCGCTGGGCGCCGGCTATCTGCGCGGCGCGTACAACACCGTTCGGGATGCGGGCCCCGTCTACTTCGACGGTGTGGCGACGCTCATCTTCCTGCTGCTCGTGGGGCGTTACCTGCAGCAGCGCGCGCAGCGCGCGGCGGTGAATGCGTCGGAGCTGCTCTTCTCGCTCGCGCCGGCGACGGCGCGCGTCGTGCAGCTCGGCGCGATCCGCGAGGTGCCGGTCGAGGCGGTGCTGCCCGGCGCGGTGCTGGATGTGCGGGCGGGTGACACGCTCGCCGCCGACGGCGTGGTCGTGGCGGGGAGTTCCTCGCTCGATCTATCGCTGCTCACGGGGGAATCGCGTCCGATTGCCGTGGCCGAGGGCGCAGCGGTGTTCGCCGGGACGGTCAACCTCGGCGCGCCGATCCGCGTCACGGTGACGGGCACGGGGGAATCCAGCCGCATCGGCAAGCTGCTCGCCGATGTCGCGGAGAGCGCGCGGCGGCGCGCGCCGATCGTGCGCCTCGCGGACCGGTTGGCGGGTTCGTTCATCGCGGGGGTGCTCGCGCTCGCGGCGATCACGTGGGCGTACTGGGTGAACCGCGATCCGGCGCGCGCGCTCGATAATGCGATCGCGATGCTGATCGTCTCGTGCCCGTGTGCGCTCGCGCTGGCGACGCCGATGGCGATCACCGTGGCGATCGGGCGCGCGGCGCGGCGCGGCATCCTCGTGAAGGGCGGGGATGCGCTCGAGTCGCTCGCGCGCCCCGCGCAAATGATCCTCGACAAGACGGGCACGCTCACCGGCGGCCGCATGGAGTTGATCGAATGGACGGGCCCAGATGATGTGCGGCCGCTCGTGCTCGCGCTCGAACGGCATTCGCGGCACGGGATCGCGCTCGCGCTGCAACGGGCGTGGGGGGACACGCGGCTCGTCGCGGACAACGTGCGCGAGACCATCGGCGGCGGCATCGAGGGCCTGGTCGGCGGGCGCCGCGTGGCGGCCGGCAGTCCGTGGTACATCGCGACGCGCACGGAGAACGCGCCGGGCGTCGCGGGCGCGGCGAGTGCCGCGCTCACGCCGGTGCTCGTCGCGGTGGATGGCGTGGTGGTCGGCCGCGCCGCGTTCGGCGATCCCGTGCGGCCGGACGCGGCCGCGGCCATCGCGCGCCTGCGCCGTCGCGGCTGGTCGGTGTCGATCCTCTCCGGCGATGATCCGGCGGTCGTGGCCGCGGCGGCGGGCGCGCTCGGCATTCCCGCGGCCGACGCGCGCGGTGGCGCCTCGCCGGAGGAGAAGCGCGCGGCGGTGGAGCGGGCGCGCGCGTCGGGTGCGGTGGTGATGGTCGGCGACGGCGTGAACGATGCCGTGGCGATCGCGGCAGCGACGGTCGGCATTGGTGTGCACGGGGGCGCGGAGGCCTGTCTCGCCGCCGCCGACGTCTTCCTGTCGCGGCAGGGTCTCGCGCCGCTGCTCGAGCTCGAGGACGGCGCGCGCCGCACGATGCGGCTGATCCGCATTGCGATCGCATTCTCGCTGCTCTACAACCTCGCGGGCGCCGCGCTCGCGATGACGGGACGCATGGATCCGCTGCTCGCGGCGATCCTGATGCCGCTGAGTTCGCTCACGGTGCTCCTGATCGCGTGGCGGGGCCGCACGTTCGGCGCGGACGCATTGTGAGCGTCCTCTACGTGCTCGTGCCGCTCGCCCTCGTGCTCGTCGTGGGCTTCGTGTTCGCCTTCGTGTGGGGCGCGCGCACCGGGCAGTTCGATGATCTCTCCACGCCGGCGTACCGGCCGCTGATCGACGATCCACCTCCCGTCGACCGGCCCCCCGACGAACCAAACGGCCCGGATTCGCACTAAGCGATCCGGGCCGTTCTGATGGTGCGGTGACCTCGAGCCGAGCTACTTCGCCTTCGCCAGCCGGCTCTTGCGGCGCGCAGCCGCGTGGCGGTGGATCAGGCCTTTCCGGGCGGCGCGATCGAGCAGCTTCACGGCGGCCAGCTTGTCGGCCGGCGTGGCGCCGGCGGTGCTCGCCTTCTTGACGGCAGTGCGCAGCGCCGCGCGCTGGGCGCGATTACGCACCTCGGCGGCTCGCGACTTGCGCATGTTCTTCTTGGCGGATGCGATTCTCGGCACGACGTTCTCCAGAGCGAAATGCAGGTCTGACGGAGCGCGAAAGCTACACGGCGCCGAGGCGCGATGTCAAGGCGCCGCAGTGCTTTGACACCTGCAGCGCGCGGACATACTTTTCCCCGTGAGCCCGCGCCTGCGGCACGCGTTGCACGTGTCCCGAAACCGCCGAGCCCTATTTGGATTCCGAGACGCTGAAGGGAATACTGTTGCTCGCGCCGGTGCTGCTCTTCTCGTTCACGGCGCACGAGTTCGCCCATGCGTGGGCCGCGCTCTCGCAGGGGGACCCCACCGCCCGTGACGCCGGGCGGCTGACGCTCAACCCCATCAAGCACATCGATCTCTGGTGGACGATCATCCTGCCGGGGATGATGCTCATCGCGTCGCACGGCCAGTCGGCCTTCGGCGGCGCGAAGCCGTGCCCGGTGGATCCGAGCCGGTACCGTCACCCCAAGTGGAGCGACATCATCGTGTCGCTCGCGGGGGTGACGATGAATCTCTTCATCGCCATCGTGTCCACGGCGATCGTGATCGGCATCGGCGTGTTCGGGCGGCGCGCCGGCCTCGACGCGCCCGTGCTCGACACGGTGCAACGGCTCTTCTCGGCGGCGGCATCGATCAACGTGCTGCTCGTGGTCTTCAACCTGCTGCCGGTCCCGCCGCTCGATGGCTCGCACGTGCTCAAGCATTTCCTGCCGCCGAAGCTGGCCGTCGAGTACGAGCGCGCGGGCCGCTATGGGATCATCATCCTCATCCTGCTCTTCAATTTCACGGGATCGGCGATGAATTGGGTGTTCGTGCCTTCCTACTTCGTCGCCGATCATCTGAGCACCTTCTTCCTGGGCGTGTCATGACGGCGCCCGGCATTTTCGGGTTCGATGCGCCGCCGTCCTTCGTCGTCGAGCTCGACGAGTTCTCGGGTCCCCTCGATCTCCTGCTCACGCTGATCCGCGATGAGAAGGTGGAGATCACCGACATCCCGATCGCGCGCATTCTGCGAGCAGTTCCTGCGGCGCATCCACGCGCTGGGACTCGGAGAGGCCGCCGAATACCTCGAGATGGCGGCGCGCCTCGTGCGCATCAAGGTGCAGATGCTGCTGCCACGTCCCGGCGGCGAGGATGACTGGGAGGACCCGCGCGCCGAGCTCGTGCGCCGGCTGCTCGAGTACCAGCAGATGCGCGAGGTCGTGGACCTGCTCGAACGGCGCGGCGAAGAACGGCGCAATCGCTTCTCCCGCGGCTATCTTCCCATGGACCCGGCGCCCGCGGCGGGGCCGCTCGCGCTCTCGCTCGCCGAGCTGCTCTCGGCGGTGGACCGGGTGCTCCGGATGGCGCGCGAGCCGGATCTGCACGACGTCGTGCCGCGCGTGCTCGATGTGGACGGGGCGATGGCGACGATCGCGGCGCTGCTCGCGTTGCGCGAACGGTTCCGCTGGTACGACGTCGTCGCGCACGGCGCTGAGCCGTGGCAGGTATTGTCCGGTCTGCTCGCGCTGCTCGAACTCGCGCGCCGCGGGGATCTCACTCTCCGTCAGCGCCAACCTTTCGCCTCCGTGGAGATCGCGCGTGTCGCCTCTGGCCAGGCTGCTTGAAGCCGCGTTGTTCGCGAGCGGCCGGCCCGTGCCGGCCGACGAGCTCGCGCTGCTGGATCCCGAGGCGTCGCCGGCCGCCATTGCGATGGCGCTCGACGAGATCCGCGAGTGCTATGAGACCGGCGGCCACGGCGTGGAGCTGGTCGAGCTCGCCGGCGGATGGCAGGTGCTGACGCGCGCCGAGTACACCGAGACGATCGAGCGCGCGCAGCTCGCGGCGCGGCCGCACCGTCTCTCCGCGGCGGCGCTCGAGACGCTCGCGCTCATCGCGTACCGCCAGCCGCTCGGCCGCCTGGAGATCGAGGAGATCCGCGGCGTGTCGGTGGGCGGGATGCTCAAGACGCTCCTCGAGCGCGGGCTGATCGATGTCGTCGCGCGCGGCGAGGGACTCGGCCGCCCGCTGCTGTACGGCACGACGCCGCTCTTCCTGGAGCAATTCGCGCTCCGCCACCTGGGCGAGCTGCCGCGCGCGGACGAGCTCGCCATCGCGCTGCGCCTGGAGCCGCGCGAGGTGCTGTCGCCGTGACGATGCGCATCCAGCGTGCGCTCGCGCGCGCCGGTGTCGCGTCGCGGCGGAAGGCGGAGGAGCTCGTCGCCGCGGGGCGCGTGCGCGTGAATGGCGCGACGGCGTTGCTCGGCCAGATCGTGGACCCGGCCGCCGACACCATCATGGTGGACGGCACCACCGTGAAACAGCCGGCGCATACGCAGTGGATCGTCCTCAACAAGCCGTCGGGCGTCATGACCACTCGGAGCGATCCGTCGGGGCGGCGCACGATCTTCGAGTTCGTGCCGAAGATCCCCGGCCTCACCTATGCGGGGCGCCTCGACTATCTCACCGAAGGCGTGCTGCTGCTCACGAACGACGGCACGGCGATCCACGCGCTGCTGCACCCGAGCCGCGAAGTGGAGCGCACGTACGTCGCCACGGTCACGGGCGACGCGGGGAAGGCCGTGGTGCAGGCGAAGCGCGGCGTGATGCTCGATGACGGCCTGGTGAAGGTGAACGATGTGCGGGCCGACGCGCTCGGCGGCGGGCGCTGGGAGTTCACCGTGTCCATCACCGAGGGGCGGAATCGCGAGGTGCGCCGGCTGTGCAAGGCGCTCGGCTTGTTCGTCGAGCGCCTCGTGCGCGTGCGCTTCGGGCCGGTGACGCTGGGGGATCTGGAGCCGGGCGAGTGCCGGGCGCTCACGTCCAAGGAACTGGACATCATCTCTGCGCTCGCGCGCGAGCCGAAACGGGAGAAGCATGGAACTGCGTGATTCGACGGCGCTGATCCTCGGTGGCAGCGGACTGGTGGGGCTCGCCGTGGCGCGCCGCCTGCTGGATTTCGCTCCGAAACAGATCATCATCGCCGGACTCTGGCGGCACGAGGCGGAGGCGGCGGTGCGAGCGCTCGAGCCGCACGCGGGGAAGACAACGCTCACGCCGATCTGGGGCAACATTTTCCACACGGTGACGCTCGCGGAACGCCCGCGCGACGACGTGCTCGCCGACGCGACCGCGCGGCGCGAACTCGTGGATGACATGCTCGGCCCGCCCACCGCCGTCTCGCTCGAGCGCAACGTGCTCCACAACTGGCTCACGACGCACCGCCCCGGCGTGGTGGTGGACTGCGTGAACACCGCGACCGCGGTCGCGTACCAGGACGGGTTCGCGAGCGCGCAGCGGCTGCTCTCGGCGGCGGACGCGGGCCATGTCGACCGCGAGACCGTGGAGCGGCATTTGCTCACGCTCTCCGTGCCGCAGCTCGTGCGCCACCAGGAAGCGCTCTCGGATGGGATGCGGCGGGCCGGCACGCAGGCGTACGTGAAGATCGGAACGAGCGGCACCGGCGGGATGGGACTGAACATCCCGTACACGCACAGCGAGGAGAAGCCGTCGCGCACGCTGCTGGCCAAGACCGCGGTGGCCGGCGCGCAGAGCATGATCCTCTTCCTGCAGGGACGCACGCCCGGCGCGCCGAACACGGTGGAGATCAAGCCGACGGCGGCGATCGGATGGAGCGACATCTACGTACGGGCCGGTGAAGCGCGGCGGGCGCACGATCGAGATGGTGGACTGCGAGCGGCCGATGAAGGTGGAGGATGCGTTCACGCCGGGCGCGCGCGGCTGGACGCGCACCGGGCAGCCGCTGGAGAGCGCCTATATCTCCATGGGCGAGAACGGCGTCTTCGCGCGCGAGGAGTTCGAGACGGTGACGTCGCTCGGCCAGATGGAGATCGTCACGGCGGAGGAACTCGCCGACGCCGTGATCATGGAGCTTCGCGGTGCGCCTACCGGGAAGGACGTGATCGCGGCGCTCGATGGCGCGACGTTCGGCCCGACCTACCGCGGCGGCTATCTCCGCTCGGTCGCGGTGCAGGCGCTGGACGCGCTCGAGCGCGAGCACGGCGTGCGATCGATCGGCTTCGAGATGCTCGGCCCGCCGCGCCTCACGAAGCTGCTGTACGAGGGGCATATCCTCTCGAAGCTCTTTGCCTCCGTGAAGGACCTCGCCGCCGCGGATCCCGCGAGCGCGGCGGCGCGCGCCGAGCGGCTGGTGCGCGAACAGGACCCGGCGCTGCGCAAGGTCATCCTGTCGGTGGGCATTCCGATCCTGCTGAGTGATGGGTTGTCGGTGCTGCGCGGCGAAGTGGTGGTCGTGCCGCCGGGCGCGAAGGGCGCGGAGATCGCGCCGCGCGGCTGGGTGGACCTGCGTCCGTCGAACCTCGCGCAGTGGGTGAAGCGCGCCGCGACGATCGCGGCGGAGCCCAAGCCGGCCGGCACAGGCTCCGCGGCCGCCAGGAACTGGATCGGCGGTGACACCGCCATCGTCCCGTCCCGTATGGCCGTATGGATATTCGAACACGAGGACGGCGGCTTCCGCATCAAGCGCTGAGCCACTCCCCGGGGCGCGCGGCGCCCCGCATCATTCACGTATTCCCGAGCACTCCGGAGCGATCGCGTGGCGACACGGGCAAGCACTCCCACGGTGGACACGGCGCTGGTGCAGGCGATCCTCGAGCAGGTGGCGAAGCGCGTCGTCGGCCAGGACGACATGGTCGAGCGGCTGCTCGTCGGCCTGCTCGCCGGCGGCCATGTGCTGCTCGAGGGCGTGCCGGGCCTCGCGAAGACGCTCACCGTGAAGACGCTCGCGGAAGCGATCCAGACGAGCTTCCACCGCATCCAGTTCACGCCCGACCTGCTGCCGGCCGACGTGCTCGGCACGCAGGTCTTCGATCCGGCCACCGCGCAGTTCCGCGTGAAGAAGGGCCCGATCTTCGCGAACATCATCCTGGCCGACGAGATCAACCGCGCGCCGGCGAAGGTGCAGTCCGCGCTGCTCGAGGCGATGCAGGAGAAGCAGGTCACGCTCGGCGGCACGACACTATCCGCTGCACCGAGCCGTTCCTCGTGCTCGCGACGCAGAACCCGATCGAGCAGGAGGGCACGTACCCGCTGCCCGAGGCGCAGGTCGACCGCTTCATGCTGAAGATGCGCGTCGGCTATCCGACGCGCACCGAGGAGAAGGAGATCATGCGCCGGATGGCGGGCGGCGCGACGATCGCGGTGGACGCCGTCGCGTCGCCGGCGGCGATCCTCGAGGCGCGCGGCGCATCACCGAGATCTATCTCGACGACGCGCGTCGTGGATTACATCGTGGACATCGTGCACGCCACGCGCGAGCCGGCGGCGGCGGGGCTCGACGACCTCGCGCCGCTCGATCGAGTACGGCGCGAGTCCGCGCGCCACGATCGTCCTCGCGCAGGCGGCGCGCGCGCTCGCCTTCCTGCGCGGCCGCGACTTCGTCACGCCCGACGACGTGAAGTCGATCGCGCCCGACGTGCTCCGCCACCGCGTGCTCACCACGTACGAGGCGGAGGCGGAGGAGGTGACGAGCGACGACGTCGTGGCGCGCGTCCTCGCGGCGGTCGAGAGCCCCTGATGGCGGAGCCGGTGACCGGCCCGCGGCCGCTCGCGAAGCGGGCGACCGGTCATCAGGCGGCCGTTCAGGCGGCGGCCGTGCGCGAGCACGCGGGCGCGCGCCAGCGCCGGACGGTGGTGGTGCCCGCCGACGTGCTGCGCCAGGTGCGCCTGGTCGAGCTGCGCACGCGCGGGCTCGTCAATGCGCTCTTCACCGGCGAATACCACTCCGTGTTCAAGGGACAGGGCATGGAATTCGCCGAGGTCCGCGAATACTCGGACGGCGACGAGGTGCGCACGATCGACTGGAACGTGACGGCCCGCATGGGGCATCCGTTCGTGAAGCGCTTCGTGGAAGAGCGCGAGCTCACCGTGATGCTTGCCGTGGACCATTCGGGTTCGGAGCGCTTCGGCACGGCGCAGCGCTTCAAGAGCGAGCTGGCGACGGAGATCGGCGCGGTGCTCGCGATGTCGGCCATCCGCAACAACGATCGCGTGGGCGCGCTGCTCTTCACCGACCGCGTGGAGCACGTCGTGCCGCCGGGGAAGGGGCGCCGTCACGTGCTGCGTCTCATTCGCGACGTGCTCGTGCACGAGCCGGAGGGGAAGGGAACGGACATCCCCGCCGCGATCGACTACCTCGCGAAGATGCTGCCGCACCGCGCGATCATCTTCCTGATCTCCGATTTCGTCGCGACCGGCCTCGAGCGGCCGCTCAAGATCCTCGCGCAGCGGCACGACGTGGTGGCGGTCACCATCACCGACCCGCGCGAGCGCGACCTGCCCGACATCGGGCTCGCGCGCTTCACGGATCCGGAGACGGGCGCGGTGGTGGATGTCGACACCGGGAATCCGGTCATCCGCCGCAAGTATCGCGACCAGATGCAGGCGGAGGTCGAGGCGCGCACGCAGTTGCTGCGCCGCCTCGCGATCGACGAAGTCGCCGTGCGCACGGACCAGCGGTACGTCGATCCGCTGCTCCGCTTCTTCCGCCTGCGCGAGACCAGGCGCCGCCGCCGATGATCGCCGCGGTGGTGTTCGCGCTGCTGCAGGCGGCCGCGCCGGTACCCGCGCCCGCGCCGGCGCCCGCCATCTCGTGGAGCGTGAGCCCCGAGACCGTGACGGTCGCCGAGCCGTTCAACGTGACGATCACGGTCCACGCGCCGCTCCGTTCGGTCATCGCGTTCCCCGCCGGCCCCGACACCGCGCAGCCGCTCGAGGCGGTCGATCCGCCCGTCGTGAAGTTCGACGTCGACAGCACCGGCGCGCCGACCCGCGTCGCCGTCTACCGCTTGCAGGCATGGCAGACGGGCGCGCAGTCGCTCACGGTGCCCGTGCAGATCGGGGCCGGCGCCGATGCGCAGAAGGTCGAGGCGCATCCGGGCGTCTTCGTGCTCTCGGTGCTGCCGGCGGACACGTCGCTGCGCGTGCCCAAGCCGGCGCTCGGCGTGCTCAAGTCGCCGCTCGTGTGGTGGCCGTGGGCGCTCGTGGCGGCGCTTGCGCTCGGTGTGATCGCGCTCCTGTGGCGCCGCCATCGCCGGCGCCGCGCCGCCGCGCCGCCCCCGTCGCCGCTGAGCGTCGCCGAAGCGGCGCTCGCCCGCGTGGAGGCGCTCGGCCTGCTCGAAGCCGGCGAGCCGAGCCGCTACGTCGCGCTGCACGCGCACATCCTGCGCGGCTATCTCAGCAGCCGGGTGCAGGTCGTCTCCCGTTCGCAGACGACGTCCGAACTCGTCGCCGCGCTGCTCGGCCGCGCCCTGCCGCTGAACCGCGTGGCCGCCGTGCTCGAGGAGGCCGATCAGGTGCAGTTCGCGCGCCGGCCGGTGAGCGTCGTGCGGGCGAAGGAGGTCGCGCGCGAGGTGAAGACGCTGCTCACGCTCTCCGACGACGCGTTCGCGCGCGATGTGATCGTGCCGGCGGCGGCGTCGCCGAAGAAGGTCGCATGATCCCGTTCCTTCCCGATTTCTTCTTCGGGTCGCCCTGGGCGCTCGCGCTGCTGCTGCTCCTGCCGGCGTGGTGGTTCGCGCGCCGCTCGCGCCGGCCGCCCGCGATCGTCTTCTCGCGCGCCGACGTGCTCGGCCGGCTGCCGCACGCGGGGCGCGCCGTCTCGCGTGTGCTCTTCGTGCTGCGCAACCTCCTCCTCGCCGGCCTGATCATCGCGCTCGCGCGCCCGCGCACGGGTTCGCGCGCGGAGCCGATCACCACCGAAGGCATCAACATCGTCCTCGCGATCGATCTCTCGAGTTCCATGCTGTCGGAGGATTTCCAGCCGCAGAACCGGCTGGAGGTCGTGAAGGATCGCGTGAAGCAGTTCATCCTGGGCCGACACAGCGACCGGATCGGCATCGTCGCCTTCGCGAGCGAAGCGCTCACGCAGGTGCCGCTCACGGTGGACTATCCCGTGCTGCTCACAGCGGTCGACAATCTCCAGTCCGGACAGCTCGACGACGGCACGGCCATCGGCACGGCGATCGCGACGGCCACGAACCGTCTGCGCGATGCGCCCGGCCGGAGCAAGGTGCTCATCCTGCTCACCGACGGCGAGAACAACCGCGGCGCGATCGATCCGCGCACCGCCGCGCAGGCGGCCGCGGCGATGGGCGTGAAGATCTACACGATCGGCGCCGGTACGCAGGGGATGGCGCCCGTGCCCGTGGGCAAGGGGCTCATGGGCATTCGCTACGAGTACCGGCCGGTGGAGATCGATGAGGACCTGCTGCGCGATGTGGCGCGCACCACGGGCGGGCGCTACTTCCGCGCGAGTGGATGGCGCGGCGCTCGAGCACATCTACCAGCAGATCGACCTGCTCGAGCGCGAACCGGTGCGCGCGCGCACGTACGTGCATTTCGCCGAGGAGTACCATTGGCCGCTCGGCGCGGCATTGCTCGCGTTGTCGCTCGAGGTGCTCCTCCTGTTCTGGCGGGGGCCGCTGCCGTGAGCACGATCGTCGAATATCCGTGGGCGCTCTTCGCGGCGCCGGCGTTCGCGCTCGGCATTGGGTTGCTCCTCTGGCTCGCGTTCCGCCGGCGCGCGAGCCGGCTCGCGCGGCTGGGCAGCGGCTCGGTCATCGCGCGCCTGCTGCCGCCCGCCGCGATGAACGCGCCGTGGCCGCGCATCGTGCTGCTCGGCCTCGCCGCGGCGTGCGGCGCCGTCGCGTACGCGGGTCCGCGCTGGGGCATGGAGACCACCGTGCAGCGCGCGACGGGGGTGGACGTGGTGCTCGTGCTCGATGCATCGCTCTCGATGATGGCCGAGGACGAGCGCCCCAATCGGCTGGAGCGCATGAAGGAGGAAGCGCGCCGCTTCCTCGCGCTCTCCGGCGGCGATCGCATCGGGCTCATCGCCTTCGCGGGGCGCAGCTACGTGCTGTCGCCGCTCACGGTGGATCACGGTGCGCTCGAATTGTTCATCGACAACCTCGACCCATCGGTGGTGGGGCAGGCCGGCAGCTCCATCGGCCGCGCGATCGACATGGGCACCGAGCTGCTGCTCGCCACGCCGGGCGCGAGCGACAAGGCGCTCATCGTGATGAGCGACGGCGAAGCGTTCGATGGCGATGACGAGATCCAGGCCGCGGCGCGCCGCGCCGAGAAAGCCGACATCCGGGTGATCACCGTCGGTTTCGGACGCGAGGCGGGCGCGACGATCCCGATCCCGGTCCCCGGCGGCACGACGACGGCCAAGCGCGATTTCGAGGGCAAGGTCGTGGTCACCCGGTACACGCCCGCGACGCTGCAGGCGCTCGCGGGCGATCAGGGCACCTTCATCCCGGCGCAAGCCACCGACAAAGCGGCGCGCGTGAAGCAGGCCCTCACCGCGCTGCGCGCGACGGCGCGCGAGGCGCAGCGCGCGACCGACCGCCGCGCGCGCTTCCAGCTCTTCCTGATCCCGGCGGTGCTGCTCGCGCTGTTCGACACGATGCTCGCGGAGCGGCGCGGGCGCCGCCGCCCGACGGCGGCGGCTTCGTCCACCGTCGTGGCGTCTCTCGTCCTGCTCGCATTGCTGCCGTCTGCCGCATCCGCGCAATCGCGTACCGGCGACCAGCTCTACGCCGCGGGGCTCTATCACGAGGCCGCGGACGCGTACGCGCACGCCATCCAGAGTGGCACGCCGTCGCCGCGGCTCGAGTACAATCTCGGCACCGCGCTGCTCGCGGCCGGCCAGTCGGGGCAGGTGGGCCTCGGCGACGAGGCGGCCGCGGCGCTCGAGCGCGCGGCGTCGGAGTCGAAGGACCTCGATCTGCGCTACCAGGCGCTGTACAACCTCGGCCTCGTCTATCTGTACGCGGCGCGCGCCTCGAAGGGGCCGGAGGAGGCGTCGCAGGCGTACGCGGCCGCGACCTCCGCCTATCGCCGCGCGCTGCGGCTGCGCCCGGGCGACCAGGACGCGAAATGGAACTATGAACTGTCGAACAACGAGCGCAAGTCGAATGGCGGCGGACAGCGGCCGAGCGGCGGTCCGCCGAAGCCGAGCCAGCAGATCGATCCGCGGCAGGCGCAGGCGCTGCTGAACAGCGCGCAGCGCGAGGAGCAGGAAGCGCAGGCGAAGAAGCAGAAGCAGAATGCGCCGGACCGTCCGCCGGGAGGCAAGGACTGGTGAGCGCGCTGCTCCTCGCGCTCGCGCTATTCGGTGGCGCCGCGCGTGATACCGCGCGCAAGCCGGCGGCGGTGGTGCGCGCGCCGCTCGACACGGCGCAGGTCGTCAACTTCCGCACCGTGATCGAGCCCGACACCGTGTACGTCGGCCAGCAGGCGACCTACGAGTTCGGCGCGTTCGTCGATGAGTCGGTGCGCGACCGGCTGCGCCGCATGGAGGAGATCCCGCCGGAGTTGCGCGGCGTGATGGCGTACGAACCGCCCGCGACGATGAGCGGCTTCCCGATGCCGCCGGTGGGCCGGCGCCGCTACGAGGCGCACGTGAGCCTGCGCGCGATCTTCCCGCTCGCGCCGGGGCGCTACGCGGTGGCGCCCGCGCGACTCGTGTACGCCATGCCGCTCTCCTATAGTTTCTTCAGCCGCGAGGAGAGCTTCGAGCTGCGCAGCGACAGCGCAGTGCTCATTGCGATCGATCCGCCCGCCGCCGGCCGCCCCGCGGACTGGGCCGGCGCCGTGGGCGTGCTGCGCGTGGATGCGCGAATGGATACCACGGCGGCCCGCGTGGGCGACGTCATCCATCTCACGGTGCGCGTGATCGGCGTGGGCAACGTGAAGCTCTTCCCGCGCCCGGCGCTCGACATTCCGTGGGCGAGCGCGATCCCGGCCGGCGAGCGCGTCACGCTCTCCCCGGATTCGATCACGATCCGCGGCACGAAGGAGTTCGATTGGGAGATCACGCCGACTCGCGCCGGCCGGCAGGCGCTCGCGCCGGTGCGCTATCCCTATTTCGATCCGTACCGGAAGCGCTATGACGTGGCGCTCACCGGCGCGATCCCCGTCATGATCGCCCCCGGTGGGCTCGCCGTGATCGACAGCGCCGCCATCGCGCGCCCGCCGGCGTGGACGGTGCGCACGGAGTTCCGCGGCGAGTTGCCGGTGCCGATCTATCTCACGGCGCCGTACATCATGCTCATCGTCCTGCTGCCCGCGCCCGCGATCGCGTTCGCGATCGCGCACCGGCCGAAGCGGGAGCGGCGCAGCAGAAAGCGCCGCGCGCCCGAGGAGATACTGCGCGAGCTGGCGCGCCGCCCCGACGGCGCCGACCTGAGTGCGTTGCGCCGCGCTTTCCTCGACGCGGTGGGCCGGCGGCTCCGCGCGCCGGCCAGTGCGCTCGCCGAACCGGAGGCGATCCGGCGCGCCGCGCGACGCGCCGGCACTTCGGGCGCGACCGCGGCATCGGCCGCCGCGTTCATCGCCGAACTGAACACCGCCGCGTTCGCCTTCCGTGGCGAACCGGTGCGCGGCGCCGGCCCGCGCGCGCTCAAGCTCTACGCCGCCATCGATGCCGAGGCGCGGCGCTGGCGCGCGCCCGCCACGGTGTTGATCCTCGCCCTCTGCCTGCTCGCCGGCGCCCGTGCGCTCGCCGCCGGCGAGCTCCCGGATGCGGACGCACAGTTCGCCGCCGGCGTGTCGGCCTATGACGACCACCACTACGCGAACGCCGCCGCCGACTTCGGCGCGCTGGCCGACTCGCAGCCGCGCGCCGCCGACGCGTGGGCGAACTTCGGCACTGCGTCGTTCGCCGCCGGCGACACCGCGAACGCCGTGCGCGGCTGGCAGCGCGCGCTGCGCCTCGAGCCGCTCGCCGCCGACGTGCGCGAGCGCCTCGACATCACGGCGCCGGCATCGGCGTCGTCGCCGGGCGCGGTGCCACCCATCCCGCCGCTGCCCGTGATCCTCATCGCCTCGCTGCTCTGGGCCGCGAGCTGGGTGGCCCTCGCCTGCGCCTCCGCCGCCGCGAGCCGCTCGCCGGCGCATCGATCGCACTCACCGCGCTCGGCGCCGCCATCCTCTGCGGATGCGCGGGCCTCTTCCTCGAGGGGCGGCTCTCGACGGCCGGGCTCTCCGTGGCGCGGCACGACGTGCCGCTGCGCATCCTGCCCGCGCTCGGCGGGGAACGCGCCTCCGTGCTCCATCTGGGCGAGACCGTGCGCATCGTCGCGCGCGATGGCGTGTGGGAGAACGTGCGCGTCGACCGCGACCGCGACGGCTGGGTGCCGCGCGAGGCGCTCCTCCCGCTCGCGGGCGATTGATTTCGCAGCGTCGCGCCCGGTAGCTTTGCTCATGCCCCGCATTGCCGTGCTGCCGAGCGCCGTGATCGATCAGATCGCCGCCGGCGAAGTGGTCGAGCGTCCCGCGTCCGTGGTGAAGGAGCTCGTGGAGAACGCGCTCGACGCCGGCGCCACCGCGATCGAGATCGCGATCGACGAGGGCGGGCGCGCGCGCATCCGCGTGGCGGACGACGGATGCGGCATGGAGCGCGCCGACGCGCTGCTCGCGCTGCAGCGGCACGCGACGTCCAAGATCCGCGCGACCGCGATCTCGTCGGGCGTGGGGAGCTTCGGATTCCGCGGCGAAGCGCTGCCGGCCATCGCCTCGGTGGCGGAGCTGGAGCTCGAGACGGCGACCGCCGACGGCGCCGGCACCGCGCTGCGCTCGGTGGGCGGCGCGGTGGGGCCGGTGGCCGATGCGGCGCGCCGCCGCGGCACCACGGTCACGGTCTCGCGCCTCTTCTTCAATACGCCCGCTCGCACGAAGTTCCTGCGCTCCGCGCGTTCCGAGTCGCGCGGCATCGCCGACGATCGTCACCACGCTCGCGCTCTCGCGGCGCGATGTGCGGCTCACCGTGGTGCGCGACGGCGAGACGGTGCTCGCGCTCCCCGCCGGCGCCGTCGCTGCGCGCGCGCGTCGCGGCGCTCTGGGGCGCGAAGTTCGCGGAGCGCCTCGTGGAGGTCGACGATGTGAGCGGCCCGGTGCGCGTGAGCGGCTCGTCGAGCGGCCGGGCGACGTCGGCACCGCGGGGCGCCGCGTCTTCCTCTCGGTGAACGGCCGTGCCGATCCGCGACGCGCGGCCTCGTGCGCGCCGCGGAGGCGGCTACCGCTCGACGATCCCCGCCGGGACGCGGCCCTCGCTCGTGCTCGAACTCGTCATTCCGGCGGACCGACGTCGACGTGAACGTGCATCCCGCCAAGGCCGAGGTGCGCTTCCGCGAGCGCTGGCCGGTGGAGCGCGCCGTCGAGCACGCGGTGCGCCGCGCGCTCGGCGTCGCCGAGAGCGCGGCGGCGTTCGGCGCGCGCTCGTGGGCCGCACCCGCGTTCGGCGCCGGCGCGCCGGTGGTCATGTCGAGGCACTGCGTGCGCTGCCGGCCGACGAACCCGGCTTCGCTCGGCGCGTTCGATGTGACGGCGGATCCCGCCGAGGCCGCACCGCCGGCGCCGGCCGCGATCGAGGTGCCGCCGCTCACGCAGCTCCGCCGCACCTATCTCCTCTGCGAGATCGACGGCGGCGTGCTGCTGATCGACCAGCACTCCGCGCACGAGCGCGTGCTGTACGAGCAGTTCATGCACGTGCTCCAGAGCGGGCGACGAGCCGTCGCAGCGGCTGCTCTTTCCGCTCACGCTGCATCTCGGCCCGGCCGAGGGCGAAGCCTTCGAGGAGAATCGCGAGACTGTTCGAGAAGCTCGGCTTCGAGATCGAGGGCTTCGGCGGGCACACGCTCATCGTGAACGCGGTGCCGATGCCGCACCCGCGGTTCGACGCCGAGCGCTGCCTGCGCGACACGCTCGCCGCGCTCACGGGCGACCGCTCCGCGTCGGGTCTCGCGCGGCACGAGCGGCTCGCCGCGACCATCGCCTGCAAGGCCGCGATCAAGGCGGGCGACGAGCTCGCGCCCTCCGGAGATGCGCGCGCTCTACGCGTCGCTTGCCGCCACCGACGCTTCCGGCGCACGACGTGCACGGCCGCTCGACGATCGTGCAGCTCGGCTGGGACGAACTCGAGCGTCGCTTTGGCCGGCAGTAAGCTGCGCATCATCTGCGGCCCGACCGGGGCGGGGAAGTCCGCGCTCGCGGTGGCGATCGCGGCGCATCGCGACATCACGGTCCTCAGCGCCGATTCGCGGCAGATCTACCGCGGATTCGACATCGGCACCGCGAAGCCGACCGCCGAAGAGATGACACTCATCCCGCACCGCGGGATCGACATCGTGGATCCCGCCGAGCGATTCTCGGCGGCCGCCTGGGCCGCGGCGGCGCGCGATTGGATCGCGGAGAGCGAGGCGGCCGTCCGCACGCCGGTGGTGGTGGGCGGCACCGGCTTCTACGTGCGGGCGCTCGCGGCGCCGCTCTTCGAGGAGCCGCCGCTGGATCCCGAGGCGCGCGCCGTGCTCGCCGGCGAGTTGGCCAAACTCGGCACCGCCGAACTGCGGCGCCGCGTCGAGCAGCTCGACCCGGCGCGCGCCCACCTCGGGCGAGCGCAGCTGCTCCGCGCGATCGAGGTCGCGACGCTCACGGGCAAGCCGATCTCCGAATGGCATGGCGAGAGCGGCGCCGGGGCGAACGCCGTCCCGGCGCGGTATCTTGTCCTGGATCCCGGCGTCGTGCTGCGCGACTGGATCGCGGACCGCGTGGAGGGGATGTTCGAGCGCGGCTGGGTGGACGAGGTCGCGGCGCTGCTGGAGCACGTGCCCGAGGACGCGCCCGCCTGGAACGCGACGGGCTATGCGGTGATTCGTGACGTGGCCCGCGGGCGCGATCGACGCCGAGGAAGCGATGGCGCTCGTGACCATCGCCACGCGGCAGTACGCGAAGCGGCAGCGCACCTGGTTCCGGCATCAGATCGCGGACCAGGATGTCACCCGGATCGACCCGCGCAGCGAGGATGTGCTCGAGCGCGCGCTGGCCTGGTGGGATGCGAACGATACAGGAGGATCCAGCGCGTGAAGCTCGCCATCACCTGTTATCCGACCTACGGCGGCTCCGGTGCCGTCGCGACCGAGCTGGGCATCGCGCTCGCGGCGCGCGGCCACGAAGTGCACTTCATCACGTACAAGCAGCCCTTCCGGCTGCCGTCGCTTCCTGCCGCGCGTGTTCTTCCACGAAGTGGACGTGCTGCGCTACCCGCTCTTCGAGTATCCGCCGTACGACCTCGCGCTCGCGGTGCGGATGCACGAGGTGGTGCGCGACCACGGGCTGCAGCTGATCCACGCGCACTACGCGATCCCGCACGCGACCAGCGCGTGGATCGCGCGCGAGATGCTCGAGGACCAGGACCAGAGCGTGCGCATCATCACGACGCTCCACGGCACCGACATCACGCTCGTGGGGCAGGACCCCTCCTTCCAACCGATCACGAAGTTCTCCATCGAGCGGTCGGACGGACTCTCCGCGGTGTCCGAGTATCTGCGCAAGGAGACGTACACGGCGTTCGGCTGCTCGACGTGCGCGGTGGAGGTGATCCCGAACTTCGTCGATCCGGCCGTCTACGACCGCGCACTCTATCCGCCGCTGCTCCGCGAGCAGGTCGGCAACAAGCGGAAGATCATGATCCACGTGTCGAACTTCCGGCCGGTGAAGCGCGTGCGCGACATCGTGCGGATCTTCGCGCGCGTGCAGCGCGAGCTGCCCTCCGCGCTCGTGATGGTGGGCGACGGTCCGGATCGCGGCGCCGCCGAGCAGGAGGCGCGCGACCTCGGCGTCGCCGAGCACGTGTATTTCCTGGGCAAGCTCGACGCCGTGGCGCCGCTGCTCGCGAGCGCCGACCTCTTCCTGCTGCCGAGCGAGAATGAATCCTTCGGCTTGTCGGCGCTCGAGGCGCTCGCGTGCGGCGTGCCGGTGGTGTGCTCGAACGCGGGCGGACTGCCCGAGGTCGTGCGCGACGGCGTGACGGGTTCGCTGCGGCCGGCGGGCGATGTGGAAGGGATGGCGGCCGCCGCGGTCGCGATCCTTGGAGACCGCGCGAAGTGGGAATCGATGAGCGCCGCCGCGGCGGCCGATGCGCGGGCGCGCTTCGGACAGGACGAGATCGTCGCGCAATACGAGCGCTTCTACGAAGGTGTCCTCGGTTAGCGCGTACTTCGAGCTGGCGCGCTGGCAGAACTGCCTCATCGCGGCGGCGGGCGTGTTCGTGGGCGCGTGGTGGGCAGGGTGGGGGCATTCCGTTCCGGTGACCTTCGCGGCGCTCGCGGCGATCTGCTTCACGGTCGGTGCGAACGCGATGAATGATGCATTCGATCGGGCGATCGACCAGCGAGCGCATCCATCTCGTCCATTACCGTCCGGGCGGGTCGACCCAGTCGTCGCCCTCAAGATCGGCATCGGCGGCGGCGTGCTCGGAAGTCTCCTCAGCGCCTTCGTGAACTCCTGGCTCGCTCTCGTGAGTTGCGCCGTCTACTGGCTCATCCTGGAGTACAACGTCCGATCCAAAGCGAACGGGCTGCCGGGGAACATCATCGTCGCGGCCCTCGCCTCGCTGCCATTCCTATACGGTGCGTGGGCTGTGCGCAATCCGACCGCGGGTCTCGTGCTGGTCGCGATCGCCGTCGCCAATGCACTTCGCGCGCGAGATCGCGAAGGACATTGATGACATGCCCGGCGACACCGGTCATAGACGCACTGTCCCCATCCGGTGGGGGCCTTCCGGTGGCTCGAACGCTGATCGTCGTCGCGCTCGCTCGCGTTCGCGGTGCAGATTATCCCCGTCGCGCGCGCACTGCCGCGGCTCGAATGGCTGATCCTGCCGGCGCTCCTGCTGACGGCGATCGGCGCGGCGCGCTCGATGCGCGGGCTGCCCGGTGCGCCCCGCGCGCTCAAGGCGGCGATGGTCTGCACGATGCTCGCGTTCGTGATCGCTCGGATCTGATTCCTTGCCGCCCCACTCGTTCCCCTCGCGATGACCCTCTTCCAGGCCTTCGTCCTCGGCATTCTCCAAGGCCTCGCCGAGTTCCTGCCGATCAGCAGCTCCGCGCATTTGGCGCTCGCGCCGTGGGTCTTCGGCTGGCCCGAGCCGGGACTCTCCTTCGACGTCGCGCTCCACCTCGGCACGCTCGTGGCCGTCCTCGGCTACTTCCGCGCCGAGTGGATGCGGCTCGCGCGCGCCGCGCTGAACATCGTGCGCACCCGGAAGATCGTGACGCCGGAAGAGCGCCGCGTGCTCTTCCTGATCATCGCGACGATCCCCGGCGGCATTGCGGGCGTCTTCCTCGACAAGTACGCCGAGCACGCGTTCCGTGCGCCGGCGTTGATCGCGGGCGCGACGATGGTGATGGGCGTGATCCTCTGGGTGGTGGACCGCGCGGCGCCCGAGACGCGCACGATCGGCGACATCCGCGGCCGCGACGCGCTGCTGATCGGCGCCGCGCAGATGTTCGCGATCATCCCCGGCGTATCCCGGTCCGGCTCGACGATCACCGCCGGCCGCGCGCTCGACCTCGACCGCGAGAGCGCCGCGACCTTCAGCTTCCTCATGAGCATGCCGATCATCGCCGCGGCGGCGCTGTTCAAGGTGCCGCACCTGCTGCACGAGCACGCGCTCGCGATGCCGCTGCTCGTGGGCGTGACCGCCGCGGCGGTGAGCGGGTGGTTCGCGATCGCCGTGCTGCTACGCTTCGTGACGCGCAACAGCTTCGGTGTCTTCGCCCTCTACCGGCTCGTGCTCGGCGCGGCCGTGCTCGCGCTCGTGGCCTACCGTGGTTGATCAGCGCGGCATGTCGCGCGTCGGCGCGAATGACACCTACGACGGCCGCGCGGGCGCCTCGCTCATGCAGCTGCTCGATCTGCCGCGCGTGGAGGTCTACGACTCGGTGACGTCCACCCTCGATGTCGCGCACGCGATCGCGGAATCCGGCGCGCCCGCGGGGACCCTGATCCTCGCGGAGGAACAGACAGCCGGGCGCGGACGCGGCGGCCGCACCTGGACCTCGGCCGCCGGCGCCGGGATCCTGGTGACGCTGCTCGAGCGCCCGCGCGACCCGAAGGCGATCGAGCTCCTGTCACTGCGCGTCGGGCCTCAAGGCCGCGCGCGTGCTCGACCGGTTCACCACATCGCCGGTGCAGCTCAAGTGGCCCAACGATCTGTACGTGGGCGGCGAGAAGCTCGCCGGCGTGCTCGTGGAAGCGCGCTGGCGCGAGGAGAAGCTCGAGTGGGTCGCCATCGGGATCGGCATCAATCTCCTGGCGCCGCGCGCGCTGCCGGCCGCCGCGCTCCGCGGCGGCACGTCGCGCGTGGAAGTGCTCGCGGAGCTCATTCCCGCGCTGCGCGCGGCCGCCGCGGCCACGGGACCGCTCTCGCCGAAGGAACTCACCGAATTCGCGGCACGCGACCTCGCGCGCGGACGTCAGTGCACCGAGCCGGCCGTCGGTTCGGTGGCGGGGATCGATGCCAACGGCGCGCTCCTCATCACCACCGCGGCCGGCACCACCGCGTGCCGCAGCGGATCGCTCGTCCTTGCGGAGGGAACAGCGTGATACTCGTCTTCGATGTGGGCAACACCGAGACCACCATCGGTCTCTTCGATGGCGCGCGCCTGGAGGCGCATTGGCGCACCAACACCGATGCGTCGCGCACGCCCGATGAATGCGCGATGATGCTCGATGGACTGCTGCGCTACCGCGACGTGAAGCGCGCCGCGATCACGGGCTCGGCGATCGGCTCGGTGGTGCCCGCCGTCACCGGGCCGCTGGCCGACGGTTGTCGCGCGCTCTTCGGCACATCGCCGCGGATCGTCGACGCCTCGTCGGGGCTCCCGATCGTGCTCGACGTGGAGGAGCCCGCCACCGTGGGTGCGGACCGCCTCATCAACACGCTCGCGGCGAGCCGCCTCTACAAGACCGACACCATTGTCGTTGACCTGGGCACTGCCACGACCTACGACTGCATCACCGCCGAGGGCGTCTTCCTCGGCGGGATCATCGCGCCTGGTCTGCGCACATCGGCGGACACGCTCATCCGCCGCACCTCGAAGCTCCCGGCCACGGAACTCGTGCCGCCCAAGCGCGCGCTCGGCCGCCGCACGGAGGAGTGTATTCGTGCCGGTGTGATGCTCGGCACCGCGGAGATGATCGACGGCCTCGTGCGCCGCCTGAAGAAGGAGTGGCCGGGCGGGCGCGTCCCGAAGGTGGTCGCCACCGGTGGACTCGCCGAGGTGATCGCGCCGCTCTCGGAGCAGATCGAAGTCGTGGAGCCGTTCCTCACGCTGTACGGCCTGCAGATCGCGTACACGCTGCTCGAAGGCGGTACGCGCGCGTGAAGCGGGTGCGCGATCTGGGCTACCGCCTGCTGCCGGGCGACGCGTTCAGCTATGTGCTGCATTTGCGCCCTGCCGAGTGGCCGATCATGGCCGCGCACACGGCGCTGGGATTCATTCTGGCGGTGGGCGTGAGCGGCGTGCTCCATGGCGAGCAACTCGGCTCGCTCATCGCCGGGCTGCTCATCTGGGTGATCCTGGGGAATGGCGGCACGCTCGCGATCAACAGCGCCTTCGACAAGGACGAAGGGGACATCGGCTATCTCGATGCGCCGCCGCCGGCCCCGGCGCGGCTCGCGCCCTTCGCGCTGGCGATGATGGCGGCGGGGCAGGTGCTCGCCTTCGCGCTGCCGGTGGGTTTCGCGCTCGCGTACGCGGCGTGCTTCGTGATGTCGCTCGTGTATTCGGTGCCCCCGGTTCGATTGAAGGCGGTGGCCGGCGCCGACTGGCTGATCAACATGATCGGCTTCGGCACGCTCACGCCGTACGCGGGCTGGGCGATCACCGGCCGCCCGCTGCCCGGCGTGATGGCGGTGGTGCTGTGGAGTTTCTGCGCGCTCTTTGCGTCGCTCTATCCGCTCACGCAGCTATATCAGTTCGATGAGGACACGCGCCGAGGCGACCGGACACTCGCCTTGATGCTCGGCATGCGCGGCAGCCTCATCGTCGCCGCCGGCGCGGCCGTGGTCGCCTTCGCGATGCTGACCTGGGCCGCCGCCCAAACGCACATCGCGTTGTGGCAGTGGCTCGGCCTCGCGATCGCCGCCGCGTCATGGAGCGCCGTGCTGTTCCCTTGGCTCGCCGCGCACCAGCGCATGACCCCCGCCGAGCATCAGAAGGGCATGTACGCCGCCCTCGTCGCCTGGGCGATCACCGATATCGCCGTCATTGCCGCGTTCGCGATCTGACGGTGGTTCGCAGTTAGCCAAGAAATCGAAACTTGCCGCGCCTTGTGGCGCCAATTCGCATCGCGGGCCGATCCGCGTGTTCAGCGCTATTCCGCGTGATCCGCGTGGAAGCAGTTGTGGTGATCTCGGCACTCCGCCAGAAGTGCAACTGCTTGCACGCGGATCACGCGGAGGGCGCGGATGGCGCGGCTTGCCCCGCGTGGCGCATAAGTCCCTTTCGCCCGGTCGAGTGCAGAATTTGTTGATAACTGCAACAACTTATATAACAATTAGTTACGGCGTCACATTCCCGTGACTTCACACATGTCGCTCGTTACCGGATCGAGTGTTGCGATGCGCTTCGCGATCCGATAGATTGAGGTGCTAGCACTCAGGGCAGGTGAGTGCTAAGAAGGCGCACTACTATATCTATCACTTCCTGTTGAACCCATACGGAGGAGGACCAGCGATATGGCCACGAAGAGCGCGCATGCGGTGAAGGTCAATCCGCTCGCAGATCGTGTTGTGGTACGGCCAATGGAGGAAGCCGAGTCGATGCGCGGCGGACTCTACATCCCCGATACCGCCAAGGAGAAGCCGCAGGTCGGCGAGATCGTCGCCGCCGGTCCCGGCCGCTATGAGAAGGACAAGCGCGTGCCGATGGAGGTCAAGGTCGGCGACAAGGTGCTCTACGGGAAGTACAGCGGCACCGAGGTCACCCTCGACAACGAGCAGTATCTGATCCTGCGCGAGAGCGACGTCCTCGCGATCGTTTGATCCGCACCAACTAACTCATATCAGGCGAGAGACTCCATATGGCTGCGAAGGAACTCTATTTCAGCACTGACGCGCGCGCGGCGCTCAAGCGCGGTGTCGATCAGTTGGCCGAGGCGGTGAAGGTCACCCTCGGTCCGAAGGGCCGGAACGTCGTCATCGACAAGAAGTTCGGCGCCCCCACGATCACCAAGGACGGCGTGACCGTCGCGAAGGAGATCGAGCTCGACGATCCGCTCGAGAACATGGGCGCGCAGATGGTGAAGGAAGTCGCGACCAAGACCTCGGACCTCGCGGGCGATGGCACGACGACCGCCACGGTGCTCGCGCAGGCGATCTACCGTGAAGGCCTCAAGAACGTGACGGCCGGTGCGAACCCGATGGCGCTCAAGCGCGGCATCGACAAGGCCGTGGCCGCGATCGTCGAGGAGCTGAAGAAGATCAGCATCCCGACCGCCGGCAAGAAGGAGATCGCGCAGGTCGGTTCCATCTCCGCGAACAACGACAAGGAGATCGGCGACCTGATCGCGGAAGCGATGGAGAAGGTCGGCAAGGACGGCGTCATCACGGTCGAAGAGGCGAAGGGCCTCGCCACCGAGCTGGAGACGGTGGACGGCATGCAGTTCGACCGCGGCTACCTCAGCCCGTACTTCGTCACCGATCCGGACAAGATGGAAGCGGTGCTCGAGGATGCGATGATCCTGATCCACGACAAGAAGATGTCGTCGATGAAGGACCTGCTCCCCGTGCTCGAGAAGGTCGCCCAGATGGGCAAGCCCCTCCTGATCATCGCCGAGGACGTCGAGGGTGAGGCGCTCGCGACGATCGTGGTCAACAAGCTCCGTGGCACGCTGCGCGTCTGCGCGGTGAAGGCCCCGGGCTTCGGCGACCGCCGCAAGGAGATGCTGCGCGACATCGCGATCCTGACGAACGGCAAGGTCATCTCGGAGGAGACCGGCTTCAAGCTCGAGAACACGGTCATCACCGACCTCGGCAAGGCCAAGCGGATCGTGGTGGACAAGGACAACACGACGCTGATCGACGGCGCCGGCTCCGAGGCCGACATCCAGGGCCGCGTGAAGGAGATCCGGTCGCAGGTCGAGAAGTCCACGTCGGACTACGACAAGGAGAAGCTCCAGGAGCGTCTCGCGAAGCTCGCCGGCGGTGTGGCGGTGATCAACGTGGGCGCGGCCACGGAGAGCGAGATGAAGGAGAAGAAGGCCCGCGTCGAGGATGCGCTGCATGCGACGCGCGCGGCGGTCGAGGAAGGCATCGTCCCCGGCGGCGGCGTGGCGCTCATTCGCGCCCAGCGCGTGCTGAAGAGCCTCAAGTTCTCCGAGAGCGACGAGCAGATCGGCTCGGACATCATCCGCAAGGCGATCGAAGAGCCCCTCCGCATGATCGTGCAGAACGCGGGCGGCGAAGGGTCGATCGTGCTGGAGAAGGTGCGCGCGAGCAAGGATGACAAGTTCGGCTACAACGCGCTCACCGATGTGTACGAGGACATGATGCAGGCGGGCGTCATCGACCCGACGAAGGTCACGCGCACGGCGCTGCAGAACGCGGCCTCGATCGCGAGCCTCCTGCTCACGACGGAAGCGATCATCGTCGAGAAGAAGGAAGAGAAGGGCGCCATGCCCGCCGGCGGTCCCGGCGGCGGTGGCATGGGCGGGATGTACTAAACCAACTCCCAGACGTTGGGCGTTGGACGTTAGATACGGCCGAAGCGGGCCCGGCGAAAGCCGGGCCCGCTTCATTGTACCCATCTTGTTGATCATGCTCATCCTGTCAAAGCAGTTCTTGGGCCAGACCTGCAACGGCCTTTTGACAGGATGCACATGATTTGCATGATGACCACACTGATAGATTGAGTGCACGATGCGTGTTCTGCTGCTCGTATCCCTCCTGGTTCCGACGTCCTTGTCCGCGCAAGGACTGCGCTTCCATGCCGACTCGGCGTCGCGCGTGGCGGCGGTGCCGCGCGACTCCGTGCGCAATGCGAACGGCAGCCTGCGCATCGCGAGTGCGGGGAACTACGAGTTCGTCATGCGCCGCATCGCGCCGCTCGTGGAGCGATGGGGGCGCGATCCGCGGCTCGGCATCGATCCCGGCTACGTCATCGCCCTCCTCGTGAAGGAGAGCGCCGGTGACACACTCGCGGTCTCGGCGGCGCCGGCGCTCGGGATCGCGCAACTCACGGCGCGCACCGATGCCGACCTCCGGCTCATGGTCACGGAGTATCACTTCCATTGGATGGCGCCCGAGGTCACCGCGTGGCCGCGGTCGCCACTCGTGCACGCGGGTTCGCCCACGGCCACGGCCATCGATTCGTTGCTGCGCGCCGGTGCGGTCACGTCGCGAAACGAGTATCTCTTCGCCCCTGATCACGCCGCGCGCGCCGCGGTCTTCTGGATCCGGCTGCTCGAGAACAAATGGTCCACCGATTTCTGGCCCGGGGGCTACGGCTCGTTCGCCCGGAAGCGGATCAACGGCGGTGCGCCGCTCACCGAGTCGCAGCTCATCGATCTCGTCACGGTGTGCTACAACCGCGGCTACATCCGCGTGCACGATCTCGTGAAGAAGCACGGAGCCGCGTGGACGGACCATCTGGCCGAACTCGGCGGGGACAGCACCGAGGCGCGCGACTATCTCGAGCGGGTGCGGGCGTACACCGCGCAGTTCGAGGGAGCGGCGCGATGACAGGACTGTGACACAGCGTGCCGCCGGTCCCCCTTATCGTCACGGTATGACGCCACACCTATTGCTGGTGAACCTCGGCACGCCCACCGCGCCCACGGCCGAGGCGGTGCGCGAGTTCCTCGACGAGTTCCTGAGCGACCCCTCGGTGGTCGATCTGCCGCGCTGGCTCTGGCAGCCGATCCTGCGCACGATGGTCCTGCGCAGCCGGCCGGCGCGCGTCGCCGAGCAGTATGCCTCGATCTGGCAGGCGGGTGGCTCGCCGCTGCGCGTGGGAACGGAGAACATGGTCGCGGCCGTGCGCGCGATCGCGGACGGCCGCTTCACGGTGAGCGCGGCCTACCGCTATGGTGAACCGTCGCTCGACCGCGAAATGACGCGGCTCGCGCGCGAGACCACCGGCCCCATCGTCGTGGTCCCGCTCTTCCCGCACCGGACCGACGCGACGACGGGCACCGCGTTCCAGCGCGCGCGGGAAGCCGCCGCGCGCGCGGGCATCGCATCGCGCGTGGTGGAGCGCGTCATTCCCGCGGATGAAGGCGGATACGTGCGCGCGATGACCGCCGTCTGGCGCGAGACACTCGCGCGTGCGGACGCGCCACCCGACCATCTCGTGCTCTCGTACCACGGCATCCCCGTGCGCTACGATCGCCGCGAACGCCGCACCTACACCACCGACTGTGAAGCGACCACGCGCGCGCTGCTCGCCGCGCTCGAGTGGCCGGCGGATCGTGCGACGCACGCGTACCAGTCGAAATTCGGTCCCGAGCCGTGGCTCACCCCCGCGACGGCCACGGTGCTCGAGGAATTGCCGCGCCGCGGAGTGCGCCGCGTGGCCGTGATCACCCCCGGATTCCTCACCGATGGCCTCGAGACCATCGAAGAGATCGGGATTCGTGGCAGGGAATCCTTTACGGAGGCCGGGGGAGAATCCCTACTTCGCGTGGCCGCCGTCGAGGACCGCCCGGAGTTCATCGCGTCTCTCGCGAATCTGGCCCGAGGCTGATCATGCCCGTGCGCCCGGGATTCCCCGACGGGCGATGACATTCCTGTGACACACGCCTTGCGCGCATGGATAGCATCCCCCGTGTCGCGTGATCCACGCGGCGTGATCATTCGGAACCGGGAGCGCACATGCACCGCATCGGCGTCGTCGGCATTTCCTGGAGACACGGGACCGCGGATACGATCGCGTCCTTCACGATCGCCAAGGGCGAGCGCGCCGAGTGCGTCCCGCGGCTCGCCGCGGTGATCGGCGTGCCGGAGCTGGTCTACCTCGCGACGTGCAATCGCGTGGAGGTGGTGTTCTCCTCCGACGGCCATACGCCGCTGCCCCGTGCTGCGCCGGCGCATCTTCGCCGAACTCACGGGCCGCGAGCCGCGCGCCGGCGAGGCCGAGCACACGCTGCGCGCGTGGCAGGGCGAAGGCGCGGCCGAGCATCTCTTCCTCGTCGCCGCCGGCCTCGAGTCGGCGCGCGTGGGAGAGAGCGAGATCGTGGGCCAGGTGCGCGAGGCGGTGGAAGGGTCCCGGCAGCTCGCGCTGCTCGGACCGCACCTCGATGCGCTCTTCACCGAGGCGCTGCGGGTGGCGAAGAAGGTGCGGCCCGTGACGGAAGGACGGATCGGCCGCGTATCGCTCGCGCAGGTCGCGGTGCGGTATGCCCGCGAGCGCCTGGCACGCACGCCGGGCCGCGTCGCGCTCGTAGGCGTGTCGCCGATGACCGAGCAGTGCGCGCGCGAGCTCGCGGCGGCCGGCACCGGCGTCGTCATCGTGAACCGCACGCTCGAGCGCGCGCAGTCGCTCGCGAGCGCGGTGCAGGGTGAGGCGCGCTCGCTCGACTGCGTTCCGCGAGTCGCCCGACGGCGTGGAAGTGGTGATCGTCGCCACCGGCGCGAAGGAGCCCGTGTTCGCGCGCGCCGACCTCGAGCGCATCGCGGCGCGCACGCCGTCGGCGCAGAGCCCGCTCATCATCGATCTCGCGATCCCGCCCAACGTCACCCCCGAGGACGCGATCGCCGCCGACGTCCCGCGCGTCGGCATGGATGAGATCTCCCTCTCCGCCGCCGAGGATCGCGAGCGCGTGATCGGCGAGTTCGCGGATGCGCGCGAGATCGTGGACACGTCGCTCACCGAACTCCGGCGCCAGATGGCGGAGCGGCTCATCGGACCGATGATCGCCGACCTGCACCGGCGCTTCCGTCACACCGCCATCGAGGGCGTCGAGCGCCTCTTCAAGCAGGAGTTGGCGGCGCTCGGCGAGCCCGAACGCGATGCCGTGCGCCGCTGGGCGGAGACGCTCGCGCGGCGCTTCGCGCACGTGCCGTCCGTGGGGCTGCGCGACCTGGTCTTCCAGGCGGGGCCCGCCGCGGTCGAAGCCTTCCTGTCGCACACCGAGCCGGAGCTCGCGAAGCAGCTGCACGACGCGGCCGGAGAGTCCGGCGTGGCGATGCTCATCGAGCAGGAATTGGAGGAATCATGAGACTGCGCATCGCCACGCGCGGTTCCGCGCTCGCGCGCGCGCAGTCGGCGGATGTCGCGCGCCGCCTCGAGGCCGCGGGGCACACCACTGAGACGATCGTGATCTCCACGATCGGCGACCAGGTCACCGACCGCGCGTTCACCGACGTCGGCAGCTTCGGTGTGTTCGTGCGCGAGATCGAAGCGGCGCTGCTCGACGGCCGCGCCGATGTCGCCGTGCACTCGTACAAGGACCTTCCGTCGAAGAGCCCCGACGGACTGGTGGTGGCCGCGGTGCCGGAACGGCTCGATGCCGCGGACGTGCTGCTCGTGCGCCCCGAGGCGGCGAACGCGTCCGCCGGAGCGATCCCGCTCCGCGCGGGTGCGCGGGTGGGCACGTCGGCGGCGCGGCGCAAAGCACTCCTGGCCGAGGCGCGCCCCGACCTCGAGATCGCGCTGTTGCGCGGCAACGTCCCTACGCGCGTTCGCGCGCTCACGGACGGCAAGTTCGATGCGATCCTGCTCGCGGCAGCCGGTCTCGAGCGTCTGGATCGCGCGAGCGGCTCGGCGCTCGTGCCGGTGGAGATCGCGCGCACGCGTCTCGATCCGCGGCGCTTCGTGCCGGCGCCGGCGCAGGGCGCCATCGCGGTGCAGGTGCGGCGCGATGCCGGCGGCGTTCTCGCTGCGGTGGCCGCGCTGGACGACCCGCGCACGTCGCGCGCGCTGCGCGCCGAGCGTGCGCTGCTTGGTCTCGCCGAGGCCGGCTGCGCGCTCCCCTTTGGCGCATGGTGCGACGCCGGCGGTGCGACGTTGCATCTTTACACCATGCTTGGTGGCGAGGATGGCTCGGTCGCGCGCGCCGACGTGATGGGGGATGATCCCGAGGCGCTGGCGGCATTGGCGTGGGGTGCATTGTCCGCCGCCGTGATCGCATGACGCCCGCGCTCGCGGGGCGGCGGATCCTCGTCACGCGCGCGGCGGAGGACGCCGAGCGCTGGGCCGCGCGGCTCCGGAAGCTCGGCGCGGTCCCGGTGGTGATGCCGTGTCTGGTGATCGCCACGATGCACGACGCCGACACCGCCCGCGCGCTGCGCGCGGCGATCGCCAACGCGTCGTGGCTGGTGCTCGCCTCGCGGCGCGCGGCCGAGGCCGTGGGCGCGATCGTGGACGGCACCCTGCCGCGGGCGCTGCACGTCGCGGTCGTCGGCCCGGTCACCGCGCGCGCCGCCGCGCTGGCGCTGGGCCGCGTGGACTTGGTCGCCACGGAGAGCAATGCGCGGGGTCTGGCGCACGAGCTGCTCGAGCGGCTCGGCGGCGCGGCCACCGAGGCGAGCGTGGTGGTCGCGGGCGCCGTGTACGGACGGACGGACGTCGAGCGCGCGCTCGAAGAGGCCGGCGTCCCCGTGACGCGCGTGAACGTCTACGCGATGATCCCGGCGCCGGCCGATGGGCCCAAGCGCGATCTCGCCGCGGAAGGGATCGACGCGATCCTGCTCGCCAGCCCGTCGGCGGCCGAAGGCTTCGTCAATCGCGCGCACTTCCCGCCGGACGCGCGCGTCATCACAATTGGTCCCACGACGTCGGCGGCCGCAGCGGCGGTGGGACTCCCGGTGTCCGCCGAGGCGCGGCGGCCCGATCTCGATGGCATGTTGGAGGCGCTCCCATGATCACCGAAACGACCGAGACCCTCGTCAGCCCCGGGCGCACGCGCCCGCGCCGGCTCCGCCACACTCCCGCGCTCCGCGATCTCGTCGCCGAGACGCACGTGCGCGCGGATCAATTGATCATGCCGCACTTCGTGCTCCCATCGGCGCGCGGCCAGGAGCCGATCGCGTCCATGCCGGGGATCGCGCGGCTGGGGATCGAGCCGCTCGTGCGCGCGGTGGAGGCGGACCGGAAGCTCGGCGTGCGGACGGTGCTGCTCTTCGGCACGCCGGCGCCCGGCGAGAAGGATGCCGACGGCGCGGCGTCGCGCGATCCCGACGGCACGGTGCCGCGGGCGATCCGCGCGCTGAAGGACGCGCTCGGTTCGGACATCGTTATCGTCACCGACGTGTGCCTGTGCGCGTACACGGACCACGGCCACTGCGGCGTGCTGCGCGACGGCGAAGTGGACAACGATCTTTCGCTTCGCCCGATCGCCGAGATGGCCGCGGCGCACGCCGAAGCGGGGGCGGACATCGTGGCCCCATCCGACATGATGGACGGCCGCGTCGGTGCGATCCGCGACCTGCTCGACGAGCGCGGATTCGTGAACACCGCGATCCTCTCGTACGCCGTGAAATACGCGTCGGCCTACTATGGCCCGTTCCGCGAAGCCGCGGACAGCGCGCCGCAGCACGGCGACCGCCGGAGCTACCAGATGGATCCGCGCAATGCGGCGGAGGCGGTGCGCGAGGCGCTGCTCGATGCGCGCGAGGGCGCGGACATGCTCATGGTGAAGCCGGCGCTGGCCTATCTCGACATCATCCGCGCCGTGCGCGAAGCGACCGACCTGCCGCTCGCGGCGTACAATGTGAGCGGCGAATACTCGCAGGTGAAGGCCGCCGCGCGGGCCGGCTGGCTCGACGAGGCAGCGGTCGTGCGCGAGAACCTGCACGCCATGGCGCGCGCGGGCGCGGAGATCGTCATCACGTACCACGCGCGCGAAGCGCTCGCCGGAGGCTGGCTGTGAGCGCCGGCGCCTCGTCGAAAGCGTGGATGGAGCGCGCCGAGCGCGTGATGCCCGGCGGCGTGAGTTCGCCGGTGCGCGCGTATCGCGCGGTGGGCGGCACGCCGCTCGTGTTCCATAGCGCGAGCGGCGCGGAGTTCGAGGATGTGGACGGCCAGCGCTACGTCGACTTCGTGAACTCGTGGGGGCCGCTCATTCTCGGCCACGCGCATCCGGCGGTCCGCGACGCGATCATCGCGGCCGGCGGACGGGGCACGAGCTTCGGCGCGCCGGGCGAGACGGAGATCGAGCTCGCCGAACGCATCGTGAGCTGGTATCCGGGGCTCGATCAGGTGCGCTTCGTCTCGTCGGGCACCGAGGCGACGATGAGCGCGATCCGCGTGGCGCGCGGTTACACGGGGCGCGACAAGATCGTGAAGTTCTCCGGCTGCTACCACGGCCACGCGGATCATCTGCTCGTGGCGGCCGGCTCCGGGCTCGTGACCTTCGGCACGCCGTCGTCGGCCGGTGTTCCCGCGGCGTTCGCGCGGCGAGACGCTCGTGCTGCCGCTCGACGACGAAGCGGCCTTCACCGCGCTGCTGCGCCCGCGTGGCGACGAGATCGCCGCGGTGATCATCGAGCCGGTGCCGGCGAACAACGGCCTGCTGCTGCAGCGGCCCGAATTTCTCGCGGCGCTCCGCCGCGAGACGGAGCGGGCCGGCGCGCTGCTCATCTTCGACGAGGTGATCAGCGGCTTCCGCCTCGCGCAGGGCGGCGCCGCGGAGCTGCTCGGCATCACGCCGGACCTCGCGACCTTCGGCAAGGTGATCGGCGGCGGACTGCCGGTGGGCGCGTTCGGCGGTCGGCGCGACATCATGCGCATGCTGGCGCCCGAGGGTCCTGTGTACCAGGCCGGCACGCTCTCGGGGAACGCGGCGGCGATGGCCGCGGGGCTCGCCACGCTGAACGTGCTCGAGCGCGAGGACGGCTGGCGTCAACTCGAGGCGACCGGCGCCGCGCTCGAGGCCATGCTCGCGCCGGTGCTCGCGGCCGCGCCGGAGCCGGCGGCGCTCGTGCGCGCCGGCTCGCTCTTCTGGATCTCGCTGCAGGCGGGCGCCGCACCGCGCGCGGCCGAGCGCATCGACGGCGCCGCCGCGGCGCGCTATGCGCCGATCTTCCACGCGCTGCTCGACGCGCGGCATCGCGCTCGCGCCGTCCGCGTACGAGGCGGGGTTCCTCTCGCTCGCGCACACGCCCGCGCATCTCGCGCGACTGCGCGACGCGCTCGCGGCCGCGCTGGCCGCTCCCGCGGAGGCGCTGCTCGCGTGAGCGCACGCCGACCACGCTCCGCCGCACCCGCCGCCTGCAGATGTGGATTCCTCGTCCTGCTCACGTTGCACCACCGTAGCTCGGCTGGTGGCTCGTGGACCAGGTGCGCTACACGGGCGCCGTGCTCGCGGCGCAGGAATCGACGTATCGACCCGCGACAGCGTCGTCGCGCGCGCGCTCCTGCGCTCGGGCCGCAGCTGGCGCGAACTGAGCGCCGCGTTCCCCGCGCTCACGATCAGCGCCGACTCCTCGATGATCGCCGTGTCGCCGATCGTGCTCGATGACCTGAAGCGCCAGCGCTTCCACCGCCTCAACCGCTACGCGTGGGAGGGCGCGTTCTTCCTCGTGGTGCTCGTCGGCGCGATGGTGATCGTCGTACCGCGCGCTCCGTGAGGAGGCCGAGCTGCGGCGCGGCCAGGAGCAATTCCTCGCCGGCATGTCGCACGAGCTCAAGAGTCCGCTCGCGAGCCTCCGGCTGTCGGTGGAGACGCTCGCGATGCGCGACCCGCCGCCGGCGCAGCGCGGCGAGCTCGTGCGCCGCATGCTCGTCGAGCTCGGCCGGCTGCAGGGGATGATCGCGAATGTGCTCGACGCCTCGCGCCTCGCCGCGGACGGGCGCGCCGCACGCCGGAACCGATCGAGCTCGCCGAGGAGGTCGGCAGCGTCGTCGAAGAGCTCGCCGGCTTCGCGGCCGAGTGCGAGCGTGACGATCGACGCCGGCGTGGCCGGCGTGACCTGACCGTGCGGGCGAGCGCGACGGCACGCATCATCGTGCTCCGCAATCTCCTCCACAACGCGATCAAGGCATCGCCGCCCGGACGCACCGTGCGGCATCCGCGGGTCCGCGCACGAATGGGTCGGTCGTGCTCGAGGTGCAGGACGAGGGCAGCGGGTTCTCCGCCGACGAGGCCGCGCGCTTGTTCGAGAAGTTCTACCGGATCGAGCGCGAGGAGCGCGGCGGCACGCGTGGCACCGGGCTCGGCCTGTTCCTGGTGCGCCGGCACGTCGAGCTCGACCGCGGCACCGTCGCGGCGGCGAGCGACGGCCCGGGACAGGGCGCGACGTTCACCGTGATCTGGCCCGCGGCCGGGATCCGTCGCATCATGACCGACACGACGCCCCGCATCCTGCTCGTGGAAGACGAGCTCAATCTCGCGCGCGGCATCCGCGAGAACCTCGAGGCCGAGGGCTACCACGTGGACGTGCTCGGCGACGGACGCGTCGCGCTCGCGAAGATCCGGCAGGAAGAGTTCGATCTGATCGTCCTCGACGTGATGCTCCCGGGCATGGACGGTTTCTCGGTGTGCGAGACGATGCGCCGCGAGGGGCGCGACACCCCGGTGCTCTTCCTCACCGCGAAGGGCGGCCCGAACGACCGCATCCGCGGCCTCGAGGCGGGCGGCGACGACTACCTGCCGAAGCCGTTCCAACTGCGCGAGCTGCTGCTGCGCGTGTCCGCCATCCTGCGGCGCCGCGTGCGCTACGACGCCGATCACCGCGCTCGAGCCGGTGGTGCGCTTCGGCGGCAACGAATTCGATTTCCGCAACTTTCGCGGCCGGTCGTTCGACGGGCGCGACCAGCTGCTCACGCAGAAGGAAGCGATGATCCTCAAGGAATTGGTGCAGCGGCGCGGCGCGGTGGTCTGGCGCGACGAGCTGCTCGAGAAGGTGTGGGGCGACGACGTGCTCCCGTCCACGCGCACGATCGACAACTTCGTCATGCGGCTGCGCAAGCGCTTCGAGCCGGATCCCGAGAAGCCGCGCCATTTCCACACGGTGCGCGGCATCGGCTACCGCTTCAGCGCCGACGGCGAAGGAGACGGCGCATGAACGATATCCTGCTGCGAGCGCTGCGCGGCGAAGCGACCGAGCGCCGCGCGCTCTGGGTCATGCGGCAGGCGGGCCGCTATCTGCCCGAATACCGCGCGCTGCGCGCGAAGCACAGCTTCGAGGAACTGTCGGGGAGCGCGGAGCTCGCCGCCGAGGTGACGCTGCAGCCGCTCGCGCGCTTCCCGCTCGACGGCGCGATCATCTTCGCCGATCTCATGAGCCCCATCCCCGCGCTCGGCGTCGCCGGTGCGCTTCGATCCGGGCCCCGTACTCGCCGCGCCGGTGCGCACCGCGGCCGATGTGGACGCGCTGCGCGAGCCGGCCGATGACGAGATCGCCCCCGAGGTGATCGACGCGCTGGGCCGCGTGCAGCGCGCGCTAGACGGCCGCGCGACGCTGCTCGGTTTCGCCGGCGCGCCCTGGTCGCTGGCCGCGTATCTGGTGCAAGGGCGGGGCAGCCCCGGCTTCCCGGCGCTGCGCGCGCTCGCGGCGCGCGATGAGGGGCTGCTCTGCGCGCTGCTCACCAAGCTCACCGAGCCTCGTCATTCGCTACGTGCAGCGCCAGGTGGGCGCCGGCGCGCAGGCGGTGCAGCTGTTCGACACCTGGGCCGGCGTGCTCTCGCGCGCCGACTGGACGCGGCTCGTGCGCCCGCACCTCGGTGCGCTATCTCGCCGAGACGAGATCGCTCGGCGTGCCGCGGATCCTCTTCGTGCAGGACGCGCCGCATCTCGTCGAGCTGTACGGCGCGCTGGAGTCCGAGGCGCTCGCCGTCGACTGGCGCGAGGACCTCGCGGCGCTGCGCACGACCCTCGGCGCCGCGAAAGCGCTGCAGGGAAATCTCGATCCCGCGATCCTGCTCGCCGGTCCGGACGCCACGCGGCGCGCGGCGCGGGCGCTGCTCGCGCGTGTGCCGGCGCGCGGCCACATCGTCAACCTCGGGCACGGCATCATGCCTGACACACCGATCGACAGCGTGCACGCGCTCGTCGAAGTCGTGCACGGGGAGAAGTCGTCATGAGCGCCACCAAGAGTCGCGCTCCCGGCGCGGCGCCCGTCAGCCGCAGCGTCACCGCCGAGCTGCTCGCGCGGTACGACCAGCCGGGCCCACGCTATACGAGCTATCCGACCGCCGTCGAATTCCACGAGGGGTTCACCGCGGACGACTATGAGCGGCGGCTCGCGGAGGCCGACCGGCTGGGCGATGCGCCGCTGTCGATGTACGTGCACCTCCCGTTCTGCGAAGAGCGCTGTCTCTTCTGCGGGTGCCACGTCATCGTGACCAAGCACAAGGAGATGGCGGCGCCGTACCTCGAACTGCTGAAGCGCGAGATCGCGATGCTCGCCGAGCGGCTGCCGAACCGCCGGCGCGTCGCGCAGCTCCATCTCGGCGGCGGCACGCCGACGTATTACACGCCGGCGCAGCTCACCGACCTGCTCACGCCGCTGCTCAAGGAATTCCGGCCGATGCCCGGCGCCGAACTCGCGCTCGAGGCGGATCCGCGCGTGACGACCAACGCGCATCTCGACGCGCTCGCCGATCTCGGCTTCAATCGGATCTCGCTCGGCGTGCAGGACCTCACGCCGGCGGTGCAGGAGGCGGTGAACCGGGTGCAGAGCCTCGAGCAGACGGCGGGCTTGATCGAGCACGCGCGGCGCCGTGGATTCCGCGGGATCAACGTCGACCTCATCTACGGACTGCCGCTGCAGACGCCGGAGAGCTTCGAGCGCACCATCGATTCCGTGATCTCGCTGGGCGCGGACCGCACGGCGGTGTATTCGTTCGCGTTCGTGCCGTGGGTGCGCGGCAATCAGAAGAAGCTCGAAGAGGACCAGCTCCCCGACGCGGAGACCAAGATCGCGCTCTTCGCGATCGCGCGGGAGAAATTCCTCAAGGCGGGGTACACGGCGATCGGGATGGACCATTTCGCGCGGCCGGATGATGAGCTGTCGCGCGCGCTCGGCGAGGGACGGCTCCGCCGGAACTTCCAGGGCTACACCGTGATCCCCGGCGATGATGTGCTCGGCCTCGGGATCTCCGCCATCGGCGACGTGCGCGGCGCGTACGTGCAGAACGAGAAGAAGCTGTCGACGTACGAGGAGATGATCGCGGCGGGGAAGCTGCCGGTGGCGCGCGGCGTCGCGCGCAGCGCGGACGATGCGGTGCGGCTCAAGGTGATCCACGAGCTAATGTGCAACTTCCGCGTGGACACCGGCGCGATCGAGCGCGAGTTCGGCATCGACTTCGCCGGATACTTCGCGTCGGATCTCTCGGCGCTCGCGCCGCACGAGCGGGAAGGGATGGTCACGGTCACGCCGGCGCGCATCGAGGCGACGGCGGTCGGCCAGCTGTTCGTGCGCAACCTGGCGATGTGCTTCGACCGATATCAGCGCGAGAAGCACGCGGGCGCCGCGAAGCCGGTGTTCAGCCGCACGGTGTGACCATGAAGCGCATCGTGGTGATCGGCGGCGGGATCAGCGGGCTCGCGGCGGCGTGGGCGGTGCGGCAGTCGGTGGGCGCGGCCGCGGCGGAGATCCTCGTACTCGAGCGCGAGTCCGCAGGTGGGCGGCAAGGCGCGCACGATCGCGCGCGATGGCTGGCTGGTGGAAGCGGGACCCGGCGGATTCCTCGGGGGGCGCCCGGATGTCGACCGGCTCATCACGAGCTGCGGCATGGACGGGGAGCGCGTCACGGCCGACGCCGCGGCGGCGCACCGATTCATCCTGATCGACGGCACGATGCGGGAGGTCGCGCCGAATCCCATCGCGCTCGTCCGGAACGGCATTCTCGGCGTGGGCGGCGTGCTGCGGATGTTGGGCGAACCGTTCATCAAGCGGCGCACGGGCGGCGGCGACGAATCGATCTGGGATTTCACCGCGCGCCGGCTCGGGCCGCAGGTGGCCGACCGCATGATCCGTCCCATGACGCTCGGCATCTACGCGGGCGACGCGCGTGCGCTCTCGGTGGAAGCGGCCTTCCCGCGCATGACCGCGCTCGAGCGCGACCACGGTTCGATCATCCGCGGGATGATCGCGAAGCGGGGCAGGACGACCTCGGGCGCGCTCACGAGTTTCCGGCGCGGGATGCAGAGCTTTCCCGAGGCGGTGGCGGCGCGCGGAGGGTTCAGCGTACGGCTCGGCGCGAAGGTGAGTGCCATCGTTCGCATGGACCAGGGGTGGTCGGTCGTGGTGGAAGGTGACCGCGAGATGATCCCGGCGGACGCCGTCCTCATCGCGGCCGAGCCGTTCGCCGCCGCGCCGCTCCTCCGGCCGCTCGACGCGGCGCTCGCGGCGGAGCTGGACGCGATCAAGTGCCCGCCGGTGTCGGTGGTCGGCCTTGGCTTCGGAGCTGCGGAGGCGGCGCGCGTGCCGAACGGCTTCGGCGCGCTCATCGCGCGCGGCGAAGGACTGCGCGCCCTCGGCAACTTGTGGGAGAGCCGCTTCTATCCCGGGCGGAGTCCGCAGGGCAGCGTGCTCATCCGCGCGATGTTCGGCGGCGGCGTGGATCCGGACGCCGGCGCGATGACGCGAGGCCGAACTGGTGGCGCTCGCGCGCGCGGAGATCGCACGCGTGTACGGGATCACCGCCGCGCCGGTGATGCAGGCGATCCAGCGTTGGCCGCGCGCCATCCCGCAGTACGAACTCGGCCACGTGCAGCGCGTGGAGCGCATCGAGCGCGCCGTGGATGCGATGCCCGGATTGTTCATCACGGGCTACGGGTTGCGCGCGATCGGATTCGCCGACGCGGCCGTGAACGCCGTACGCTGCGGGGAGCGGGCGGCGGCGTGGCTGCGCGCCTCCGCTGCGCCGTCGGGACTGGAGCTAGCCGCGGCGCCGCGTTAACGCATGCGCCGCGGTGAGCTGCCGGCGCATGCTGTCGCTCAGCGTGACCGATCGCCGGCTCATCGCGCGCTCGGTGGTCTTCAAGAATTCCTCGAGGCGGTACTCTGCCAGCGCGTCGCCGTCTCCCCACGAGAAGGGCGGCACATGGCGCGGCGGCATCACGCTGCCGTAGATGTTCGACCCCGCGCCGATCACCGAGCCGGTGGTGAGCCGCGCGCCGATCCCGGTCTTCACGTGGTCGCCAAAGAACGTGCCGAGCTTCACGGTCCCGGTGTCGCGCACGCCCTCCGGCGTCCAGAGCGACACGGTGCCGTAGCTGTTCTTCAGGTTGCTCGTGATCGTGCCGGCGCCCAGGTTCACCCACCGGCCGAGCACCGAGTGGCCGACGAAACCTTCGTGCCCTTTGTTCGCGTGCCCGATCACGATGCTCTCGCTGATCTCGCCGCGCACGACGCATTGGTCGCCGATCGAACAGCCAGATACACGGTCGCCCAGGATCTGACTGTCGGCGCCCACGGCGCACGGTCCCGCGAGGCGGGTGAACGCGCGCACAACAGATCCCGCGCGCACCATCACCGGGCCGGCACTGACGTCGAACACCACGAGCGGTTCGATCGTCGCGCCCTCCTCCACGTACACGGGATGCGGGCCGATCACGGTCGCCTGATCGACCGCTGTACCCGTGAACGTCGGGCCGATCGCATTGATGTCCTCGCGCAGCGTCGGCAACAGCGTGGTGATCGAGATGCCACACCTCATCCAGCCAGCGGCCGCCGATCTCGCTCGTGGGAGCGCCGGCGACGGCGAGTGATTCGAGCGTCGCGCTCCCGTTCGTGAACGCCGCGAGCGGCACGTCCTTCGCGATGCGCACCGCGGAAGTCCGCCCGCCGCTCGTCCACGCCGCCGCGTCCTTCGCGAAGGGCGCCGGCGTGAGCGATGCGGCGAAGCGGCTGTTCGCGATGATCGCGCCGGCCGGCACCACGCCACGCGCGGCCGGCGGCGCGCCCGCCTCGGAGAAGTCGGCAAGATGCGCGGCCGTGATCGCGCCGGCGGCGCGCGCATCGATCGTGCCGAGCGCCATCTCCCATTGCTCCCGGATGATCGCGGTGCCCGCACGCAGCTCGCTCGCCGGCCGCGTGAGCGCGAATGGTTCGAACGCGCGCGCGCGCGCGTCGTCGTACAGGTAGAGCGCCGTCATGCGCGGTCGCGGACCGCCGGCGGCAGCGCGTCGAGCAACGTCTTGAGATCGGCCGCGCGCTCGCGTGTCGTCACGAGCGTCACGCCGTTGCGCGCCACGATCACGAGCCCCTCCACGCCGTATGCCACGACGGTCTGCCCCTCGGCGTGCACGACATTCTCCCGCGCGTCCAGCAGATGCACGTCGCCCGCGACGGCGTTCCCCGCGGCATCCTTCGCGCGCACGCGGTGGAGCGCGGCCCACGTGCCCACGTCATCCCACCCGAAATCGCCGGGGAGCACCAGCACGCGCCGGCTCCGCTCGAGCACGCCGTGATCCACGGAGATCGGTGTGCACGCGGCGAAGAACGCCGCGATCTCATCCGGCTCCGAGTGCGGCAGCGCCTTCGTGACTTCGGGGCAGTGCAGGCGCACTTCCGTGAGGAAGTCGCCCGCGCCCCACACGAAGATCCCGGAATTCCAGAGACATCCCTCACGCACCAGCGTCTCGGCCGTGGCTCGATCGGGCTTCTCGATGAACTTGGCGACACGCCGCGCGCCGCCGCGCGCTTCCTCGGCCGCGCGGATGTAGCCGAAGCCCGGATCGGGACGCGACGGCACGACGCCCACCGTCACCAGACTGCCCGACGATTCCGCGACGGTCGCCGCGGCATCGAGCGCCTTCCGGAATCCGTCGGCATCGCCGATCGCCCAGTCGGCGTGCACGCAGATCATCGTCGCTCCCGATCCGTCGCGCCGGGCGATCTCGAGCGCGGCCCACGTGAGCGCCGGCGCCGTGCCCGCCGAGCGCGGCTCCGCGATGATGTTCTCCGCGGGCAGCGAGGGCAGGAGCTTCGCCACCGCCGGCGCGAGCGACGCGTTCGTGATGATCAGCGTGCGCTCCGCCGGCACGAGTGGGGCGAGCCGCGCCACGGTGTCGGCCAGCAGCGGCGAGTCGGTCACGAGCGGCAGCAGCTGCTTGGGGCGCGCCGGCGTGCTCAGCGGCCAGAAGCGGGAGCCCACGCCGCCCGCCAGGATCACGGCCCAGCGGCTCACGACGGCTGGTCCTCGGGCCCTTCGGGGGCGACGCCCGTGAGTTCGGCCACGCGCGCGTACAGTTTCTTGGGACTGAAGGGCTTCGTGAGGAAGTCGTTCGCGCCGAGGGCGATCGCCTGGCGGTAGTGCTGCTCCTGGCCGGCGGCGGTGAGGATGATGCAAGGCACGGTCTTCAGGCGCTCGTTCTGGCGGAGCTGGGCGAGAACATCCAGCCCGCTCATCTTCGGCATCATCACATCCAGCAATACGAGTGCGAGGCCCGGCGAATCCTCGGCGGCGGTCAGCGCTTCTTGTCCGTCATAGGCGAGCGTCACGTCGAACGGTCCCTGCTCGAGCTTCATCTTGATGATGCGGCCGATGTGCGGTTCATCGTCGGCCACGAGCACGCGGAGCCGGCCGGCGGGGTCGGGCACCTGGTCAGACGAGCGCCGCGATGTTCGCGCGGTTGCGGCGCAGTTCGAACAGCAGCTGGCCCAGGTTCGCCGTGGGTTGCGCGAGCACGAGGAGGATCGCGTCCGCATTGAGCACGCACACCACCGCGATGCCGTGGCCGTACTCGAGGATCGCGGTCTGCAGCGCGCCGCGCCCGTCGTGCGCGCCGAATTCATCGCCGGCGGCCACGATCTGCGGGACGAGCGCCGCCAGACTCTCGGCGTCGATCGCGGACTGGACGTCGCTGTCGATGAGCAGGCCATCGCGGCCCAGAACGACGGCGGCCTCGACCCCTTCGCGCTGGCGGAGGACACCGACGAGGTCACGGATGGTGGGCATGCGCGCTCCGGCGGGTTCGGGTGGTGCGAAGCTACTCGATTCGCTCACGGCAAGTCAAGCGCCGAGAACGGCTTGAACCTTCCCAGCCGGCGGGGTATTCTTCGCAGGTTGGTCGCTCACGTGCTCCCTTGCCAGGTGATTTGATGAAGGTCCGGATCCTCCTCCTCGCCGCGGGAGCGCTCGCCGCCGCCGCGGCCGGAGCGTGCAGTGGCCCGACGCAGACCATTGCGACGCAGGACAACGTGTTCGATACCGCCGGTGTCTACGCGCTCACCGGTGCGCCGGAGAGTGGCCCGACGGGGGTGGCCACGCTCACCCTGCTCGGCCCCAGTTTCTACGGGCCGAGCCCCGTGCGCGCCGTGCCCGGCGCACATTACGATGTCGTCTTCGATATCCACGACACGACGGCCGTCGCCCTGCCGCCGGGTCTCGTGGGATTCACGGGTGCGTTGACCGCGGGCCTGCAGATCTCGTTGCAACCCTACGACAGCATGCTCGTCTCGCCGACGCTCGGATACAGCGACTCGACCGCGATCACGATCCACGCCGGCACTCGCTTCTACGTGCAGTCCCTCACGTCCAATCCGACGTGCTCGGTGCAATCGGTCGCGGCGCGCCGCTACATCTACTCCAAGTTCATCATCGACAGCATCAACTTCTCGCCGTACGACCCGATCACGGCGCCGAACGGCCGCACCATCTATTACCGCATGGTGGTCGATCCGAACTGCGGGTTCCTGGGTCTCGACACCGGCGTTCCGAGCGAGTGAACGGTGCATGACATCCGGCTGCTCCGCGAGGATCCTGCACGACTCGTTGACGGCCTGAAGAAGCGGGGCGTCTTCGAGACGTACGAGGGCGCACTGGCCGAAGCGGCGCAGTTGGAACTCGAGCGCCGCACGAAGATCGGTGTCATTGAACGGAAGAAGTCCGAGCGCAATGAGCGGACGCAGAAGGTGGCGCTCCTCAAGCGCAACAAGTCGGACGCGACCGCGGAGATCGCGGAGTCGAAGGAGCTCGGCGACGCCATTGCGGTCGCGGAGGAGTCGCTGGCCGGCGTGGAAGCCCGCCTCGAGGCGATCCTGATCGGCATTCCCAACATCCCGCTCGCCGCCGTCCCCGCGGGCGGCGAATCCGCGAACACGGTGGTGCGTTCCTGGGGTGACCCGCGCCCCGCGGCCGGCGTCGTTCCGCACTGGGAGATCGGCGAGCGACTCGGCATCCTCGATCTCGCCGCGGGCGCCAAGCTTTCCGGCTCGGGATTCATCGTGCTCCGCGGCGCCGGCGCCCGCCTCACGCGCGCGCTCATGGCGTTCATGCTCGACATGCACACCAAGGAGCACGGCTACGAGGAGATGTGGGTGCCCTTCCTCGTGAACCGCGCGTCGATGACCGGCACCGGGCAGCTGCCGAAGTTCGAAGACGATGCCTACGCGCGTGTCCGAGGACGAGCTCTTCCTCATTCCGACGGCCGAAGTGCCGGTGACGAACCTCTTTCGCGACGAAATGCTCGACGCGGCCGCGCTGCCGATGGCGCTCACCGCGTACACTCCGTGCTTCCGCCGCGAGGCCGGCGCCGCGGGGAAGGACACGCGCGGCCTGCATGCGCGTCCATCAGTTCGACAAGGTCGAGCTCGTGCGCTTCGCGACGCCGGAGACGTCGGCCGCGCAGCTCGAGCTGCTCACCGCGCCACGCCGAGGCCGTCCTGCAGCGTCTTGGCCTGCCGTATCGCCGGCTGCTCCTCGCGGCCGGCGACACCGGTTTCGCGAGCGCCAAGACCTACGACCTCGAAGTGTGGGCGCCGGGCGTCGGGAAATGGCTCGAAGTGTCGTCGTGCTGCAACTTCACCGACTTCCAGGCGCGGCGCGCGAACATCCGCTATCGTCCCGCAGCCGGCGAGAAGCCGCGCTTCGTGCACACGCTCAACGGCTCGGCGCTCGCGTTCCCGCGCACGATCGTCGCGATGCTCGAGCATTATCAGCGCGCCGACGGCACGATCACCGTGCCCGAAGTGCTGCGTCCGTATCTCGGCGCCGACCGGATCGGCTAGACCGATGCGCGGCCGCGCGCCCGATCGTGTTCTTCGGCCTGCTGGTCGCGATCCTGCTCGCCGCGTACGTGGTCTTCTCGCAGCGGGTCGTCGCCGAGCTGCGCGCCGACGCCGGCCGATCCGGGCAGATGTACGCGCGCGTCTTCCGCGCGCTCGCCGATCCGAGCGAGGGGTCCGCGAACCTGGCGCTGCTCGACCTCTCGCAGTCCATCGGCGAGCTCGGCGTCCCCGTGATCGTCACCGACACGGCGGGGCGGCCCACGGCGATCTCGAATCTCCCGTACACGCGGGTCGATGACCCGCGCGTGCTCGCGTACGTGAAGACGCTCGACCAGCTCAACCCGCCGGTCGAGGAGCCCGGGATCGGCACGGTGCACTACGGCGACAGCCGCCTCACGACGAGTCTGCGGTTCATTCCGGTCCTGCTCGTGTCGCTGCTCGCGATCGTGCTGGCCATTGGCGTGTACTCCGTGCGCACGCGCAGCCGCGCGGACCGCGAGCACGTGTGGGCCGGCATGGCGCGCGAATCCGCGCACCAGCTCGCGACGCCGCTCTCGAGCCTGAGCGGCTGGATCGAGCTGCTGCGCGAGCGCGCCGGCGACGACGTGTCGGCATCCGCCATCGAGCACATGGAGGGAGACCTCGAGCGGCTGCAGCGCGTGTCGCACCGCTTCGAGCGCATCGGCCGGCCCCCGCGCAAGGAGAAGGTCGACGTCGGCGCGCTCGTGACGCGAGTGGGCGCGTACTTCCAGGCGCGCGTGCCGACGCTCGCGCACCGCGTGACCATCGTCGCCTCAGGCGGCACGGAGCCGATCGTGATCGAGGGCGACGAAGTGCTGCTCGAGTGGGCGCTCGAGGTGCTCGTGAAGAACGCGGCTGGACGCGCTCGCGGGCCGCGGCGGCCGCATGTCCTGACCACGAAGCGGCTCGACCCGGAACGCGTGCGCGTGCGCGTCGCCGACGACGGGCCGGGTGTCCCGCGTGAGCTGCGCGCCCGATTTTCGACGCCGGGCTTCTCGACCAAGGAGTCGGGGTGGGGGATCGGCCTGTCGCTCACGGCCGCATCGTCGAGGAGAACCACGGCGGCCGCCTGGTGCTCGCCCCCTCCGAGAAAGGCGCCATGTTCGACGTTATACTTCCGGGATGACCAGCGTCCTGCCCGGCCGCGAAGCGGAGATGCTCGCGCGCCTCAATCCCGCCCAGCGCGAAGCCGTGGAGCACGGCGAGGGCCCGATGCTCGTGCTCGCCGGCGCCGGCTCCGGCAAGACGCGGGTGCTCACGGCGCGCATCGCGCGACTCATCGAGCGACGGCGTCGTGCGAGCCGCGGCACATCCTGGCGGTGACGTTCACGAACAAGGCCGCCGGCGAGATGCGCGAGCGCGTGGCGCGGCTGCTCGGCGCGGAGCCGGCCGGGATGTGGGTCGGCACCTTCCACGCGATCGGCGCGCGGATGCTGCGCCGCGAGCGCGTCGCTCGTGCAGCGTACGCCGAGCTTCACGATCTACGATGAGGACGACACGCTCTCCGTCGTGAAGCGCGCGATGGAGCGCGCCTGCGGATCCCCGCCAAGCAATGGACGCCGGCGCGCGATCCGCCGCGCGATCTCCGACGCGAGAACGCGTTCGTGGCGCCCGGCGGAGTACGCGACGCTCGCGCAGACGCCGCTCAGCCAAGGCGGTCGCACGCGTGTACGCAGATTGCTCGACCGCGCCCTGCGCGAATCGCAACGCCGTCGATTTCGACGACCTGCTCGTGCTGCCGGTGCGCATGCTGCAGGAGAACCCGAACGGCTCGCCGCGTACCGCGCGGCGCTTCCGCTGATCTGCTCGTCGACGAGTACCAGGACACCAACCGCGCGCAGTACGAGCTCGTGCGCCTGCTCGGCGCGCGAGCACGGCAACGTCGCGGTCGTGGGCGACGACGACCAGTCGATCTACGGCTGGCGCGGCGCCGACGTCGCGCAACATCCTCGACTTCGAGACGCGACTATCCGCGCGGCGAAGGTCGTGCGGCTCGAGGAGAACTACCGCTCGACGCCGCAGATCCTCGCGGTCGCGAACGCGGTCATCAGCGAGAACATCGGAACGGCGCGGCAAGATGCTGCGCGCCACGCGACCGGTCGGCGACCCGGTCGCGCTCGTCGCGGCGCCTCGACGACCGCGACGAGGCCGAGTACATCGCCGACGGAAATCGACCTGCGCCGCGAGCCGAACCGACGAGCCGCTCGGCGCGAACGCGATTCTGTACCGCACCAACGCGCAGAGCCGTGTGCTCGAAGAATCGCTGCGCCGTCGCTGCATTCCGTACCGTCTCGTGGGCGCCGTGCGCTTCTACGACCGTCGCGAAATCAAGGATCTCATCGCGTGGCTTCGGCTCATCGCGAATCCCGCGGACGACGAAGCGTTCCGGCGCGCGATCACCGCGCCGCGCCGCGGGACTCGGCGACACGACGCGTCGAAATGCTCGCCCTTGCCGCGCCGACGCCGGCGTGCCCGTGCTCGCCGCCGCGCGCGCGAGGATCTCGACCCCGGCGCGCGCCTCGCGACGCGCAACGCGCTCGCGGATTTCGCCGCGCTCGTCGAAGCGATTGCGCGCCCTCGCCGCGGAGGCCGAGCGTCGACCGGCTGATCCTCGCGCTCGTCGACGAGACGGGCTACGCCGACGCGCTGCGCGCCGAAGGGCCCGAGGGACTCGAACGCCTCGACAACGTGCGCCGAGCTCGCGCGCGGCGCGCGCCGAGCTGGTGATCGACGAGGGCGGTGAAGTCGGCCTGCGTCCGCTCGACCATTTCCTGCAGCGCGCGACGCTCGTCGAGCGAGCTCGACCTGCTCGACCCCGACGCCGACGCCGTGACGATGATGACGCTGCACACCGCGAAGGGACTCGAGTTCCCGGTGGTGTTCATCGCCGGCCTCGAGAACGGGCTGTTCCCGCTGAGCCGGGGCGTCGACGATCCCGCGATGCTGGAGGAAGAACGGCGGCTTGTTCTATGTCGGCATCACGCGCGCCGAGCAGAAGCTGTACCTCACGTGGGCGCGCAGCCGGCGCCGCAACGGCGAGACGCTGCCGTCGCTGCCCTCGAGCCTCCTCGCGCCGATCCCGCCGTCGATGCTCGACGCGGTGAGCACCATTCGGCTTCGCGCCACCGGGCGCGCCGCGATTCCTGGTCACCCCGTCGATGCGCCGGCCCGGTGCGCCGGTGGAACGCCGTCCCGCCGACTTCGATTTCGCGCCCGAGGAAGCGTCACAGGACTCGGCGCGCCTCGTGAAGGGCGAGCGCGTGAAGCATGCCAAGTTCGGCAGCGGCACCGTGGCCGAGCTGCAGGGCACGGGGCGCGACTGCAAAGTGACCGTCGACTTCGACGACGAGACCATCGGGCGCAAGAAGCTCGTGGTCATGCACGCCGGGCTCGAGCGGGGGTTCGAATAGATGGCGGTCGACCGCAAGGACGTGATGCACATCGCCGCGCTCGCGCGCATCGCGCTGCCCGAGGAGCGCGTGCCCGAGCTCGTCGCGCAGCTCAACGGCATCCTCGGCCACATGGACGTGCTCCGCGACGCCGACACGAGCGGCGCCGCCGCGCTCGTGCCCGCCGAGGAGGCGCTTCGCCTCCGCGAGGACCACGGGCCGCCGATCCCGCTCGCCGCGCCACTCGAGGCCTTCGCGCCGAGTATGCGCGACGGGTTCTTCATCGTGCCGCGCCTCGCGACGCACGAGGACGAGGGCGACGCGTCGTGAGTGCCGCCGAGCGGGTCGCCGCGAGCTTCGCGCGCATGGAGGAAGTGCACGCCGGCCGCGACGGGCTCAACTGTGTGTTGTGGAGCAATCGTGAGATGGCGATGGCCGCCGCGCGCGAGCGGGATGCGCGATCCGCCCCGGGTGTGCTCGCCGGCGTGCCGTACTGTGCGAAGGACAATTTCGCCACCATCGGACTGCCCACCACCTGCGGCTCGCGGATCCTGGAAGGTTACATGAGCCCATACGACGCGACGGCGCTCGTGCGGCTGAACGCGGCCGGCGCCGTGCTCGTGGCCAAGACGAACTGCGACGAGTTCGCGATGGGCTCGTCCAACGAGCACAGTGCCTACGGTCCGGTGAAGAATCCGCTCGACCCCACGCGCGTCCCCGGTGGATCCTCCGGCGGCTCGGCCGCCGCCGTCGCCGCGGGCATCGTGCGCATCGCGCTCGGCTCCGAGACCGGCGGATCGGTGCGGCAGCCCGCGTCGTATTGCGGGATCGTGGGCGTGAAGCCGACCTACGGCCGCATCAGCCGCTTCGGCCTCGTGGCGTTCGCCAGTTCGCTCGATCACGTCGCGGTGTTCGGCGCCGAGGTGGACGACGCGGCGCTCGCGCTCGAGGTCATGTCCGGCCACGATCCGCTCGACAGCACCAGCGCCGCGATCGCGCCGCCCGCGCTCCGCGGCGCGGCCACGCGCGACGGCGATCTCCAGGGCGTGGTGATCGGCCGGCCCAAGGAATATTTCCCGTCGTCACTCGACCCGCGCATCACCGCGCTGTGCGACCGCGTACTCGACGCGCTGCGCGCGCGCGGCGCGACGGTGCGCCAGATCTCGCTCCCGCACACCGCCTACGCCATTCCGGTCTATTACATCGTCGCGCCCGCGGAAGCGAGCTCCAACCTCGCGCGCTTCGATGGCGTACGGTACGGCATGCGCCTCGAGGGCGACGGGTTGCGCGGCATGTATGAAGCGACGCGCTCCCGCGGCTTCGGCGCCGAGGTGACGCGCCGGATCCTGCTTGGCACCTATGTGCTCTCGGCCGGCTACTACGACGCGTACTACCGGCGCGCGCAAGACGTGCGCGCGCTCATCGCGAACGATTTCCGCCGCGCGTTCGACGCGGGCGTGACCGCCATCTTCACGCCGACCACGCCGTCGCCGGCGTTCCCCTTCGGCGCGAAGTCGGATCCGTACGAGATGTACATGAACGACATCTTCACGGCGACGGCGAACCTCGCCGGCGTGCCTGCGATGTCCGTGCCGGTCGGCCGCGTGGACGGGCTGCCGGTGGGCGGCCAGATCATCGCGCGGCACTTCGACGAACAGGCGATGTTCCGCGTGGCGTACGCGCTCGAGCGCGAACTCGGGAAGGCGGCGCACTCATGAGCGCGACCGACGGCTTCGAGATGGTGGTCGGACTCGAGGTTCACGTCCAGCTCAAGACGGCCACCAAGGCCTTCTGCTCGTGCAGCAGCGAATACGGCGCGCTGCCCAATGTGAACACCTGCCCCATCTGTCTCGCGCTGCCGGGGAGCCTGCCGTCACTGAACGCGCGCGCCGTGCAGCTCGCGGTGCGCGCGGCGCAGGCGCTGCAGTGCGACGTGCACGAGCGGTCGGTGTTCGCGCGCAAGCATTATTTCTATCCGGACCTGCCCAAGGGCTACCAGATCTCGCAGTACGACAAGCCGCTCGCGGAGCGGGGACGGCTCGCCGTCGCTGGTCCGAACGGCACGACGGTCACCGTCGGCATCACGCGCGTGCACATGGAGGAGGACGCGGGCAAGTCCATTCACGACCGCTTCCCCGGCGTGAGCGCGATCGACCTCAATCGCGCGGGCGTCCCGCTCATCGAGATCGTCAGCGAGCCGGACATGCGTTCGGCGCAGGCGGCCGGCGCGTACCTCCGTGAGATCAAGCAGCTGCTCGAGTACATCGACGTGAGCGACGTGAGCATGGAGGAGGGGAGCCTGCGCGTGGACGCCAACGTGAGCGCGCGGCCGCGCGGGGCCACGAAGCTCGGCACGAAGACCGAAGTGAAGAACATGAATTCCATTTCCGGCGTGGAGCGTGCGCTCGAGGGGGAGTTCGTGCGGCAGTGCGCGCTGCTTGCGCGCGGCGAGACGGTGCACCAGCAGACGATGCTCTGGGACGGCGCGCGCGGCGAAGTGCGGCCGGCACGCTCGAAGGAGGGGAGCCACGACTACCGCTATTTCCCCGAGCCCGATCTCCCGCCGCTGATCCTCACGCGCGCGTATATCGAGGAGGTCGCGCGCGAGCTGCCGGAGCTGCCGCGCGCCAAGCGGGAACGGTTCGCGAAGCAGTACGCGCTCGGCGCGGCGGACATCGAGGTGCTCACGGCGAGCATCGCCACCGCCGAATACTTCGAGCGCGTCGCCGGGGACCACGGCGACGCGAAGGCCGCCGCGAATTGGGTGATGGGCGAGGTGCTTGCCTGGTGCAACGCGGCGGGGCGCTCCATCACCGAGTGCCGCGTCACCGAGACCCGGCTCGCCTCACTGCTCGATCTCGTGCGCGACGGCACCGTGAGTCACAACGCCGCGAAACGGATCTTCGCGGTCATGGCCGAGTCCGGAGGCGAGGCGCGCGCGATCGCGGAGAGGGAGGGACTCATCCAGGAGCGCGACAGTGGCGCGCTCGCGCAGTGGGTGAACGAAGTGCTCGCCGAGAACGCCGCCGAGGCCGGCCGCTTCCTGGGCGGCGAGAAGAAACTGCAGGGCGTGCTGGTGGGGCTCGTGATGAAGAAGTCGAAAGGGCGCGCCGATCCGAAGCAGGTGAATCAGTTGCTGGCGGAGCGCGCCGCGCGCACCGGCGCGTAGAGCGGCGGCTTGAGCCCCGACGCGAACGTCAGCGCCGAATCGGGCAGCGCGAATTCCCGCACCGCCTCCTCGGCCAGCCGGAACTCCATGCCGCTCGCGCGCGCGCCGCGCCGCACTTCAAGCGCGCGCCGCAGCGCCACGTCGCCGGCCGGGTCGAGCGCGTACGGCTCCGACCGCTCGACGCGGCTCAGGAAATCCATCACGTAGTCGTACGACCGGTCCATGTAGCGCCCCACTTCGGGATCGCTCAGGTCCCACCGGCTCGCATCGGCCGCGAGCTGGAAGACCCGCTGCCAGGACTCGCTGTCGATCACGTGCACCATGCCGCGGAAGATCCGCCGCCCGGTCTGCGTGCTGAAGATCGTGGGGCTCAGGATGCGGTCGAGATGCGTGTCCGAGCGCGAGTGGTCCTGCAGGATCACGTCGCGTGCGCGCCGGCTGTAGCCGCCGCCCAAATGCATCTCGAAGCGGCTCTCCCAGTAGCTGTGGCCGAGACCCGAGGTGCGCGAAGCGAGCGCGAGATAGCGCGGCACGAAGAAATTGTGCGCCACTGCGTCGGCCGCGAGGTGCGAGAGATAGCCGAGGCCGAATGCGCGCAGCGGTCCTTCGGGCGCGCGCTCGAAGATCTCGAGTCCCACCGCCCACGAATGGCAGTGCCGTCCCGCCGGCGCGTATTTCTTCGCGATGCTCGTGTCCGCGGCGATGTTCCCATAGAGGAAATCATAGGGGAACGCGCGCAGCAGGTCGGCGACGCCGGACGGCAGCTGCGCGAGCGCGCTGAGCACCGACTCGCCGAGGAAGATGTGCGTACCGGGCGCCCACGCCCACGCGGCGGCGGGGAGCAGGACGAGCGCGGCGAGTACGAGCGCGCCAAGTGCGAGCGCGCGCCGGCGCCCGTGGGGCAGCCGGGCGTTCACTCCGCGTCCCCGGAGCGCTGGTGCCGCGCGCGCGGGCCGCCGCGCCGGCGCGGTGCCGGGGTGTCGCGCTCCTCCGCATCATCGTCACGAGTGGCTGGCCGGCGATGACGGAAGGCGGACGCGCCGCCGCGCACGCCGCGGATCACGCTCGCGGCGCCCACCACGGCATCCTCCGCCTCGTCGCGCGCCACCCGCACGATCGCGTCGAACTCGCGGAATCGCGCGTCGGCGGTCGCCACCGCGTCGCGCAGCGCCTCGTTCGCGGTGTTGATCGTGTCGGTCACGCCCTCCACCGAGTCCTTCACCGACGACGCGGCCTCTTCGAGATGCTCCGCGATCGACGCGGCCTTCTCGGTCACCGGCAGGATGTCGGTGCGGAATTTCTCCACCGCGTCCACGATGCGCTCGAAGGCCTTGCTCAGCCGCCAGATCAGGAGCGCGATCGCACCCAGCAGCGCGATGAGCAGCACCGCAATGATGACGGCCACCGTCCCCTCGAGCGTCCACAGCCAACCCGGCTCCGTGCGCGTCACCTGCATCGCGGAGTCCAACAGGGCGAAGGAGAGGGCGATGGGAAGGATCAACTGGTCTCGAGCTCCGCTTTGAGGCCGATCACGCGGGAAACGGGCACGGTGAAGACGATCCCCTGGCCCGGCAGGTCAAGATTCCCGCAGATCTCCTGGATCAGGGCGACCGCGCGGTCCACCTTGTCGTCGTCCACCACGCTGAACACGGTCTGGTTCGCGGGGCGGCTCTGGGCGCGCAACGCCCGGACGCCGGCGAAGATCGGCACGTCCTGGCTGAGCACGTGCCCCATCCCCTCGCTGTCGACCACCGTCGCGCCCGTGATGCCGAGCTCGACGAACGCCGCGAGGAGATCGTCGACCAACTCCGCATGATTGATGACCGCGACGAGTAGCTGCATACACTATAGCTAGCGTAGATGCGCGTGACCGGACTCTAAAGCTCGCCTCACTACGCGTGTGGGGACAAGTACCGCTTGAACCGCGCGTCTGGGAGGCAGCGTGTGGTACGGCTCGGCGGGAGTTGTCAGGCGTCCTACTCCCGCCGAGCCGTACCACACGCTGCCTCCCAGACGCGCGGTTCAAGTGGTACTAGGCCCCACACGCGTAAGTAGGGAGTGCGCTTGACCGCGCGAGTAGTGAGTCGTCATTCTCCGTCACTGGCCCTCACTCGGAATCCATGCCCCCGCATTACATCGTCGAAGGCGGACATACGCTGTCCGGCACCATCCGTCCGTCGGGGAACAAGAACGCGGCGCTGCCGATCATCGCCGCCGCGCTGCTCACCGATCAGCCCGTGACCCTCGAGAACGTGCCGCGGATCCGCGACGTCGAGACGCTGGTCGAGCTCGTCGTGTCCCTCGGCGCCACCGCCGAATGGTCCGCGCGCAATACGCTCAAGATCCACGCGCGCGATGTGCGCGCGAGCGCGCTCGATCCCGTGCTGTGTGCGCGCATCCGCGCGTCGATCCTCCTCGCCGCGCCGCTGCTCGCGCGCTGCGGCGCCGTCACGCTCCCGCCGCCCGGCGGCGACGTCATCGGACGCCGCCGCGTGGACACGCACTTCCTCGCGCTCGAGCAGCTCGGCGCCAAGTGCGACGTGGGCGCGAACTACGATCTCAGCACCAAGGGGCTGAAGGGCGCCGACGTCTTCCTCGACGAGCCCAGCGTCACCGCCACCGAGAACGCGCTGATGGCCGCCGCCGCCGCGAGCGGCCGCACGATCCTCCGCAACGCCGCGAGCGAACCGCACGTGCAGGACCTCGCCAACTTCCTCGTCTCGCTCGGCGCGCGGATCACCGGCATCGGCACGAACGAGATGACCATCGAAGGCGCGAAGAGCTTCCGCGGCGCCACGCACCGGATCGGCCCCGACCACATCGAAGTCGGCTCTTTCATCGGGCTCGCCGCGGTCACCAACTCCGCGCTCCGCATCGAGGACGCCGGTCTCGAGCACTTGCGCAGCGTGCGCTTCGGCTTCGAGCGGCTCGGCGTCGTCTGCCAGAGCGACGGCACCGCGCTCGTGGTGCCCGCGGGGCAGGACCGCGAGATCCGCAGCGATCTCGGCGGCCATGTGCCCAAGCTCGAGGACCAGCCGTGGCCCGCGTTCCCCGCCGATCTCATGTCGATCGCGGTCGTGACCGCCACGCAGTGCAAGGGGCTGATCCTGATGCACGAGAAGATGTTCGAGTCGAGACTCTTCTTCGTGGACAAGCTGACGATGATGGGCGCACGCATCGTGCTCTGCGATCCGCATCGCGCCCTCGTGGCCGGCCCGTCGCCGCTGCGTGGCTCGACGCTCGAGTCTCCCGACATCCGCGCCGGCATGGCGATGCTCCTCGCCGCGCTCTGCGCCGAGGGCACGAGCACGATCAATAACGTCGGCCAGATCGAGCGCGGCTACGAGCGCATCGACGAGCGCGTGCGCGCGCTCGGCGCCCGCGTCACCCGGGTCGAGCGCGCCTGACATGCTGCCGCCCCACGAGGAAGTCCCGGACTTCGCGGACTTCGGCGTGCGGGCGTTCACGACGACACGCGCCGCGGGAAGCTTCGCTTGGCAGAGCACCGAGCCGGCGGCCGAGATCCTCGCGCGCTGGGACGGACTGCGCGCCGGTCTCCGCGAGGCGGGCATCGAGCGGTTGGCCACGGCGCACCAGGTGCACGGCACGCGCGTGATCGAGCACGCCGCCGGGTGGGATGGGTTGCTGCGCGCGAACGACGCCGACGGCCACTTCTCGGCGAAGCGCGGCACCGCGATGGCCGTCACGATCGCGGACTGCGTGCCGGTCTTCCTCGCGCATCCCTCGGGCGCGACGGCGCTCCTCCACTCCGGCTGGCGCGGCACCGCCGCGCGCATCGTGGAGCAGGGGATCGCCGCCTTCCGGCGCGCCGGTCATGCGCCGCACGACCTGGTGATGCACCTCGGCCCGTCGATCTGCGGACAGTGCTACGAGGTGAGCCCGGACGTGTTCGCGGAACTGACCGGGCGCCGCGTCCTCGCACCAACGCCGGTCGATCTCCGCCGCCTCATCGCTCAGCATGCGCGCGATGCCGGCGTCGTGCGGATCTCCACGAGCGCGCGCTGCACGAAGTGCGACCATGGCATATTCTTTTCGCACCGGGCCGGCGATGCGGGGCGGCAGCTCGCGGTGATCGCGGCGCTCTGAGCGACCGGGGCGCGTCTGGGCCTTAGTACCACTCGAGCAGCGCGTCTGGCAACTGCGCGTATGGTACCACTGAGCGCGCGTAGGCCCACTCGCGCCACGGCGTACCATACGCTCACTTGCCAGACGCGCCCTTTCAGCGGTACTCGTGCCCACACGCGCCTCGGTCGCCCGCCTTGACTGCGCCATCACGTGCGCTAGATTCCTCCTCGACGCAGTACACCGCGGAGCAGTGGGGTTTTCACCCCACGCTTTTTTTTGCCCTGTAGGCCGCGACGCAACGTGAACGACGATCTGCAACCGCTTGTCGAATCGGAACTTGACGCGCTCGGCCTGGACTTGGTCGAGATGCGGCGCGGTGGCTCGCGTTCGCGTCCGACGCTCGAGATCCGGATCGATCGGCGGGACGGTGTGAAGGTCACGGTGGATGATTGCGCGGCCGCATCGCGCGCGATCGAAGCCCGGCTCGACGCCGCGCCCGTGCTCGGCGAACGCTACGTGCTGGAAGTCTCGTCGCCCGGCGTCGAGCGCCCGCTGAAGACCGCGGCCGATTGGCGCCGTTTTGCCGGGCGGAAGGCGAACGTGTTGAGCGCGGCGTTGAACGGGCGGGAAGAGATCGTGATCGTGGGTGTCGAAGAGGAAGCGGGCGTCGCATCCGCCGTGGTGCGTACCCGGCGTGGCGAGGAGAAGCGCATACCGCTGGCCGAGGTCAAGGAAGCGCGGCTGGCGTTCACCTGGTGAGCAGCACCGGAGAGGGAGCACGCGATGGTCAGCTCTGCATTGATTCTCAGCGCGATCCGCGAGATCACGAACGTCAAGCAACTCGACCGCGAGGAGCTGCATAGCCTTCTCGAGGACGGGATCCTCGCCGCGCTCGCGAAGAAGTACGGACCCACCGTCCAGGCCGAGGTCAAGATCGACGAGGAGACCGGCGAGATCAAGATCACGCGCCTCCGCGCCGTCGTGGAGGAAGTGACCGATCCGAGCCGCGAGGTCTCGCTCGACGAGGCGCGCATCTACGACGAGGGCTTCGAGCCGGGCGACATGCTCGAGGAACCCGTGGATTTCGCCGAGTTCGGCCGCACCGCCGCGCAGGCCGCGAAGCAGCGGATCATCCAGCGCGTCCGCGAGCGCGAGCGCACCCGCATCCGCGACGAGTTCACGGATCGCGTCGGCGAGCTGCTCTCCGGCGAAGTGCAGCAGATCGAGCGCGGCAAGCTCGTGGTGATGCTCAACAAGTTCCGCGAGGCCGAAGCGATCATCCCGTACCGCGACCAGAATCACCGCGAGCACTATCACCAGGGCGAGCCCATCCGCGCGGTGCTCAAGCGCATCGAGGAGACGCCCAAGGGACCGCGCCTGATCCTGAGCCGCGCCGACGGACTGTTCGTCGTGGCGCTCTTCAAGCTCGAGGTGCCGGAGATCCAGCAGGCGATCGTGGAGATCCGCGCCACCGCGCGCGAAGTGGGCAGCCGCACGAAGATCGCCGTCTTCTCGAAGGATGACGCGATCGATCCCGTGGGCGCGTGCGTCGGCCTCAAGGGCTCGCGCGTGCAGGCCGTGGTGAACGAGCTGGGCGGCGAGCGGATCGACATCGTGCCGTGGTCGTCGGATCCCGAGCGGTTCGCGAAGCTGGCGCTCGCGCCGGCGCGCGTCGCGCGCGTGTTCAGCGATCCGGTGGCGAAGACGATCCAGGCCGTCGTGGACGACGACCAGCTCTCGCTCGCCATCGGCCGCAACGGGCAGAACGTGCGGCTCGCGAGCGAGCTCACCGGCTGGAAGATCGATCTGTACTCGAGCCGTGAGTGGCTCGAGCGCGGCGGCGACACGCCGCTCTTCGCGCCGCTGCCCGAGGAAGAGGCCGCGGTGGTGGACGTGCGGCTCTCCGAGATCGAGGGCCTCGGCCCCGCGACGGTGGCGGTGCTCGAGGAAGCGGGCTACAAGACGCTGAACGACATCATGGACCTCGAGCGCGAGGATCTCGTGCGCCTCCCCGGCATCGCGCCGGAGGAAGCGGACCGGATCATGGCGATGATCGACGAGCTGACGACGGAGGACGGCGGCGGCGAGTCGCCCGACGGCGGCGCCGGCGCGGAGGATGGGAAGACGTCTTGAACGCGGAGCGGCGCGAACAGAAACTCCTCGGTCTCATCGGACTGGGCGTTCGCGGACGCGGCGCGGTGATCGGAGTGGAGCAGGTGCGGATGGCGGCGCAGCGCGGCACGCTCGCGTTGGCGATCGTCGCTCCGGACGCGGCGGAGAACAGCCGCAAGAAAGTGCTGCCGCTGCTGGCGGCGAAGAAGATCTTCGTGGTGGAAGGGCCGCGCGCCGCCGTGCTGGGCGCCGCGGTGGGACGTGAGAGCGCGGCGGCAGTCGGGATCGTCGATCGCAATTTGGCGCGCGGCATTCGCGCCGTCGCGGAAACGGGCTCATTGGGGCCCCGAGGGAGGAAGGCTTGATCAAGCTTCGCGTGCACGACCTCGCTGGTGAATTCGGCATCTCCAACGACGAGCTGATCTCGATGCTGCGGTCGATGGACGTGCCGGTGCGCAGTCATCTGAGCCCGCTCACCGACGACCAGGTCGCGCGCCTCCGCGCGCGCTGGGAGCGCGAGAAGCGCGCGCGCCAGGAGAAGCCGGCCGCCGCTCCCACGCGGCGCCGCCGTGGTGCGGGCGCCGCCGCCGAGCCCGAGGCCGCCGCGAAGAACGCCGAGCCCGCGAAGAAGACCGCCGCGAAGTCCGCGAAGCCGTCGAAGAAGACGCCCGAGCCCGCGCCCGAACCGGTCGCGCCGGTGGTCGAGGAAGCCAAGCGCCGCCGCCGCACGAAGGCCGACATCGAAGCGGGTGCCGCCGTCGCCGCGAAGGCCGCCGAGAAGGCCGCGTTCGCCGCCGCTGAAGCGGCCGCCGCGGCGCCGCCCGTGGTGGAAGCGCCGGTGCGCTTCGAACCGCTCGAGACCGAGCGCGCGCCCCTGCGCCCGCTGCCGCCCGCCGAGCCGCGCACCGAGCGCCCCGCCGCCGCGGCCACGACGCACTCGACGCACGCCACCACGCACTCGACGCCCGCCGCCCCCGAGTGGCAGCGCCCGCGCCCGATCGTGCCCGGCCCGCCGCGTCCGAAGCCGATCGCGAGTGGCGCGCCGTATCCGCCGCGCCCGGCGGCCTCGAGCTCGACCGGTTCCGGTTCCGGCGCGATGCCCGCACGCCGCGATGACAAGCGCGGCGGCAAGCGCGGCAAGAAGGGGAAGCGCGGCGCCGTGGACCAGGAAGCGGTGACGGCGAACATCTCCAAGACGATGACCGCGATCCGTGGCGCGCCCGCGCGCCGCGGCCCCCGCCGCTCGTCCGATGAGCCGACCTACCGCGAAGAGGTGGAGGCGCAGCGCGCGGCCGAGGCGGAGCGCGAGCGCACGACCGTCCGCGTCAATGAGTTCATCACGGTCAGCGAATTGGCCGCCATCCTCAAGGTGCCCGGTCCGCAGATCGTCGGCTTCGCCCTCAAGAACCTCGGGCTGATGGTCAGCATCAATCAGCGCCTCGACTTCGATCAGATCGAGCTCATCGCCAGCGAATTCGGCTTCCAGGCCGTGCGCGAGGCGGAGTATCAAGTGGCCGTCGCCGAGACCGACGACGCCGTCGAACAGCCCGAGGATCTGGTCCCGCGCCCCCCGGTGGTCACGATCATGGGCCACGTCGACCACGGCAAGACGTCGCTGCTCGACTATATCCGCAAGGCCAGCGTGGTCGCCGGCGAATCCGGCGGCATCACGCAGCACATCGGCGCGTATCACGTCACGCTGCCCAACGGCAAGGCCATCACCTTCCTCGACACGCCGGGCCACGAGGCGTTCACCGCCATGCGCGCGCGCGGCGCGCAGGTGACGGACATCGTCGTGCTCGTCGTGGCGGCCGATGACCAGGTGATGCCGCAGACGATCGAAGCGATCTCGCACGCCAAGAACGCGGGCGTGCCGATCGTGGTCGCGATCAACAAGATCGACCTGCCGCAGGCGAACGTGCAGAAGGTGAAGTCCGATCTCCTCCAGCACGGCGTCGTGCTCGAGGAGTTCGGCGGCACCACGCTCAGCACGGCCGTCTCCGCCAAGAAGGGGACGGGCGTGAGCGAGCTGCTCGATCAGATCCTCCTGCAGGCCGAGCTCCTCGATCTCAAGGCGAACCCGAACAAGCGCGCGACCGGCACGGTGGTCGAGGCGTCGCTCGATCCGGGCAAGGGTCCCGTCGCGACGGTGCTCGTGCAGAGCGGCACGCTGAAGGTGGGGCAGGACTTCATCTGCGGCATGTTCTCCGGCCGCGTGCGCGCGCTGCTCGACGAGCGCGGGCGCATCGTGAAGGAAGCGGGCCCCGCGATCCCGGTGCAGGTGCTGGGCATCGAGGGCGTGCCGATGGCCGGTGACCAGCTCGTGGTGGTGGTGGACGCCGCCGACGCGCGCGATGTCGCGCAGCGGCGCCAGCGGCTCGACCGCGAGGCGAAGAGCCGCCGCACCACGCGCGGCGCGCTCGTGTCGCTCGAAGACTTCATGCAACAGGCGCAGACCGACGAGCAGCGCCACCTGCGGCTGCTCATCAAGGCGGACCAGGGCGGGCCGGCCGAAGCGCTGGCCGATGCGCTCGCGCAGCTCACGACGAGCGAGGTCATGGTCGAGGTCGTGCACCGCGGCGTCGGCGCGATCACCGAGAGCGACATCCTGCTCGCGAAGGCGTCGGGGGCGATCATCGTCGGCTTCCACGTGCGGCCGGACACCAATGCGCGCGCGGCCGCCGATCGCGAGGGCGTGGACATCAAGCTCTACCGCATCATCTACGAAGCGGTGGACGACGTGAAGGCCGCGCTGTCCGGCCTCCTGCGCCCCGAGGAGCGCGAAGTCATCCTCGGCGACGCCGAGGTGCTCCAGCTCTTCAAGGTGCCGAAGGCCGGTGTCATCGCCGGTTGCATGGTGCGCAGCGGCGTGATCAATCGCACGGGCCGCGTGCGGGTCGTGCGCGACGGCGTGGAAGTGTACGACGGCGTGATCGGCTCCCTGCGCCGCTTCAAGGACGATGCGAAGGAGGTCCGCGAGGGCTTCGAGTGCGGCATCGGGATCGAGAACTTCAACGACCTGAAGATCGGCGACCGCATCGAGTGTTATCGCACGGAGCAGGTCGCGCGCACGCTGTAGCGGCACGTCGATCCGCACCGGGGAGGCAGAGATGGCCAAGGACAATCGGCGCGCCGACCGCGTCGCGGAGGCGATCCGCGAAGAGGTCGCGACGGTGCTCATCGGCGGCGTGAAGGACCCGCGCATCGTCGGCTTCGTCACGGTCACCGGCGTGGACGTCACGCGCGACCTGCGCCACGCCAAGGTCTTCGTGAGCGTCATGGGCACCGCCGCCGAGCGCGACCAGACGATGGAAGGCCTCGCGGCGATCGCGCCCTCGGTGCGCTCGCGACTGGCCAAGGTGCTCACGCTCCACTTCGCGCCCACGATCGCCTTCCACAACGATCCGACCATCGAGCGCGCCGCGCGCATCGAGACGCTGCTCACGCAGGTGAAGGAAGGGCAGAAGCCTCCCGCCTCCGGCGAGGATGACCTCGACTGACGGCGTGCTCCTCGTGGACAAGCCGGCCGGCATCACCTCGCACGACGTCGTCGCGATCGCGCGCCGCGCCCTCGGGGTCCGCCGCATCGGCCACGCGGGCACGCTCGATCCCTTCGCCACCGGACTGCTCGTCCTGCTCGCCGGCCGCGCGACGCGCCTGCTCGACTACATGGACGATGAGCCCAAGGTCTATGACGCCACCATCCGCTTCGGCAGCGAGACCGATACGGACGACGGCACCGGACAGGTGACGCGGGCCGCCGAGCCGCCGGATGAACGGCGCGTGCTCCAGGCGCTGCCGTCGCTCACCGGGCCGCTCGATCAGCTCCCGCCCGCGTACTCCGCGAAGCAGGTGGGCGGCCGGCGCGCCTACGACGCGGCGCGGCGCGGCACGCCGCTCGAATTGAAGCCGGTGCGGATCACGGTCCACGCGTGGGAGCCGCTCGCGTGGCGCGACGGCGAACTCGACGCCCGCATCACGTGCTCGGGCGGAACCTACATCCGGTCGCTCGCGCGCGATCTCGGCCGCGCCGCGGGAAGCGCCGCGCATCTCGCCGCGCTTCGCCGCCTCGCGGTCGGCGCCTACCGCGTGAACGACGCGGCCACGCTCGACGCGCTCAAGCACGGCGAACGCGCGCTGCGCCCGATGCGCGAGGCGGTCGCGAGTCTTTCGGCCGTCGCGCTCGACGAGGCCGGTGTCGCGCGCGCCGCGCGCGGCATGCCTGTCGCCGCCGATGTCCCCGCGGCGACGGACCGCATCGCGCTGGTCGATGCCGCCGGCGACCTGGTCGCGCTCGCCGACCGGCAAGGCGCCGGGTGGCACCCCTTCCTGGTGTTGCGCGATGCCTGAGCGCTTCGCCAGCTGGAAGGACTCCGGTCTTCCGCCTGACACCCCCGGCACGGTGGTCACGGTCGGCACCTTTGACGGCGTGCACCGGGGCCACTGGGATGTGCTCCAGCGCATCGCCGCGCGCGGCCGCGCGAGCGGCCTCGCGAGCGTGCTCGTCACCTTCGACCCGCACCCGCTCGAGGTCGTGAATCCCGCCGCCGCGCCGCCGCTCTTGTCCACCGCCGCGGAGAAGGTGGAGGTGGTCGCGCTCAGCGGCATCGGGTACATGGCGATCGTCCCCTTCACGAGCGAGCTCCAGCGGTACGACGCCGCGGAGTTCGTGGATCAGATCCTGCGCCGCCGATTCCACATGCGCGAGCTGGTGATCGGTCACGACCATGGCCTGGGCCGCGGGCGCACCGGCGACGTGGAGACGCTCCGCCGCCTGGGCGCCGCACGCGGGTTCGCCGTGGAGGTGGTGCCCGCCGTGATGCTCGACGACGCGCCGCCCACGCCGGTGAGCTCCACGCTGATCCGGCGCCTCGTCGCCGGCGGCGATCTGGGCCGCGCCGCGCGCGCGCTCGGCCGCCTATACTCCGTGATCGGTGTCGTGCAGCCCGGCGCGCAGCGCGGGCGCACACTGGGTTTCCCGACGATCAACCTGCCGATGCCGTCGGGGCGCAAACTCCTGCCGCCGGAGGGGGTATATGCCGTGCGCGCGCAGACGCCGGCCGGTGCGTTCGGCGGCATGATGAACATGGGCCCCCGTCCCACCTTCGGCGATCACGAGAGCTCGCTCGAGCTGCACCTGTTCGGTGAACCGGGAGAGTTGTACGGCCGCGTCCGTCCGCGTGGAATTCGTGTCGCGGCTGCGGGACACGCAGCGATTCCCGAGCCCCGCGGCCCTCGCCGAGCAATTGGCGCGCGATGCGGCGAACGCACGGATTGCGTTGACGGCGCTTGGCTAGCCGGGTATCGTTCTAGGCTCTCCCGTACCACTCCTTTACGAGTCCCCGATGTCCAGCATCCGCTCGCGAATCATCGTCATCCTCGGCTTGATCGCGCTGGCCGCGTTCACGCTCTATCCGCGCGAAGTGACGGTCCGCAGCCGGGACGACACCGGTGTGATGAAATCGACCACCGTGCGGCGCGTTCCGCTCAAGCTCGGACTCGATCTGCAGGGCGGCATGTACATCGCGCTCGAAGTGGATGAGTCGCACGCGGTGGTCGCGAACAAGAAGGAAGCGATCGACCGCGCGCTCACCGTGGTCCGGAACCGCATCGACCAGTTCGGCGTCGCCGAGCCGGTGGTGCAGAAGGTCGGCGACGACCGCATTGTCGTCGAGCTGCCCGGCGAGAAGGACCGCCAGCGCGCCGAGGACCTCGTGCGCTCGTCGGCCTTCCTGCAGTTCCAGATCACGGACAAGACGCAGGCGCTCGAGAAGGTGATGCCGCGCATCGACCAGCTCATCAAGGACCGGAGCGGCGCGATCGGCGCGACGCCGGCGGGCGTGGTGGCAGGCGCCACCGACACTGCGGCGCACGGCAAGGGCGCGCTGGACCTCTTCACGCAGCCCGCGGACACCGGCGCCAAGAAGGGGAAGGGCGGCAAGGCGGCGCCGAAGCAGGACACGTCGTCGCTCTTCGCGAACGGCGCTGGCCCGTTCTCCAAGCTGGTGCAGCCGGGCGGCATGCCGGGCGAGTACATCGTGATGGCCGCCGACGTGCCGATGATGAAGCGTTACCTCGACAATCCCGAGGTGCAGGCCGCGCTCCCGCCGGGCAAGGCGGTGCATTGGGGCGTCGATGATGCGACGCCGGGCGTGCCGGAGGCGACATTGTCCTTCTATGTGGTGGATGCGCGCCCGATCATCACCGGCGAGTATCTGGTGGACGCGAAGCCCGTCACCGACCCGATCGAGGGCACGGTCGTCAGCTTCACGCTGAACAACGAAGGCGGCCGCCGGTTCCGCGAGGAGACCGCCAAGCACGTCGGCGACTACATGGCGATCGTGCTCGACGACCGCGTCATGGGCCGTCCGCCCGTGATCCAGAGCGCGATCGGCACGCGCGGCCAGATCACGATGAAAGGCCAGCCGCTGCAGAAGGTGCAGGACCTGGCGCTCGTGCTCCGCGCCGGCGCGCTGCCCGTGCCGCTCAAGGTCGTCGAGTCGGCCACGATCGGAGCGAGCCTGGGCGAGGACTCGATCAAGGATGGCGAGCGCGCCGGCATCGCCGGCCTCTTGCTCGTCATCATCGTCATGATCGGCTACTACCGCTTCTCCGGCGTGCTGGCGGTGGCGGCGCTCACCCTCTACGTGCTCTGGACGCTGGCGCTGCTCGCCGGCCTCGACGCGGTGCTCACGCTGCCCGGGCTCGCCGGCCTCGTGCTCTCCGTCGGCATCGCCGTGGACGCGAACGTGCTGATCTTCGAGCGGATCCGCGAGGAACTCGACCACGGCAAGAGCGTGCGCGCCGCGATCGACGAGGGCTTCAAGCACGCCATGAGCGCCATCATCGACTCCAACGTCTCCACCGCGCTCACCGCGCTCGTGCTCTTCGAGATCGGTACCGGCCCCGTGAAGGGCTTCGCCGCCACCCTCCTCGCCGGCATCGCGGCTTCGATGGTGAGCGCGATCTACGTCGTGCGGACCTTCTACATGATCTGGCTGAACCGCAACGCGGCCACCCAGACGCTGAGCATCTGATGATACGCATCCTGCACAACACCCATTTCGACTTCATCAGCAAGTGGCGGATCACGACGGTGGCGACGCTGGCGTTCATCGTTCCCGGGATCATCCTCATCGCGATCTTCGGCTACAACTACAGCATCGAGTTCACCGGCGGCACGTCGATGCAGATCTGCGTTCACGAACGCACCCAAGGTCGATGAGATCCGCTCGGCGATCGACGGCGCCGGCATCCGCGGCGAGGAGATCACGCAGTTCGGCTCCGACAAGGTCTACCTCGTGCGCGTGCAGGATTCGCGCACCGTCGCCGAGCAGGAGGCCGGCGCCGAGAAGATCGCCGACCGGATCGACTCCGCGCTCGTCCGGCACTACGGCGCCGGATCGTTCAACGTCATGAGCACCGGGTCGGTGGGCCCGAAGGTCGGCGGCGAGCTCCGGCAGAAGGCGCTCTACGCGATCCTCGTCTCGTTCGTGGTGACGCTGATCTATCTGGCGTTCCGCTTCGAGACGCGCTTCGGCGTCGCGGCCGTCATCGCCACGGCGCACGACATCCTCGCGACGCTCGCGTTCATCAAGTACGCGAACCTCGAAGTGTCGCTGGTCGTCGTCGGCGGCATCCTCACGATGATCGGCTACTCGCTGAACGACACGATCATCATCTTCGACCGCGTGCGCGAGAACTTGCACAAGTTCAAGCGCGAACCGCTCTACGACACGCTCAACCGGTCGGTGAACGAGACGCTGCCGCGCTCGGTCATGACGCACGCCACCGTGTTCGCGACGTTGCTCGCGCTCGTGCTGCTGGGCGGCGAGGTGCTGCGGCCGTTCGCGCTCGTCATGTGCTTCGGCGTCGTGACCGGCACGTTCAGCTCCATCTACGTCGCCTCGCCGATCCTGCTCTGGATCGAGACCAAATGGCCGCGCGCGATGGGGGAGACCGGCGGCGTCGGCGTGAAACCGCTGCGCCCGATGGACACGCGCCGCGCGCCGGATCCGAAGCGGTCGCCCGTCGTCCAGTGAGCCACCCGCCGCCGCCTCTCCGGGCGGCGGCGTCGCATCGGGAGCCATGTTCATCGACAGTCACGCGCATCTCGCCGATCCCGCCTTCGATGCCGACCGCGATGCGGTGATCGCGCGCGCGTTCGACGGCGGCGCCGTTGCGGTGGTGTGCATCGGCGAGTCGCTCGACGCGGCCGACCGCGCCCGGGCGATCGCGGCGGCGCACGCCGGCCGCATCGCGTTCACCGCCGGCGTCCACCCGCACGACGCCGCGGCGTTCGATGCCGCGCGCGACATCCCCGCGCTCACGGCGCTGCTCGACGCGGGCGCGGTCGCCGTGGGCGAGTGCGGGCTCGACTACCACTACGATCACTCGCCGCGCGATCTCCAGCGCGCCGCGTTCCGCGCCCAGCTCGAACTCGCGGCGGCGCGCCACGTGCCGGTGGTGGTCCACACGCGCGAGGCCGAAGAGGACACCCGCGCGATGATCACCGCCGCGGCCGGCGTCACCGGTGTGCTGCACTGCTACACCGGCAGCGCCCCCCTCGCCGCGCACGCGCTCGCCGCCGGGTGGTACGTCTCGTTCAGCGGCATCGTGACGTTCAAGAAGTGGACCGACGACGATCTCCTGCGCCTCGTTCCCGACGACCGCCTCCTCGTCGAGTCCGACGCGCCCTTCCTCGCGCCGGTCCCGCATCGCGGCAAGCGGAACGAACCCTCCTTCGTCCCGCTCACGATCGCACGGCTCGCCCAGGCTCGCGCCCAGAGCGCGGAGCATGTCGCCTCGATCACCACCGCCAACGCCCGCCGCTTCTTCCGCCTCTCCTAGCGCCCACTCGCGTCGAAAGGGTAGCTTCCCGCGTCCCGCCCGAATCCCGACTCCCGAATCCCGAGCCGCTAAACATGAGCAAGCCGGTCCCCTCCGACATCGAGATCGCCCAGGCCGCCAAGCCCCGCCCGATCGGAGATGTCGCCGCCGAACTCGGCCTCGTGCCGGACGAGCTCGATCTCTACGGCAAGTACAAGGCGAAGATCGATCTCGACGTGTCGCAGCGAAAGCCGCGCGGCCGGCTCGTTCTCGTCACCGGCATCAATCCCACCGCCGCGGGGGAGGGGAAGAGCACGACGCTCGTCGGCCTCGCCGATGCGCTCCGCCGCCTCGGCAAGAAGACGGTGCTCTGCATCCGCGAGCCGAGTCTCGGCCCCGTCTTCGGGGTGAAGGGCGGCGCCGCCGGCGGCGGCTACGCGCAGGTGATCCCGATGGAGGACATCAACCTCCACTTCACCGGCGATTTCCACGCGATCTCGAGCGCGCACAGCCTGCTCTCCGCGATGGTGGACAATCACCTCACGCAGGGGAACCCGCTCGGCATCGACTCGCGCCGCATCACCTGGCCGCGCACGATCGACATGAACGATCGCGCGCTGCGCAGCGCGATCATCGGGCTCGGCGGCGTCGCGAACGGCATCGTGCGCGAGGAGCGGTGGGTGATCATCCCGGCCAGCGAAGTGATGGCCATCGTCGCGCTGGCGTCGAGCCGCGACGATCTCGAGACGCGCCTCTCGCGGATCATCGTGGGCGCCACCACCGGCGCGTCGCGCAAACCGATCCGCGCATCGGACCTGAAGGCGGTGGGCGCGATGACCCTGCTGCTCAGAGATGCGATCCGCCCCAATCTCGTGCAGACCCTCGAAGGCGGCCCCGCCATCGTGCACGCCGGCCCCTTCGGCAACATCGCGCACGGCTGCAACTCGATCATCGCGACCAAGACCGGCCTCGCGCTCGCCGACATCGTCGTCACCGAGGCGGGCTTCGGCTCGGACCTCGGCGCCGAGAAATTCTTCGACATCAAGTGCCGCTTCGGCGGGCTCAATCCCGAGGTCGCGGTGCTGGTCGCCACGGTCCGCGCACTGAAACTCAACGGCGGCGCCGACAAGAAGCGGCTCGCCAATGAGGACCTGGCCGCGCTGGAGAAGGGCCTGCCGAACCTCGCCGCGCACATCGCGAACGTGAAGCAGTTCGGCGTGCCCGTGATCGTCGCGGTGAATCGCTTCACCTCCGACTCCGAGAAGGAACTCGCGATGGTCGCGGACTTCGCGCGCAAGCAGGGCGTGCGCGTCGCGCTCAATGAGGTGTGGGAGAAGGGCGGGGAAGGCGGCATCGAGATGGCGAACGAGGTGATCGCCGCGCTCAACGCCGGCGGTTCGAAGTTCGCGCCGCTCTACGACGCCAAGAAGCCGATCCGCGAGAAGATCGACACGATCGTGAAGAAGGTCTATGGCGGCGACGGCGCCGACTATACGCCCAAAGCCGAGCGCGCCATCGAGTACCTCGAGTCCATCGGGCTCGGCGAGACGCCGATCTGCATGGCCAAGACGCAGTACTCATTGTCCGACGACGCCACGCTGCTCGGGCGCCCCAAAGGCTTCCGCATTGCGGTGAACGATGTCTATCCCGCCGCCGGCGCCGGGTTCGTCGTCGCGCAGGCGGGCGACATCATGACCATGCCGGGACTGCCCAAGGAGCCCGCCGCCGAGCGCATGGCGATCCTCCCGAACGGGTCGATCACCGGGTTGTTCTAGACGCGTGCGCCCTCTATATCACACGGAGCACGCGCACCGCCGACACTTCCACCGCTGGAGTCACGTCACGTGAAGCCGATCAGTACCGACAAAGCGCCCGCCGCGATCGGGCCGTACTCGCAGGGGATCCACGTGCACGGGTTCGTCTTCACCGCGGGCCAGATCGCGCTCGACCCGGCCAGCGGGAAGATCGTGGACGGCGGGATCGAGGAGCAGACCAAGCGCGTGCTGGCCAATCTGACCGCGGTGCTCACCGAGGGCGGCGCGACGTGGGCCGATGTCGTGAAGACCACCGTCTATCTCGCCGATCTCGCCGATTTCCCCGTGGTGAACGAACTCTATGGCAAGCACCTGGGCGCCGCGCGCCCCGCGCGCTCCACGGTCCAGGTGGCGGCCTTGCCGCGCAACGCGCTGGTCGAGATCGATGCCATCGCGTACGTGAAGGGGTAGGACTGGGGAACCCGGGAGCGATCGCATGACCATGGCTGCCACGACCGACGCGCAGGGCACCTTCCGCCTCACCGCGTTCGCGAAATGCGCGGGCTGTGCGGCCAAGATGGGGCCCGGCGATCTCTCGCGCGCGCTCGCGCCGCTGCCGGCCGACGTCGATCCCCGCCTCATCGTTGGCCGCGGCTCCTTCGACGACGCCGGGATCTTCCTGCTCACCGACGACATTGCGCTCGTGCAGACGGTCGATTTCTTCGCGCCGATCGTCGATGACCCGTACACCTTCGGCCGGATCGCCGCGACGAACGCGCTTTCCGACGTGTTCGCGATGGGCGGCGAGCCGCTCACCGCGCTCAACATCGTCGGCTTCCCGGCGGGAAAGCTGCCGCTCGAGATCCTCACCGAGATCCTGCGCGGCGGCCAGGACATGGTGCGCGTCGCGGGCGCCGTCATCGCCGGCGGCCACACGATCATCGACGAAGAGATCAAGTACGGCCTCTCGGTCACCGGCCGCGCGAACCCGAAGCAGATCCTGACCAATGCGGCCGCGAAGCCCGGCGATGTGCTGGTGCTCACCAAGTCGATCGGCACGGGCCTCCTCGCCACCGCTGGAAAGGCCGGCGAGCTCGGCGCGGCCGACAACGAAGCGCTCATCCTCTCGATGACGACGCTCAACGCGGCGGCGAGCCGCGCCGCGCTCGCGCTCGGCGTTCGCTGCGCCACCGACGTCACCGGCTTCGGTCTGCTCGGCCATGCGACGCACATCGCGCGCGCGAGCGGCGTCACGCTGCGCATCGATGTCGCCGCGGTGCCGCTCCTCCCCGGCGCGCGCGCGGCGTGGAAGCGCGGCGCGCGCACCGGCGGCGGATCGCGCAATTTCGACTGGCTCGAGGCCACGATCGACTGGGGCATGGCGCCCGATGCCGAGCGCGCGCTGCTGCTGGACCCCCAGACGTCGGGCGGCCTCCTGCTGGCGATGCCGCCGGCGGTCGTCGCGGAGTACCTGGCACGGGTGCCCGGTGCGGCCGTGATCGGCGCGGTGCTGCCGCGCGGGACGGTCGACATCGCGCTCGCGTGAGCCGTGGGGACGGATGGGGCCTGGTGGCTTTCCCAGTCTTCAAAACTGGTGCGACCTGACTTCGTCGGGTTGGGTGGGTTCGATTCCCACACGTTCCCGCCACGCGCGAGCCGCGCGATGAGCGTTCGACGTGCATTCACGCTCGGCGTCGCGTGCGCCGCGCTCGCCGCCGCGCTGCCCGCTCAGATCGCGGACAGCGCGCGCGTCGGCCCGCCGGCCGCGCCCCCCGCGGCGTCGGCGGCGGACACCTTCCCCTCGGCGCTCACACGCCCGTCGCCGAAGCCGCCGGTCTCGCCCACGCGTGCCCTCTTCCAATCGCTGCTCATCCCCGGCTGGGGACAGGCGTCGCTCCACCGCAGCACGGCCGGCGTGATCTTCGTCGGCGTCGAAGCGATATCGCTCGGGATGCTCGCGCAATCCAAGTCGGAACTGAAGGCGGCGGAGCGATTCGCCGGCGACAGCATCTGGAACGGCAGCGGCTTCATCCCGAATCCGCTCGACCAGGTCGTGGGGAAGCGCCAGCTCGCGGTGCAGGACTGGACGGTGCTGCTGATCTTCAATCACCTGATCTCGGCTGCCGACGCCTTCGTCGCGGCCCAATTGTGGAACGTCCCCATCGAACTCGGCGCTTCGCCCACGCAGAAGTCGGCGTCCATCGGATCGCACATCGCGTGGTGACTACTCCCGGGGCGCGCTCGCCGATCGGCGTCTTCGACTCGGGGATCGGCGGCCTCACGGTCGTGCACGAGTTGCGCCTCCAGCTGCCCGAGGAGCGCCTCATCTATTTCGGTGACACCGCGCGCGTGCCGTACGGGCCCAAGAGCCCGGACACGGTGCGGCGCTACGCCGCCGAGATCACCGAATGGCTCATCGCGCAGGGGGTGAAGGCCGTGGTCGTGGCATGCAACACCGCCACGGCGCACGCACTCCCATCGCTGCGTGAGCGGTTCGCGATCCCCATCATCGGCGTCATCGAACCGGGCGCGGCGGGCGCCGCGCGCGCGTCGCGCTCCGGCCGCATCGGCGTGATCGGAACCGCCGGCACCGTCGCGTCGGGCGCCTACGAGCGCGCGATCCGCGCGCTGCGCCCCGACGCGCATGTCATCTCGCGCGCCTGTCCGCTCTTCGTGCCGCTCGTGGAGGAAGGCTGGCTCGATGCGCCCGCCACGCAGCTGATCGCGCACGAGTATCTCGACCCGCTCGCCGCCGAGCGCATCGACACGCTCGTCCTCGGCTGCACGCACTATCCGCTGCTCAAGCCGCTGCTCGCGCGCGTCGTCGGCGAGTCCGTGCGCCTCATCGACAGCGCGCAGGAGACCGCCGCCGCGACGCGCGCCGCGCTCGAGCAGGCGTCGCTCCGGGCGCCGGCCGGGGGCAAGGGCGATTGCCGATTCGTCGCGTCGGACGCGCCCGATCAATTCCTACGAGTGGGGCAGCGCTTCCTCGGCGACGCGGTCGGCCGCGTGGAGAAGGTCACTCTCGGCTGATCCAGGGCGCCACCGCCGCAGCTCGACGCGGTCCGGTGTGATGCAGAGATACGTGGGCGCATCCATCCAGGCGCCCGGATTCGCGTACACGCTCCCCGACGGCGCGCGCACCAGCGCGGGCACGTGCGAGTGCCCATAGATCAGCAGCTGGGTGCGCGGATGCTGCGCGAGATGCTCCAAGGCCACGGACTGCAGGCCCGATCCCCCGTCGCGCGCGCGGTGATCGCGGCTCGCGCCGGACGATCCGTGAGCGAGCTTGCTGCCGATGTCGGGATGGATCCAGCGGAACGCTTTGATCGCCCACGGGTGCCGGAGCACGCGGCGTAAACGGCGGTAGGGACGGTCTTCCACCTCGCGCAGCCCGTCGCCGTGCTCGATCGTGGTCTGCCAGCCCGCGATCTCCCCCGACCATCCGCTCACGCGATAGTCGATCCCCACCTCGCCCGTGAGCACATTGCCTCCCCAGCAATCGTGGTTCCCGGCGAGCATCGTGACCGGCACGCCCGCATCCACGAGATCGCCGAGTGCCGCGAGCGTGCGGAAATGGCCGCGCGGGATCACCGTGCGCCACTCGAACCAGAAGTCGAACAGGTCGCCATTGATGAGCAGCGAACCGGCGCGCCCGGGCAGCTCGCGCAGGAAGCCGACGAGCCGCCGTTCGAGCTCCACGTCGCCGGCGCCCAAATGGGCGTCGGAGATCACGTAACAGGGCGATGGCAGCATGGGGACATTCTAGCGTTCGCGCGCGCTCTTTACAAACCGCGCGCGGCCGTCGAACTTTTTCGCATCCCTCCCCCCGAGCCACCGGAGCCGCGTTCGTGCCCCCTCGCGTGTCGTCCGTCGAATTCCGCGTGCGCTACGCGGAGACCGATCAGATGGGCGTCGCATACCACGCGAATTATCTCATTCTGGTGCGAGATCGGGCGCACCGATCACATCCGCGGCATGGGCACGTCGTACCGCGAGATGGAAGAGCAGGGGATCACGCTCGCCGTGTCGGAGGCGTCGCTCCGCTACATGGCCTCGGCACGCTACGACGACATGATCCGTGTCGAGACCGTGCTCTCGCGCGTGACCTCGCGTACGCTGGTGTTCGATTACACCGTGCTGAACGCCGCGACCGGAGTGAAGCTCGCGACGGTGAGCACGACGCTCATCTCGCTCGACGATGACGGCCGCGTGCGCGCGTTCCCACCGGAAGTCCGCGCGCGGCTCGCGCGCGAGGCGGGCGATGCGCCGTAGGATCGCGGTCGCGGCCGCGCTCGTGGTGCTCGCCGCCGGCGTCGCCGGCGCGCAGACAGTGGACGCTGCGCGCTACGCACGTCTGCTGCAGATGGCCGATGCGCGCCGTCTCGACACCGGGCTCGTGCTCGGGATCCTGCGGTCGGGCTCGCCGGCGGAACGCGCGGCGGCCGCGCGCGCCATTGGCCAGGTGCACGGCGCCTCGCTGGCGCCGGAACTCCGCGCGCTGCTCGGCGATCGCGACACGGCGCTGGCGGCCAACGCCGCCTTCTCGCTGGGCTTGCTCAAGGACTCCCTCGCCGTGTCCACGCTCGCCCGCGCGCTCGACGCCGCGCCCACCGTCGCCGCGCAAGCCGCGTGGTCGCTCGGCGCGATCGGCGCGCCCGCGGGCGGAGCGATCGATACCGCGCTCGCGCGCCGCGCGCCGCGCGCAGCGGCCGTGAACGCCGCGCTGCTCATCGCGGCGGCGCGCCTCAAGCCGGTGCCCGTCGCGCTCGTCGTGCCGTGGCTCGGCGACAGCAGCGCCTCGGTGCGCTGGGCCGCGGTGTACGCCATCGCGCGCCCGTACGCCGCCGCCGGCGTCCGCGCGGTGCTCCCACTCGCGCGCGACCCCGATGCCGGCGTCCGCTCGATCGTCGCCCGCGCGCTCTCCCACCAGGCGGCGGGCGACTCGCTCGCCGCGCTCGCGCTCCCGGCGCTCGACTCGCTCGCGCACGATCCATCGGCGCCGGTGCGCGTGAACGCGCTGCGCGCCCTCGGCACCTACGGCGTCGCAGCGCGCGACGCGGTGATGGCCGCGCTGCACGATCCCGATGCGAACGTGCGCCTCACCGCGGCGCAGGCGCTCGGGACGGTGCTCGCCGGCGCGCCGCGCGCCATCTGGAACCAGGCGTGGAACGCGGACACCGCGTTCGTCTTCCGCCGCGAAGTCCTGATCCGCGCGCTGAGCGATGAGGTCGTGCTCGAGGCCGCCGAGCCGGACAATCCCGATGGCTGGCGCCACCTCGGCGACTGGCGCTATCGCGCCGCCGTGGCCGACGCGGGCGGCGCGTCCAGGAACATCCAGCGGATGCGGGACATCTCGCTGCCGCTCGCGCGCGACCCCGACGCGCGCGTCCGCAGCGCCGCATACTCGGCCATCGCGCCCTGGATCGACTCCGCCGGCGGCCACGCTTGGCGCCGCGAATTCATGTATTTCGCGCTGCACGATCCGGACAATGTCGTGCGCTCGGTGGCGATCGGCGCGCTCGAGGATCACGGCACGTCACAGGAAGCCGCGCTCGTCGTGCGGAGCTACGCGCTCTCGGCGAAGGACTCCGGGAACGACGCGCGCCTCGCGACCGTCGCGTTCCTCACGGCCGTCTGGAAGCGCGACAGCGCGCAGTTCTCCGATTCGCTGCGCGCCGCCATCCGCGCGCTCCCGGTTCCGCCCGACCAGGCCTCGCGCGAGGCGGCCGAGGGCTTCGCGCTGCTCGCCGCTTGGACCGCCGCGCGGCCCGCGGCCGCGCCGCCGCTCGGGTGGTACGAGGGGGTCGTGAACGCGCTGGTGCTCCCCGGATTGCGCGGCACCTCGCCGCGCGTACGGATCGCGACGGCGCGCGGTGTGATCACGCTGCAGCTCGCGCCCGTGGATGCGCCGCTCACGGTGAACAACTTCCTGACGCTGGCGCGTGCCGGCTATTACTCGAACACGCACTGGCATCGTGTGGTGCCGAACTTCGTGGCGCAGGACGGCGACCGCCGCGGTGACGGCAGCGGCGGGCCGGGCTACGCGATCCGCGATGAATTGAACCGCATCTCCTACGAGCGCGGCGTGCTCGGCATGGCGCTCTCCGGGCCGGATACCGGCGGCAGCCAGTACTACATCACCCTCTCCTTCCAGCCGCACCTCGACGCGGGCTACACGGCGTTCGGCCGCGTCGTCGATGGCTACGGACCACTGGACGCGACGGTGCAGGGCGACGCGATCGTCTCGGTGAGCGTGCCGGAGTGACGGCGCGCCCGCGGCGCTCGCTCGCCACCGCGCTCGCGGTCGCGGCGCTCGCCGCGGCGTGCAGCCCCCGCGCGCCGCTCTTCTCCGGTGCGCCCGTGCCGGCCCGGCTGCCGGCGCCCTCGCTCGCGGCCGGCCACCTCAAGACCGTCTTCCAGTTCACGTACGACGACCAGGACGTGGCGCTCACCGGGGAGGCGGTCGCGCGCACCGCGTCGCCGGACTCCATCCGCCTCGACTTCTTCATCCGCAACGAGTCCGTCGGGGAAGCCGTCGTCATCGGCGATTCACTGGTGGCCGCGCGCCCCGCGGTGACGCGGCGGATGATCCCCGCGATGCCGTTCGTCTGGGCGGCGATGGGCGTGCTCCGGGCCCCGCCGGCCGCCGACACCGCCGCCCGCGTTGACTCTGACACGCTCCGCATTGAGATTGCAGGGCATGATACCTGGCGAGCCGCCTTCTGGGGTGCTGAGCTCGTCCGCCTCGACCGGATCGATGACGGGCGCATCCCGCAGTCCCTCGCGCGCGTGCCGGGCGCCACGGTGCGCTTCCATTCCGTGCACCCCGAGCGGACGCTCGAGCTCACCGTGAAACGGATCGATTCCCTTCCGCCCTTCGATGCTTCGATCTGGCGCTAGCGCGCTCCTCGTCGCCATTCTGGCGCTCGGCGGCTGCAACTATGGCTTCGCCGGCGGCGGTCTGCCGCCCAAGATCAAGACGATCGCGGTCATCCCCTTCGACAACGACACGCCATCGCCCGCCTTGCAGAGCGAGCTGAACACCTTGCTCTCGACGCAGATCGTCTCGCGCCTCGGCCTGCATCCCGCGTCCGAGAACCGCGCCGACGCGATCGTGCGCGGCCGGATCACGCGCTTCGACACCGGGATACCCGTCGCGTACTCGGCGTCGCCGAACTCCACCTCCGCCCAGCGCGAATTGCGCATCACGGTGGACGTCGAGATCCTCGACCAGACCACCGGCCGCGTGATCTGGTCGCGCAAGGGACTTGTGGGCGTCGCCGATTATTCGGAGCGGGACGAGGCGGGCGGCCGCAAGGACGCCGTCACGAAGATCGTCAATGACATTGTCGCGGGAGCGCAATCGCAATGGTGACACGTATGCGGCTCCGCCCCGGCAAGGTGCGGCTCGGCTGTCTCTTGACCCTGCTCATCTTTGCTGCCGCCTGCTACTTCGCCTGGAACATCGGCGTCGTCGCGCTCCGGTTCTACGAGTATCAGGATGCGATGGACCAGCAGGCGCGTTTCGCCGCGCACACGCCGAACGACCTGATCCTCACGCATCTGCGCGCCAAGGCCGACTCGCTCGACCTCCCCGAGGCCGCCAAGAAGCTGCAGATCCGCCGCAAGGGCAACCAGATCTGGATCTGGGTCGATTACATCGAGACGATCGAACTCCCCGGCTTCGTGAAGGAGGTCGAACTGACTCCGCACGTGGAGAGGGTGTTCTGACGCCCGTCGCGCCGCGCGCGCCGGCAGGGAAAGTGATGTCGTGGGCCGCCGCCCGACGTTGGCGCGACGGCGTGCGCGGCAAGGTGGTCTTCACCAACGGCGTCTTCGATCTCCTCCATCCCGGTCACGTCGACGTGCTCGCCGCGGCGCGCGCGGCCGGCGACGCGCTCATCGTCGGCGTCAACAGCGATGGCTCCGTGCGGCGCCTCAAGGGTCCCGGCCGCCCCGTGCGAACCGCCGTCGAGCGCGCGCTCGTGCTCGGCGCGCTCGAGTCGGTGGACGCGGTGGCCGTCTTCGAGCAGGACACGCCGCTCGAGCTGATCGTCGCGCTGCGCCCCGACATCATCGTGAAGGGCGGCGACTACGCCCCCGACACCGTCGTCGGCCGCCGCGAGGTCGAATCGTGGGGCGGCTCCGTCAAGATCATCCCGCTCACGCCCGGGCAGTCCACTACCTCCATCATCGAGAAGCTCCGTGACCAGCGCTAACGATGCTCCGCGCGCCGGCCGCGCGAACAATGCCCTTCGCCCGGTGACGCTCGAGCGCGGCGCCGCACCCAACGCCGAGGGATCCTGCCTGATCGCGTTCGGCTCGACGCGCGTGCTCTGCACCGCGAGCGTGGAGGAAGGCGTGCCCGGCTGGAAGCGCGGCAAGGGGGAAGGCTGGCTCACCGCCGAGTACGCGATGCTCCCGCGCGCCACGCACACGCGGACCGCGCGCGAGCGCGCGCAACTCGGCGGCCGCACGCAAGAGATCCAGCGGTTGATCGGCCGCAGCCTGCGCGCGATGCTCGACGACTTCAAGTTCGGCGAGTACACGGTCAAGGTGGACTGCGATGTGCTGCAGGCCGACGGCGGCACGCGCACCGCGTCGATCACCGGCGCCTGCGTCGCGGTGGTCGATGCCTTCGACTGGCTGGTGAAGCGCGGGTCGATCGCGAAGACGCCGGTGCGGCGCCGCGTGGCGGCGGTGAGCGTCGGGATGATCGGCGCGGAGACGCGCCTCGATCTCGAGTACACCGAAGACGTGCGCGCCGACGTGGACATGAACGTCGTGATGACCAGCGAGCACCGCTTCGTCGAAGTGCAGGGCACCGGCGAACACGGCACCTTCGACCGCGCCGCGATGGACGGACTCACCGTGCTCGCGGAGCGGGGCATCCGGCAGCTCCTCGCCGCGCAGGCCACGGCGCTCGCGCGGTGACGCGCCGGCTCCTCCTCGCCACGCGCAGCGCGGGCAAGCTGCGGGAGCTCGAGCCGTTGTTCGAGGAGGCGGGATTCGAGGCGCTCACGCTCACGCAGGCGGGGATCGCCGAGTCGCCGGACGAGGAGCTGATCGAGGCGTACGACACGTTCGAGGAGAACGCGCTCGCCAAGGTGCGCTACTTCCAGCCGCTCGGCGGCGGGCTCCCGGTCGTCGCCGATGACTCCGGGCTCGCCGTGCATGCGCTCGGCGGCGCGCCCGGCGTGCGGAGTAAACGCTGGAGCGGACGCAAGGAACTCACCGGGCAGGAGCTCGACGACGCGAACAACGCCAAGCTCCTGCGCGAGCTTGCGGACAAGGCCGACTGGAGCGCGCACTACGTGTGCGCCGCCGCGTTCGCCGATGGGAAGAGGGAGTTCGTGTGCCGCGGCGAAACGTCGGGCGTCATCGTCGAGACGCCGGTGGGCATCGGCGGCTTCGGCTACGATCCGTATTTCCTTTCCGATGATCTGGGCGTCACCTTCGGCGAAGCGGATCGCGTGTCGAAGGAGCGTGTGAGCCATCGCGGCCGCGCCTTCGCGGCGTTGGTGCGCGCGATGCACGAAGGCGCGCGCTCCGGTTGACCGAGCGCGTTTTACCCGATAGCTTGTTGCGACTCGCGGGGCGTAGCGTAGCCTGGTAGCGCGCCTGCTTTGGGAGCAGGAGGTCGCCGGTTCGAATCCGGCCGCCCCGACCTCTTGCCGGTGAAGCGAGTGACAAGATCACGCGATCGAGGGAAGGCGCCAGTAGCTCAGGTGGATAGAGCAACAGCCTTCTAAGCTGTGGGTCGGAGGTTCGAGTCCTCCCTGGCGCGTGTGCACGACGAATACAGTTTGCGCCCTTAGCTCAATTGGCAGAGCAAATGACTCTTAATCATTAGGTTGAAGGTTCGATTCCTTCAGGGCGCACTGACAACACTGCACGAAGCACGCCGATAGCGAACGACTCCGGCCACTCGCCGGAGTCGTTCTCGCATTCCGCCGTCCGGTTACGCTCGCGACTCCGCCGCCCCGCCGGGCGGCTCCGCGAGGAATGCGGTGATCTCTTCCCGCCGACGCGCGCACTCCGCGGCGCTCTTCTGTATCGATGCCTGGTCGGCGAGTTCATGCGCCGCCAGCTCGTCGGGCACGAATTCCCCAAGCAGAGAATAGTTGGAGACGAGCGTCTCCATCGCCTTTGAGTCCGACGGGGCCCGCGTCCTCGCGTACCGCGCCACCGTGAACATCGCGGCGCCGATCTGCTCCTTCGACGCCGGCAGGTCCGACGCCCGCCGCAGCGGCTGATCCGACGGCCGCCGGCGCTGCAACACCTCGGCGTACGCCTGAACGAGTTGGTCCGCACGCTCGACGTCCGCCTCGGCGAGCAGTTCGAGGTCTCGCCGCATGGACACGACCGAGTCGTGCCGCGCCCTCGCGGCGCGATTCGTGCGCGATGCGAACCACAAGCTCACGCCGCACACGGCGGCCATCACGAGGAGATACATCATCGCGGTGCGAACCTGCTGGCGTCAGGGCCGTCGCGCAAGTAGCTACAATACGGAAGGTGGCAAGGAAGGGTTGGCGGCCACGGTCTCGATCCCCAACACCGCATGCCCGCATACCTCCGGGACGATTTCGATCGCGCCGACGGACCGCTCGGCGCCGCGCTCACGGGACAACGCTGGTCCGCGAGCGGCGGCGCGGCGATCGCGGGCAATGCGCTGGCGCTCCCCCCGAACGCGCTGGCGAGCATCGAGGTCGGGCACGCCACGTATACGGTCTGCTACACGCCGAGCGCCGCACTCCCCAACGCCCAGCAGCATTACCGCTTCCGCTTCGCGATGCGCGACGAGAACAACTGGGCGCAACTCTACAATGTGAGCGGCGTGTGGTGCTTCATCGAAATGGTTGAGGGCGTGCAACAACGATTCACGAAGCTCGCGCCGTCCACCAAGTGGTCGAGCGGAATGCCGATCCTCCTGAGCGTGGACGGAGGCAAGTGGTCCGCGCGGCTCATGGCCGATGTGTTCAACGGCACGCTGAGTCCCGCACTGGGCGCGAACACGCGCATCGGCTTCGCCGGCTCCACCGCCGTGCCGGAGACCGTTGCCGATGTCGTGGTCTGGTCCGCCGTGCCCGATCCGCTCTTCGTCGCGCCGCAGGGGAGCGCGGCGGGAGAGGGTTCACGCGCGTCGCCCATAGCGCTGCAACGCGCGCTCGACTTCGCGCCGCCGGGCACCGACATCCGAATGCTCGATGGCGTGTACTCGCCCGCGGACGGGAATGGCTTCGTCTTCCGCGTGTCGGGCACTCCCACTTCGCGCATTCGCCTCATCCAGGATTCCCCAGGGCTCGGCCGTGCGATCCTCGATGGCTATGTGCCGGGCAAGCCCATCAAGTCGGGCCAGGGCACGCTGAACCTGCTCGGCTCGCAGGGAGGCGACTACGTCGATCTGTACGGATTCCGTGTCACCAATTCCGATCCGTCCCGGAGCTTCGACGGCGTGAGCCGGTGCCTCGACGGCGGCGTGCAGATCGTCGCCGCGATCGCGACGAATCTCTATCATGTGATCTCCGACAATCACGGCACCAACAACTTCTCCCTCTTCGGGTCGAACGAAGGGGGCGTCCACTATTACGGGCTGCTCTCCTTCAACAATGGGAATCCGCTCGGCTTCAACGGCGCGAGCGGGTACGGCATCTACGAGCAGTCCGACCCGCACGGTACGGACCGGAAGGTGGTGCAGGCGTGCATCCTGTGGAACACCTATGGCCACAACGTGCTCGTGCACTCGTACGCGCACCACGGGAATCTCGAGAATCAGGATTTCCTGGACAACATCTTCCTCGCGTCGCCCGCGCACGGCGGCGCGATCGGCGATTACCTCCTGTGGGCGCCGCCGATCCTCTGGGGTTCGTTCCGCCAGCCCGTCGTGGCGGGGACGTTCCAGCGGAACCTGACGATGAAGCCGTTCTCCGTTCGCGTGCTGGGAGGCCAGTCGTCGATCGGCTACAGCGCACACGACAACATCGACGTGAAGGTCGTGGACAACCACTTCATGGGCGGATGCGCCGTGAACGCGTTCCGCGCCGCATCGTTGAGCGGGAACGTGCTCGTCGCGACGGGCACCGTGAATGGCGGAAGAGGGGGGAAGCATTCCGACAGCGTGGGGTGCTGGGATGTGGTGCCCAACACCGGCATGCCGAGCGATCCAACACACTGGGCATGGGGAGCGAACAGCTATTACGACGCCGTCGAGCGCCCCGACGGCCAGCCGCCCAAGTTCGACACGCTCTTCGGCGTGGAGGGAGAGTCGAGCATGGCGTTCGACCAAGTCGTGAACGACCACGGCCCATGGCGGAATCGCGTTGGCGACATGAAGTCCACACTGCAGATGGGGCTGCCGGCGTCGAACATGATCAAAGTAAATGCGAGTCCGTACACCGAAACCGGCATCCTCGCCACGGTCGGCGTGGTGAACTACACGAAGGCGGCGGCCATCGAGCTCGGGGATTGCGGGATCCGGCCGGGCACCCGTTACGCCGTGTACCACATCGCGGATCTCGTATGGTCCCCGGACGGGAAATTCACCGGTGTGCCGACGGCGACCGGCCGGATGACCGCCGGCGGCACGGTCACGGTGCCGGGGCTGCCGAACAAGACGCTGCAGACGCCGGTGGGAACGGGGAAGTTCGCTCCCGCGAACCCGCAGAGTCCGCTGCCGGGGGAAATCGCCTCGTACGTGATCGTGCGAGCGTGACGCGCCGCCTCTATCGGAGCGGCTGACTGAGCGCGGCCTCGATCGCTCGCTCGGTCAACGGCGCCATCACTCGATAGCCGGCCTCGTTCGGATGCACCCCATCATCCGATAGTTCCCGTCTCATCCCCTCGCGCTCATCGGCCATCGCTGAGTGGTAATCCACGTACACCGCGCCGCTCCTGGCCGCATAGGACTTTAGCCAGTTGTTGAGTGCGATGATCTTCTCCGCCGGCGCCAACCCCGGTCTCCACGGGTAGTCGTACACGGGCAGTACCGAACAAAGCACCACCCGGATCCCATTGGCGTGCGCCAGTTCGGTCATGGAGGCGAGGTTGTCCTCGATCAGCTCTAGCGTCGAAGGGCCAGTGTTCCCCGCGATGTCATTCGTCCCCCCGAGGATGACGACCACCGCGGGTCGCAGCGCGACGACGTCCTGACGAAAACGGATCAGCATCTGCGGGGTCGTCTGCCCGCCGATGCCGCGCCTCACGTACGGCTTCCCGGGAAAACTGGCGTTGAAGTACGGGGCCCACATCTCGATGATCGAGTTCCCCATGAACACCACGCGATCCTCTCCGGGGCGCGGCATCCCGAGTCTCGCGTTCTCCGCGCGGAACCTCTCGAGATTGGCCCAGTCCGTCGGCATCGGATCGGGCGACTGCGCGGCGGTTCGCCCTCCGGACACCAGCAGGGCCGCGACGATCGCTCTACAGATCTTCACAGGGATCTCCGGAGCATGGGTGGTCCGATCGGGCCGTGGAAGTATCGGGCGCACCCGGGCGCCGCGCCACCAGTGGGCAGCGTGATGTCGCGTCCGGATAGCGCCCCCTCGCCCGCTATCGCATACTTGTGCGGAGATGATCCCGGTCCACCCCTCGCAGTGATCCCCTCACGCAGAGGGCCCACTCAACGGAGGCACGTTGTCATGATGCGTACCATTCTCGCTGCTGTCCCTTGCCGCCCTCCTGGGTGCGGCGGCGCCCCGCGCCGTCGCTCCCGCCTCGCCCTCCGCGATCGCGAATGACAAGACGATCTGGATGAACACGATCGGATACATCACGACGGCCGCCGAGCAGATGCCCGAGTCGCTCTACGCCTACAAGCCGGTGCCCACCGTGCGGTCGTTCGGCCAGCTCATCGGCCACGTCGCCGGCTCGCAGCACATGTTCTGTGCCGCCGCGCTCGGCGAGAAGCCATCGGCCGAGGGCGACGTGGAGAAGACCGTGACGACCAAGACCGCGCTCATCGCCGCGCTCAAGGCGAGCACGGAGTACTGCCAGAAGGCGTACGCAATGCACGATGCCGACGCGATGAAGCGGCAGTTCAAGATGTTCGGGATGGATGTGAATGGCATGTGGGCCGTGCTCGAGAACACCGCGCACGACAACGAGCACTATGGGAACATGGTGACGTATATCCGCATGCTCGGCATGGTGCCGCCGTCGAGCCAGCCGGCGCCGAAGTAGCGGACGCGCCGCGCCTCGCGCGCGAGGCGGGACGAAGAAGCCGCTCCGGGCGATGGTCTCCCGGAGCGGCTTCGTTTTCGGAACGAGGCACGAGGAACGTCGCCGCTACGCGAGCCGGCCGAGCAGACCGTCCGCGGCGGCGAGGTACTCCGCGAGATCGAAATGCTTCGGATCGATCATGGCTTGCACGGCGCAGCCGTTGATGAAGCTGACGATGACGGCGGCGAGTCCCTCGGTCGTCACCTGCGGGAAGCGGTTGGGGTCGGCGCGGATCACGTCGGCGATGATCGCGCGGAACGACTGGCGGTAGCGTTCGAGTTCGGCGCCGATGCGCGCACCGATACGCGCGTTCCGGGTGCCGAGCACCCAATAGTCGTAGAAGAGGCGAACGCGGCGCGGATCGTTGCCGAGCCGGTCCATCTCCTGGTGGAGCAGGGCACGCAGCCGCTCGAGGGGCGCCGCGATGCGGGCGATGGCGGGCGCCTCGTGCAGCTCCGACGTGGACGCGAGGAGGCGCTCGAGCAGCGCGCTCAGGAGCTGGTCCTTCCGTTTGAAGTGGAAGATGACGAGTCCGTGGCTGAGTTTCGCCTTGGCGGCCACGGCGCGGACCGTGAGTCCGTCGATCCCCTTATGGGAGGCGACGTCGTACGCGGCGGCGAGGATCTGTTCGCGGCGCGTCTCTTCGGGGGCTTTCTTGCCGGGCATGCGCGTTCTCCTGTTGACCTAATGTCCAATATATGTTAATATGTGTTATCCGTTTGGACAATGGGTGATCCTCTCCCTTCCACCGGACGTGCCGCGCTCGGGCAGCAACGAGGCGGCGCCCCTCGAACATTCCGGAGATCCCATGAATTTTCGCCGACCCCTGGCGCCCGCGGCATTCGCGCTGGCCGCCTCGCTGGCGCTCGCCGCCTGCAGCGCCTTCCAATCGAAACCCGCCGTGACGGTGAGCGCGAAGGATGTGAACGTGAACGCGCGGTGGCACGCGTCGATCGCGAGTCCCGCCGAACTCGCCGGCGTGGTGCAGATGACCGGGACGGCGTCGATGACGCCGGGCAAGAAGAGCGGGACCACTGAACTCGTGCTCAACGTCGCGAACTCGACGCCGGGCGGCGTGCATCCGTGGGCCGTGCACATGGGGCAGTGCGGATCGGACGATGGCGTCTACGGCGTGCAGGCGAACTACGCGCCGATCACGGTCGGCAGCGAGGGGAAGGGTTCCTCGACGGCGACCGTCGCGCTCGATACGCCGGTGAGCGGGTACTACTACGTGAGCGTCCGTGCGTCGGCGGCGAATGGTGAGACGACCGTGGCGTGCGGCAATTTCGCGGCGCCGACGCAGTGAAGTCCGAGGGATGCGACCATTGACACCTTCGGGATTTGCGCGTACATTGCTTGGCTCTCACCGCATTTTTGTTGCTCGCAATCGCGAGTGGCTCTGGGTGAGGGGAGATCGGGTCGGCGACGGAAAGTTTCGCTAAAGCCTTGACCGATCGGGAGCACGCGGTTTAAGTTGAGAGGCTGTCGTGAAAACGACACCGAAAATTTGCAATGACGCTGTTTGACAATCGAAAACGAGAGAACGGTTGTGCGAGGCGAACTCATTGATCCCGGGCTATTTCAGGGCGCGGGGGAGAGTTCAACCTGAACAATCAAAGTGATTCGGATACGCTGTCACGCGACAGCGTGACGGCGTTTCGAAGAGCCTTTCAAATCTTCAAAACTATTGGAGAGTTTGATCCTGGCTCAGGACGAACGCTGGCGGCGTGCCTAACACATGCAAGTCGAACGGGCAGGTAGCAATACCTGACCGGCGAACGGGTGCGTAACACGTGAGCAACCTGATCCGAGCGGTGGGGGATAGCCGGCCCAACGGCCGGGTAATACCGCATACGCTCGTCCGGGCGCATGCCCTGGTGAGGAAAGCCTGCGGGGGCACCGAGGAGGGGCTCGCGGCCTATCAGCTAGTTGGCGGGGTAACGGCCCACCAAGGCGACGACGGGTAGCTGGTCTGAGAGGATGACCAGCCACATTGGGACTGAGACACGGCCCAGACTCCTACGGGAGGCAGCAGTGGGGAATATTGCGCAATGGGCGAAAGCCTGACGCAGCGACGCCGCGTGTGGGATGACGGCCTTCGGGTTGTAAACCACTGTCGCCTGGGACGAAGCGGGCGGATCAATCCGCCGTGACGGTACCAGGTGAGGAAGCACCGGCTAACTCCGTGCCAGCAGCCGCGGTAATACGGAGGGTGCGAGCGTTGTCCGGAATCACTGGGCGTAAAGGGCGCGTAGGCGGCTTGGTAAGTCGGGCGGTGAAAGTCCGGGGCTCAACCCCGGATCGGCCGTGCGGACTGTCAGGCTCGAGCACGGTAGAGGCAGGTGGAATTCCGGGTGTAGCGGTGGAATGCGTAGAGATCCGGAAGAACACCGGTGGCGAAGGCGGCCTGCTGGGCCGTTGCTGACGCTGAGGCGCGACAGCGTGGGGAGCAAACAGGATTAGATACCCTGGTAGTCCACGCCGTAAACGATGGGCACTAGGTGTCGGGGGGAGCGACCCTCCGGGTGCCGTCGCTAACGCATTAAGTGCCCCGCCTGGGGAGTACGGCCGCAAGGCTGAAACTCAAAGGAATTGACGGGGGCCCGCACAAGCGGTGGAGCATGTGGTTTAATTCGACGCAACGCGAAGAACCTTACCTGGGCTTGACATGTACGGGAAAGCTCGCTAGAAACGGCAGGCCTCCTTCGGGACCCGTGCACAGGTGCTGCATGGCTGTCGTCAGCTCGTGTCGTGAGATGTTGGGTTAAGTCCCGCAACGAGCGCAACCCTCGTTTCCAGTTGCCAGCGGGTAATGCCGGGGACTCTGGGGAGACTGCCGGTGCCAAACCGGAGGAAGGTGGGGACGACGTCAAGTCATCATGGCCCTTACGTCCAGGGCTACACACGTGCTACAATGGCCGGTACAGAGCGTCGCGAACCCGCGAGGGGGAGCCAATCGCTAAAAGCCGGTCCTAAGTTCGGATTGGAGTCTGCAACTCGACTCCATGAAGCCGGAATCGCTAGTAATCGTGGATCAGCTACGCCACGGTGAATACGTTCCCGGGCCTTGTACACACCGCCCGTCACGCCATGGAAGCTGTGAGCGACCCGAAGTCGGTGGGCGAACCCGCAAGGGACGCAGCCGCCTAAGGTCGATTCAGTGACTGGGGCGAAGTCGTAACAAGGTAGCCGTAGGGGAACCTGCGGCTGGATCACCTCCTTTCTGGAGCGACGAGTAGGCCGGCCATCCGCGCGAAAGCGTCGGATGAGCTCGGACGAAAGGCCTCTGGTAAGTCGCCCGCCTCGTTCGCACCTCTCTCGATTTCCGATTCCGATGCTGCACTGTCCGCGCGCCCCGCGGGACGCCGGCGCGCGTGTCACGCTCTTTGACAATCGAAGTGGTGTAGATCGTGGGAAGCGAATCATCACAAGACGACTTTGTAATTTCGTCACTCGAGATAGAACGCGCGTGCTTTGTAAGACGAATTTGTAGTCAAGCGACGAAAGCACACGGAGGATGCCTGGGCACACGAAGGCGATGAAGGACGTGGTAAGCTGCGATAAGCCTGGGGGAGCGGCACACACGCCGTGATCCCAGGATTTCCGAATGGGGAAACCCGGCGGCGCGCGAGCGCCGTCATCCCGCGCAAGCGGGAAGCCAACCCGGGGAACTGAAACATCTCAGTACCCGGAGGAAGAGAAATCAACCGAGATTCCCCTAGTAGCGGTGAGCGAACGGGGAACAGCCCAAACCGAGCTCGCTTGTCGGCTGCGGGGTTGTAGGACCGACGACATGGGAGTCGACGTCGAGCCGAAGTCGCCCTGGAACGGGGCGCCAGAGACGGTGACAGCCCGGTACGCGAAGACCGATGCACTTCCGTAGTGGATTTCCTGAGTAACGCCCGACACGTGGAATCGGGCGTGAAGCTGGGGGGACCACCCTCCAAGGCTAAAGACTCTCGTGTGACCGATAGTGAACGAGTACCGTGAGGGACAGGTGAAAAGCACCCCTGTGCGGGGAGTGAAAGAGATCCTGAAACCATGTGCTTACAAGCGGTAGGAGGACGGTCGCGGACTTCGGCTCGTGCAGTGTCTGACTGCGTGCCTTTTGCATTATGATCCGGCGAGTTACTGCTCACGCAGCGAGGCTAAGCCGCTCTGCGGCGGAGCCAGAGCGAAAGCGAGTCCTGAAACGAGGGCGTGCTAAGTTGGTGGGCGTAGACCCGAAGCCAGGGCGATCTACCCATGAGCAGGGTGAAGCTGCGGTAACACGCAGTGGAGGACCGAACCGGTGTGGGTTGAAAACCGCTCGGATGACTTGTGGGTAGGGGTGAAAGGCCAATCAAGCCTGGAGATAGCTGGTTCTCCCCGAAATCTATTGAGGTAGAGCCTCGAGAAATGTTCGCAGGAGGTAGAGCGACTGGATGGGCGCGGGCCGGCGAATAGCTGTACCAACCCCAACCAAACTCCGAATGCCTGTCGAATGGACTGTCGGGAGGCAGTCGCTGAGCGATAATGTCCAGCGGCGAGAGGGAAAGAACCCAGAGCCACTGCTAAGGCCCCAAAGTGGCCGCTGAGTATAGCGAAGGATGTGTTCGTGCCGTGACAACTGGGAGGTTGGCTTAGAAGCAGCCATTCCTTTAAAGAGTGCGTAATAGCTCACCAGTCCAGCGTGAACGCGCCGAGAATGGTCGGGATTAAGCGTCCCGCCGAAGCGTGGCCTTGCATCACCTTGTGATGCAGGGGTAGGGGAGCGTTCTGCAGAGCTGCGAAGCGGCCGCGGAAACCGTTGCCGTGGAGCGATGGGAAGTGAGGATGCCGGAATGAGTACGCGCTAAATGCGGGTGAAAACCGCCGCCACCGAAAGCCCAAGGATTCCTGCGCCATGGCAATCAGCGCAGGGTGAGTCGGACCCTAAGGCGAGGCCCCAGAGGCGTAGCCGATGGACAGCCGGTCGAATATTCCGGCCCCGCCGTAGACGCGTTATCACCCAAGGAGGGACCGCAGGAACAAAGAGGAGCGGCCATGTGGATTGGCCGTTCTAACGCGGTAGGCGCAAGCCGAGACGGGAATGCGAGGTGAGTCGGCGGCAACCCGAAGCTCGAGTTCGCGTGGAGTCGACACTGGCGAGAAAAGCTCTGACTGGGGAGTGCTACGACGTCCGTACCGTAAACCGACACAGGTGGGCGAGGCGAGTAGCCTAAGGTGATCGAGTGAAACGTGGTCAAGGAACTCGGCATAATGATCCCGTAACTTCGGAAGAAGGGATGCCCGGTAGTAGGTGAGCAGGCTTACCGCCCAAGCCGAATCCGGTCGCAGAGAATCGGCTCAAGCGACTGTTTAGCAAAAACACAGGTGTGTGCCAAGCCGCACAAGGCGCCGTATACACACTGACGCCTGCCCGGTGCCGGAAGGTTAAGGGGAGAGGTTAGCCGCAAGGCGAAGCTTTGAGCCGAAGCCCCGGTAAACGGCGGCCGTAACTATAACGGTCCTAAGGTAGCGAAATTCCTTGTCGGGTAAGTTCCGACCTGCACGAATGGCGTAACGACTTGAGCGCTGTCTCGACCAGTAAGCTCGGCGAAATTGCAGTATCGGTGAGGATTCCGAGTACCCGCGACAGGACAAAAAGACCCCATGCACCTTTACTGTATCCTGTCATTGGACGTCGGCACTGATCTGCGTAGCATAGGTGGGAGGCGTTGAGCCCCGGGCGCTAGCTCGGGGGAGCCAACAGTGAAATACCACCCTGCATCTTGCTGACGTTCTCACCACGGCTAGGCAAACGCTAGCGGGGACCGTGGCAGGTGGGCAGTTTGACTGGGGCGGTCGCCTCCGAAAAAGTAACGGAGGCGCGCGAATGGTTCCCTCAGTGCGGTCGGTAATCGCACGATGAGTGTAACGGCAGAAGGGAGCCTGACGGTGAGAGCGACGGCTCGAGCCGGGACGAAAGTCGGCCGTAGTGATCCGGTGGTCCCGTGTGGATCGGGCCATCGCGCAACGGATAAAAGGTACGCTGGGGATAACAGGCTTATCGCGCCCGAGAGTTCACATCGACGGCGCGGTTTGGCACCTCGATGTCGGCTTATCACATCCTGGGGCTGGAGAAGGTCCCAAGGGTCCGGCTGTTCGCCGGTTAAAGTGGTACATGAGCTGGGTTCAGAACGTCGTGAGACAGTTCGGTCTGTATCCGTCGTGGGCGTTGGAGTGTTGAGGGGCGCGGACCCTAGTACGAGAGGACCGGGTCGGACCGACCGCTCGTGTCCCGGCTGTCCCGCCAGGGGCAACGCCGGGTAGCGATGTCGGGCGGAGATAACCGCTGAAAGCATCTAAGTGGGAAGCTCTCCCCAAGATGAACGCTCCCTGGAGCTTCAAGCTCCCTGAAGGGCCGTGGGAGACCACCACGTCGATAGGCGGCACGTGGAAGGCGCGTAAGCGTCTCCAGCGCGAGCCGTCCTAATCGCCCGTGAGGCTTGACTACTCCCCATTTAATTGGCAATCACGCAGAGCAACGCATGATCTATACGAGGACGATTTTCTTACCCACGATCTACACCATTCCGTATTCTTCTACAGCGCTGTCATCCGTACTCCATAGATGATCGCTGGCGACTAGAGCGTAGGGGCCACACTCGTTCCCATTCCGAACACGATCGTTAAGCCCTACAGCGCCGATGGTACTCCGATCGAGAGAGCGCGGGAGAGTAGGCCGTCGCCGGCACTCCTTGGAACCCCGGGTCGAGATCTTCTCTCATCCGGGGTTCTTTTTTTCAACGACAACGGCAGACTGACGACTGACGCCTGACGCCGGCGAACTGCGCGTGAGTTCTCCGCAGTCGTCAGTCGTCAATCGTCAGTCGACGTCCGCCCCTATATTCCCAGAATGACCCGCTCCGGCTTCGTCGCCATCGCCGGCAAACCCAACGCCGGAAAATCCACGCTCCTCAACAAGCTCGTCGGGCAGAAACTCTCCATCACCAGCGCCAAAGTGCAGTCCACGCGCGCCCGCGTCCTCGGGCTGCACACCGCGGGCGATGCGCAAATGGTGCTCGTCGATGCGCCCGGCCTCCTCGATCCCGAATATCCGCTCCAGCACGCCATGCGCCGCACCGCCGTTCGCGCCATCACCGACGCCGACGTCATCGTCTACCTGGCCGACGCGCGCCACGGCACGCCGGCCCCGCTCGAGGCCGCCGCGGGGCTCGAACGCCCGCCGCGCGCGCCCGTCATCACGGTGCTCAACAAGTGCGACACGCTCGACGCCAACGCCCGCGCGAAGCTCGCCGAGCAGAATCCCGGCGCCGTCCTCGTCTCCGCGCGCACCGGCCACGGCATAGAAGATCTCCTCGCCGCGATCACGGCCGCGCTCCCCGAAGGCCCGTTCCTCTATCCCGCCGATGACGTCGCGGCGCAGCCAGTGCGCTTCTTCGCCGCCGAGCTCATCCGCGAGACCGCCCTCGAACAGCTCGAGGAGGAAGTGCCGTACTCCGTGGCCTGCGAGATCGAGGAGTTCCGCGAGGAACCCAAACCGGTGTACATTCGTGCGGTCCTCTATGTCGAACGCGACAGCCAGAAGGCGATCGTCATCGGGGACAAGGGCGCCCGCATTCGCGCGATCGGCGTGACGGCCCGCGCGAAGATCGAGACGCTCATCGACGAGAAGATCTATCTCGACCTGTGGGTGAAGGTGCTCCCGAACTGGCGGCGCGACCAGAACGCGCTGCGCCGGTTCGGCTACGCGATGCCGGAGGAGTGAGCCCCATGACGCTGCCGCCGCAATTGCTGGAACTCCTGGTGTGCCCGAAGTGCCGGGGCGAACTGGAATTCCGCGCCGCCGAGCCGGCCCTCGTGTGCCCGGCCTGCCGCCTCAAGTACCCGGTGCGCGACGGGATCCCCATCATGCTGATCGACGAGGCCGCGCCGCTGTGAGCCGGGGCGCCGGGATCCGTCGCGCGTGAGACCCGTCCGTTGGCTCCTCGCGCTCATCCCGGTCGCGATCGCCGCCCAATGGTTCGGCGCCTCGCCGATCGCCGTGTTCGCGGTGAGCGCGTTGGCCATCGTCCCCCTCTCGGCGCTGCTGGGCGACGCCACCGAGGAGCTCGCGGGGCACGCGGGCCCGCTGGTGGGCGGTGTACTCAACGCGTCGCTCGGCAATCTCGCGGAACTCATCATCGGCGTGCTCGCGCTGCGCGCGGGCATGGTCGATCTCGTCAAGGCGTCGATCACCGGTTCGATCCTCGGGAATCTGTTGTTGGTGCTCGGCGCCGCGCAGTTCGCCGGCGGTCTCAAGTTCCAGACGCAGCGCTTCAGCCGGCAGCTCGCCGGGATGAACACGTCGTTGCTCGTCGTCGCCGTGGTGGGGCTCGTCGTGCCGGCGCTCTTCCACCTGTCGCATCCCGATCCGACGCACCGGCTCACGGTGAAGATGTCGGAATTCGTCGCCGCACTCCTCGTGATCGGGTACGCGCTCTCGCTGGTCTATTCCATGGGCACGCACCGCGCCGCATTCGGGGCGGGCGGGGAGGTCTCGGGCGGGGAGCACGCGCCGGAATGGTCGCTGCGCCGGACGGTCGTCGTGCTGGTGGCGGTGTCGGCCGGGCTCGCCTGGATGTCCGAGTTGCTCGTCGGCGCCACGCGCGGTGCCGTGGCGGCCACCGGGCTCTCGGAATTCTTCGTCGGCATCGTGCTGGTGCCGATCATCGGCAACGCCGCCGAGCACAGCACGGCGGTGATCATGGCCACCCGGAACCGGATGGACCTCGCGATCGGCATCGCGCTCGGCTCCACGGTGCAGGTGGCGCTGCTCGTCGCCCCGCTGCTGGTATTCGCCGGGCTCATGTTCGGCCAGCCGATGGACCTCGCGTTCTCGGTGTTCGAGGTGGCGAGCGTGGCGCTCGCGGTGTGGATCGCGTCGGTGATCGTGCAGGATGGGGAATCGAACTGGCTGGAGGGTGCGTTCCTGCTGCTCGTCTATTCGGTGCTCGGGGTTGCGTTCTACTTTTTCTAGTCGTCCACGTATACCAGCCGACTTGCAAGCCACTCTTGGACTTACAGCGGCGGCCGGACCACTGACGCCTTTCGCCCCGAGGACCGCCTAGCGTGGCCCAGCCCCACGCCGTGTACTTCTCCCCGGACGCGACGACGCCACCCGAATATCTGCGTGGGTGGTTCGAGTCGCGTGCTCTGGGCATGGTCGTCTGCCAACGGGTGGACGACCTTATGGCGATGGCGCTCCGTGGCCGCCCCTCGGTGGTCGTGTTCGATGCGCGCACGGTGCCGGACGCGGCGCTCACCGCCTGCCGCCGGCTGAAGGGCGATCCCTACACGGGTGTGGTGCCTGGCGGCGTGCTCGCCGCCGACGGCGGTGCGGCGCTCGCCGCCGCCTTCCAGGCCGGCGCCGATGAAGTGCTCCTCCCCGGCACGCCGGGCGACGAAGCCGTGCTGCGGCTGGACGTCATGCTCCGCCGGGCGGACCGCGACGTGCACGTGCATCCCTCCACGCGCCTGCCGGGCGCGCCTGAGATCGAGGCCGAGATCGGCCGGAGACTGGCGGCGGGGGAGACGTTCGCGGCATGTTATGCCGACCTGGATCATTTCAAGGAATACAACGACCGCTATAGCTATTATGAAGGCGATCGCGTCATCCGGATCCTGGCGAAGATCCTGCACGACGTCGCCCGCGGCTATTGTCCGGAGGACGGATTCGTGGGGCACATCGGGGGCGACGACTTCATCTCTCATCGTGCCGGTGCGCTCGGCGCCGGAGATCTGCCAGGAGATCGTCTCGATCTTCGATGCGCTCGTGCCGTGCCAGTATTCCGAACAGGACCGTTTGGCTGGATATTTCTTCGGGAAGGACCGGCGCGGCCAGCTGCATCGCGTGCCGCTGATGACGGTTTCGATCGGGGTGGTGACGAATGAGCGCCGCGCGTTCACGCATCCGGCGCAGGTGAGCGAGCTGGCGACGGAAATGAAGAGTTATGCGAAGACGCTGCCGGGCTCGGTGTACGTGGTCGACCGGCGGCATGATCCGATCGTGGGCGCGCCGGTGGGCGCGTCCGAACGCTGAGCTGAAGCGAGACGGCTGAGAGAGCGATGAACGTCATTTGTCCGCGAGTGCGGTTCGATCTTCCGCGTGGACCCCGCCAAGATCCCGTTGGGCGGGGTGCGCGCGCGCTGCTCGGTATGCGGCGGCGTGATCGCGATCGGCGATTCCGGATCCAGTCTTGGCGGGAACGCGGCGGCCGCGATGAGCGGATTCGGCGCGGGGATCCCCGCGCCAGCGCAAGCTCGGCCGGGCCTCGCGGCGTCGCCGGCCGCACCCGCGGCGCCAGCGGCGCCCGCTGCACCCGCGGCGCCGAGGTTCTCGGTGCCGGTGCGCGCACCGGTGCCGCAGGCGCCGCCTGCGCCGCCGGCCGCACCGGCGATGCCTGCGCCGCGTCCGCCCGTCGAAACGCCCGCGTTCATCGCGCGCCCGCAGCCGCGCGCGGCCGCGCCGATGCCAACGCAGGTGCGTCCCGCCGCGCCGCGCCCGATGGCGCCGCCGGCGACCGCGTCCGTGGCGCCGCCCGCCGCGCCCGCGGTCCCGCCACCGTTCCGGATGAATGCGCCTGTCGCGGCGCCGCCCGCGGCCGCGGCACCGATGGCGCCCGTCATGCCGGTCGCTCCGGTCGCCCCGCCGCCCGCCGCGCCCGTCGCTCCGCCCGCGCCGGCACGCACGAGCGGACCCGGCCAGCGCACCACGGCCGCCGTCAGCGGTGCGCGCGCGCCGATCAACCCGTTCCTGGCCAACGACCCGAACCAGAAGGCGAAGCGGCTGGCGCGCGCGCTGGTATCGGACATTGTCGCGTACTTTCCCGAGAAGCATCAGGAGGGCGTGAAGAACGGCACGCTCCGTGAGCTCTTCCGCGAGGAGATCAAGAAGAGCTACGAGGAATACATGGACCAGATGGGGAAGGAATTCGCGGACTCAACGACGCATTTCCAGGATGCGTTGAATGACGTTCTTGCGCATGGCGCGAAGGTCTTCTAACGGCCGACGTCGACGTTAGCCGTTAGAACAAGAGAGCGACGTTAGCCGTTAGACCATCAGATTGTCCTTTATTCCGGGCGCTCAACTCCTTATATTGTCAGGTGTTGGCGAGCCGTCGGGCGCTGGCTTGGCTTGGCGGCTCGTTCCTTTTCCATGTACCCACGCGAGAGCCATGGCCGAGACCGAACGTGCGCGCCGATTGAAGAGACACGAAGAGCGGCTCGCTGAGCTAAGGGGGTATCTTTGACCTCGACGCGAAGCGGGGTGCGCTCGGCGAATTGGAAGCGCGCATGGCCGCCGATGGTTTCTGGAACGATCAGGAGCGCGCGCGCGGAGTGATCGCGCAAGCGAACGCGATCAAAGGCTGGCTCGAGCCGTACGACCGGCTGAGCGCTCGCGTGAAGTCGGATGTCGAGATGGAGGAGTTGCTCGCGGCCGAGCCGGATGAGGAGATGGCCGGCGAGTTGGACCGCGACATCGAGGCGCTCGAGTCCGAGGTGCCGGCGCTGGAGTTGCGCGCTCTCATGCAGGGTCCCGACGATCACCGCGACGCGATGCTGGAGATCAGCGCCGGCGCCGGCGGCACCGAGGCGCAGGACTGGGCGCAGATGCTCATGCGCATGTACACGCGGTGGGCGGAGCGGCGCGGCTTCTCAGTGGAAGTGCTCGACCTGAGCGAGGGCGAGGAAGCGGGCATCAAGGGCGCGATGCTCGAGATCAACGGCCCGTACGCGTACGGATTCCTGCGGCGCGGAGGCGGGCGTGCACCGCCTGGTGCGGATCTCGCCGTTCGATTCGCAGGCGCGGCGCCACACGAGCTTCGCGTCGGTGTTCGTGTATCCCGTGGTGGACGACGAGATCAACATCGAACTCAGCGACGAGGACATCCGGATGGATGTGTTCCGCGCGTCGGGCGCGGGCGGTCAGCACGTCAACAAGACGAGCTCGGCGGTGCGCCTCACGCACATCCCATCGGGCATCGTGGTGACGTGCCAGCAGGAGCGGTCGCAGTGCAAGAACAAGGCGACGGCGATGAAGATGCTGAAGAACCGGCTGTACCAGCGCGAGGTGGAGGAGCAGGCGAGAAGAAGCGCGCGAAGCTCGACGCCACCAAGAGCCGACGTCTCGTTCGGCAGCCAGATCCGCAGCTACGTCTTCCAGCCGTACACGATGGTGAACGACCACCGCACCGAGCTGAAGATCCGGATGTGCAGAAGGTGATGGACGGGGCGATCGATCCGTTCATCGAGGCGTACCTAAGCGAGGGCGGAGCGACGACACGCCGCGGGTGACCAGAGCCTGAGCACCGACGATCTGAACTTCGTGATGCAGGCGCGGCGCGAGAAGCTCGACGCGCTCGTGGCGCAGGGGATCGCGCCGTTCGCGTACCGGTTCGACCGCACGCACGCGCGCGGCGGCGGCGCGGTGGCGGCGGGCGGTCGAGGCGGAAGGCGCCGAGGGCGCGAGCGTGACGCGTGGCCGGGCGGATCGTGGCGTGGCGCGCGCACGGCAAGACGATCGTTCGCGCACCTCGCCGACCCGAGCGGCCGCATCCAGCTCTACTTCCGGAAGGACCAGCTCGGCGACGCGGCGTGCGCCCTGCTCGAGCCGCTGGACCTGGGCGACATCGTCGGAATCGACGGGCGCGCTCTTCCGCACGCGCACGGGCGAGGTGACGGTGCGGGTCGACCGCGCTGCACGCTGCTCGCGAAGTCGCTGCGGCCGCTGCCGGTGGGGAAGGAGGAGATCGTCGATGGCAGCCGTGCGCGCACTCGGGCTTCGCCGATCCGGAGCAGCGTTACCGGCAGCGCTACGCCGATCTCGCGGTGCATCCGGAGGTGCGCGCGCTGTTCGTGGCCCGGCTCGCATGGTGAGCGCGATCCGCGCGTTCCTGGACGGCCGCGGATTCCTCGAGGTGGAGACGCCGGTGCTGCAGCCGCTGTACGGCGGCGCCGCGGCGCGTCCGTTCATCACGCAGCACAACGCGCTCGAGACGCACGCTCTATCTGCGCATCGCGGATGAGCTGTATCTCAAGCGGCTGATCGTCGGGCGGCTTCGACGCGCGTGTACGAGATCGGCCACGACTTCCGCAACGAAGGGATCGATCGCACGCACAACCCCGAGTTCACGATGCTGGAGTGGTACGAGGCGTACGCGGACTACTCCGACACGATGGCGCTCGTGGAGCAGCTGCATCGTGGCCGCGGCCGATGCGATCCGCGCGCAGCCAGGGATGGTGGACAAGGTGCCGGTCGCTCGAGCCGCCCTTCGCGCGCGTGCAGTGGGTGACCCGCGCTGAACGCCGCGCTGGGCGCCGACGCGATGGCGATGAGCGACGCGGAGCTGCGGAAGACCGGGGAGCGCGTGGGCGTGCACAACGTCGCGACGCTGAGCCGGCCCAAACTGCTCGACGAGATCTTCCAGGCGCTCGTCGAGAGCAAGCTCGAGGCGCCGACCTTCGTGCTCGACTATCCGATGGAGCTGTCGCCGCTCGCGAAGCCCAAGCGCGGCGATCCGAAGCTGGCCGAGCGGTTCGAACTGTTCGCGCGCGGACGGGAATTGGCGAACGCGTTCAGCGAGCTGAACGATCCGATCGACCAGCGGAACCGGCTGGAAGCGCAGGCCAAGCTTCGCGCGGCGGGGGACCTCGAGGCGGTGGGCGTGGACGAGGACTATCTGCGCGCCATGGAGTACGGCATGCCGCCGACCGGCGGGTGCGGCATCGGGATCGACCGGCTGTTCATGTACCTCACCGACACACCGAACATTCGCGACGTCATCCTCTTCCCGACGATGCGCCCCGAATGACGCGGCTGGAATTCGCCATCGCGTGGCGGTACCTGCGGAGCCGTGGCACCTCGCGGCTCTTCTCGTTCATCAGCGCGATCGCGATCGGCGGGATCGTGGTGGGCGTCGCGGCGCTGATCGTGATCAACGGCGTGATGACGGGGATGCAGAGGGAGTCTGCGCGAGAAGATCCTGATCGGCTCGCCCGACCTGCGCGTGCTGAGCTTCGGCGAGAATCTGCGCCTCGAACACTGGGAAGGTGCGCTCGACACCGTGCGGGCGCAGCCCGGCGTCGTCGCGGCGGCGCCATTCGTGCTCACGCAGGGTCTCGCGACCTCGGGGCACGACTACTTCGAGGGCGTGTTCGTCTCGGGGATCGAACCGGAATTGCGCGTGCTGCAGCCGGTGACCGACATCCGGAAGTACGCGGTGCAGGGGAATTTCCAGTTCGCGAGTTCCGACGGGAAGTTCCGCGGCGCGGTGCTCGGCCGACGGTTCGCGGAGCGCCTCAACGCCTATCCGGGCGACACGATCACGCTGATCACCGCGTCGCCCAAGTTCAATGCGGCGGTAGGCGGGATCGTGCCCAAGCTCACGCGCCTGGAAGTGACCGGCGTCTTCCGCAGCGGCATGTACGAGTACGACAACGCCTACGTGTACGTCGCGCTCGATGTGGCGCAGGAGTTCGCGGGGCTGGGCGGCGCGGTGACGGGGATCGAGGTCAAGGCGGCCGACCGGTTCCAGGCGCCGGATCTCGCCGCGAAGCTGCAGGACAAGCTCGGCTACCCGTACCGCGTGCAGGACTGGGAGGAGCAGAACGCACAGCTCTTCCAGGCGCTAAAGCTCGAGAAGCTCGGCATGCGCTTCATTCTGCTGCTGATCATGCTCGTGGCGGCGTTCAACGTCGTGAGCACGCTCACGATGGTCGTGAAGGACAAGACCCGCGAGATCGGGATCCTCAAGGCGATGGGGATGCGCGCCGCCGTGGTGCGGCGGGTGTTCCTCTTGCAGGGGATCGTGATCGGCGCGGCCGGCACGCTGCTCGGTGCGACCCTCGGCATCGCGGCCGGCGAGCTCATCGACCGCGCGAAGCTCATCAGCCTGGACCCGCAGGTATATTTCATCGATCACCTGCCCGTACGGATCACGCCGTTCGACGTGGCGTGGATCATCCTCGCGAGCGTGGCGATCGCCGTCGTGGCCACCGTGTATCCGGCGATCCAGGCGGCGCGACTCTATCCGCTCGAGGCGATCCGGCACGAATGAACGCGATCGAAGCGCGGGACCTCACGAAGGTCTTCATCGGCGGCGACGGCGGCCGGGTGGATGTGCTCGACGGCATCTCGCTCGACGTGCGCCGCGGTGAGCTCGTGGCGGTCATGGGCGCGAGCGGCGCGGGGAAGAGCACGCTGTTGCATCTCCTCGGGGCGCTGGATCGTCCATCCAGCGGGACCGTGCTGCTGGCCGGCGAGGCCGTGGCGGGGCGCTCCGATGAAGCGCTCGCGGAACTCCGCAACCGGCGTGTCGGATTCGTATTCCAGTTCCATCACCTTCTGCGCGAGTTCTCGGCGCTCGAGAACGTCATGATGCCGATGCTGATCGCCGGATGGGAACCACCGCGGGCCCGGGTGCGCGCGACCGAATTGCTCGATCGCGTGGGGCTGGCGGCGCGCATGAGCCACCGGCCGGGCGAACTGTCGGGCGGCGAGCAGCAGCGCACGGCGGTCGCGCGTGCGCTCGTAATGGATCCGGCGGTGGTGCTGGCCGACGAGCCGTCGGGGAATCTCGACCACGCGAACGCCGAGCGGCTGCACGACGAGTTCACGCGCGTCGTGCGCGATCTGGAGCTCGCGATGGTCGTGGTGACGCACAATCCGGCGCTGGCCGCGCGCGCCGATCGCGTGCTGCTGTTGGAAGATGGGAAATTGCGCGACACGGCGGCGCGGCGGGAGGTGATGGCCTGATGCTCTGCGACAATTGCCGGGAGCGCGACGCCGTCATCCAGGTCACGCAGGTGACCGAGCCGCCGGTGAAACAGCTCAACCTCTGCGAGAAGTGCGCGGCCGAGCGCGGCATCGAGACGCAGCTCTCGACGCCCAAGCAGCCGCTCGCCGATTTCATCCTGGCGGTGCAGCAGAAGTCGATCACCTCGGGCGAGGCGGACGGCGTGCGCTGCGCCTTCTGCCAGGCCACGCTGCGCGATTTCAAGAACACCGGGCGGCTGGGTTGCGCGTACTGCTACGGGACGTTCGAGGCGAATCTGCGCGAGCTGCTGCGGCGGGTGCATGGGAACTCCAAGCACCAGGGCAAGGACTACGCGCCGCCGCACGGGGCGCCGGAAGAGGGCGGGAGTGTGCTCACCGAGCTGCGCGACCGGCTCAAGCGCGCGATCGACCAGGAGCAGTTCGAGGAGGCGGCCAAGCTCCGCGACCAGATCAAGGTGATCGAATGACCCTCGATCTCTCGCTGCTCCCCGACGGCGGGGTGAACTGGCTCGATGCGTCGGGCGAGCATGCGGGCACGGTGCTCTCTACGCGCATCCGGCTGGCCCGGAACCTCGAGGGCTTCGCCTTCCCGGGGCGGGCGCGGGAAGGCGAGCGCCTCCGGATCCTGACTCGGGTGCGAGAGGCGGTGGCGGAGACGCCGGCGCTGGCCGGCAGCCTGCTCGTGCGCGTGGACGAACTGGGCGGCGACGAGCGGATGCTGCTCCACGAGCGGCACCTGGTGAGCCGCGAGCTGGCCGGTCTCGACCCGCAGCACCCCGTGCGCAGCGGCGCCGCGGTTTTCCTCGGGGACGGTTCGGGCGTCATGGTGAATGAGGAGGATCACCTCCGGCTGCAGACGCTGCGCTCCGGGTTCGATCTGACGGGCGCGTACGCGGCGATCCAGCGGCTGGATGACGATCTGGGCGCGCGCGTGCCGTACGCGTTCCACCGGGAGTTCGGCTTCCTCACGTCGTGCCCGACGAACACCGGCACGGGGATGCGGGCGTCGGTGCTGATGCACCTGCCGGGGCTCGTGCTCACGAAGGAGATCGCGAAGACCCTCACCGGTCTCCAGGCGATCGGGTTGACCTACCGCGGGCTCTATGGCGAAGGCAGTGAGGTGGTCGGGAATTTCTTCCAGATCTCCAATCAGACGACGCTGGGGAGATCCGAGGACGAGATCATCGAGCAGTTGATGCACATCCTGCGGACGGTCGTGGCGCGGGAGGAGGAGGCGAGACGTGTATTGTTGCGGGACGCCGGTTATATTATAGAAGACAAGCTTTGGCGGGCGTACGGGACGCTGCGCTATGCGCGGAGTCTCTCGTTCGAAGAGGCGATGAACTACCTGAGTGGCGTGCGCTTGGCTGTCGGTCTGAAACTGGTCCCCGGTCTGAGTGTATATACCCTCAACAAGCTCCTGATCTTTTCGCAGTCGGCACATCTGTCGCAGCGTGAAGGACGGACGCTCACCGAGAGCGAGGCGAACGTGGCCCGCGCGCGGTACGTCCGGCAGACTCTGGCCGACGAAGCGGTGACAAAGGGCTGACCCATTCTCCGGGTGCCCGTCATTGAGGGACCTATGAACGGCTACAACTTCACGGAACGGGTGCGGAAGGTGCTGGCGATGGCGCGCGAGGAAGCGGCGCGTCTCCATCACGAGTACGTCGGCACGGAACACATCCTGCTCGGATTGATCCGCGAGGGGGAAGGTGTGGCCGCGGCCGTTCTGCAGAACTTGAGCGTGGACCTCGACGAGATCCAGCAGAAGATCGAGGAGACGGTCAAGAAGGGGAAAGCCGCGCAGACCACGGGTCCCGATCTGCCGTACACGACGCGCGCGAAGAAGGTGCTCGAGCTCGCGATGAGCGAGGCGCGCGAACTCAATCACAGCTACGTCGGCACCGAGCACCTGCTGCTCGGACTGCTGCGCGAAGAGAAGGGGATCGCGGCGCAGGTGCTCACCGAGACGGGGGTGAACCTCGATGCGGCGCGCGCGGAGACGCTGCGCCTGCTCGGCACCGAGATGCCCGCGGCGGGCACCGCCGCGCCCGCGGGCGCCACGGCGCCGCCGGCCGCGCCCAAGGGCGAGAAGAAGTCCAAGACGCCGGCGCTCGATCATTTCTGCCGCGATCTCACGATGCTCGCGGCCGAGGGCCAGCTCGACCCGACCATCGGCCGCGCGAAGGAGATCCAGCGCGTGATGGAGGTGCTCACGCGCCGGAAGAAGAACAACCCGGTGCTCATCGGCGAACCCGGTGTGGGCAAGACGGCGATCGTCGAGGGGCTCGCGCAGCTCATCGCGACGGGCGAGTGCCCGGAGTCACTGCGCGAGAACCGCGTGCTGGCGCTCGACATGGCGGCGGTGATCGCGGGCACGAAGTACCGCGGCCAATTCGAGGAGCGGCTGAAGGCGGTGATGAACGAGATCGCGCAGAATAAGAACGTGATCCTGTTCATCGACGAACTGCACACGCTCGTCGGCGCCGGCGCGGCCGAAGGGGCGATCGACGCGAGCAACATGCTCAAGCCCGCGCTCGCGCGTGGGGAGTTGCAGTGCGTCGGCGCGTCCACGCTCAACGAGTATCGCAAGTACATCGAGAAGGACGGCGCGCTCGAGCGCCGCTTCCAGACCGTGATCGTGGACCCGCCGAGCGTGGACGAGACGGTGGAGATCCTGCGCGGCCTCCGGAAGAAGTACGAGGATCATCATCACGTCACGATCCCCGATTCGACGCTCGTCATCGCGACGAAACTCTCGGAGCGCTACATCACCGACCGCTTCCTACCGGACAAGGCGATCGACGTGATCGACGAAGCGGGGGCCCGTGCGCGGCTCGCGGCGCAGGCGCCGCCGCCGGAGGTGGCGGAGCTCAAAGCGAAGCTCGAGGGCGTGAACGCCGAGAAGGAAGCGGCGGTGCGCGACCAGAACTTCGAGCGCGCGGCGTCGCTGCGCGACCGCGAGCGGGAGCTGCAGGGCGAGATCCGCAAGCAGCAGGAAGAGTGGGAGAAGCGCCGCCAGTCCTTCCGCGCCGTGCTCGGCGAGGAGGAGATCGCCTTCATCGTCAGCCGCTGGACGGGCATCCCCGTCACGCGCTTGCAGGAGGCCGAGAGTTCGCGGTTGATGCGCATGGAGGAGGAGCTGCACGCCAGCGTGGTCGGCCAGGACGAGGCGATCAAGGCGCTCAGCCGCTCCATCCGGCGCAGCCGCGCGGGGCTCAAGGATCCGTCGCGGCCGATCGGGTCGTTCATCTTCTCCGGCCCCACGGGCGTCGGGAAGACCGAACTGGCGCGCGCGCTCGCGAAGTTCCTCTTCGCCGATCCGTCGGCGCTGATCCGCGTGGACATGAGCGAGTACATGGAGAAGTTCTCCGTGTCGCGCCTCATCGGCGCGCCTCCGGGCTACGTCGGCTACGAGGATTCCGGCACGCTCACGAAGGCCGTGCGGCGGAAGCCGTACAGCGTGGTGCTGCTCGATGAGATCGAGAAGGCGCATCCGGATGTGTTCAACATCCTCCTCCAGGTGCTCGACGAGGGGCACCTGACGGACAACTACGGCCGCGTCATCGACTTCAAGAACACCGTGGTGATCATGACGTCGAACGTCGGCGCGCGCGACATCACGAAGGGCAAGACGCTCGGCTTCAGTTCGCCCGACGACAAGCAGACGTTCGAACTGATCCAGGAGAAGGTGAAGGAGGAGATCCAGCGGGTGTTCAACCCGGAGTTCCTCAACCGCCTGGACGACACGATCGTGTTCCACCCGCTGTCGAAGGAGCACATCTCGCAGATCGTCGCGATCCTGATGCGCGACGTGCAGCGGCGGCTGAGCGAGGAGGGGATCGTGCTCCGCCTCACCGATGCGGCGAGCGATTTCCTCACGACGCACGGGTACAACGAGAGCTTCGGAGCGCGTCCGCTCAAACGGGCGATCCAGAAGTACATCGAGGATCCGCTCTCGGAGAAGATCCTCGTCACCGAGTTCGCGCGCGGGGACGAGGTGGAAGTGGACGTCGCCGCCGACGGCGGCAAGCTGGATTTCCGAGTACTGACCCGGACCGCCTAGATCCTTCCGCCCTTCGACGGCGGAACGGCCGAGTGACCCTCAGGTGGGCCATTCGGCCGTTTCGCGTGTATCTTTAGAGAATGTCTCGCGCCAAATCCACTCTGTTCGTGTTGATGGCGGTGCTCGCGCCGATGGCCGCCCATGCTCAGGCCCCGGCGGTGCCGTGCGCCATCCCGGATTCGGTCGCGTTCACGGGCAATTCTCGGGTGTCGCGCTCGATCATCATCGCGGATGCGGGCGTGAAGGCGGGGGACACGCTGAACTACCGCGTGGTGCAGCGCGCGATCAAGAATCTCTACGCCACCGGGCAGTTCGACGACGTGCAGGTGCACTGTGACATCAACCCGGTCACGAACAGAGCGACGCTCATCGTGCACGTCGTGGAGCGCCCGCTGCTCGCCGGCGTCACGGTGAATGGCGCGACGGTGTTCGCGAAGAGCAACATGCGCGACAAGATCGAGGTGCCCGTCGGGCGCCCGGTCGACCCGGCGCTGGTCGCGCTCGCGGTGGCGAAGATCGACTCCGCGTACCGCGAGAAGGGCTATTACCTGGCCACGGTGAAGGTGGATTCCTCGATCACCGACGGGCGGTTGAAGCTCACGTTCGACATCTCCGAGGGGCACCGGCTGGCGATCAGCTCCATCCAGATCGTCGGCAACAAGCAGATCAAGACCTCGACGATCCTCGCGTCCTTCGATACGAAGTCCGAGGGGTTCTTCTTCTGGGAGTCGGGCGAGCTCGATGAGGACAAGCTGGCCAACGACATCGGCGACCACCTGATCAAGCTGTACCACGACCGCGGCTACATCGATTTCCAGGTCCTGGATGATACCGTGATCGTCGATCCGGTCAGCGGCAAGGGCGCGATCCAGATCACCGTGAGCGAGGGCGTGAAATACCGGGTGGGCAGCTTCGAGATCATTGGCAACCGCCACTTCTCGACGGAAGAGCTGATGGCGTACTACCCGTTCACCGGGCAGGGGCCATCGATCACGGCGCGCATGCTCAGCGTGGTGAAGGGCGAGCTGCCGGATCCGTACGCCTTCAACGAGAGCGAGTGGGATGACGCCGTCTCGCACGTGCGTTCGCTCTACAGCAACGAGGGGTACATCTACGCCCAGATCCGCGGGGTGATCGACCGCGTGACCAAGAACGACACGCTGCACGTCGTGAACCTCCGGTGGGAGATCGACGAGCGGATCCCGGCGACGATCAACCGGATCGACATCGCGGGCAACGATTACACGAACGAGGGCTGCATCCGTGAGCAGCTGGTGATCCTGCCCGGCGACGTCTTCAACCAGGACCGCCTGCTGCGCAGCTACCAGAACATCCAGAACATGGGCTTCTTCGAGTCGCCGCTGCCGCCGCCCGATACGCGGCCGGCGAACGATCAGGGCGACGTGGACATCATCTTCCACGTGAAGGAGAAGAAGACCGGGACGATCAACTTCGGCGCGTCGGTGGGACAGGGCACGGGCGTCGGCGGTTTCATCGGCCTGGACCAGCCCAACCTGTTCGGCACCTGCAAGAAGGGCACGCTCCAGTGGCAGTTCGGGCGCTACAACAATGACTTCCAGCTCACCTACACCGATCCTTCCTACCATCACACGCGGATCTCGGCGTCGATGGCGGCCTACCACACGCGCACGCAGTACATCGTTGCCGACCTCGGCAACAGCATCCGCACCGGCGGTTCGCTGCAGTTCGGCTTCCCGATCGCCGGCTCGCCGTTCACGCGCTTCTTCCTCTCCTACGGTGCGGAGGCGGTGCAGTTCTCGGGCGGCGTCGCCGTCCGCGATACCGCGATCAATCAGAACGTGGACTTCCGCTCGACGCTCGGCTTCACGATCACGCATGACAACCGCGTGGACATGCCGTTCCCGTCGGGCGGATCGATGCGAACGGTGTCGCTCCAGTTGAACGGCGGACCGCTCGGCGGCACGGCGGACTTCCAGCGCATCACCGCCCAGGTGAGCAGCTACAACACGCTCGCCACGATCGGCGGCGGCACGCCCACGTCGCAGCCGATGAAGCTGGTGCTCGGCCTCACGGGCCGCACCGGGTTCGTCTTCGGGAACACCGGCTCGTTCTTCTATTCGCAGCTGTTCACGATGGGCGGCACGCAGTACGGCGAGATGCTGCGCGGCTATCCCTCCTTCTCGATCACGCCGCACGGCTACGCCCCGCTGAGCGCACAGCAGGCGCAGATCCAGTCGTTCGGCAATTCTTTCTTCTCGATGACCGCCGAGCTCGGCATGCGTTGGAGCTCGATGGTCTACAGCGACCTGTTCTTCGACGCCGGCAACGTGTACGCGGACGCGCGGGATTTCGATCCCACGCGCCTCTTCCGCGGCGCCGGCGTGGGCATCTCGATCGTCACGCCGCTCGGACCGCTCGGCCTGGATTATGGCTACGGCTTCGACCGGACCAACGCCTTCAATCAACCGGCACCAGCGTGGCAACTGCATTTCCGCCTCGGCAATATCATCCAATAACCCTTCAGGGACCATCATGACCAACCTCTCCCGGGCCGCGCTCAGCGCATTCGCCCTCACCCTTCTGGCGGCGGCCGGCGCGACGGCGCAGGCGCCCACGAAGATCGGCTACGTCAATTCCCAGCGCATCCTGCCGGCGGCGCCTGGCTTCAGCGACGCGCAGCAGGCGATCGACATGGAAACGGAGGGCGTGAAGGCCACCGAGCAGCGCATGAGCGACTCGCTGAGCGCCATGGTGCAGGAATACACCAAGGTGCAGGCGACGCTGACGCCGGCGCAGCGCACGCAGCGCGAGATGGCGCTGAAGGCGAAGCAGCAGGAGTACCAGCAGCGCGCGCAGCAGATGGAAGGGAAGGTCACCCAGCGTCAGGCGCAGCTCGTGCAGCCGATCATGGACCAGATCCGCGGCGTGATCGACGGACTCCGCGCGGAAGGGAACTATGCCGTGATCCTGGATGCCGGCAGCCAGTCGGGGGTGGTGGTGTCGGTGGACACGACGCTCGACCTGACGGACAAGGTGATCGCGCGCCTGGCGGCGCTCGGTCCGCCGAAGGCGGGCGCCACGAAGCCGACCACCGTGAAGCCGGCCGCGCCGACGCCGGCGGCGACCGCGAAGCCGACGGGCATCAGCCGGCCGCCGAACCCGCCGCGAGGCCGTTGACGGCACCGGCACCCTCCACCGGCGGTCCTCGGACCGCCGGTGATGCATCGCCGTCGCTCACCGCGGCGGAGATCGCGCAGCGCGTCGGCGGCACGCTGCGCGGCGACGGCGCCATCGTGGTGCGCGCGGTCGCCCCGCTGCGTCGTGCCGCCGCCCACGACCTGAGCTTCCTCGGCAGCGCGTCCTATCTCGACGAGTTCAAGGGCTCGGCGGCCGGCGTCGTGCTCGTGACGCCGGATCTCGCGGACGCAGCGGGCCCGGTGTGCCGCATCGTCGTCGAGCGTCCGCACGAGGCGATGCTCAAGGTGCTGCCGGCGCTCTACCGCGCGGCCGCGGCGCCGGCCGGCATCCATCCGACGGCGATCATCGGACGCGGCGCGCGATTCGGCCGCGATATCTCCGTCGGCCCCTATGCCGTGATCGGCGACGGCGCGGAGCTCGGCGACCGGGTGGTGGTCGGCGCGCACTGCGATGTGGGGCACGGCGTGCGCGTGGGTGATGACAGTCATCTCGTGTCCGCTGTGACGCTGTACCCGGGCACCATCGTGGGCCAGCGCGTGCGCCTGCACGCCGGGGTACGCGCCGGCAGCGACGGATTCGGCTACGTGTACGCCGCCGGCGCGCACCAGAAGATCCCGCACGTGGGCCGCTGTCTGATCGAGGACGACGTGGAGATCGGCGCGAACAGCGCGATCGACCGAGGCAGCATCGACGACACGGTGATCGGTGCGGGCACCAAGATCGACAACCTCGTGCACATCGCGCACAACGTGCGACTCGGCCGGCTCTGCCTGATCGTGGCGCAGGTCGGGATCTCCGGCTCGACCGTCGTCGGCGACGGCGCGGTGCTGGGCGGGCAGGTGGGCGTGGGCGGGCATCTCACCATCGGCGCGCAGGCCAAGATCGCCGGACAATCCGGCGTGTCGAGCGACGTGCCCGCCGGCGAGACGTGGTCGGGCACGCTGGCGCGCCCGCATCGTGAGACGCTCGTCGCGCAGGCGGCGCTCGGCCGGCTGGCGCGCATCGTCAAGGAGCTGGAGCGGCTCGCGGGCCGACGGCCCTCGTGAGCATGCCCGCGCGGCGGCGCACGATCAGGGTACGGCGTCGCTCGCCGGCATCGGATTGCATCTCGGTCACGAATGTCATCTCACGTTCAAGCCGGGCGCCGCGGGGCGCGGGATCGTGTTCCGGCGCACCGATCTCCCGGGTTCGCCGGAGGTGCCGGCGCGCATCGACCAGGCGGTGCAGGTGGCGCGCCGGACGCAGATCGGCGAGGGGGAACGCGCGCTGCACACGGTGGAGCATGTGCTGGCGGCGGTCGCGGCGCACGAGATCGACGATCTGCTCATCGAGCTCGATGCGCCCGAGCCGCCGATCCTGGACGGCAGCGCGCAGCCGTTCTTCGACGCGCTCGCGGGCGCGGGGATTGCCGAGGGCGAGGGAGCGGTGCAGTATCTCCGCGTACGCTCGCCGGTGGTGGTGACGGATGGCGAGTCGCGCTACGAGGCGCACCCCGCCGATCGCTTCTCACTCGATGTGACGATCGAGTTCCCGCATCCGCTGATCGGGCGCCAGGAGCTGTCGCTCGAGGTCACCGAGGGGAATTTCGCGAAGGAATTGGCCGGCGCGCGTACGTTCGGATTCGTGCACGAGGTCGATGCGCTGCGGGGAATGGGTCTGATCCAGGGCGCGTCGACGCAGAACTCCGTGGTGCTCGACACGGCGGGGCCGGTGGACACGACGCTCCGGTGGGCCGACGAGTTCGTGCGGCACAAGGCGATGGATTGCGTGGGCGACCTGGCGCTGGCCGGCATGCGGGTCCGGGCGCGCGTCGTCGCGTTCAAACCGAGCCACCGCGGCACGGTGGCGCTGGTACGGGAGCTGGTGAACCTCGCCGCAAAGGAGACGAGGATGCTTGGCATCGAAGAGATCATGAAGGTCCTGCCGCACCGCTATCCGTTCCTGCTCGTGGACCGGATCCTCGAGCTCGATGGGAAGCACGTCGTGGGCATCAAGAACGTCACGATCAATGAGCCCTTCTTCCAGGGGCACTTCCCGGGGCATCCGATCATGCCCGGGGTGCTGATCATCGAAGCGATGGCGCAGGTGGGCGGCGTGCTGCTCATGGGCACTGTGGCCGATCCGCAGAGCAAGGTCGTGTACTTCATGTCGCTCGACAACGTGCGCTGGCGCCGGCCCGTGAAGCCGGGCGACCAGCTGCGCTTCGAGGTGGAGCTGCTGCAGATCCGGGCGCGCATCGCCCGGGTGCACGGCATCGCCAAGGTGGACGGCGAGACCGTGTGCGAGGCGGACATGAGCGCCATGGTGATGGACCGATGAAAGCCAAGATCCATCCGACCGCGATCATCTCGCCCGAGGCCCAGCTGGGCGACGGTGTGGAGGTGGGGGCGTTCGCGATCATCGGGCCGCACTGCGTGGTGGGTGAGGGGTGCGTGATCGCGCCCCGCGCGTCGCTCGAGCGCTACGTGACGCTCGGCGCCAACGTGAAGGTGGGGTCGAGCTCCATCCTGGGCGGCGACCCGCAGGATCTGAAGTACAAGGGCGAGCCGACCACCGTGGAGATCGGCGAGAACACCGTGATCCGCGAGTTCGCGACGATCAATCGCGGCACCACCGAGAGCATGAAGACCACCGTGGGGATGAACTGCTTCATCATGACGTACGTGCACCTGGCGCACGACTGCCACGTGGGCGACAACGTCATCATCTCCAACGGCAGCCAATTCGCGGGGCACATCACGATCGAGGAGCGCTGCATCATCTCCGGGCTCGTGGCGGTGCACCAGTTCGTGAAGATCGGCGCGTACAGCTTCATTGGCGGGCACTCGCGGGTGCCGAAGGACGTGCCGCCGTATCTGAAGGCGGTGGGGAACCCGATCAAGCTCTACGGGCTGAACAGCGTCGGGCTGCAGCGGAACAACTTCAGCCCCGACGTCGTGCACGAGCTCAAGCGCGCGTACCGTCTCTTCTTCCGCTCCGAGTTGAACGTGACGCAGGCGATGGAACGCGCGGAGCACGAGCTGCAGCTGTTCCCGGAGGTGAAGCACTTCCTCGAATTCGTCGGCGCGAGCGGCCGCGGAGTGGTGATGTGAGCGGCAAGCTGAAGGTCGGCGTCATCGGGGCGGGCGGCCTCGGCTATCATCACGTGCGCCTGTTCCGCGACATCGAGGGCGCGGAGCTGGTCGGCTTCCATGACGCGCGCGCCGAGCGCGCGGCCCAGGTGGCGAAGGAACTGGGCGTGCGTTCCTTCGACTCGCTCGACGCGCTGATCGGCGCGGCTGACGCAGTGACCGTGGTCGTGCCGACGCCGGCGCACCATGCGGTGACCATGAAGGCGCTCGCCGCGGGGAAACACGTGCTGATCGAGAAGCCGATCGCGGCCACGCTCGAGGAGGCGGACGAGATGCTCGCCGCCGCGAAGAAAGCCGGCGTGGTCGTGCAGATCGGCCACGTCGAGCGCTTCAATCGTGCGGTGCGCGCGGCGCTGCCGTACCTCGATCATCCCGGCTTCGTCGAGATCAACCGCCTTGCGCCGTTCAATCCGCGCGGCGCCGACGTGCCGGTCGTGCTCGACCTCATGATCCACGACATCGACCTCGTGCACACCGTGGTCGGCAGCAAGGTGACCGAACTGTCCGCCGCGGGGATTCCGGTGATCACGACCGAAGTGGACATCGCGAACGCGCGTCTCACGTTCGAGAGCGGCGCGGTGGCGAACATCACGGCGAGCCGCGTTTCCCGCGACCGGCTGCGCAAGCTGCGCGTGTTCCAGCGCAGCGGGTACATCTCGCTCGACCTCGGGGAGGGCGACGGCGTCTTCTACCGCATCAAGGGCGGGATCGATCTGGAAACGCTGAAGCAGGCGCCGCGCAAGCTCGAGGAATTCATGGAGCGCATCGTGCTGAAGGCGCCCGAGGGCGAACCGCTCAAGCTCGAGTTCGAGAGCTTCGTCGCGGCGGTGCGCGGGGAGCAAAAGGTGGCGGTGAGCGGCGAGGAGGGGCGCGACGCGCTCGCCGTCGCGCTGCGGATCGTGAAGGAGATCGAGCGCGGCTTGCCGCGCTGGCTCGCGCCGCCGGCCCCCAGCCGTGCGTGAAATGCTGTTCGTCGCCGGCGAGCCGTCCGGCGACCTTCATGGCGCGGGAGTGGCCGCCGAATTGCGCCGCCGCGCTCCGGATCTTCCGTTGAGCGGCATCGGGGGCGCGCGCATGGAGGCCGCCGGCGTCACCTTGATGGAGCACACCGACCGTCTCGCGGTGATGGGCTTCCTCGAGGTGCTGGCGCACATCCCGAAACACTGGCGGCTGCTCGCCGAGATCAAGGCGAGGCTGCGTTCGGGCGAGGTCGGACTCGTGATCCTGCTCGACTACCCCGGTTTCAACATGAAGGTGGCGGCCGCGGCGCGCGAAGCGGGCGTGCCGGTGCTGTACTACATCACGCCGCAGGTGTGGGCGTGGGGGGCGAAGCGACTCACGGAGCTTGCGCGCACGATCACGCGCGCCGCGTGTATCCTGCCGTTCGAAGAGGAGATGCTCCGCAACGCCGGGATCGACGCGACGTTCGTGGGCCATCCGCTGCTGGACCGCGCCGCGGCGCTGCCGTCGACGGAGGAGGCGCGGCGGACGCTCGGACTCGAGGGGAACGCGCCGGTCCTCGCGCTCTTCCCGGGGAGCCGGAAGAGCGAGATCGAGCGGCATCTCCACGATCTTCGTCGAGACTGCGCAGGAACTGCAGCGACGCACACCGGGGCTGCGCGTGATCGTGAGCGTGGCGCCGGGGATCACGCTCCCCGAGAGCGAGTGCCCCTTCCAGCAAGTGCACGCGAGTTCATTCACCGTGTGGCGCGCGGCGGATGCGGCGCTGTCGAAGAGCGGCACGTCCACGCTGGAAGCGGCGGTGGCCGGCTGCCCGCTGGTCGTGGCCTACCGCACGAGCGCGATCACCTACGCGATCGCGCGGCGCGTGGTATTCATCCCGCTCATCGGATTGGTGAACGTCGTCGCGGGGCGGCAGGTGGCGCCGGAGTTCGTGCAGAGCGCCGCGCAGCCGGGCGCGATGGCCGACGCCCTCGCGCCCCTCCTCGACCGCGCGAGCCCGCAGCGCGCGGCGATGGTGCAGGGCCTGGCCGAGGTGAAGGAGAAGCTCGGCACGCCCGGCGCGGCGTCGCGCGTCGCCGGCATCGCACTCGGCATGGCGCTGCCGTGAGCGACACGCTGGAACGCCGCGCCCGGCGCGCGCGCCGCGACCGCTGGGTCGCCCGCATCGGCGCAATGCTCCTGCGCCTGCTCGCGGCCACATGGCGGCTGCGGTACGTGAATCGGGAGCCGGCGCTCGCGCTGACGGCGAAGGGCCGGTCGTTCGTCTACTGCTTCTGGCACGGGGAGCAGCTGAGCCTGCTGTGGGCGTTCCGGGCGACCGGTGCGGCGATCCTGATCAGCGAGCACGGCGACGGCGAGATCGTCGCGCGCGCGGCGATCTCGCTCGGCTACGCGACGGTGCGCGGCTCGTCGTCGCGCGGCGCCGACCGTGCGCTGCTGCAACTGAGCCGGGAGCTCGAGTCGGGGCGTGATATCGCCGTCACGCCGGACGGCCCGCGCGGGCCGCGGCACAGCTTCGCGCCGGGCGCCCTGATCGCGGCGCATCGCGCCGGCGCGCCGATCATCCCGCTGCGCTCGTTCGCGAGCCGGGCGTGGACCCTCAAGAGCTGGGACCAATTCGAGATCCCGAAGCCCTTCGCCCGCGTCACGGTGGTGATGGGCGATCCGGTGTACGTCCAGGCGCCGGGCGCGCGCGAGGCGGCGGCGCAGACCGAGAAGTTCTCGGCGCTCCTGGATGCGATCGCATGGCCGGCGCATGGCTGATTCGCGCGGCGTCGAACGGATCTGGTACGGCGATGCGCTGCCGGCGCGCATCGCGCGCGCGGTGCTCTCCCCGCTCGGCGCGCTCTATCACGCCGGCGCCGCGGCGCGCGGGAAGTTATACGACGCGGGGCTGCTCACCACGCACGCGAGCGCGATCCCGGCGGTGAGCATCGGCAATCTCACCGTCGGCGGAACGGGGAAGACGCCGTTCGCCGGATGGCTCGCGGGGACGCTCTCGGCGCGCGGGGCGCATCCCGCGATCGTCCTGCGCGGCTACGGCGACGACGAGCCGCTCGTGCATGGGATCCTGAATCCCGATGTGCCGGTCGTCATCATGCCGGACCGAGTGGAGGGCATCGCGACCGCGCGCGCCGCCGGCGCGGACCTCGTCGTACTCGACGACGCGTTCCAGCACCGCCGCGCGGCGCGGGTGGCGGATGTCGTGCTGGTGAGCGCCGATCGCTGGCCGGAACACCCCCGCCTGATCCCTGCGGGGCCGTTCCGGGAACCCCTCTCCGCGCTGCGCCGCGCCACGCTCATCGTGATCACGGCCAAGGCCGCGACGGGCGCGGCGGTGGCGCGCGTTCGCGCGGCGGTGAGTGCGGCCGCGCCCGGCGTCCCGGTGACCGTGGTGCGGATCGCTTTGGGCGATCTCGGCAATGCCGACGGGGGCGCGCGTCGGCCGCTCGGGTCCATCAAGGGCGCACCGGTGCTCGCGATCTCCGCGGTGGGTGACCCGGGCGCGTTCGCGGCCCAGCTCGCCGGCGCGGGCGCCGTCGTGCGGCCGGCCGCATTCCCGGACCATCACGCGTTCACGGCCGTCGATGCGACGCGTCTCGCGTCCAGCGTGGCCCCGGGGGAGACCCCGATCTGCACGCTCAAGGACCACGTGAAGCTCCGGACGCTCTGGCCTCGCCAAGCGTCCGCGTTGTGGTATGTTTCACAGCGATTGTCCGTGGAGGAGAACGCGAGTGCGGTGGATGCGCTCGTGGACATGCTCCTTCGCGCCCGTTCGATCCCCCCTGACACGCCGGGCCACCGGCCCGACCCCCTCACCGCGATCATGACCGACCTGCGACGCCCGACCTCCGACTTCGTCCGCCCCGAGAAGGACCGCTTCCTCGGCGAGATCAACCCATACGAAGAGATGCTGTCCCGCCTGCGCCGCGCCGCCGAGCTGCTCAAACTCGAGGACGGACTCTTCAAGGTGCTCAGCCAGTGCGAGAAGCAGATCACGGTCTCCCTGCCCGTGGTGATGGATGATGGCTCGGTCGAGGTCTTCACCGGCTATCGCGTGCTGCACAACACCTCGCGCGGGCCGGCCAAGGGCGGGATCCGCTTCGACCTGCAGGTGAACACTCGACGAAGTGAAGGCGCTCGCCGCGTGGATGACCTGGAAGTGCGCGGTGGTGAACATCCCGTTCGGCGGCGCGAAGGGCGGCGTGATCTGCGACCCGGCCAACATGAGCATGGGCGAGCTCGAGCGGCTCACGCGCCGCTATACCGCCGGGATCATCGCGACGCTCGGCCCCGACTCCGACGTGCCGGCGCCCGACGTGAACACCAACGAACGCGTCATGGCGTGGATCATGGATACCTACTCCATGCACGTGGGCCACACGGTGACCGCCGTCGTCACCGGCAAGCCGGTGGAGATGGGCGGCTCGCTCGGCCGCCGCGAGGCGACCGGCCGTGGCTGCATGTTCGTCACGAAACAGGCGCTGGCCCATCTCGGGATGAAGGTGCAGGGAGCGACGGTGGCGGTGCAGGGCTTCGGCAACGTCGGTTCGGTGACGGCGGACCTGCTGCATCGCGAAGGCTGCAAGATCGTCGCGATCGGCGACCGGTCGGGCGCGCTGCACGATCCGAAGGGGCATCGACGTCGCGGCGGCGATCAAGCACTACGCCGAACACAAGTCGCTCGAGACCTTCCAAGGCCGGCAAGCGGATCACGAACGAGGAGCTGCTCACGCTCGAGGTGGACGTGCTCGTCCCGGCGGCGCTGGAGAACGTCATCACCGGCGCGAACGCGAAGGACATCCGCGCGAAGATCATCTGCGAGGGCGCGAACGGCCCGACCACGGCGGAGGCCGACGCGATCCTCGACGAGAAGGGCGTCGTTCGTCGATCCCCGACATCCTCGCGAACGCCGGCGGCGTCACCGTCTCGTATTTCGAGTGGGTGCAGGATCGCGGCGGCTACTTCTGGGACCGAAGAGACCGTGAACGCGCCGGCTCGAGACGATCATGGTCCACAGCTTCGGCGACGTGCTCGCGCTCTCGAAGCAGCACAAGGTGAACATGCGCACGGCGGCGTACATCCTCGCGATGTCGCGCGTGGCCAACGTGCACCGGCTCCGCGGCATCTTCGCGTGACGGTCGTCGCGGCCGGTGGATGAAAGTGCTCGTCGCGTCGGTGGGGGCACCGCGCGACGCGGCGCTCGCGTCGGCGATCCACGAGTACGAATCGCGAGCGGCGCGGTACTGGCCGCTCGAGGTGCGCGAAGTGCGCGCCGAGCCGGGCGCGGCGCGTCGCCGGCCGATGTCAGCGCGAAGGAAGGGGAGCGCCTGCTCGCGCTCGTGCCGCCGGGCGCGCTGCTCGTGGCGTGCGATGCGGGCGGGACCGCGATGACCTCCGAGGCGTTCGCGGCGTGGCTGCAGAAGGAACGCGAATCGGCGCGCGATGTCGTGTTCGTGATCGGCGGGGCGTTCGGACTCTCCGACGCAGTGCGCAAGCGTCGCGCCGGAAGCTCTCGCTCGCCCCGTGGACGCTGCCGCACGAACTCGCCCGGCTCGTGCTCGCGGAGCAGCTGTACCGCGCCGGCACGATCCAGCGCGGCGAGCCCTACCACAAGTGATGCGCGCTCCGGCAGGCCCGCGGTGAGCGAGCCGCGCGTCCTCACGCGCCCCCTCGGCGCATCGCGGCTCGCGGCGGCGGCCATGGCCGGCACGCTGGATCCGGCGTGGTTCCCGGCGGCACCTCGCGATCCAGCGGCGTGGAAGGCGCTCGCGGAATCGCGGCGCGCGGCGTTCGCGGCGAACGACTGGCACAGCGCGCTCGCACCGGCCTTCGGCGCATCCGGAGCGGCCGCCGCGCGCCTCGCGCGCAGCGCCGCCGGCCGCGGCATCGTCGTGACCACCGGGCAACAGCCCGGCCTCTTCGGCGGGCCGATGTACACGTGGAGCAAGGCGACTCAGCATGCTCGCGCTGGCCGACGCGCTCGAGTTCGCGAGTCGGCATGCCGGTGGCGCCGTGTTCTGGGCGGCGACGGACGACGCGGACTTCGCCGAGGCCTCGTCACGTACGTCGCGCGCGACGGCGAGGTCGAGCGCCTCGCGATGTCGCCGCCGGACATCAAGGACCGCCGCATGTACGACACGCCGCTCGGCGATGTGCGGCTGCTCGCCGCGATGCTCGAGCGTGCGTCGGGCGCGGCGGTGGACCGCGGCGTGCTGGAGGCGATGCGCGCGGCCTACGATCCCTCGCACACGGTCGGCAGCGCGTACGTGCAGCTGCTGCGCGGCGTGCTCGAACCGCTGGGGATCGCGGTGCTCGACGCGGGGCATCCGGCGGTCGAGCGCGGCCGGCGCGCTCCTGCACGGAGGCGGCGCTCGCGGCCGCATCCATGATCGACAGCGCCCTGCTGGCGCGCGAGACGGAATTGAAGGCCGCGGGCTTCGACGCGAAGGTCGCGCACGTGAAGGGGCTCTCCCTCGTTTTCGCCGTACGCGATGGCGTCCAGGAGCGCATCCCGCATCGCCGCAGGCCGCGATGCCGCGCGGCGGGACGACCTCGAGCGAACGTGCTGCTGCGTCCCGTGGTGGAGCGGCGACTCCTCCCCACCGTCGCGTACGTGGCGGGGCCGGCGAGATCGCGTACTTCGCGCAGGTGAGCGCCGTCGCGCGGCGCTCGGACGCCGCCGGTGATCGTGGTGCCGCGCTGGTCGGCCTGATCGTGGAGCCGCACGTCACGCGCATCCTCGAGCGGCTCGGCTCATCGTTCGACGATCTCAACGATCCGCACGCCGCGGACACGCGGCTCGCGCGCGCGTCAGATGCCCGCCGCGATCGAGGCCGCGCTCGAGCACTACCGCGCCTCGCTGGACAGTGCGAGCATCGCGCTCACGGAGGCGGTGCACCGCGAGCGGACGCCGCTCACGCCGGATCCGGTGCTCGAGGGCGCGCGCGCGCAGTCGTCGCGCACCGCCTGGAGCGCCTCGAGCGCCGCCTCGTCGCGGCGGTGAAGCACGCGGGAGACCGAGTCGATGCACGACCTCGCCGTGGCGCGCGCCGCGCTCTTGCCCCTGGGCGCGCCGCCAGGAACGTGACTCAACTTCTGCCGCTCCTCGCGCGCCACGGCGAGCCCCTCCTGGAGGCGATGCGCATCGCGGTGGGCGAGCACGCGGCCTCGTTGGTCGCGGGCGGCGCGCACGCCCATTCCCCGCGAAGCGGTCGTGACGGCGGCCGAGCCGCCGCGCGAGGAGCGCACCGGCCGCGGCGCCGTGCACGTCGGCGCGGGGATCCTGGCGAGCCGGATCGTTCGGACTCGTTCGCCAGCGGGCGCTCGCGCACTATCTCGGCTCTCCGTCGCGGCCGACGCGTTCAGCGCGGCGTTCCGCATCCCGAACTTCCTGCAGAACCTGTTCGGCGAAGGCGTGCTCTCGGCGTCGTTCATTCCGGTGTACGCGCGGCTGCTCGCGGAGGGCGACGACGAGGAGGCGACGCGCGTCGCCGGCGCGGTCGGCACGCTGCTCGGCGCTCGCGACGTCGCTGCTCGTGCCGCTCGGCGTGCTCGCGACGCCGCTGCTGATCGACGTGATCGCGCCGGGCTTCGCGGGCGACAAGCGCGAGCTCACGATCGATCTCGTGCGCATCCTCTTCCCGGGCGCCGGCCTGCTCGTGATCTCGGCGTGGTGCCTGGGCATCCTGAACAGCCACCGGAAGTTCTTGCTGTCGTACAGCGCGCCCGTCGTGTGGAACGTCGCGATCATCGCGGCGCTCGTGTACGCGGGCCGGTCGGGCGGGCCGGCGGAATTGGCGGTGGCCGCCGCCGCGGGCTCCGTACGCGGGAGCGCGCTGCAGCTCGTCGTGCAGCTGCCGACCGTGCTTCCGTCTCGTGCCGCGCCTGCGCGCCGTCGCTGGGCCGCGGCTCCGCGCACGTGCGCACCGTCGTGCGCAACTTCGTCCCGGTGTTCGTGGGACGCGGCGTGGTGCAGATCAGCGCGTACGTGGACACGATGATCGCGAGCTTCCTGCCCGGGGGCGCGGTCGCGGCGCTCGGCGAGTGCGCAAGTGCTGTACACGCTGCCGGTGAGTCTCTTCGGGATGGCCGTCTCGGCGGCGGAGCTGCCGGCGATGTCGAGCGTCGCGGGCGCGGCCGACGAAGTGGCGGCGGCGCTGCGCGATCCGCCTCGAGCGCGGCCTCCGGCGCATCGCCTTCTTCGTCGTGCCGTCCGGCGGTGGCGTTCATCGCGCTGGGGGACATCGTCGCGGGCGCGCTCTTCCAGACGGGGCGCTTCACGCACGCCGACACGCTCTACGTGTGGGGGATCCTCGCCGGCTCGGCCGTCGGGCTGCTCGCCTCGACGCTCGGGCGGCTGTACGCCTCCGCGTACTACGCGCTGCGCGACACGCGCACGCCGCTCCGCTTCGCGATCGTGCGCGTGGCGCTCACGCGTCGCGCTCGGGCTGCTGTTCGCCGTTCCCGCTGCCCGGCTGCTCGGCCTCGGCCCGGAGTGGGGCGCGGCGGGCCTCACCGCGTCCGCCGGCATCGCCGGCTGGGTGGAGTTCGCGCTGCTGCGCCGCGGGCTCAACGCGCGCATCGGGCGCACCGGACTGCCGCTGCGCTTCACGCTGCAGCTCGAATTCGCCGCGGTGGTCGGCGCGGCGGCGGCGTGGGGGATCGAGATCGTGTCGCACGAGCACCAGCCGATCCTCCTCGCGGTGATCACCCTCATCCCGTATGGCGTCGCCTATCTCGCCGTCGCCCTCGCCATGGGGATCGGCGAAGCGCGCGATCTGGCCGCCCGGCTGCGCCGCCGCGCATAGCGCACGCCCCTTTCCGCGGGCGTTATCTTTCGTGCATGGTTCGCGAATCGCCCGCGGCACTCGCCGTCAAGATCGCGCACGCTCCCCGAGTCGCCCGGCGTCTACCTGTGGAAGGACGCCGAGGGGCAGGTGCTGTACGTGGGCAAGGCGAAGCAGCTGCGCTCCGCGCGTCCGCAACTACCTGGGCGGCGAGGCGCTCGAGAACGGCAAGACGCGCGCTGCTGATGCGGCAGGCGGCGGACGTCGAGACGATCGTCGTGCCGAGCGAGGTGCACGCACTGATCCTCGAGTCGAACCTGATCAAGGAGCACCACCCGCGGTACAACATCCTCCTGCGCGACGACAAGTCGTATCCGTTCATCAAGGTCACGGTGCAGGAGCCGTTCCCGCGCGTGATGGTCACGCGCCGCGTGCTGAGCGACGGCTCGCGGTACTTCGGTCCGTACACCGACGTGGGCGCGATGCGCCGCGCGCTCAATCTGGTGAAGCGCATCTTCACGGTGCGGTCGTGCAGCTACGACATGCCCGCCGAGATGCCCGAGCGCGCGTGCCTCGACTACCACATCGGACGCTGCAAGGCGCCGTGCATCTTCCTGCAGACGCAGGCCGAGTACCGCGCGATGATCGACGAGGTGCTCCTCTTCCTCGACGGCCGCGCGGGCGAGGTGATGCGCCGGGTGCGTGAGCGGATGGACGCCGCCGCATTGGCGCTGGATTACGAGCGGGCCGGCGAGATGCGCGACATGCTCGCCGCACTCGAGAAGATGGAAGAGCCGACCGTGATCGTGGAGGTCGAAGGCGGCGACCGAGACGTGATCGGTTACGCGCGGGACGGCGACGAGGGATGCGTCGTGATGCTGCGCATCCGCGGCGGCAAGCTCCTCGCGCGCGAACACCAGTACGTCGCCAACCTCGTGGGCGAGACCGACGCCACCGTGCTCGCGGCCTACCTCACGCGCGCGTACCTCCCGTTGACGGATCGCGCGGCGGAGCTGCATCGCCCCCTTCGAGTTCGATGACCGCGAGCCGATCGAGGCCGCGCTCCCGGGCACCAGGGTGCGGATCCCGCAGCGCGGCTCGCGCCGGGAACTCGTGGATCTCGCCGAGCAGAACGCGCGGCACTTGCTCGAAGAGCTGCGGCTCGCGAGCGCGGACACCGACGAGCGCGCCGCCGATCCCGTCTACGAGCTGCAGCGCGAGCTTGGCCTCTCGAAAGTGCCGCGTGCCATCGTCTGCTTCGACATCTCGACGGCGCAGGGGACGGACACGGTCGCGTCCTGCGTCTGGTTCGAGAACGGACGGCCGAAGCGCGCCGAGTACCGCAAGCTGAAGATCCGCACGGTGGAGGGCACCGACGACTTCGCGTCGATGAGGGAGGCGGTGGGCCGCTACTTCCACCGGCGCATCGAGGAATCGCGACCGCTGCCCGACCTCGTGCTGATCGACGGCGGCAAGGGACAACTCGGTGTGGCGCGCGAGGCGCTCGACGCGCTCGGCCTCGGGAAGATGGAGCTCGCGAGTCTCGCGAAGCGCGAGGAAGAGGTGTTCCTGCCGGGCCGCCCGGAGCCGCTGCGTCTGGCGCGGCGTTCTCCCGCGCTGCGGCTCCTGCAGCGCGCGCGCGATGAGGCGCATCGTTTCGCGATCACGTACAACCGCAAGCGCCGCTCCATGCGCACCGTCACCTCCGAATTGCTCAGCATTCCGGGCGTCGGTCCGCGCAAGCGGAGCGCGCTGCTGCATGCCTTTGGCAGCCTGCAGGGCGTGCGCGACGCCGCCGTCGAGGACATCGCGCGCCTGCCGGGCTTCAGCGCCGCCGGCGCGCAGAAGATCCTCGACTCGCTGCGCGCGCGGGATGCCATGGCACCCGCGCCCGAGCCGTCACCTTCCACCACTGAGTGAGAATGACCCCCTGGTCGCTGGAATGCTCCGCGTGCGCGCACCCGGAGAAGGGCGATGCCCGCGCGAGCGTTTGTCCCAAGTGCGGCCAGCCGTTCCTCGTGCGCTACTCGGTGCTGCCGCGCTCGCGCGACGCCCTGCTGCCGCGCTGGGACATGTGGCGCTACGCGGCCTTCCTGCCGATCCTGCCCGGCGAACCGCCCGTGGCGCTCGGCGAAGGGGGCACGCCGCTGCTCAATGTGCCGAAGCTGGCGCGCGCTGTGGGCGTGGCGCAGCTCTGGGTGAAGGACGAGGGGCTGAATCCCACGGCGAGCTTCAAGGCGCGCGGGATGAGCGCGGCCGTCACCCGCGCTCGGGCGCTCGGCGCGCCGGGGCTCGTGGTGCCCACCGCCGGCAACGCGGGCGCGGCGCTCGCGGCCTACGGCGCGGCCGCCGGAATGCCGGTGCGGGTGTACGCCCCGGAGACCACCCCGCGCACGATCCTCGCGACCATTCGCGCACTCGGCGCCGAGCTCATCACGCTCCCCGGCCATATCGGTGACTCGGGCAAGGCGGCGCGCGCCTACGCGGCGGAGCATGGCTGGATCGACATGAGCACTCTGCGCGAGCCGTACCGCATCGAGGGGAAGAAGACGATGGGCATCGAGCTCGCCGAGCAATTCGACTGGACGCTGCCGGACGTGATCATCTACCCCACCGGCGGCGGCACGGGACTCATCGGGATGTGGAAGGCGTTCGCGGAGCTGAAGGCGCAGGGGTGGATCGCCGCGATCGGTGCCGATGCCGCGCATGATCACCGCGCAGGCCGCCGGGTGCGCGCCGATCGTGCGCGCATTCGCGGCGGGCGCCGATCATGCCGAGCCGTGGGCCGATCCGTCCACGCATGCCAGCGGACTGCGCGTTCCCGGTCCGCTCGGCGACCGCCTCGATCCTGCGGGCGCTGCGCGAGAGCAACGGCGATGCCGCCGCCGCCGGGGAAGACGAGATCCGCGCGGCGACGCTCGAACTGTCGCGTGCGAGCGGAGTCGACGCCGCGCCGGAGGGCGGCTGCGCGCTCGCGGTGTGCCGTTCGCTCGTGGCCGCGGGGCGCATCGCGAAGGACGCCCGCGTCGTGCTGTTCAATACGGGGAGCGGCGCGTCATACCGCGACTAGCACGGAGCACGGTTTCGGCGATAAGTTTCTGTGCTATGAAGATCGCCATCCTGGATCCGTTCAGCGGCATCTCCGGCGACATGATGCTCGGCGCGTTGATCGACGCCGGCCTCGATGCCGCCTGGCTGCGCGCGCTGCCGGCCCGTCTCGGGCTCGACGGCGTGACCGTGCGGATCGAGCGCGTGCAGCGCGCGGGGATCTCGTGCGCGAAAGTGGATTTCGACATCCCGCCGCAGCCGCACGGGCGCCACATGAAGGAGATCCGCGCCATCGTCGAGCGGGCGGCGCTGCCGCCGCGCGTCGCCGCGCGGGCGCTGGCGGCCTTCGAGGCGATCGCGGAAGTCGAAGGCACGATCCACGGGGTGTCGCCGGAAAAGGTCCACCTCCACGAGGTTGGGGCGGTGGATGCGATCCTCGACGTCGTGGGCGCGGTGTGGGGCGTAGAGCAGCTCGGCATCGGCACGGTCTACTGCGGCGCGATCACGGTGGGCGACGGCAGCGTGCAGGCGGCGCACGGCGTGCTCCCGGTGCCCGCGCCCGCGACGCTCCGGCTCCTCGAGGGGCACGTGATCCGTCCGGGCCCCGACGGCGCCGGCGAACTCGTGACGCCCACCGGCGCCGCGCTCGTGCGCGTGCTCTCAAGCGGCCCGCCGCCGGCGTCGTACGTGCCGGCGCGCAGCGGCTTCGGGGCGGGGACGCGCGATCCACACGGCCGCCCCAACGCGCTCCGCTTGATCCTGGCCGAACCGGCATCCAGCGAAGCGTTGCTGGTGGAGCAGCTCGTGCTGCTCAGCACCGACATCGATGACATGGATGGCGAGTCGCTCGCCGCTGCGGCGGAGGCGCTGCGCGCGGCCGGTGCGCTGGACGTCGTACTCTTGCCCACCGTCATGAAGAAGGGGCGGCCCGGCGTGCGCGTCAATGTCCTGTGCACCGGGGCGCTCGCCGGCCCGCTGGAGAATGCACTCTTCACGCAGACCTCCGCGATCGGCGTCCGCCGGACGCCGGTGGAACGGCACGCCTTGCCGCGCGAGGAACGCGTGGTGCAGGTGCTCGGGCGCGATGTCCGCGCCAAGTTCGTCATGACTCCGGCTGGTATCTTCCGGGGGAAAGCGGAGTATGAAGACCTGGCGAGCGTGGCCGCCGCAAGCGGCCGCCCGCTGCGCGAGGTGCAGGCCCTTGCTCGCGCGGCCGTGGAACGTCGCTGCCCGATCGCTGCTCGAATCGATCGGGGCGGGGCAGGTCCCGCCCCATCACCAACACTCAGGAGACTAGTCAATGTTCGCTACCCGACACTTGGGCGCCGCGTTCATCGCGCTCGCCGTCGCGGCCACGTCGGCGTCGGCGCAGCTGCATAACGATCGCGTGAAGCTGGACAGCGCGGGCCCGTCGACCCCCAAGAAGGCCGCCGGCCCCACGGTCAAGCTCGAGACGCAGGACTCCTGCAAGCTCGTCCTCGACACGCCGGATGAAGTGAAGGATGCCGCGTCGCAGCTCGCGTTCGCGCAAATGCAGGCGGCGAACCCCGGCAAGGCCAAGGAATATCTTGGCAAGGCCGTCGCGAAAGTCACGAACAAACCCGATCGCTATACCAAGAATCCGATGGGGCAGGAGTTCGTGCTCGGCCAATCGCTGGTCATGTGGACGCGGGTGCCGGGCACGACGCCGGTCATGAAGAAGGGCGAGCTCGGCTTCTCCACCGACAAGGACCAGACCATCGATCTGCTGCGCGCTGCCGACTCCCTCTTCTCGAACGTCGAGAAGCAATATCCGAAATGCCAGGGCGAGACCGACGATTACCGCAAGGAGGCGTGGGGGCCGTACATCACCAAGGTGGGCCCGCTCATCAACGCGAATAACATCGACTCGGCCTCGAAGCTCCTCGACCAGTCGCTGATCATCTACCGCGGCTCGCCCTTCTCGTACTACTTCAAGGGACAGATCGAATACCGGCGCGACCAGTTCGCGGCGGCGAGCACCTCGTTCGAGCAGGCGGTGACGCTGGCCACGCCGATGCTCGCGACGAACCAGGATCTGCCGGGGATCGCCGAATACAGCAGCTTCTTCGCGGGCTACTCCGCGGAGAAGGCCGCCATGGTCGCGACGGGCGCGGACCAGGCCGCCGCGTACAAGCGCGCCGCGACGCTGCTCGCGAAGAACCTGAAGGACTATCCGTGCGGCCGCTTCTCCGAGAATGCGGAGACGAGCCTGTTCAGCGCGCTGACCGCCACGAACGACACCGCGGGCATGCGCACCCAGCTGACCACCATGACCACCGACGCCAAGCCGTGCACCGACTTGTGGTGGTACAATGCAGCCCGCGAAGCATCGGACATGGATGCGATGCCGCTCGCCGTTCAGCTCGCCGACAAGGCCGTCGCATACAGCCCATGGAGCGCCGGCCTCGGCAACGCGGCGGGCGTATACCTGAAGGCCAAGGAATTCACCAAGCTGGTGCCCGTGGCGGTTCGGCTCACGCAGATCGCGCCGAACAGCCAGGATGACTGGGACCTGCTCGCGCTCGGTTATCAGGGCGCGGCGGCGGCGGCCACGGCGCCCGCGAAGAAGCAGGCGTACAAGGACTCGCTGCTCATCGCGTATAACGCCGGCCAGAAGAACACCGTGCATGTGCGCATTTCGGAATTCAGCATGGACGGCAGCAAGCGGCTCGCGGGCGGCTACGTGGAGCTCGTAGACAACAATCCGGCGACGCAGGCCGCCAAGCCCGCGAAGAAGGGAGCGGCCAAGGGCGCGAAACCCGCTCCGGCGCCTGCCGCGAGCGCCATGGCGCCCAAGCAGGTCACGATCAAGATGGACTTCCTGGACCAGGCCGGCGCGGTCGTGACTTCGCAGAGCACCACGGTCACCGCCACGGCCGGCGAACAGACCAAGTTCAGCCTCTCGGCCGACGGCGACAAGATCGTCGGCTACCGGTACGCGCCGATCCCCTAGCGGCTCGCGGTGATGCGGAACGAACGGCTCGCCGGATGCCCGGCGAGCCGTTTTTTCATCTGCCGCCAGTTCGAGCAGGCAACGTCGAAGTTGCTATCCTGTCTTGATTTCGGGGCATTTACCTCTTAGAATACTTCATGTCTCCGCAGCATTATTGCGCGGCGCCAAGTCAACGCTCGATTCCAGAGGGGGAGATCGCGCTTTCCGATCTTCCCCTTCGCGCACGGATAGCCCACATGGTTCGCGTCAGCCGCGTTCTCCCTAACTCCATCGCCCAGGAACTGGGCATCGTCCCGGGCACCGAGCTCCATTCGGTGAACGGGCGGGAGCTCGACGACTTCCTCGACTGGGAGTTCCTCACCGCCGACGACGCGCTCACGATCGAGGCCCGCGCTGCCGGGCGGGGAGGAGATCGTCTTCGACATCGAACGCCCCGACGAGCGAGCCGCTCGGCGTCGAGCTCGAGCCGCCCACGATCCGGCGCTGCGCCAACCGCTGCGAGTTCTGCTTCGTCGAGGGACTTCCCGACGGGCCTGCGCCGCTCGCTGTACATCCGCGACGACGACTACCGCCTCTCCTTCGCCTACGGGAACTTCGCGACGCTCTCGAACGTGAAGGAGCGCGACGTCGCGCGGATCCTCGAGTACCGCCTGTCGCCGCTGTACGTGTCGGTGCACGCGACGCCGTGGGACGCGCGGAAGAGTGCTGCTGAACAATCCGCGCGTGCCCGAACATCGTCGAGCAGCTCGACGACGCTCGCGGAGGGCGGGATCCAGTTCCACGCGCCAGATGGTGATCGTGCCCGGGCTCAACGACGGCGAGGTGCTCGAGCAGTCGCTTCTCCGACCTCTGGGCGCTCGGCGACGCGGTGCTCACCGTGGCGCTCGTGCCGGTCGGGCTCACGCAGTTCTCGCACCTGTACACCGGGCGAGTCGATGGACGCGGCGGCCTGCGGCGCGCTGCTCGATCACGTCGACCGCTGGGCGTCGCGCGCGCTCGGCCGCAGCGCGGCGAGCGCTGGGTGTACGGTTCCGACGAGCTGTACCTGCTCGCCGGGCGTCGCGCTGCCCGCCGCCGTCGTTCTACGGCGACTTTCCCGCAGATCGAGAACGGTGTCGGGGCGGTGACGCGCGCTGCGCGAGCGCATCGCCGACGGACTCGGCGCGCTGCCGCGCCTCGACGGCCGGCGCATCGGTGTCGTCACCGGCACCGCGATGGGCGCCGCGATCATGCCGCCGCTGCTCGCGCAGCTCGCCGCGGCCACCGGCGCGCGCTTCGAGCTGATCGCGATGGAGAACTCGCTCTTCGGCCCCACCACGACCACCGCCGGCCTGCTCGTCGGTGCCGACATCCGGCGCGCCCTCGGGCGCCGCGCCGATCTTCGACATGGCCCTGATCCCCGCCGAGACGATCAACGACGACGGCCTCTTCCTGGACGACGTCTCGTTCGCCTCCGTCCGTGATGCGCTCCCGCTGCCCGGTCTTCGCCTCGTACGATTTCATCGACGTGCTCCGGAGCCGGTAGGCACCGCCAGTCGACAGTCGACAGCCGAGGTCCGCCGTTAGCATGTCCATCCCCGTCGTCGCCATCATCGGCCGGCCCAACGTCGGCAAGTCGCACGCTCTTCAACCGCATCGTCGGCGACCGACGCCGCCATCGTGAGCGATGAGCCGGGCACCACCCGCGACCGCCACTTCGGCCGCGCGCACTGGAACGGCCGCGCCTTCTGGCTCGTGGACACCGGCGGGCTCGCCGACGATCCGCACATTCCGATGGACCTCGAGATCCGCCGGCAGGTCGCGCAGGCGATCGCCGAGGCGGACATGCTGCTGCTCGTCGTCGACGCGACACGGGGCTGCACCCGCAGGACGACCGGATCGTCGAGATCCTGCGCGACGCGCGCAAGCCGTGGATCCTCGTGGCGAACAAGGTCGACGATCCGCGCACGACGGACTTCTACGAGTTCTACGATCTCGGCGCCGGCGACCCGCGTGCCGGTGTCCGCGCAGAACGGCAAGAACTCGGGCGACCTGCTCGACGTGATCGTGGAGAAGCTGCCCGAAGGCATGCCGATCGCGCCGGAGTCGGTGCGCGTCGCCGTCGTCGGCCGGCCGAATGTCGGCAAGTCGTCGATCGTGAACCGCCTGCTGGGCGAGGAGCGGCTCGTCGTGAGCGACGTCGCCGGCACCACGCGCGACGCGATCGACACGCCGCTCAATTTCCATGGCCGCGAATTCATCTTCGTCGACACGGCGGGCCTGCGCCGCCAGTCGAAGGTCGAGGACGGCATCGAGTTCTACTCGTCGCTCCGCACCCGTCGCGCGATCGACCGCGCGGACATCTGCGTGCTCGTGGTCGATGCGACCACCGGCCTCGCAGAACCAGGACCTCAAGATCGCGACGATGGCGTGGGAGAACGGCTGCGGGCTGATCGTCGTCGTGAACAAGTGGGACATCAAGGAAGAGAAGGGCGACAAGACGTCCGCGAAGTTCGTGAAGGAGGCCGCGGAGAAGGCGCCGTACCTCGCGTTCGTGCCGTTCCTCTTCGCGTCGGCCCTGACCGGCCAGCGCGTGACGAAGCTGCTCGATCTCGTGCTGCGAGGTGGACGCCGAGCGGCAGCAAGCGGATCACGACGTCGCAGGTGAACGACGCGCTCGAGCAGCTGGTCGCGCGGCTCCAGCCGCCGCAGGCCGCGGGGCGTGAAGTGAAGCTGATCTACGCGACGCAGGTGAACGTGGCGCCGCCCACGTTCGCAGTCTTCGGGAACCATCCCGATCTCGTGGCCGAGCATTACGTGCGGTACCTGCACAACGGATTCCGCGAGGCGTGGGGGTTCAAGGGCACGCCGCTGCGCATCGTGCTCAGGAGCCGTGGCCGCATAGGATGGATGATGCTCGCCTGGGTCTGCGGTCGCGTATCTGATCGGCTCGATCCCGGCCGCGTATCTCGCCGGCAAGTGGCTGCGCGGGCATCGATCTCCGCGCATTCGGTTCGGGCAACCTCGGCGCCACGAACGTCTACCGCGTGCTCGGTATCAAGGCGGCGCTCGCGGTGTTCCTGTTCGATGTCGCGAAGGGCGCGGTGCCGGTGCTGTTCTTCCCGCTTCCGCGCGCGCCGTTCCGTTGCGCGCCCATGATCTACGGCGCGGCGGCGTTCCTTGGCCACGTGCGGCCGGTGTTCCTGCGTCGGGAAAGGAGGGGGAAGGGCGTGGCGACGGCCACCGGCGTGTTCCTCGCCCTCGTGCCGGTGCCCATGGTGCTCGCGCTCAGTCGTGTGGATCGCGGTCGTTCGCGCTGACGCGCATACGTGTCGCTTGGCATCGATCTGCGCGGCGGCGTCACTTCCCGCTGGCGATCGGCTGATCTGGTACGGCGCCGCAGGACCGGCGGGTGTCGTCGCGGCGGTCATGGCGGTCGTGCTGATCTGGACGCACCGCGCGAACATCCAGCGCCTGCGCGCCGGCACGGAGTCGCGGCTGCGCGGCGCGGGCCGCGGCGATGACGCGCTGCGCCGTGATCGGGGCGGGGGCCTGGGGCACCGCGCTCGCCGATCTGCTGGCGCGCGCCGGGCCACGAGACGGCGCTGTGGGCGCACGAGGCCGACGTGGTGGAGAGCGTGAACGCGCGCCACGAGAATGCCCGCTTCCTGCCCGGCGTGCCGCTGCACGCCGCGCTCCGCGCGACGAACGACGCTGCGGCGGCGGCGCGCGGCGCGGAGCTCGTCGTGTACGTCACGCCGTCGCACGTCCTGCGCGGCGTGATGAAGACATCGGCCGCCGGGGTGAGCGCCGACGCGACCGTCGTGGTCGCGACGAAGGGGATCGAGCGCGACACGCTCGCGCTCATGACCGAGGTTGCGCTGCAGGAGCTCGCAGGGACGCGCCGTGGTCGCGCTCTCCGGTCCGAGCTTCGCCGCCGAGGTCGCCGCCGGCCAGCCGACCGCCGTCGTCGCCGCGTCCGCGGACATCGATGCGGCACGCCGCGCCCAGCGCGCGCTCAGCTCCGACCGGTTCCGCGTCTACACCAGCGACGATGTGACCGGCGTCGAGCTGGGCGGCGCCTTGAAGAACGTGATCGCGATCGCCACCGGCATCGTCGAGGGGCTCGGTCTGGGATTCAATCCGCGGGCCGCGCTCATCACGCGCGGCCTCGCGGAGATCGCGCGCCTCGGCGTCGCCTTGGGCGCGTCGCCGCTCACCTTCGCGGGACTCGCCGGGATGGGCGACCTCGTGCTCACGTGCACCGGCGCGCTGAGCCGCAACCGGCGGCTCGGCCTCGAGATCGGGAAGGGCACGCCGCTCGCCGAGGTGCTCGTCCGGCCGCGAGACGGTGGCCGAGGGCGTGATCACCACGCAGAGCGCGCACGCCCTCGCGGCGCGCGAGGGGATCGAGATGCCGATCGTCGCCGCCGTCCATCGCATTCTGTTCGAACAGCAGGCGCCGCGGGATGCGATCGCGGCGTTGATGACCCGGGAACTCCGCGCGGAGCGCGACGACATGACCGCTGAACCCGTCCAGGAATTCTTCTCCATCGGCGAGGTCTGCGACCTCACCGACCTCAAGCCCCACGTGCTGCGGTACTGGGAGAGCCAGTTCCGCTTCCTCAGCCCGGCCAAGAACCGCTCGGGCAACCGCGTGTACCAGCGGCGCGAGATCGAACTGATCACGCTCGTGAAGCACCTGCTGTACACCGAGAAGTACACGATCGACGGCGCGCGGCAGAAGGTGGACGACCATCGCCGCAAGGGGGAGCTGCGCCCGGTGGCGCGGGTGGCGCTCGACCAGCAGACCATCGAATCGATCGAGGAAGAGTTGCAGGAAGTGCTCAAGCTCCTTGGCGGCGAGGGCGGCAAGGCGTGATCGCGCCCGCGGCGTGCGTCATCCCCGCGCTGGACGCGGAGCGCACCGTGGCCGCGGTCGCGCGCGGCGTGCGCGCCGCGGCGCCGCACCTCTTCCTCATCGGCATCGATGACGGTTCGCGCGACGGCACGCGCGCCGCGCTCACGAAGGCGTGCGACCTGGTCATCGCCTTCGACGCGAACCGCGGGAAGGGCGCCGCGCTCCGCGCCGGCATCGCGGCCGCGCTCGCGCGCGACGCGGCCGCGGTGATCACGATCGACGCCGACGGCCAGCACGATCCCGCCGCGATCCCCGCGCTGCTGGAGGCGCTCGCTGCGAGGCGCGACCTCGTCATCGGCTCCGCGCGAGCGGCGCGGCACGTCCATGCCGGCCGGCCGCCGTCTGACCAACGCGCTCGCCAGCGCCGCGATCGGCGCGATCGCCGGCATGCCGGTGCCCGACGCGCAGTCGGGCTATCGCGCCATGCGGCGCGCGCTGCTCGAGAGCGTGGATGCGTTCGGCGACCGGTACGAGTACGAGACCGAGGTGCTCATCGCGGCCGCGCGCGCCGGGTTCCGCATCGCCGCCGTGCCCGTCGCCACGCACTACGGCGCGCCGAGCCATTTCCGCGGTCTCCGCGATTCGGCGCGCGTCGTGCGCGCGATCTGGCGCCACCGCGCGGGAGCCTTCCACCCGTGATCCTCCTCTGCACGAACGATGACGGGATCCTCGCGCACGGGCTCGACACCCTCGCGAAGGCGGCCTCGACGCTCGGCGAAGTGACCATCGTCGCCCCCGACCGCGAGCAGAGCGCCACGAGTCACTCGCTCACCCTGCATCATCCCGTGCGCGCCGTGGCGCGCGGGGAGCGGCGCTTCCAGGTGGATGGCACGCCCACCGACTGCGTGATGCTCGCGGTGGAGGCGCTGATGCCGTCGCGCCCCGACTTCGTGCTCAGCGGCGTGAACCACGGCCACAACATGGGCGAAGACGTGATGTACTCGGGCACCGTTGCCGCCGCCACCGAGGGCGTCATGCTCGGCATCCCGTCCATCGCGATCTCCTTCGCGGGCGGGGAGCTGCTCGCCGATCCCGATCTGATCGCGGACCAGACCGAAGTCCTCGCTTCGCTGCTCAAACATCTCGACGTCGCTCAAATCGATCCCGCGCGACACGCTGCTCAACGTGAACATGCCGCCGCTCCGCGCCGGCGAGATCCGCGGCGTGCGGCTCACCCGGCTCGGGCGGCGTGTCTATTCGGATTCGCTCATGCGGCTCAAGGATCCACGTGGACGCGACATCTATTGGATCGGCGGCGGCAGCGCGAGCTGGAGCGGGCCGGAGGATTCCGATTTTCGCGCGGTGCGCGACGGCTACATCTCCGTGACGCCGCTCACGCTCGATCTCACGCACATCAAGATGCTGGACGATCCCTCCACCTGGTGGCGCGAACCATGAGCACGCAGCAATTCGGCGGGGCGAGGCGGCGCCTCGTGGAGACGCTCCAGGCCGGCGGCATCCGCGACTTGAGCGTGCTGCGCGCGTTCGATCTCACTCCGCGGCACCTGTTCGTGCCCACCGGCATGCGCCATCGCGCGTACGAGGACACCGCGCTCCCGATCGGCAACGGACAGACGATCTCGCAGCCGTCCATCCACGCGCGTTATCTCGAACAGCTCAAGCTCACGGGGAAGGAGCGCGTGCTCGAGATCGGCACGGGCTCCGGATATCAGACCGTGCTGCTGGCGCACTTGGCCGCGCAGGTCTTCACGATGGAGCGGGTGGGTGCGCTCGCCGATTCCGCGCGCACCATTCTCAAGGCCGCCGGCGTGAACAACGTTTCGCTCCTCTCGGGCGACGGCACGCTCGGCTGGCGCGACTACGCGCCCTACGACGCGATCCTCGTCTCCGCCGGCTCGCCGCAGATCCCGGCGCCGCTCGCGGAACAGCTCGCGGAAGGGGGACGGATGCTCATTCCGCTGGGCACGAAAGATGAGCAAATTCTCACCGTGGTCACGAGACGCGGGGCGGTGTTCGAGCGTCGTGACATCGGGCCCGTGCGGTTCGTCCCGCTTGTGGGCGCCCATGGCTGGCCCGCCAATTAGGTCGCCGCTGCGCGCCGCTCCTCCTTGATCGGAGAGTCGATGGCCGTTCCCCCCGACGACAGCACCCCGGTCCCTCCGCCGCGCCGTTCCAGCGGCAGCGTGCCGCCGTTCATCGCGCCGCGCGCGGGGGAGTCACCCAAGCAGCCCGCTGCACCCGCGCGCCGTCCGAGCACGCCGCTCTTCGTGCCGCCGTCCGCGCTGACGGAAGAGACGCCCGCGCCCGCCGCTCCGCCGGCTCCCGCATTGGCCAAAATGCCCGTCGCCGCCGCACCGCCGGTGGAGCCGGTTCGTCCGACGCCGCCCGCCCAGCGCGAATCCCACTCGTTCGACGTCGAGAACCTCGAGACGCCGGAGATCGCGCTGCGCATCACCGGCGAACGCCCCGCGATCGGCGATACCGAACTGCAACTGATCTCCTACGACGACGCGAATTCCGGACTCCAGGCGAACGCGGAGCCGGGGAAGATGCCGCGATTCGACGGGATCGAACTCGAGTCGACGGAACTGTCGCTGGAGCCGTCCAAGAATCCCGGCATGACTCCGAGCGAGCTGAAGATCGAGAGCTTCTGGGCGGCCGAAGCGTTCACGCCAACGGTGCGTCCGGATCCCGCCGAGAGTGCGCGCCCGATCACGCCGAGCACCGTGGACCCGGTGGCCGATGCGCCTCCGCGCCGCCGGAGCACCCTGGATGCGCTTCGCGTGGAAGAGGTGGCGCCGCCGCGCATGCAGACGCCGCAGAGCGTGCGTTCCGTGACGCCCCGTCCGCCGAGCCGCACGCCCGCGCCCGTGGACATTCGCACGCCGGCCCAGCTCGAGGCGCTGAAGGAGCTGGAACCGTGGGCGCTGCCGTCGGCGACGCCGCCCGACGCCGGCAGCCTGGTGGCCGAGGCGCTCGAGCGCATCGCACGCCGGATCCGCAGCGGCGAACTGCGCATGTCATCGGATGCTGCGGCGAATTCCGACGAGAACGCGTTGTCCGCGGCGCTCCAAGCGTTGGTGCGCGCGCCGCGCCGCTAGCGACGCGCCGCCGCGGCACGTGATCGCGCGGATCGAGGTGCGGGGGTTGGTGCAGGGAGTCGGCTACCGCTGGTTCGCGTGCAAGGAGGCCCGGCGACTCGGGGTCGCGGGCTGGGTGCGCAACCGCGAGGACGGCACCGTCGAGGTCGCCGCCTCGGGCAGCGATGCGGCGGTCCGGGAGTTGATCGCGCGATTGGAGCGCGGCCCGGCGGGCGCTCGTGTGGATGAGGTGCGTGAATTGCCGGCCGCCGGCCTGGACGACCTTCCCGAACACTTCGACGTGCGGCGATGACCTTCGACCTGGCGGCGCTCCGCGGCGCCATTCGCGATGTTCCCGATTTCCCGAAGCCGGGAATCGTCTTCAAGGACATCACCGGGCTGCTGATCGATCCCGCGCTCTTCGCGCAGGCGATCGAGGCGATGGCCGCGCCGTTCGAGCGCGAGCGCATCTCGCACGTGGTGGGCATCGAGAGCCGGGGATTCATCCTGGGCGCGCCGGTCGCGCTGCGGCTGCGCGCGGGATTCGTGCCGATGCGAAAGCCGGGAAAGCTGCCCTCGGCCGTCGAACGCGCTGAGTATGGATTGGAGTACGGCGTGGATGCGCTCGAGGTGCATCGTGACGCGCTCTCCGCGGGGCACCGTGTACTCATCGTGGATGACGTGCTGGCCACGGGCGGCACCGCGCGCGCGGCGTGCGAGCTGGTGCAACGCCTCGGCGCCGAAGTCGTGGAGTGCTCGTTCCTCATCGAGCTCAACGCCTTGGGCGGCGGAGCCAGGTTGGCCCCAGCGCGACGGAGTGCGGTGCTCCACTACTAACACGTCGCGCGCCCAGCGGAGCCGGGTTATCTTACCCTCCCGGAGCTTTGGCCCCTGTAGCTCAGGTGGATAGAGCAGCGGTTTCCTAAACCGTTGGCCGGGTGTTCGAGTCACCCCAGGGGCATGCGCCGACCGCTCGATCGATCAACATTCCAGGGATCTCAGAGATGACCGCACCGAAGGGCTTTCAGACGAAGTCGGGCAACCGGGCCGAGAACGTGTTCGAATGGATCGAACTGCATTCGAGGGAGACGATGTGGGCGATCGTCGCGGTCACCGTGCTGGCCGGCGGCGTGCTGTTCTATCAGAAGTCGCAGGCCGCGCAGATGCGCAACGCATCGGTGGCGCTGGACGAGGCGGAGCAGTCGATCAATGCCGGCAACCTGCCGCTCGCCCAGTCCTCGCTCGAGCGCCTGGTGACGCGGTACGGGGACACGCCCTCGGGCAAGGTCGCGATCACGCTCCTTGCTCAAGTACATTATCAGAAGGGCGAGTACCAGAAGGGGATCGACGCGCTCAAGCCGCTCACGACGGGCAGCGACAAGTATTTCACGGCGGGCGCCCTGAACCTGGCCGGCAACGGGTACGAACAAATGAAGAAGTTCACCGAGGCGGCCGACCAGTACCAGAAGGCGGCCTCCAAGGCCCAGTACGAGTCCGACAAGGCCTACTACCTATCCTCGGCTGCCCGGGTGCTGATGGCGGCAGGGAAGCCGGCGGATGCGAAGGCGATCTGGGTGCAGCTGTCGGCGGATCCGTCGGGTCCGGGGGCGGCGGAGGCGCGGGTGCGGTTGGGGGAGTTGGAGGCGAAGCCGGTCTCCTAGGCTGAACTACCGGGAACCGATTGCCGGGAACCGATGAAGCATGACAACGCATGGTGTTACGAATTGGCAGGATGTCGTGATGCTATGCGTTGTCATGCCATATCGGCTCCCGGCAATCGGTTCCCGGTCGTTAGAGCCTTCCGCAGATAGGACGGGGCGCCTGAGGTTCGGCGCCCTCCTGTGTTGGGTTAGTGTATTATGCGTATAAGATGTATTATGTAAACTACTGCACGTGGAGAACTGTGGATATCAACAGCTTGCTGCCCTGTCCCGGGCCTTAAGCTCCGAATCCACCAACAGTTGTGAGTTTACCACAAGGCACGCGGCACGAGGCGCGCGTAACGGTCAGTCGCCTAGCATGCCTTGGAAGACCAGCCGCCCCTCGCCCCGCAGTGTCGGCTTCCAGGCGCCTCCGGTCCGGTCAAGGGTCACGGTCAGCTTCCGCCCTGAACGGGTCTCCAGCTCGGTCTCAGGGCGCGTGGACTCGCCCCAGGCGGTCAGCAGGACGGCCGTCGCGATCGCGCCCGTTCCACACGCCAGCGTCTCGGCCTCCACGCCGCGCTCGAATGTCCGCATCAGCCAGCCAACACGCCGCCGTGAGGCGAAATTGACGTTGGCACCCTGCGGCATGGATTGGTGCCGGCGGAGCGCCCGCCCCCGGACCCCGACATCCACTACGGTGGCATCGTCGCACAGCACCACCAAGTGCGGCACGCCGGCCAAGGCGAAGCCGATCCGCTGCTCGCCTGCCTCCAACGGGATCCCCGTGTCGGGCCGGACGTCGAGAACCGGCCGAAGGTCGACTTCGGGCAGCCCACCCACGAACCGGGCCGTGAGCACCCCGTCATCGGTCTGGAGACGCATTCCGGCGGCGGGTCCCGCCCCCAGCTCGGCCGCCAGCCGAGTCACGCACAGCGCCGCATTGCCGCACATTGCGGCCCGCGAGCCATCGCTGTTGAAGTACCTCATGAGGAGATCGGCATCCGCGGAGGCCGGCTTCTCGACGAAGACCACGCCGTCGGCCCCGACCCCCGTGCCCCGCGCGCAAATGGTCCGGATCGAAGCGACCTGCTCGAGCGGGCCGGCCGGCTCCGTGCGCGCGTCGAAGATGACGAAGTCGTTCCCCGACCCGCTCATCTTATAGAAGGCCCGCCCCGCCGGGCTCACAACCGTCCTATGAGTGCCCACCAGCGCAACCGCCACACCATGAACACCGCCTCGCGCACGATGTGGCCGCTCATCTTGCTCGTCCCCTCCGTGCGGTCCACGAAGACGATCGGGATCTCCGTGATCCGGAAGCCCTTCCTCGTGGCGCGGAAGCTCATCTCGATCTGGAAGGCGTACCCGTTCGACCGCACGTCATCCAGGTCGATCGCTTCGAGCACCTGCCGGCGGAAGCACTTGAAGCCGCCCGTCGAATCGTCAGAGCTGCATGCCGGTCACGATCCGCGCGTAGATGTTCGCGCCATAGCTCAGGAGGAGCCGCGTCATCGGCCAATTGACGACGGTCACCTTCCCCCCGCGGTAGCGCGAGCCGAGGACGAGGTCGGCGTCCTTGATCGCGTCGAGGAACTGCGGGAGATGGTTCGGGTCGTGCGAGAAGTCGGCGTCCATCTCGAAGATGAACTCGTAGTCGCGTTCGAGCGCCCACTTGAAGCCGGCGCGATAGGCGGTACCGAGCCCCATCTTCTTCTCGCGATGGAGGCAATGCACGCGGGGCTCGCGCGCGGCGATCTCATCCACGATGTCGCCGGTGCCGTCGGGCGAGCTGTCGTCCACGATCAGCATCTCGAGGCGCGGGTCCTCCTCGAGCACCGTCGCGATGAGCCGGCGGATGTTCTCCTTCTCGTTATAGGTCGGAACGACCACCAAGGCGCGCTCAGCCATGGGCCTGCCGGCGCTCGGCCACCACGCCGCCGGCCAGCGAGCACGAGGCAGATGGCGAGCACGGTGAGCGTGATGGCCTTCCCTCTCTCGAAGGTGGGGCTCGCGAAGTCGAGCTGGATCGTTCTTCGCGCCGGCGGGCAGCTCGACGCCGATCAGCACGTAGTCGGCGCGACCGATGGCGGCGGGCTTGCCGTCTACGGTGGCGGACCAGCCTGGATAGTAGTTCTCGGTGACGACCAGCGCGGCGCCGGCGGGCGCGGGCCGGTCGAGCGCGACCGTGATGTGCCCCGGCTCGTAATGCGTGGCGCGCGCGACGATCCCGAGGGTGTCCGGCAGCTTCGAGATCTGCTGGGCCTTCACCGGCGCCGCCGTGTCGAAGAGCGCGGCGCGCGACATGTCGAAGCGCGGATCGCGAACGGTGGTGAGCACGGCGTCGTCCGGCCCCTTCACGATCACCGGCGCGACCCAGGCGAACGGATAGCTGCCCGGCATCTCGAACAGGTAGAGCGTCGAACCGGACGCATCGGTCACCGGCCCGAGCACCTGCTTCGAGCCCGGGAAGACCGATTGTGGCGAATTCGTGAGAAAGTACTTCATGTTCGTCAAGCGCCAGATCTGCGGATTCCCCAATTGCTCCCCGTGGGGACCGACCAGATTGTCGTACCGGCCAAGTTCATTTCCATGGTAGCCGACAACGCTTCGGATGCGATGCGGCATCAAGCCGTCGCCGTTCAAGATACCGTTGTTCCGAGTCGCGTCTCGCACAAGCTGAGCGGCGAAGACGCGCGCCGGTTGGTCTTGCGTAGCAAGGAAATCCGTAATCGCGTCGCTCGCGTAAATGACCGATGCGGGCGCGGAGAAGTTCCAGTACATCTGCTCGACGCTCCACAGATCCACGGCGAGCAACGCCGCGAGCGCGTACGCGGCGGTGAGCGCCGCGATCCGGTGCCGCGTGAGCGCGAACAAGACGCCGGCGCCGAGCAGGATCGCGACGAACGAGCGCAGGGATCCAAATGCGATCTGCGGCCCGTTCGCCATCGCCGCGTCGTAGTGCCCCTGCACCGCGAGCGCCCCAGCCATGTTGGTGAGTGCGCCGGTGATACCAAGGACAGCGATCACGCCGGCCGCGATCGTCCACGCAACGGCGTAGCGTTGAGTCACCTTTCCCGCGAGGACCCGTTCCACTCCGAGCGCTGCGAAGGTGGCCACGCCGAACGCCATGACGAACATCATCGTGCTCGGCGCGCGGAAGTACTTCGTGCCAGGCACGAGCGCGTACACGAGCTGGTAGAAGGGCGTCGATCCGCCCAGCGTCCAGAGCAGCGCGACGATGAACGTACCGATCCAGAACCAGGTGAACGAGCGGCGCTTGTCGCCTCGAGCCGCCGATGCGATGCCGAGTCCCGCGAGCAGGAGCACCACGGCGCCGAGATATTCGCTGTGCAGATGGATGTTGTTCCGCCCCCAGTAGTTGTCCAGGATACCCGAGAACTGCGGGAGATACGTGTTGATCAACTCCTCCGGCGGCATCGAGTAACTGACCGCGCGTTCGTAGCCGGTGAGTCCGCCGGCGCGCGGCGACCAGGGGATGTACTGGATCACGGGGAGGTACTGCACGGCACCGATCATGAACCCGAGCACGACGGCGCCGGCCGCGAAGCCGATGCGCGTAATGGCTGTCTTCCGGGGCAGCTTCCCTGCCCCGCTGTCGGCGAAGGCGAGATAGAGCGCGAAGGCGCCGCCGCACAGCAGCATGTACTGCAACAGCTGCGGATGCGGCGTCAGCACCGCGAGCCCCACCGTGATCGCAAGCGCACCCCAGCTCCAGAGCTTTCCGTCGCGGATGCCGCGCACGAGGAAGAAGAGGACCAAGGGCAGCAGCGCGCTCACGTAGAGCTTGCCGTCATGCCCGGGCGACACATGAGCCGAGATCGGGCCGCCCATCATGTATGCGAGGCCGCCCGCCAGCGACGCGGGAAAGCTGAACCGCATCGCGCGCAGGAACAGATACGTGAAGAATCCGGCGAGGAAGAAGTGGATGATGAACGACCACGTCATCGCCACGTCGGTGGGCAGCACGAGCCGCAACAGGAACGTCGGGTAGAACATGTCGCCGTTCATCGAGGCGACGTATGGCATGCCGCCGAAGATGTACGGGTTCCAGAGCGGGAAATGCCCGGTGGTGCGCAGGAAATGCGCACCGAACTCGCGCACCGCGTAGCCGCCGATGTACTGGTCGCTCACCGGAGTGAGCAGGAATTTGCCGCCGAGCGCCGGATAGCCGAGCGCGAGGGCGCATGCCGCGTAGACCAGCGCGGCCCAGGCGGCCGCAAAACGGGGCGCCGCGGGGACCGCGGGCGCTGCAGACTGACGCGACATCACACTCCGGCGTGACGGAAGGAATTCCGGGCGGTCCTACGCTCTGTAAATTGGCCGGGGCGCGCGGGGCGCGCCAGTCGCGCGGCTACGCGTTCCTGGCCGCGGCGGCGTCGCGATAGATCGACGCATAGCGGCGCGCGACGGCGGCGGGGGCGAAGGTGTCCAGGGCGCGAAGGCGGCCCGCGGCGCCGAGCGCGGCGCCCTGATCCGGCATCGCGAGCAGCTCATCCAGACGGGCGGCGAGCGCGCTCTCGTCGCCGGTGGGCACGAGGAGGCCGGTGCGGCCGTCGATCACGATGTCGGTGAGGCCGCCGGAAGCGAAGGCGACGACGGGCATGCCGGTGAGGGCCGCTTCGATCGCGATAAGGCCGAGCCCTTCCCCGGTGAAGGGGGCAACGAGCGCGGTGCACTCGCGGTACAGCTTTGCAAGATCGGCCTGGCTCAGGAGCGGGTGGAAGCGCAGCTGCGCCTCGACGCCCAGACTCTTCGCGAGGTCGCGCACATCGTTGGCGTCGCTTCCGACGCCGACTACGACGTCGAGCGCCGGTCTCGCTTTCATGCGCGCGAGGGCGCGCAGGAGATGGGCGATCCCCTTCTGCGCGTTGAGCTTTCCGACGAACAGCAGCCGATCGCGCGCGCGCGAGCCGCCGGGCTGGAAGAGGCCGGGCGCGACGGGCATCGGAGCGACCATCGGGGTCACACCGGGCACGGCCGCGCTCGTCTCATCGGCGAGCCACTTCGACACTGTGGTCACGCAGGACGAACGCCGGAGCACGCCGGCGAAGAGCTTCGCGGCGAGCCCCGAGGAATGGGCCGCCGCAATGTCGGAGCCGTGGAGCGTCGTGATGAGCGGCACATGGCGTGCGGCCGCGACGCCGGCGCCAACGAGCCCGCCGGGGAACCACCAATGCGCGTGGATCACCGCCGGCCTCGTGCGCCGCGCTTCGCTCATGGCGGACGCGAGGTCCGCGCCGAGGAAGGAGGCGATCGATGCCTTTCCCGCGAGCGAACCCCGCACCTGCGCGAGCATGCTGCCGGAGTAGGCGAGCGTCTCGTGGCGGCGCGGCGCGTAGCGGAAGCGCGTCACGCGGATCCCTTCGAATTCTTCGGTGCGTGCGAGTCCCTCCGCGGAGGGCGCGACGACGCTCACGCGCACATCCTCATCGCGCAGCGCCACGGCGAGCCGCAACACGAAGGAGCCGATCGGATCGCTGGCCGTGCGCGGATAGCCGTGCGTGAGGAACAGGACGTCCATCAGCGCGCCACTTCGCGCTTGTTCCTCGCGGCGTCCTCCACGTGGAGCGGTTCGTCCCAAAGGCCGGGCGCCACAAGATACGGCTCGACAGTGCCATCCGCCCGCACGGTGCGCACGCGAATACTGCGCCGCGCGGTGCGCCACCGCGCGATGGTGTCCAGCGTCGCGACATAGGGCGTATTCGCCACGATCCCATCCACCAACGCGCCGTACGCTTCGATCGCGCCTGGGTAGCCGAGTGCCGCAAGCGTGACGTTCGGATGCCAGATGCCGATCCAGAGTCCGCCCAGATCGCGGCAGGTGTCCGCGAGCGCGAGCGCGTCGGCGGTCCACGCCTCGGGATCCTCTTCGCCGCGGTACTTGCTGAGCGCGCGATCCATGAAGCAGAAGGGCATCTCGAGGAATCCCGACGCGCGCTCCACCGCCGGCTCCCACACCGGCAGGACATCCGCCGCGCCCGTGCGGAATCCGTTGCGGTCCGCGAAGCCGACGGTGGAATCGTAGCGGAAGCCGGCCGCGTGCATCGCGAGCTCGGTGCGTCCCGGTCGCATCTTCAGGAAATGCTGGCGCACGCCGGCCACCGGGCGTCCGGTGATGCGCGCGAGGCGCACACGCTGCTCCGCGAAGGCGCCGTCGCGGTCGAACGTCTCGAAGCTGCCGTGGAGCGCGACTTCGTGGCCGGCGGCCGAGACGGCTTCGATGATGTCGCGCGACGCACGCGATTCGGGGCGGTACGTGAGATCGCCTTTGCGCACGGTGGAGCCGTTGGGCGTGCCGCAGAGGATGAACCAGGTGGCGGCGAGCCCTCGCTCCGCTTCGAGCACCGCATCCACACCCTTTCGCACCGGCGCGCTGGCCATCGCGGCGGGGAGCGCTCGCATCACCGCACCGAGCCGCGCGCCGTCGCCCTTGCGCGCGAGTTCTGCCATGCGGAGCGAGGCGAAGAGCGGCCAGAGCGCGACGACATCCAGATCGTGCGTGAGCGCCGCGGCCCAACGACGCCCGTGCGGCCATGGCGCCGCGAAGCGCACCGGACGCTCGCCCGCGGCCTCGACCACGGCGGCGCCGAAGCGCGCTGCGGCCATCGAAAGCACCGGTTCCCGCTCCATGCCCGCCTGCACCAGCGCATTCTCGCTCGATGGGACGCGGCCGTGCTTGTCGCGCGGTACGGCGCGCCGCTCCCGCTCGGCGGTCGCGATCGCCGTCAGAGCGCGCAGCTCGCTCCGGGAGATGCGGACGACGCCGTCGGCCGCCTCGAACGACATCTGACGCGTCGTCTGCGCGGCGATCTCGCCCGCGCCGCTCGCGCGGCCGCCGTCGCCGGTGACTTCCAGGCGCACGACGCCCGCCGACGGGTCATCCACCGGCACGAGACGCGAGAGATCGGTGAGCAGTTCGAGCGCGTACCGCTCGGCGGCCGGCAGCCCGGCGAGCGCGCGCGTGAGGAGGATCACGCTGCGAACGTTACGCGCCGCGGCGCATCGTTCGCAAGTCTGGCGACTGGACCGCAACCGCTTGTACGCGGATCACGCGGAATCCCGCGGAGTACGCGGAACGCTCCTGGGCGCGGAATGGCACCGCGAGCCAGGTCGGCGCCGCGTTCTTGTTGTTAACAACCAAGACAGAGGCTTGAAACCGAGCGAGGAGGCTTCATCGCCTCGGAGCGCTCCGCGTATTCCGCGGCTTTCCGCGTGATCCGCGTGCAAGCAGTTGTCGTAAGCCTGACCATCCTCGGGATGCCACTCCACTTGACGCTCTTCGGCGCGGCGCACTAACGTTGCGAGGAGATCGCGCACCATTCCCTGCCCGCTCCTCTCGCACCAGGCTCATGGCGCAGACGCTGGTCCCCAAGACGCGCATCCCGTGGCGTCACCTCGTGCTGTTCGGCTGGATGCCGGGCTTCCTCAAGAAATTCGCGTATCGATCGATCCTGGGTTACAAGATCGGCCGCCGCGTGTCGCTCGGTTTCGGCAGCGTGGTGATCGGCAAGTCGGTGACGCTCGGCGACGATGTCGAGATCGGCCTCATGGCCGTCGTGCAGGGGCGCTCGATCACGATCGGGCGGCACTCGAGCATCGGCACGTTCACCTACGTGTCGTGCGAGACGATCGAGATCGGCGAGGACGCGAAGATCCGCGAGCAGGTGTTCATCGGCGGGCCGCAGCTGCCGGAGTCGAAGTTCACGCTTGGCAGCCGCACGATCGTGCTGCAAATGACGTACATCAATCCCACGAAGCCGGTCACGATCGGCGACGACACGGGGATCGGCGGCCACTGCCTGATCTTCACGCACGGCGCGTGGCTGAACGTGCTCGATGGCTACCCGGCGACGTACGAACCGGTGACGATCGGCAAGAGCGTGTGGCTCCCGTGGCGCGTGTTCGTGATGCCGGGCGCGACGATCGGCGACGGCAGCGTGATCGGCGGCGACTCGATGGTGCAAGGCACGATCCCGCCTCGGAGTCTGGCGGTGGGTTCACCGGCGAAGGTCATCCGCAGCGCGCCGGATTGGCCCCGCGTGCCGAGCACCGAGCAGCAGCGCGGGATCGTGGCGGGGATCGTGAGCGAATTCGAGCGCTACGTCTCGAATGCGGGCGTGACGATCGCCGTCGATGGGAACTGGCGGAGCTACACGCGCGACGGGCGCGCGTGGCGGATGCTCTGGCGGCGTGACGCGGCCGCGGCGCCGGCGCTGCAGCGTGATGACACCGTGCTGAGCGAGGCGGCGCTCGCTGAGAGCGACCGGGCGGCATTCCGGAGCGCGGGCGTATATTGGCTGGACCTGGCCGGCCGCACGCGCAGCGTCGGAGGGTCGCCGCTCACGGAAGAACTCGCGGCATTCATCAGTCGCTACGGGATGCGGCTCTCGCGCGACGGTTAGTCGCGGGAACGCGTCGCCCAGCCGTGTCCCAGGAACAAGAGCGCGGGCACGATCTCGAGCACGGTGAGCCAGAGGCGCGACGCGACCACCACGAGATACGCGGGCCCGGTCGCGAATCCGGCGCGCTTGAGGCCCACGGCCATCACGGTCTCGCGTACCCCGATGCCGCCAGGGGCGAAGAGCGCGACGAATCCAACGAGATACGACCCCGCGAAGATCGCGACGTACAGCGACAAAGAGCCGGGCGCGGCCCCGAGCACGCCGATCACGAACAGGCGGAAGGCGAGCCCGTAACCCACCCAGGCCGCGGCGGTCGCGAGCGCGGCGGTACCGATGGTCCACCAGGGCAGCCGCGGGATCACGACTTCGCGGCCGAACATTCGACCGGCGAGCGCGCCAAGCCGCGGCAGGAACGACGGCGCCACGACCACCGCGATCCCGGCCGCCGCGATCGCCCACACCATCGCCGGCGGAAAATCGAGCACGCGCGCGCCCGTCGCGGCCACCACGACGAATCCCACGATGGTATTCACGAGCGTGATCAGCAGCGCGGCCGCCGCGGCGACCACGGGCGAGACGCCGCGCGCCTCCGACATCACCGCCATCGCCGACAGCGCCCAGACCTTGCCGGGGATGTACTTGCCGAGGTTCGAGACGGTCCAGATGCGCGCGGCCTCCCAGAACGGGAGCGGATGTCCCCACCCCGCGAGCACGATGCGCCATGTCTCGATGAGCAGCGCGTAGGTCACGAGCACCACGAGACACGAGGCGGCCAGCGCCAGCCAGTCGGGCGTGGCGCTCGCGAGCGCGGCGCTCACCTCGGGCCATTGCTGCGCGAGCTTGATGCCGACGAACACGAGGACCGCGACGGTGAATGCCGCGGACACCCCGCGCCGGACGCCCGGCGTCACGACGCCGACCGATCCTTCGCCGCTTCGTCGGCGAGGCGGCGCAATTCGCGCAGCTCGACGCGCAGGCCGGCGATCATCTCGCCGAGCAGGCCGCCCACGAGGAAGACCGAACCGACGATCACGCACACCTCGACCAGATTGATCAGCGGCCGGTAACCGATGCCGGCGAAGACGCGGATCGCGATCGCCACGATGCCGGTCAACACGCCCAAGGCGAAGAGCATCGCCCCGACCATGCCGAACAGCAGGAGCGGCTTGCGCGCGAACCGAAGCTCGAACCACACGGAGAGCATGTCGAGCACGCCCACCGGGATGCGCCCGATTCCGAACTTCGACTTCCCCGCATTCCGCGGGTACAGCGGCACCGGGATCTCGGTGACGCTGAATCCCTCCTGCGCCGCGATGACGATCATGTAGCGGTGCCAATCGGGGCGGATCGGCAGCGCGTCCATGATCTCGCGGCGATAGGCCTTCACGGAATTGAGATCGCGCACCGGCACATCGAACAGGGCGCGGCTCAGTCCGTTGTAGATCTTCGACACGAAGGCCTTCTCATAGTCGCCCTGTTTGTAGCCGGTGACCATGTCCGCCTCGCCGGCGAGCACGGGCGCCACGAGGCGCGGGATGTCCTCCGGCTTGTACTGCAGATCGGCGGGATAGAACACCAGCACGCGTCCGCGCGACGCGAGGTAGCCGGTGCGCAATGCATCGGCGATGCCGCGCCCCATGCGGTGGCGCGCGAGTTTCAGGAACGCGTAGCGCTTCTGCAATCCGGTGAGCACCTCCCACGTCTTGTCGCTCGAGCCATCGTCGATCACGACGACCTCGAAGGATGTGCGGGACCCCTGGAACGCGGCGGCGGTCTGCTCCATGAACAGCGGCAGGTTCTCGGCCTCGTCCTTCGCCGGAACGAGGATCGAGACGTCGAGCTCGGTCGCGGCGGCCATCAGACGCGGCGCCTCATGCGCGCCGAGAGCACTCCGAGCTGCTCGCGGTACTTCGCCACCGTCCGGCGCGCGATGCGCACGCCTTCCTTCTCGAAGATGTCCACGATGTCCTGGTCGGTGAGAGGGTGCTTGGGATCCTCGTCGGCGATGCGCTTCTCGATCGTGGCCTTGATGCCGCGCGCGGACACATCTTCGCCGCCGGCGGTGGAAAGGCCGGAGGAGAAGAAGAACTTGAGCGGCAGCACGCCGCGCGGCGTCTGCACGTATTTCTCGTTGGTCACGCGGCTGATCGTCGATTCGTGCATGCCGATCCCCTCCGCCACTTCGCGCAGCGTGAGCGGCTTGAGGTATTGCAGCCCCTTCTCGAAGAAATCGCGCTGCCGGTCGACGATGAAGTGCATCACCTTCAGCATCGTCTGGCGGCGCTGTTCGAGCGCCTGGATCATCCAGTTGGCGGCGTTGAGGCGCGTGGAGATGAAGTCCTTGTTCTCGCCGTCGAACTTCCGCTTGTCGCGCGCGATGTCCTGGTAGGCGCGGCTCAATCGCAGACGCGGCACGTTGTTGTCGTTCACGAACACGTGATAGACACCATCGATGTGATCGACGATGAGGTCGGGCACGATGTAGTTGTCGCCCGCGCTGCTGTAGCGGAGCCCGGGTTTGGGCTCGAGCTTCGCCACGGCGTCGGCGGCCTTCTGCACCTCAAGCGGGGGGAGGCCGGTCTTCTTCGAGATCTCGGCCCACCGGTGGTTGATGAGTTCGTCGAAGTGGTCCTGCACGAGGCGGTGCGCCACGGAATCCTGCTGCTTGGCCGCGCGCAGTTGGAGCATGAGGCACTCGCGCAGGTCCCGCGCGCCGACGCCCGGCGGGTCGAGGTTCTGGATGATCGCCGAGCATCGCTCGACCTCGGTCTCGTGTAGAGCGGGAGATCGGTGTCATCGCGATCCAGATGCGGCCGCGGCGTCCGTGATCCATTCGTTCACGTCCCGCGCGGAGCTCCTCGAGCGACGCCGCGAGATAGCCGTCGTCGTTGATGTTCCCGACGAACTCCTCCGCGAGGAGCAGCTGCGCGGTCGCTGAGCTCGAGCATCTTCCCGATCGCTCGAGAGGTGATCGTCGAGGTGGCGCCGCCGACGGACACCGGATCCGTACCATTCGCGGTCGTCGTGCCCTGCACGCGGCCGCCGCCCACTCGAAGCCGTCGAGCAGGATCTCTTCCCAGTCGATGTCGTCGTTCTCGGCCTTCTCGACGGCCACCTCCTTCGCGGCCTCGTCCGGCTCGCTCTCCGACTCTTCGCCCTCGGCCTCGGCTTCCTTCTCTCGTCGTCGGGCTCCACGCAGATCGAGGAACGGATTCGTGAGCAATTCCTGCTTCAAGTGCTGCTGGAGGTCGAGCAGCGGCATGTAGAGCATGTCCATCGCCTGGTAGAGGCGCGGATTGATCCGCAGCTCCTGCCGGAGACTTCCCGTCTGACTGATGCCGTGCTTCATGGGCTGTGCGCCGCGAAGCGCGAGCGGAGGCGCGCGGTGAGCGTCGGGCCGAGGTAGATCTCGGCGACGGTGTCGTCGAACACCAGCTCGCGCACCGTGCCGGAGACCTTCACCTGCCCGTCGAACAGGATGTACGCGCGGTCCACAATGTCGAGCGTCTGCTCGACGTTGTGGTCGGAGATCAGCACGCCGATCCCGCGATGTCGCAGGCCCGCGACGATCGGCTGGATGTCGTGCACCGCGATCGGATCGACGCCGGCGAACGGCTCGTCGAGCATCATGAACTTCGGCTCGCGTGACGAGCGCGCGCGTGATCTCGAGGCGGCGCCGCTCGCCGCCCGAGAGCGAGAAGGCGCGATTGTCGCGCAGGTGCTTGATGCTCAGCTCGTCGAGCAGTTTCTCGAGGCGCGCGCTGCTTCTCTTCGGGGGTGAGTCGAGCGTCTCGAGGATCGCGAGGAGGTTCTCCTCGACCGTGAGCTTGCGGAAGACCGACGGCTCCTGCGACAGGTACCCGATGCCGCGCCGCGCGCGCCGGAACATCGGCATCTCGGTGATGTCTTCGCCGTCGAAGAGGATCCTCCCCTCCTGCGGCGGGATGAGTCCGACGATCATGTAGAAGGTGGTGGTCTTCCCCGCCCCGTTCGGGCCGAGCAGTCCGACGATCTCGCCCTGGCGCACATGCAGCGCGACGTCGTTCACGACGCTGCGGCGGCGATACGTCTTCACGAGTCCTTCGCCTCGAGGATGCTGCCGCTGGGCTCGGGGCGCGGGATCTGGTGCGGGCCGGTGATCTCCTCGCCGCGGCGCACGACGCCCGCGACGCCGGCGCGCTCGATCTGCGGCCGCGTGGCGCGCAGCTGCGGCCAGAACCGCTCGGCGACGCGCAGCGTGGTGTCGGGCGATGTGAGCCCGCCCTCGGGAAGCACCACGAGGTCCTCGGCGGCGAGCCGGGGGAAGACCACCTGCGCGAGGTGATCGCGCACCTCGTCGAGGCTGAGCCGGCCGGCTTCGCGCTCCACATCGCGGCCTTCCTCGCGGAGCAGCTTGAGGTAGTCGGTGCGGTAATGCGTCGCAACGTCGTTGAACACCGCCTCGCCGTTCTCGCGCGCCGCGCAGATGAGCGCGTACAACGCGAGGATGGTGGAGCGGTCACCCTTGGAGTGCTCGGCGAAGAACGCCTCGAGCGCGGCGGGAACGCGCGGGCCGTTGTTGCTCATGGAGTGGGGCTCTTGGCGGGCGGTTTCGCGGCGGCGGAGTCCGCCTTCGTCTTCTTCTTCGGGAGCACGGGACCCGCGGCCGTCGAGTCCGCCTTCTTCTTCTTGACCACCGTGGGCTCGATGTACACGCCGGCGACGCTGTCCGAGACCGTGACCGATTGCACCTGGCGCGCGACGAACGCGACCGTGACCGCGCCGCCGCGCACGTAGTTGATCGACGGACTGAGCGACGTCGAATCCTTGGCGGCGATCTGGTAGTACGACTTCGCGTGGCCGAGGGCGATCGAGCGCCACCATCGCCGGCTGCTTCGCCGAATCGGCCTTGGTGACCGGCAGACTGTCGAAGCGCGCCACGATCGTGTCGCCGCTCATCCAGTCCTTCTCCTTCGAATGGATGTGCGTGGTGTCGGGCGTGCTCTGCGCGAAGGCCTTGCGCACGGCCCGGATCTCGCGCAGGCGCTGGCCCGGGCTCCGGACGTCGAGCGAATCGGCGAGGATGTCGTACTGCGGGTTCACGGCGCGCGCGCGCGACGCGCCCCAGGCGTACATGCGCGCGAGTCCGCCGTCCGCCATCTCGAAGTCGAGCGTGTCGGACGTGACGGTGCCGTTGTCGCTGATGGCCTTCCCTTCGCCGCGCGCGAGCACACGATGCAGCTGCTTGCCGCCGCCGTACATCTCGATGATCGTGCCGTAGAGCGTGAACGGGCGCTGGCCCTTCGAGACGACCACCGGCTTCTTCATGAGGCGGGCGAATTCCTTCGAGCCATCGAGGAATGCCGTGTCGCTCTTCGCGACCACGTCCTCACGCGTGATCTCCACGCGACCGGAGGCGTACACGAGGCTGTCGGCGTCGCTCACCACGGTGTTGCCGATCAGGACCGTGGGCGGCGACGGCTTGCCGGTGCTGTCGCGCTCCACCATGGTGATCGTCGGCCGGCCCGGCGCGATCATCCGCGCGATGGGACGGATGGTGGGCACGGCGCGGAAGTATTCCATGCGCGGCCCCACCAGCGTCGTGCCGCTCGGCAGCAGCGAATGCACGTTCCCCTCGGCGAGCAGGCGCTCCTCGAGCATGAAGTACGTGGCCACGTCGGAATCGAGCGTGAGGCGCGGCTCTCTATAGTGCACGCCGCCGATGAGATGCCAGCGCCGCAGATCGCCGAAGTACTCGGCGCTATCCGCCGAGATCGTGAGCTGCTGCGCGGGACAGGCGCCGGTGACGCCGCCGCCGATGAAGCTGTTGTATTGGCCGGACGACTGCTTGACGGAGGTCACGCGCGTCGAATCGCTGCGCGGGGTCACCACGAGGTCGCAGCGGCCGGACGGACCCTGGATCGGCACCGTCTTCACCGCGCCCGGCGGCGGCGGAGGCGTCGGCTGCTGGGCCGCGAGGGGGAGCGCGCTGAGCGCGCCGGCGACGATCGCCATGGGAATGCGCCGCACTACGGCTGCTGCCCGCCGAGCGGGATCGGTCCGGAACCCTGCTTGAGCTTGAGGATCTTGAGGTTCACGAGGTTCGGATCGGAGATGAAGCCGATCCCCTCCACGCGGCGGTCGGGCTGCGTGAGCACGAACGGGCTGTCGCTCGCGATGAGGTTCGTGACCTGATTATACGAGAGCTGCGACGTCTCGAGGCGCTTGCCATCCACGGAGACCACGAGGACGTTCTTCCGCGCTTCCATCTCGCTCTTCGTGGTGTTGTACGTCCCTTCCACCGACGTGAGCACCGCGCTCTGCTGCCCGGTGTTCGTGAAGAACACCGTGCGTTCGTTGCGCACTTCGATGCGCGAATTGTTGTCGAAGAAATAGCCGGTGTCCGCGCGCAGCTGCGCGCGCAGGAGACCCTGGTCCGTGATGAACGTGCGCACGCCGAACATCACCTGGTCCGCGGCATCGGCCAGCGGATTGGAGGGCGAGACAGGCGGCGTCTTCCCGCCCTTGCACGCGGCGACGATCGCGGCCGTCGCGATGAGCGCCGCCACGAGCAACGGTGCGCGCCTCACTTGACGCCCGCGCGCATGAGGTCGTGCAGGTGCACGATGCCTACCATCTGCCCGCCGCCATCGAGCACCGGCATCGCCATGATGCCGAACTGCTCCATCTTGTAGACGGCGGCGCTCGCCGAGTTCGTCGGCGCCGATGGTCTTCGGCGTGGGATTCATGACCTTGGCGGCCGGCACCGTGAGGAAGTCGGGCTCGCGCTCCATGAGGCGCGTGAGATCGCCCGTCGTCACGACGCCCGGTCACGCGGCGCTCGCCATCGAGCACGGCCACGGTGCCGCGCCGCTCCGCGAGCATGCACCACGACCTCGCGCATCGTCGCGTCCTCGACACGGTCGGGCAGCTTGTCGGTGACCATCAGATCGCGCACGCGCGAGAGGAGCCGGCTTGCCGAGCGCCCGCCCGGGTGCAGCCGCGCGAAATCCTCGCGACGGAATCCCTTCACCTCGAGCAGCGCCACGGCGAGCGCGTCGCCCAGCGCGAGCGCCGCGGTCGTGCTCGTGGTCGGCGCGAGGTCGTGCGGGCACGCTTCCTCGCGCACCGAGGCGTCGAGCACGACGTCCGCCTGGTTCGCGAGCGTGGGAGTCGCCTTCGCCGGTGATCGCGACGGATCGCACGCCAAGCCGCTTGAGCTGTTCGATCAGCGGGAAGAGCTCCTGCGTCTCGCCGCTCTTCGAGAGCAGGATCGACGACATCGTCGGCCCGACGATGCCGAGATCGCCGTGCACGCTCTCCATCGGATGCAGGAACATCGCGGGCGTGCCCGTGGACGTCAGCGTCGCCGCGATCTTTCGTCGCGATGATGCCCGGACTTGCCGACGCCGCTCGACGATCACGCGCCCGGCGCGCGGCGATGAGTTCCACCGCGCTGCGCGAACTCGGCGCCGAGCGCGGCGCTCCACCTCCTCCAGCGCCTCGCGCTCGAGGCGCACGACGCGCCGGCCGCGCTCGATCAGTTCGTCCGGCTTCATGCTCATCGCAGCACCTCGAGGCCGCCCACGCTGCGCGTGGCGACGTATTCATCGACGCAGCTCGCTCCACTCGCCGCGCGCCTTGAGCAGCAGCTCGGTGAACTCGCGCACCGCGCCGTGGCCGCCCGTGCGCGTGAGCTTGAGCGCGCAGCCTCGCGCACTTCCTTCACCGCATTGCCGACGGCGACCGGCAGTCCCACTGCGCGCAGGATCGCGAGATCGGGCAGGTCGTCGCCGACGAACGCGGCGTCTCCGCGCTCGATGCCGAACTTCTCGAGCATCTTCCGGAAGGCGGGCAGCTTCCGCGCCTGCGCGTCCTGCGCGACGTCGTCCACGCGACAGCTCCGCGGCGCGCAGTCGCACGCTCTCGGAGACGCGGCCGGTGACGATCACGACCTTGATCCCCGCCGCCCGCAGGAAGTGGATGCCGAGCCCGTCCTGGATGTCGTAGCGCTTGAGCTCGACGCGCGTGCCGTCGGCGTCGCCGAGGTAGATGCCGCCGTCGGTGAGCACGCCGTCGACGTCGAGGCCGACGAGCGGATGCGCTTGGCGAGGTCGCGGTCGATCACGTGCGCGCGCGCCTGCCAGATGTCCACCGCGCGCAGCGACCAGGTCGTCGAGTTGCGTCGAGCGGGATCATGTTCGGTCCGTCGCTCGGCGCGTGGTCGGGATCGGGATGCGTCTCGAGGAAGAGCCCGTCGGCGCCGGCGCGCGAGCGCCGCGAAGGTGAGCGGCGGGATGATCTCGCGCACGCCGCCGCTGCTGCCGCCCTCGCCGCGCTCCGGGCTGCTGCACGCGAGTGCGTGCCGTCGAAGACCACCGGGCGTCGCACGGCCTCGCGCATCCGCGCGAAGATCCGCATGTCCACGACGAGATCGCCGTAGCCGAAGAACGTGCCGCGCTCGGTGACCGCGATCGTGCCGCGCCTTCGGACGGTCTTGCCCGGCCGCCGGCGCACTTTCGCCACCGCGCCGGTCATGCCTTCGGGCTGCAGCCACTGCCCCTTCTTCACGTTCACCGGCTTGCCCGTCGCGCCCGCGGCGACGAGCAGGTCGGTCTGCCGGCACAGGAACGCCGGGATCTGCAGCACGTCGACCACCGAGGCCGCGAGCGCACAGTGATCGGGGAGATGCACGTCGGTGAGCACGGGAAGCCCCGACTGCTGCGCGCACGCGAGCGAGCGCGCGAGGCCTTCGTCGAGGCCGGGGCCGCGCGTGCGCGCCGGCGTTCGAGCGATTCGCCTTGTCGAAGCTCGCCTTGTAGATGATGCCGCCCGGGATGCGTCGGCGCGAGGCGCGCGAGGTGGTCGGCGACGCGCAGATTCAGGTCGTCGCCCTCCACGACGCAGGGGCCCGCGATCAGGAAGAGCGCGTCCGGAGCGAAAGGTCGACGGCCACGGTCGCCTTCGCGAGCGGCGCGCGCGCGACGGCGCCGCCGAGCGCGGACCCGGCTGCATGCGTGCTTTCGCGCGCGACGGCCGCCGCGACGAAGCCGGCGAAGAGCGGATGCGGGCGCGTCGGGCGGGACTTGAGCTCCGGATGGAACTGGCACGCCGACGAAGTACGGATGATCGGGCAGCTCGATCATCTCGACGAGCGACCCGTCCGGCGAGAGCCCGGAGAACCGCATGCCGTTCTCCTGGAACAGCTCGCGGATACTCGTTGCTCAACTCGTAGCGGTGGCGGTGGCGCTCGCTGATCTCCGGCACGCCGTAGATCTCGGCCGCCGAGCGATCCGGGCCGCAGCCGGCACGGATACGCGCCGAGCCGCATCGTGCCGCCCATGTCCGTGCACGTGCTGCTGCGCTCTCCATGAGCGAGACCACCGGGTTCGCGCACTCCGGCGCGAACTCGCTCGAGTTCGCGTCGTCGAGGCCGCACACGTTGCGCGCGAACTCGATGACGCCACCTGCATGCCGAGGCAGATGCCGAAGAACGGCAGTGCCCGCTCGCGCGCCGCCTTGATCGGCCTCGACCATTCCCTCGATGCCGCGCACGCCGAAGCCGCCGGGCACGAGCAGGCCGTCGACGCCGGCGAGCACTTCCGTGCGCGTCGCGCCTGTCGGTGAACAGGTCGCTCGAGAGTCCACGCGATGTCCACGCCGACGTCGTTCGCGATGCCGCCGTGGATCAGCGCCTCCTGCACGCTCTTGTAGCTGTCGACGTAGTCCGTGTACTTGCCGACGACGGCGATCCGCACCTGCTCGCGCGGCGCGCATGACGCGGCTGACCATCGTCTTCCACGCCGAGAGGTCGGGCGTTCGCCGCCGAGGTTGAGCCGCTCGGCGACGAGTGTCGTCGAGCCCCTGCTCGTGCGAAGGAGAGCGGGATCTCGTAGATCGTCGGCACGTCGCGGCTCTCGATGACCGCGCCGAACTCCACGTTGCAGAAGAGCGCGATCTTGCGCTTCACGTCCGCGGAGAGCGGGCGCTCGGTGCGGCAGATGAGGATGTCGGGCTGGATCCCGATCTCCATCAGCTCGCGCACCGAGTGCTGCGTCGGCTTGGTCTTCACCTCGCCCGCCGCGCGATGTACGGCACGAGCGTGAGGTGGACGAAGATCGCGTTCTCGCGCCCCACGTCGTGGCGGAACTGGCGGATCGCCTCGAGGAACGGCAGCGACTCGATGTCGCCGACCGTGCCGCCGATCTCGACGATCACGACGTCGTTGTCCGGCGCAGGCGCAGGATCGCCGCCTTGATCTCGTCGGTGATGTGCGGAATCACCTGCACCGTGGAGCCGAGGTACTCGCCGCGGCGCTCCTTCGTGATGACGTTCGAGGTAGATCGCGCCCGGTCGTGATGTTGTTCTGCTGCGACAGCGAGCCGATCGATGAACCGCTCGTAGTGGCCGAGGTCGAGGTCGGTCTCGGCGCCGTCGTCGGTGACGAACACCTCGCCGTGCTGGAACGGGCTCATCGTGCCCGGATCGACGTTGATGTACGGATCGAACTTCAGCATCGTCACGCGGAGCCCGCGCTCGACGAGCAGCCGCCCGAGCGACGCGGCGGCGATCCCCTTCCCGAGCGACGAGACGACGCCGCCGGTGACGAAAATGAACTTCGTGGAGTGCTGGGGCTGCGTCGGAGTGGTGGGCATCAGGTGTCCCGGCGACTCTCGTGGTGAGGTGGACGGAACTCCAGCGGTCGTTCGCGCGGCGCAAGATCGTCTTCCGTATCGATCCCGCCCGGCATCGGCTCCGGCACCGAGCGCGACGCCGATCGTCATCCCGGCCGCGAGCGCGCGCAGCTGCTCGAGACGCTCGATCCGATCTCGAGCGCGTGCGGCGGCAAGCGCCACCCAGCGTGCCAGCGCGTCGCGCGTGTACGCGTAGATCGCCGAGGTGCTGCCGGACGAGCCGTCGCGCGCCGCCGCGATCCGCCCGGTCGCGCAGGAACGGGATCGGCGCGCGCGAGAAATAGAGCGCGCGGCCGTCGTCCGCGCATACCACTTTCACGACGTGCGGCGTCGTCGAGCGCCTCCGCGCCCGCGCGCGCCGCGGCCGTGCCAAGCGGAAGCGGCCGCCCGTCACCTGTCGGCGCGCCCCGCGCATCGCCGAGGCCGGCAGGAACGGTTCGTCGCCCTGGACGTTCACGAACACGTCATACCCCGCGAACTCGGCGCGGGTCGGCGACCTCGGCCACCCGGTCGGTGCCCGAGGGGTGGTGCGCGGAGGTCAGCACGCACTCGGCGCCCGCTTCCTTGGCGGCGGACGCGACGTCGGGATGGTCGGTGGCGATGATGCAGCGGTCGGCGACGTGGAGTGCGGTGACGCGCTGCCAGACCCGAATGACGAGGGGGGTGCCGGCCAGGAGCCGGAGCGGCTTGCGGGGGAGCCGCGTCGCACCGAGACGCGCCGGGATCACCGCCAGCGTGCTCACGGCGCCACGATCAGAGTGTGCCGGTGTGCAAGATTCACGCCAGTCAATATAGCGAGAGAGCGCCAAGGAGGCAAAGGTTCTGGCGCGATTTTTGGCGTGCGATGCGCCTCGGCTCCTCCGCAGGAGTCCATCATGTCAATCATGTTCATCCTGTCTGAAGCAGTTCCGTCGCAATTCACGAAACTGCTTCAGACGGGATGAACATGATTGACATGATCGGGCCCCCGCGGAGGCGCGAGGAGCTCGAGGAGCCGATGCGTTCAGCGGATGAACCAGAGCAGCAGCGTCGTCTTGGTCTTGCCGGTGGCGGGATCGACCCAGAAGTCGAGGCGGAAGGGCTTCAGCTCGAGGCGCGCGCCGATGTTCTGCGTGAACTTGGGCAGATTCTCGACGCCCGCCGCGCCGGCGGTGTACGCGAGCGCGATCGAGGGCGGCGTCGAGTAGGGGATCTGGATCCCTTCGAACGTGTACCGGTAATCGCCCTCGAAGAAGAAGAGCTGGTCGCCGCCCTGCGTCAGCAAGCCCAGCGTCGCTATCGACCCTGCTCCGCCCAGGTAGCCATAACGCTGCGGCGGCGCGGTCGAATCCCCGGTAGTGTAGATCGCATGCAGGCGGAAGGTCAGCTCCTGGTTCGTATACGTCGGCAACTTGCCGGTCACATCCGCCACGAGCTGCGTCCAGCCGCCATTGTTCAGCGACTTGATGGGGATCTCGACCTGCAGACTGCCCTTGAGCGTGAGTGCGCCGTCGAGCGAGCCGCTGATCCCCGTGAGCCAGGTCTCGAGGCGCTCCTCGTCCACCGCGGGGTTCGGCCGGTACATCGAGAACGAACTCGTGTCCCCGGTGATGCTCCACGGCCCTCCCGCCGTGACGCTCGTCGCGTCCTCGCGGCGCGCGCCCACCCACAGGGAGATCGAATGCGCCGTGTCGGACCACGCGTAGCCGATCCGGCCCTCCGCCCACTTGGCGCGCCAATAGTTCCGGAAGTCCTTGCCGCAACACAGCACCGCGAAGCTGTTCGCGAAATCGGTCTGGATCCACTGGTCGTTCGTGAGCGTCGCCTGCGCGCCCGCGAGACTGATGAACGCGCCTTCGTACCGCGAGGAGAGCGCGAGCTCGGCGTCGAAGTCGCCGAGGTTCGAGCGGTAGGTCACGCCGGGCGCGATGACGAACGTACTGTCGCCGCCGAAGTGCAGTTCGGGCCGGAGCTCGAGCGAGAGGCCGTCCACGCGGTCGTACATCGGCCATTCGGTGAAGCCGTAGATCCCCGGCAGCACCAGGATGTCGCGCTCGGGCGGCGGCGGACCGTGATAGTCGAGCGCCAGCCCCTTGGGCGTCCGCACGGTGTCGAAGCGCGCGGCCGGATATGAGACGCGCTTCCCGGTGACGACCGCGCCATCCATGTCGTAGATATTGCCGCCGAACGCCAACGCCCGGCCTTCGATGCGGGCCGTCGCGGTGAGATTGATGCTACCATTGATCACGATCAAGTCGCCCTTGATCGTGCCCACCACGCTCGCGTCCGAGTTGAGTACCACGACATTGGTGTTGTACTCGCGGCCGCCGTAGATCGGCGTGTTCCAGTCCTGGTGGAGGACGATGTACGGCTTCTCCAGCGCGCCCTGGAGGAGATCGCCGGCGCCGCCCGGCCCCTCCTTCCGCACATAGAGGTGCACGTCCACCTCCTGCGCACGAAGGTGAGGGGCGCTGGCCAAGAGCATCGCGGCGACCGCAAGCCGTCTCAGCATCCGGCGAGCTTGATGAAGTTCCTTAGCAGGTCCTTGCCATGTTCCGTGAACACCGACTCCGGGTGGAATTGCACCCCCCACACCGGGTATTCGGCGTGGCGCATCGCCTGGATCTCGGTGTCGTCCCCCTCGGTCGCGGCATTCACCGTCAGCGTCGCCGGGAGCGAAGCGCGCTCGACCACGAGCGAGTGATACCGCATCACCTCCAGCGACTGCGGCAGTCCGGCGAATAATCCGCTGCCATCGTGCTTCACGCGGGATGTCTTCCCGTGCATCACGCGCGCGGCCCGCACCACCTTGCCGCCGTACGCCTCGCCGATCGCCTGGTGCCCCAGGCACACGCCGAGGATCGGGATCCTCCCGCCCCACCGTTTCACCATGGGCACCGTGACGCCGGCGTCCGCGGGGGTTCCGGGTCCGGGGGAGAGCACGATCGCCTTGGGCGCGAGCGTCCCGACCTCGTCCACCGTCACGGCGTCGTTGCGGCGTACGCACGGCTCCCCACCAAGCTCGCCGAGGTACTGGACGAGATTGTAGGTGAAGGAATCGTAGTTGTCGATGACGAGGATCATGGCGCCCGGGGTCAGCCTCTCGGATGGTACTGCTTGTGGACGCTACGAAGATACTCGCGATCCACGTGCGTGTAGATCTGGGTGGTGCCGATGTCCGCGTGGCCGAGCATCTCCTGCACGGCGCGCAGGTCGGCCCCGCCCTCCAGCAAATGCGTCGCGAAGGAGTGCCGCAGCGTGTGCGGCGTGACCCGCTTCGTGAGCCCCGCCTTCGCGACGTATTTCCGCAGGATCTTCCAGGCGCCCATGCGCGTGAGCGGCGTGCCGCGCGCATTCAGGAAGAGCGCGCCGCGCCCGCCGCCGCGCTCGAGGCGCGGACGCAGCTCGCGCACGTACACCGCCGTCGCGGCGATCGCGCGCCGGCCGATCGGCACGAGCCGCTCCTTGCTTCCCTTCCCGAACACGCGCAGCAGGCCGTCGTCGAGCATCGCGTCCTTCGTGGTGATCGAGATCCACTCGGAGACGCGCAGCCCCGCGCCGTACGCGAGCTCGAGCATCGCGCGGTCTCGGAAGGCGAGCGGCTCGTCCAGCGTCGGCGCCGCGAGGAGCTTCTCGGCCTCCGCCACGGTGAGCACATCGGGCAGCGTGCGCCAGCGCTTGGGTGTATCCAGGCGCTCGCTGGGATCCTCCACCACCTGCCCCTCACCCATCAGGAACTTGTAGTAGGTGCGCACCGCCGACACGTTGCGCCGGATCGATGTCGGCGCGAGGCCGAGGTCCTTCAGCTGGTACACATAGTCGCGCAGCATCTGCGACGTCACGCCGGTGGGCGCGCTCGCGCCCTTGCTGCGCGCGAAGGCCGCGAAGCGCGCGAGGTCGTGATCGTAGGCTTCCGCGGTGGTGCGCGCCGATCCCTTCTCGAGCGCGAGGAAGTCGTGGAAGCGTTCGAGCAGGAAGGCGCGGCCCACCTCGTCGGGGAGCGCGGTGCGCATGCGGCTATTCGGCGGCGCGGAGGGTCGCGACCGCGATGCAAGCGATCCCCTCGCCGCGGCCGATCCAGCCCATGCCCTCGTTGGTCTTCCCCTTCACACTCACATCACGCGGCTCCAGGCCCAGCGCCGCACCGAGGGCGGCGCAGATCGCGTCCCGATGCGGCGCCAGTTTGGGACGCTCGAGGATGACCGTCGCATCGACATGCTCCACGAGGTAGCCGCGCTCACGCGCGATCGCGACGGCGGTGCGGAGCATCTCCAGGGAGTCGCGCCCGCGGTTCGCCGGATCGGTGTCGGGGAAATGGCGTCCCGATGTCGCCCGCGCCGGCGGCGCCGAGCACGGCGTCGGTCACCGCGTGCGCGACGGCATCGCCGTCGGAGTGGCCGGTGAGCGCGCGGTCGAAGGGGATCGTGACGCCGCCCAGGCGCACCGAGCTGCCCGGGCCGAAGCGGTGCGAGTCGTAGCCGATGCCGGTGCGGCTCACGCCGCGGCGCCGGCCGGCTGGATGATCGAGTAGTCCTGGCGGCGGCGCGCCGGCGTGAAGCCCGCGTCGCGGATCAGGCGCTCCATCTCGTCGGTGGTGGTGCGGTACGTCGTGTTCGCCGCCGAGACGACGTTCTCCTCGATCATGAGCGAGCCGAAGTCGTTGGCGCCGAAGCGCAGCGCCACCTGGCCGACCTTCATCCCCATCGTCACCCAGCTCGACCTGCAGATTGGCGAAGTTGTCGAGCACCATGCGCGCGATCGCCAGCGTGCGGAGGTAGGTCGACGGCGTCGGTCTTCGGCTGTGCCTGCCATCTCGGCGTGCTCTCGGGCTGCAGCGGCCAGCAGATGAAGGCGGTGAAGCCGCCGGTCTCGCGCCTGCAGCGCGCGCACGCGCATCGAGGTGCTCGATCCGCTCGGCGAGCGGTCTCGCCGATGCCGTACATCATCGTGGACGGAGGTCTTCATCCCCTGGCCGTGCGCCGAGCTCCATGACCTCGAGCCAGCGGTCGGCGCCGGCCTTCTTCTTCGCCACCAGCTCGCGCACGCGCTGCACCAGGATCTCGCCGCCGCCGCCGGGGATCGAATCGAGCCCCGCCTGGCGCGCAGCTCGCGGATGACCTCGCCGCGCCGACATGCGGAACCGCTTGCGCGAAGAACTCGCACCTCGCTCGGGCTAGAAGCCGTGGATGTGGATCGGGTGGTGCTGCTTGATGTAGCGCAGCAGCTCCGAGATACCACTCGAACGGGATGTACGGATTGTGGCCGCCCTGCATCAGGATCTGCACGGCGCCGAGCGCCTTCGCCTCGTCGATCTTCGCGCCGATCTGCTCGTAGGAGAGCGTGTAGCCCTCGATCGTGCTTGGGCCGGCGGTAGAAGGCGCAGAAGCCGCAGTCGGCGACGCAGACGTTCGTGTAGTTGATGTTGCGGTCCACGATGTACGTCACGATGCCGTGCGGATGCCGCGGCCTGGCGCTCGCGCGTCGGCGTCGGCGCCGAGCTCGATGAGCGGGGCGCGTTCGTGTAGAAATCGAGGAGGTCGCGGCGTCGGGCACGTCATGCGGCGCGAAGGAAGGCGAGCGAGCCGTCCGGCACCGCGTCCCGCGCTCGGCGAGACGCCGGAAGAAATCGGTGAGGCCGGCGAGGTGGCGGTACGAGAGGCGGTAGTCGAGTCCCGACAGGTACTCGCGCAGGCCGGCGCGCGACGCCGGTCGTGGCCGCCGCCTGCTCGGCGAGCTCGTCGAGATGCGCCAAGCCCCCAGTCGCGCGACTCGAGCAGCGCGCGGTGCACGCGCAGCGCATCGCTCGACCGGCGTGGCGCGATGCGGACCCAGACCGCGAACACGAACGGCAGCCCGGTCCACTCCTTCCACTCGGCGCCCAGGTCGTACACGTACGGGTAGCGCGTCGGACGCGGCGAGTTGCAGCGCCGCGTCGCCGATGACGAGCCGCGCGTCGTGCGACGGCTGCGCGCGCCGCGCCGAGATCGGCATGCTCCGCGTCGGCCGCGGCGAATTCGGGCGCTGCGCGCCAGACGTGCTCGAACAGCAGCTTGAGCAGCGCCACGCTCGTCATCGAGCTGCGCGAGAGGAGCACCCGCGCCCCGTCGAGGTCGCCGGCGGGCGCGGTTCGAGAAGAGCAGCACGCTGCGCACCGGGCCGTCGGACGTGATCGCGAGGTCGGGCAGCAGCAGGTACCGGTCGGCGTTGCTGGCGTACTCGACGGCCGAGACGACGCTCACGTCGAGCGCGCCCGCCGCCGTGAGCGCGTTGAGCGCGCTCGGCACGCCGTCCACGAGCGTCGCCGTCGAGTGGCACGATGCCGCGGTCGATGGCGCCGTACACCGGGTAGCAGTTGATGTAGGGGATGCGTCCGACGCGCATGTCAGGCCGCCTCGGCGGCTGCCGGATCGAAGTTCCGGACGGCGTGGTAGAGCGAGTCGCGCTCCACCGGCACCTTCCCCGCCCCGCGGATCAGCTGAGCAGCTCGTCGAGCGACATCGCCTGCGGCGTGTGCGCGCCGGCCTCGTGATAGACCTTCTCGTGCACCACCGTGCCCTCGAGATCGTTCGCGCCGAAGTGCAGCGCGACCTGCGAGAGCGAACGGCGTGACCATGATCCAGTGCGTCTTGACGTGCGGGATGTTGTCGAGGAAGAGCCGGCCCACGGCGATGTTCGTGAGGTCGTCGACGCCCGTGGTGGCGGTGCCCGTGCCGGCCGAGCTCCTCGCCCAGCTCGTTGTGGTCCGGGTGGTAGGCGAGCGGGATGTACGTGAGGAATCCGCCGGTCTCGTCCTGCAGGGCGCGCAGCATCAGCAGGTGCTCCACGCGGTCGTCGATGCGTCTCCACGTGCCCGTAGAGCATCGTGCAGTTGGTCCGGATGCCGAGCCGTGCGCCTCGCGGTGCACGCTCGATCCAGTCCTCGCCGGCGAGCTTGCGGTCGGCGATCGTCGCGCGCACGCCCGTGCGAGAAGACCTCGGCGCCGCCGCCGGGGAGCGTGTTGAGCCCGGCCTCGCGCAGAGCAGCGCAGCACGTCGCGGACGAGTCATCTTCTCGATGCGCGCGATGTGCGCGATCTCGACCGCGGTGAGCGCCTTGATGTGCACGTCGGGGTACGGCGCGCCTTGAGGGCGCGGATCATGTCCGTGTAGTACTCGAGGCCCGCTTGAGGTGCGAGGCCGCCCACGATGTGGAACTCGCGGGTCAGCGTACTCTTGGCGCGCGCCGCCTCGGCGCAGCACCTGCTCGAGCGTGTACGCGGTACGCGCCTTCCTCCTTCGGCAGCCGCGCGTACGAGCAGAAGACGCAGGTCTTCCGCAGCATGCAGACGTTCGTCGGATTGATGTGCTGGTTCGCCGCGAAGATAGACGCGGTCGCCGTTCTTCGCGCGGTTGGCGGCGTCGGCCATGGCGCCGACGCGAGCAGGTCGCGGCGCTCGAAGAGCGCGACGGCGTCGGCCTCGACGTCGAGCCGCTCACCGGCGCGCACCTTCTCGGCGACGGGACGCAGCGCGGGATCCGTCACGGCGCGCGGGCTCGACCATCGCCGGGCGTGGGCACGTCATCGCCTCGAACCGCTTCACCGCGAGCGCGACGTTGTGGCCGCCGAAGCCGAAGCGAGTTGCTGAGCGCCACGTGCACGCGGCGCTCGACCGCTTGTTCGGCGTGTAGTCAGGTCGCACTCGGGATCGGGCGTGTGACGTAGTTGATCGTGGGCGGGATCGTCCCCGTGCTGCGACGGCGAGCGCGCAGATGAGGAACTCGACCGCGCCGGCCGCGCCGAGCAGGTGGCCGGTCAGGACTTGGTGGAGCTGATGTTCACGCGTGCGCGCCGCTCGCCGAAGACCGCCTTGATCGCCTTGGTCTCGTTCAGGTCGTTCGGCTGGCGTCGAGGTGCCGTGCGCGTTGATGTACTGCGATGTCGCTCGGGCGTCGACGCCGGCGTCCGCCAGCGCGCGCCGCATCGCGCGCTGCGCGCCCTCGCCCTCCGGGCGCGGGCGACGTGAGGTGGTACGCGTCGCCGGTGGCGCCGTAGCCGGCGACCTCGGCGTAGATCCGCGCGCCGCGCCGCTTGGCGTGCTCGAGCTCCTCGAGGACCACGATCCGCGCCGCCTTCGCCCATCACGAAGCCGTCGCGCGTCGCGTCGAACGGGCGCGACGCCGTCGTCGGTCGTCGTTGCGCTCGGAGAGCGCCTTCATGTTCGCGAACCCGCCGATGGCCATGGGCGTGACGGTCGCCTCCGACCCGCCGGCGATCATGACGTCGGCGTCGCCGTACTGGATGGTGCGGTAGGCGTCGCCGATCGCGTGCGCCGCTCGTGGCGCACGCGGAGACGGTCGCGTAGTTCGGCCCGTTCGCCTGGAATCGCATCGAGACGAGCCCGGCCGCGATGTCGGCGATGAACATCGGGACGAAGAACGGGGTGATCTTGCTCGGCGCCTGCTCGAGGTAGATCGTTGTGCTGCTCCTCGAAGGTGCGCGAGTCCGCCGATGCCGCTGCCGACGATCACGCCGGTGCGGTCCGGGTCGTAGCCCTTGCCGTCCACGAAGCCCGCGTCCGCCATGGCCTGCGCCGCGGCCGCGATCGCGTACTGCGCGTACAGGTCGGCGCGCTTGGCCTCCTTGCGGTCCATGTAGTGCAGCGGGTCGAAGCCCTTCACCTCGCAGGCGAACCGGCACCTCGAGCGTGGTCGCGTCGAATTTCGTGATCGGCGCGGCCCCGGACTTGCCGGCGACCAGTGCGCTGCCACGTCGTCGCCACGTCGTTGCCGACGGGCGTCACCGCCCCGAGGCCGGTGACGACGACCCGCCGCTTCATTACTTCGCGCCGATCCTGCTGGTTCAGGTAGTTGAGCGCGTCGCCGACGGTGCGGAGCTTCTCCGCCTCCTCGTCCGGGATGTCGATGTCGAACTCCTTCTCGAACGCCATCACGAGCTCGACGGTGTCGAGGCTGTCGGCGCCGAGATCCTCCATGAAGCTCGCCTCGTTCGTGAGCTTCTCGCGCTCGACGCCGAGTTCCTTGGCGATGATGTCCTTGACCTTCTCTTCTGTTGCCGCCATGGCCGGGATCCTCGAATGGTGGAAAAGGGAATGCTGAAATGTACCCGAATGAGTGAACCGTTCAATCTCACATGACCATGCCGCCGTCGACCACGAGCACCTGGCCGGTAATGTACGCTCGCGTGCATCGGAGGCGAGGAACGCGACCGCACTGGCGATGTCGGCGGGCGTCCCGAGCCGCGCGAGGGGGATCTGGGTCGCTCAGGGCCTCGCGGGCCTCGGGCGTCAGCGCCGCCGTCATGTCCGTCTCGATGAACCCCGGCGCGACCGCGTTCACGAGGATGTTCCGCGACGCCAGCTCCTTCGCCACGCGACTTGGTGAGGCCGATCAGCCCCGCCTTGCTCGCGGCGTAGTTCGCCTGCCCCGCGTTGCCGATGAGGCCGACCACGCTCGCGATGTTGATGATCCGCCCCGACCGCCGCTTCATCATGCCGCGCGTCGCCGCGCGCATCGCCGCGAAGGCGCCCTTCAAGTTCGCGTCGAGCACCGTGTCCCAGTCATCGTCCTTGAGGCGCATCAGCAGGTTGTCGCGCGTGAGGCCGGCGTTGTTCACCAGGATGTCGAGCGAGCCGAAGGTCCGCCTCCACCTCGGCGACGAGCTTCGCCACCTGCGGCGGCGTCGCTCACGTCGCAGGCGAAGCCCCTGCGCGCCGCCGCGATCGCCGCCGCGACTTCCGCGGCGCGTGCTCGATCGCGGTCCACGACGGCCACCTCGCGCGCCGCAGCCGGCGAGCCACCACCGCGATCTCGCGGCCGATGCCCGCGCGTGCTGCCGGTGACCATCGCCACCTTGCCCGTCGAGGTCGATCTTCATGCGGCCACCCGATGCCGGAGTTGTTCGACGTCGGCGGCGGTGCCGAGGTGCGCGGTCTCGCGCGCCGGGCACGATGCGCTTCACGAGATTCGCGAGCACGGTGCCGGGACCGAGCTCCACGAAGAGCGCATCCGGCACCGCGGCCGCCAGCGCGCGCACCTCGGTCGGTCCACCGCAACGGGCGACGTGAGCTGCTCGCGCAGCAGGCGCGTGCGCGTCGGCCGCCGTCGCGACCGGCTCGGCGCTCACGTTGGAGAACACCGGGAACGACGGTGCGGCGGCACCCGACGCGTCAAGCGCCGCGCTGCAGCGCCCGCACCGCGCGCTCGCCATGAGCGGCGAATGGAACGCGCCGCTCACGTTCAGCCGGATCGCGCGCTTCGCCCCCGTCGCCTTGCGCGAGCTCCATCGCCTTCTCCACCGCCGCCGACATCGCCGCTGATCACGATCTGCTCCGGCGCGTTGTAGTTCGCGGGCACCACGACGCCTCCTGTCGCGGCCGCCGCCTCGGCGCAAGCGGCCTCGACCGCCGGCCTCTGAGGCCCAGCACCGCCGCCATCGTGCCGGGCGTTTTCGCGCCGCTCTCCGCCATCAGCTCGCCGCGCCGGCGCACGACGCGCAACGCGTCGGCGAGCGCCGAAGGCGCCGGCCGCGTGGTACGCGCGTGAACTCTCCCAGCGAATGTCCCGCCGCCGCGCGCACGTGGGGCCGCAGCCGCTCCTGCGTCACCGCCCACGCGGCGGCGCCGTGCGCGAGCAATCGCGGGCTGCGCGTTCTGCGTGGCCGTGAGATCCTCCTCCGGACCCTCGAAACAGAGCGTCGAGAGCGGCATCGCAAGCGCCTTGTCCGCGGATTCGAACACGGCGCGCGCCGCGGGGAACGCGTCGGCGAGGTCCTTCCCCATGCCCGGCTTCTGCGAGCCCTGGCCCGGAAAGAGCAGCACGATGTGCACGTGGGATCGCGATGCGCTCAGAGGCGGATGACCATCGAAGCCCACGTGAAGCCCGCGCCGAACGCGACGAGCAGCACGATGGAGCCTTCCTTCAGCGCCGCCCCGATTCGATCGCTCGTCGAGGGCGACCGGGATCGAGGCCGACGACGTGTTCCCGTAGCGATCGACGTTCACGTAGACCTTCTCCATCGGGATCCCGCGCGTGCTTGGCCGTCGCCTCGATGATCCGGATGTTCGCCTGGTGCGGCATGAGCAGGTCGATGTCCTGCTCCGCGTGAGCTTCCGCCGTCGAGCGCGCGATCGGCCGCGTCGGCCATCGAGCGCACCGCTGCTTGAACACCTCGCGCCCGGCCATCTTGACAGGTGGGAGCTGCGGTCCTTGAGCAGCTGCTCCGCTCGGGATGCGCGCGCCGCCGCCGGGACGATAGAGCAACTCCGCGAGGGTGCCGTCGCTTCGCAGGTAGGTCGACAGGATCCCGCGCTCCTTCGTCGCCGCTTGAGCACGGTCGCGCCGGCGCCGTCGCCGAAGAGCACGCACGTCGAGCGATCCGTCCAGTCCACGATCGAGCTCAGCTTCTCGGACGCGATCACCAGCACGGTCTCGGCGGAGCCCGCGAGGATCAGCCCTTCGCCCACGGTGAGCGCGTAGAGCCAGCCCGAGCACGCGGCGAGAGGTCGAAGGCGGCGGCGCGGGTGGCGCCGAGCTCGGCCTGGACGTCCACCGCGGTCGACGGCAGGAGCCGGTCGGGCGTGGCGGTGCTCAGGATGATCACGTCCACTTCGCCGGCCTGAATGCCCGCGCGATCCATCGCGATCCGCGCGGCGGCCGCGCCGAGCTTGCAGGTGGTCTCCTCGGCGGTCGCGATATGGCGCTCGCGAGATGCCGGTGCGCTCCATCACCCACTCGTGCGTCGTGTCGATGCCGATCTTGGCGAAGTCGTAATTGGTCATCACCTTCGGCGGCACGCACCGCCCGAAGCTCATGAGCTGCGCGTAGGGGCGCTTCACGCGGAATGGCTCCCATGGCCGAGCTTGTGGCCAATGTGCTCATCCATGCTGGACTCGATCGCGCGCAGGGCGACGCCGATGGCGTTCTTGATCGCGCGCGGGGAGGAGCGGCCGTGCGAGATGATGCTGATCCCGTTCACGCCGAGGAGGGGCGCGCCGCCGTAATCGGAGTAGTCGAGCCCTTGAACGCGGCGGCCAGCGTCTCCTTGGCGACGCCGCTGCTCGCGAGCTTGCCGAAGATCAGCGCCGGCACCGACTCGTAGAACTTGAGCAGCACGTTGCCGACGAATCCGTCGCAGACCACGACGTCCACCTTGCCGCGGGCGGAGCCGCCGGTGAGGATGTCACGCCCTTCGACGTTGCCGGCGAAGTTGAGATCGCTCTTCGCGAGGAGCTGGTGCGCCTCCTTCACGACGGCGTTCCCCTTCTCCGGCTCCTCGCCAATGGAAAGCAGGCCCACCGCGGGATTCGCGCGGCCGAGCACGTCCTCGGCGTACACGCTGCCGAGGCGCGCGAACTGGAGGAGCTCATCGGCGGAGCAATCGACGTTGGCGCCGGAGTCGAGCAACACGACGGGCGCGCTCATCGTCGGGAGCAGCGTGACGATCGGCGGCCGGTTCACGCCGTCGTGCAGCTTGAGCAGGAAGACCGACGCGGCCATCTGCGCGCCGGTGTTGCCCGCGGAGACGAACGCGTCCGTCTTTCCCTCGGCGTGCATCTTGATGCCGACCGTCATCGAGCTCTTGGGCTTCCCGCGGATCGCCGCGGTCGGCTTGTCGGTCATCTCAATGACATTGGGCGCTTCGACGATCTCGATGCGCGCGCGCTGGGGCGCGAGGTGCTTGAGCTCGCCGGCGAGCTGCCGGTCGAGCTCGGCGTTGATCACATCGGTGCGGCCGACCAATTGGAGGTGGTGCGCCGCCGGCAGATCGGCGAGCGCGAGCAACGCGCCCGCGACGGGCGCTTGGGGGGCGAGGTCGCCCCCCATCGCATCCAAGGCGATGCGAGCCAAGCTAGCTGACCTTGGCCTCGATCCGCTGCGCCCCGTCGTAGTATCCGCATTCGCCGCATACCCGGTGCGGGCGCTTCATGGCGTGGCAGCGCGGACACTCCTGGATCACGATCGCCGGCGCCTTCTTGTGGGTGTTGCGGGCGCGCTTCTTCCGCTTGGAAGTGCGTCTCTTGGGTACGGCCATGTCAGTTCACGCGATTGAAAAGGTTCACCGCGGTCCTGAAGCGTGGCGGACGGTCCGCAACGCTTCCCAGCGGCTGTCGGTCTCCGGCGGGCACGAGCACGGGCCGGCATTCCAGTCGGCACCGCAGCGCGGGCACAGCCCTTTGCAGTCTTCCCGGCAGAGGAAGAACTTCGGCGCGGCGAGCAGCCACTGCTCGCGAACGGCCTCGCTCAGGTCCACTGCCATGGCGCGCGGAGGGATCTGGTATGCATCCGGATCGTCCGATACCTCCGCGTCGCCCTCGCCCACATACAGCACGTGCACATCCTCCCGCACCGGCTCGCTCGCGTCGATCAGACAGCGGCGGCAGGACCCGGAGGCCGTTCCGTCGATATGCCCGCTCCAGTAGTACCGGCCGGGCCCCGCCTTGGACAGGCGGCCACTGGCATGGACGCCATCGGCTGGCCGAGCGTCGCTCGCCTGCCAGACCGGGTCATCCGCGGCAAGGCGGCCGTCCACCGTGGCAGCGTTGCGTTCCAGATCGCGGAGGTCGAAGGAGAGCATAACCCTTGAATCTACTTGGACATCGGCCCTTCGGTCAAGTTCTCATGATTGCCGGTCGCTGTCCCTTGTATCGCGACGATCGCAATCAACGACCACCACAACAACTGCTTTGACAGGATGAACATGATGGACATGATGTCAACGGCGAGGTGCGACCTGGTGTGGTCACCATCATGTCCATCATGTTCATCCTGTCAAAGCAGTTGTTGCTGTGGCCCGCAAGCGGGTCAGCGCGCCGCGAGGACGTCCGATTCGGCGAAGAAGAATCGCGCTTCGCGCTCGGCGTTCTCATCGGAATCGGATGCGTGGATCGCGTTCCGCTCCTTCGATTCGGCAAAGAGCTTGCGCACGGTGCCCGCGTCCGCCTGCGCCGGATCGGTCGCACCGATCGCGGTGCGCAGCGCCGCCACCGCGTCCGCCTTCTCGAGGATCATCGGCATGCAGGGGCCGGAGGTCATGAACGTCGTGAGCGACGCGAAGAAGGGGCGCTCGCGGTGCACGGCGTAGAATTCCCCGGCCTGCGCCTGGGTGAGGTGCATCACGCGCGAAGCGAGCACGCGGAAGCCCTGCGCTTCGAGGTGGGCGAGGATCTTCCCCGCCTTACGCGTCGCGACGGCGTCGGGTTTGATGATCGTGAGGGTGCGATTGCCGGCCATGTCGTTGGTCGTTGGGAGTTAGGTGCGAACGGAGGCCGCTATCGCGGCAACCGCTCGCGAATCAAAGGCACGAAATCCATCGGGCGCTGCGCGACGCCCATACCCGCCGCCTTGAACGCGTCGATCTTCTCCGCGGCGGTGCCCGCCGAGCCGGAGATGATCGCCCCCGCATGGCCCATGCGGCGGCCGGGGGGCGCCGTCTGTCCCGCAATGAATCCGACGACGGGCTTCGTCATGTGCTCCTTCACGAAGCGCGCCGCCTCCTGCTCGTCCGTGCCGCCGATCTCGCCCATCATCGCGACGGCTTTCGTGGCCGGATCCTTCTCGTACGCCGCGAGACAGTCGATGAAATTCGTGCCGTTGATCGGGTCGCCGCCGATGCCGACGCAGGTGGTCTGGCCGATGCCGGCGCGCGTGAGCTGATAGACGATCTCGTACGTGAGCGTCCCCGACCGGCTCACGACGCCCACGGGACCCGGCGTGCAGATCCGGCCCGGGATGATGCCCACCTTGCTCTGGCCCGGCGTGATGAGCCCCGGGCAGTTCGGGCCGATGAGGCGCGCGCCCTTCTCCTTCACGTACGGGTACACGCGCGTCATGTCGAGCACCGGCACGCCTTCCGTGATGCAGACGATGAGCGCGATCCCCGCGGCGGCCGCTTCCATCATCGCGTCGGCGGCGAATGGCGGCGGCACGTAGATCACCGTCGTGTTCGCGCCCGTGGCCTTCACGGCCTCGGCGACGGTGTCGAAGATCGGCACGGTGCCTTCGAATTTCTGGCCGCCCTTCCCCGGCGTGATACCGCCCACGACGTTCGTGCCGTACTCCATCATCTGCTTGGTGTGGAACGAGCCATCGCGGCCCGTGATCCCCTGCACCAGGAGCTTGGTGTTCTTGTCGACGAAGATGCTCACGCGGCCTTTCCTCCCTGCGCGAGCTTCACCGCCTTCTGCACCGCCTCGTCCATGTCGGTCATGGCGGTGAAGCCGTTCTCGGTGAGGATCTTCACGGCGATCTCCTCGTTCGTGCCGGTGAGACGGATCACGATCGGCACCTTGAGCGGATTCGCCTTGGTGGCCGTCACGATCCCGTTCGCCACATCGTCGGTGCGCGTGATGCCGCCGAAGATGTTGAAGAGGATCGCCTTCACGTTCGGATCGCTCGTGATGATCTTGAGCGCGTTCACGACCTTCTCCGGGTTCGATGACCCGCCGATGTCGAGGAAGTTCGCCGGATCGCCGCCGTAATACTTCACGAGGTCCATCGTCGCCATCGCGAGTCCCGCGCCGTTCACCACGCAGCCGACGTTGCCGTCGAGCTTGATGAAGGTGAGGTTCGCGTTGCGCGCGGTCACTTCGCTCGGCGCCTCGGCCGTCTCGTCGCGGAGCGCCGCCATCTCGGGGCGCCGGTCGAGTTCGTTGTCATCCACCGAGAGCTTCGCGTCGAGCGCCACCACGTCGCCGGCCGGCGTGGTCACCAGCGGGTTGATCTCGGCCAGCGAGGCGCCGCTCGCAATGAACGCGGACCACAGCTGCTGCATGATCTTTGCCGCCGCGCGCGCCTGCTTCACGTCGCGGTAGAGGAAGAAGCCGAGCTGCATCGCCTCGAAGGGGAGCAGCCCGTAGCGCGGATCCACCGGCAGCCGCATGATCTTCTCGGGCGTCTTGGCGGCGACCTCCTCGATGTCGATCCCGCCCGCCGGACTCACCATGAACACCGCGCGCTTGGACGCACGGTCCACGATGATGCCGGCGTAGGCCTCGGTCGCGATCTCCGCGGCGGGCGTCACGAGCACCGTGTGCACCGTGAGCCCCTTGATCTGCATGCCGAGGATCTTGGACGCCAGCTCCTTCGCCTCGGCCGGCGTCTTGGCGAGCTTCACGCCGCCCGCCTTGCCGCGTCCGCCCGCGTGCACCTGCGCCTTCACGACCACCGTGCCGCCGAACTTCCGCGCGATCTCCTCGGCGTGCTGCGGTGTCGTCGCGATCTCGCCGGGCGGCACGGGGATCCCGTGACGGCGAAAGATCTCTTTGGCTTGATATTCGTGGATGTTCACGCCCGCTCCATCGTGATCGTCGTTCCGGCATTGCCGCGCACGGCCTCGCGCCCGCGGCGTAACTCGGTAATGATAGCGCGGCCGCCGGTGCGGCGCACAAAATCGACCGCGGCGCGCACCTTCGGCGCCATGCTCCCCTCCCCGAAGGCGCCGGCGCGGTCGAGCGCCTCCGCCTCCGCCACCGGCAGCGAGCGCAGCGCCCGCTGCTGCGGCGTCCCGTACTCCGCGTACACGGCGTCCACGTCGGTGAGGATCAGCAGCAGCGTGGCGCCCAGGTCCCTCGCCAGCACCGCCGCCGCGAGATCCTTGTCCACCACCGCATCCACCCCTTCGAGCCCGAGCGCGGCATTGCGGTACACGGGCGCGCCGCCGCCGCCGCACGCGATGACGATCGTGCCCGCCCGCACGAGCGTGTCGATCACGGCGATCTCGTGCACCGCGAGCGGCCGCGGACTGCCCACCACCCGCCGCCAGCGGCCGCGCGCATCCTTCTTCACCGCCACGCCGTTCGCGATCAGCACCTTCGCGCGCTGTGCCGACATCTCGTGGCCGATGAACTTGCTGGGCTCCCTCAACGCCGCGTCGTGCTGCGCCACCTCGACCTGCGTGACCACGGTGGCGACATGGCGGTCGCTGCCGGCGCGCGCGAGCGCGTTCTCGAGCGACTGCTGCACCATGTAGCCGATCCAGCCGGCCGTCGCCGCCACGAGCACGCCCAGCGGGAGCGGAGCGACCTCGGAGCGCGCCATTTCGTTGCGCACGAGCTCATCGCCCACCTGCGGACCGTTGCCGTGCACGACGCAGAGCTTCCAGCCGTCGAGCGCGAGGTCGACCACCGGCCCGAGGCTCGCGCGCGTGTGCTTGAACTGGTCCGCGATCGTCGAGCGCTCGCCCGCGGGGGAGAGGGCGTTCCCGCCGAGCGCGATGACCGCCGTGCCCGGCAATGCCTTCGTTCTCACAGGGGTCTTTCGCGGCGTGGACATCGAGCGCGCAAGCTATCGGGCGCGAACTGGTGATTCAAGGCTGCGGCGGGCGTCCCAGCACTGCGCCGAGCGACTCGTAGGCGCGCCCGAAGGCCGGCCAGTCGCCGCGCCGCAACGCTGCGCTCATCTCGCGGTAGAGCGCGGTCACGCGCGCGCGGAAGGCGGCGGGCGTGGCAGGCACGCTGTCGGTCGCCACGGGTGGCGCACCGAGTGCCAGGCTGACGCTGCGCCCCGACACTGCGGCAGTGCCGTCCGTGAGCGCTGCGCGCAGGAGCGTGGGCGCCGCCTCGGCGCGCCATCCGAACGCCGATTGTTCGAAGAGGATGCCCGCGCCCAGGGGAACGGCGCGCACGGCACCGCGGGTGACGCGCATCCCGGCCACCGGCGTGAGCGCGCTGTCGAGCGCGCTCTTGAGTTGCCCCGTCACGGTGGACCACCGGGCGCCCGGCGCGGCGAGGGGCAGCCAGTAGGTGGCGCGCTCTTCACCGCCAGTCGCGACGACGATCCCCGACACGTGCTCATTGGCATCGAGCACTGGCGCGGACCACGCCATCGTCAGTCCCTGCGGCAGCAGGTACGGTCCGTCGCGATGTGCGGCGGGCACCGAATCGGGCAGCGCGGGAGGCAATTCTCCGCCGGGCGGCGTCTCGCCGCGCCGTCCGTAGCGCGCGAGCATTCGCGCCTGGACGCGCGCTCCATCGGCGTGCGGCGGGAGCGCCGCGACGATCGCCGCCGGAAGACTCGTGCGGTCGGTGAAGATCGAGGGGAACATCGTCACCCAGCTCTTCGCGATCGGATCGAGCACGGCGTCGGCCAGGAGCACGACGCGGCCCGTGTGCGCATTGACGATCGCCGTCGCCGCGTGGTGGATGAAGCTGAACTCGCCGTCGCCCAGGGAATCGCGCCGGCTCAGCGGATAGGTCTCGCTCGTGGAGTACAGGTCGAGCACCCAATACACCGAGTCCGAGACGACCACCGGCACCGACGCGGTCGCCTGCGCGAAGAACGGCGCAAGGGCATCCACCCGCTGCCGCAGATCACGGAGCACGATCGCCTGCGGGCGCGGTCCCGGGAGCTCGGCGTCGATGAGTCCGAGACGCTGCCGGCTCCAGGCGAACGCGAGACGCGCCGCGGTGGTGGTGAGCGCGGGCGCCGGGATGACATCGAAGGTGTCGGCCAGCACGAGCAGGTCGTCGGGCGCACCTTCGTACACCAGCAGGGTGGACTGCGCCGCGTCACCGGCGCCACTGTCGGGCGCGGCGATCGCGTCGCCGCCGGCGTCGGCGAACGACGCGAGATATCGGTCCAGCGTCCACGCCGGCGGCACACTGTCGCGCGCGGCGGCCGGCGAACGCACCGGGATCACCGCTACCAGCGCGCCGCGCGAAGCCGCCCAGCCCACCGCCGTCACGTCGCCATGGCTCCGGCGCGACGCCGCATGCACGAGCACGGACGGGTCCCACGCCGAGACCGAGGCCGCCGCCGCGCGCATCGATCCGAATCGCAGCGCCGCATCGGCGGCGCGCACCCGGTCCACGGCGAAGGCGCGCCGCGAGTATTCGGCGCGCTCGCGTAGATACGGCTGGTCGCGCACCGCGGCGTCGGCGATCACCGCGGAGCGCTCGACGATGATCGGCGCCAGCGAGCGAATGCTCACGCCGAGCAGCATCAGCACCACGAGTGCGCCGGCCGCGAACCGGGCCTGCCCCATCCAGCCGAAGACCAGCAGCAGGAAGGCGGCGCCGAGCGCGATGAGCGACAGCACGCCCGCCGCGGGGATCATCGCCTTGTGGTCCACGTAGGAGAACGCGCCGCCCACACCGTTGCCGTCGAACATCGTCCGGAACTCGTCCAGCCGGTAGCTCCACGCGAGGATCACGAGGAGCACGGCGCCGAGCACGAGCAGATGGCGGCGTGCGTACTGCGAGAGCCGCAGCCGGCCGGCCTCCCAGCGCATGCCCGGCGTGAGCGCGTACAGGAAAGCGACCAGGGCCACCGTGAGCAGCACCGTGAGCATCGCCAGGAGGTACAGCGACGTCTCGAAGGGCAGCCGGTAGACGTAGAATCCGAGGTCGTTCTCGAGGTACGGGTCCGCTTCGCCGAACGGGATCCCGTGCTGGAAGAGAGCGAGCTGGCGCCACGAGTCGGCGGGGAGCGCCAGGATCCACCCGAACACGACGGCGATCAGCGCCGCCACGAGCACGAGCGTGCGGCCGGGCACTTCTTCGCCGATCTCGAGATTCGCGACGCGACGCGGCAGCACCAGCTTGATCACGCTCTGACGCACGGCGTACAGATTGAGGAAGACGAAGAACCCCGCGGCGATGCCCGAGCCGCCGCGCGCGAGCAGGGTCAGCCAGGCCCGCTCACGCCAGAGCGCCCCGGCGCCGAGCGATGCGTACCAGAGCGCGTCGGCGTAGCTCGAGGCGATGGCGCGGCCGATGAGCAGCGCGCCGGCCGCGAGGATGAGCGCGAGCGTCCAGCGGCCGCGCATCGCGCCTCAGACCGCGACGCCGCGCGAGCGCAGCCAGCCTTCCATCTCGCCGCGGATCGCGGCGAGATGCTGCTCGGTCCGCGCCTCGAATCGCAGGACGAGAATGGGCTGCGTGTTCGACGCGCGAATGAGCCCCCACCCTTCGCCGAAGAGCACGCGCGCGCCATCGACGCCGATCACCTCGTGCGTCTTCCGGAAATGTGCGACCGCCTCGTCGACGATCCCGAACTTGATGTCGTCGGCGCAGTCCACGCGGAGTTCCGGCGTGGAGACGAACGTCGGCACGCCGGCGAGGAGTTCGCTCACGTTGCGGCCGCTCGCCGCGACGATCCGCAGGATGCGCGCGGCGCCGTAGAGCGCGTCGTCGTGGCCGTAGAATCCTTCGCGGAAGAACATGTGCCCCGACATCTCTCCGGCGAGGGGCGCGCCGGTGGCCTTCATCTTCTCCTTGATCAGCGAGTGGCCCGTCTTCCACATCACGGGCTTGCCGCCGGCCCGCTCGATCTCCTCGGGCAGCGCCTGGGAGCACTTCACGTCGAAGATGATCGGCTGCCCCGCCCCCGTGCGCGCGAGCACGTCGCGCGCGTAGAGGATGAGCAGATGATCGCCCCAGATGATCCGGCCTTCCTCATCCACGATGCCGATGCGATCGGCATCGCCGTCGAAGGCGATCCCGATGTCGGCGCGCTCGGCGCGCACGGCGCGGATCAGATCCTGGAGGTTCTCGACGACGGTCGGATCCGGATGATGGTTCGGGAACGTGCCGTCGCTCTCGCAGAAGAGACACGTCCAGTCGACGCCGAGCCCGCCGAAGAGCGCGGGCGCCGCGATCGCGCCGGCCCCGTTGCCACAATCCACCACCACCTTCAAGCGGCGCGCGAGCGGTCCGGTGCGCTCCAGCAGGTCGGCCACGTAGCGATCCAGGATCGTCTCCCGCGAGAGCGTGCCCCGCGGTGCCGCGGACGGCTGCGGTGCGAGCGCGCGGCGGTACAGCTCCTGGATCCCCTCGCCATAGAGCGAATCGTGTCCCACGCAGAGCTTGAAGCCGTTGTACTCCGGCGGGTTGTGCGAGCCGGTGATCTGGATGCCGGCCGCGACCGGCAATTTGTGCAGCGCCCAGTAGAGCATGGGCGTCGGGACGATCCCGATGTCCACGACGTCCGTGCCGTTGGCCAGGATCCCCTCGACGAGCGCGACGTGCAGCGCCGCGCCGCTCGGCCGGTTGTCGCGGCCCACCGCGATCGCGCCGCGGACGCCGCGCGCGCGCAGCAACTCCGCGAATGCGCGGCCGACCGCGGCCGCCGTCGGGACGGTCAGCTCCGTGCCGACGACACCGCGAATGTCGTACTGGCGGAAGATGCCGGGATCGAGGGACATGAGAGCGGCGTGGCGCTGCGAGACCGCGGCGAGGCGGCCGCCGGCGCTACGGCTTCCGGAAGAAGGACGGACCCGACGGCGGCTGCAGGTGCGTCGGCGCCGACGTGCTGAGGATCGCCAAACGCACCATGAATTCCGGATTCGCGCCGAAGTAGAGCAGCGCGGCCGCCGAGATCCCGATCACCCAGCCGGTGAGGCGCGGCGTCGGAGCGGCGGGGGGCGCGTCCGGCGCCAGCGGCTTCATGTACATCGTCAGCACGATGCCGAGATAGTAGCCCGCGGAGATCACGCTCGTGAGCACGAGAATCACCGCGAGCGCATTCTGCGGTACCGCGCCGGTGAGCGCCGTCTTCAGCACGTACCACTTCGCCCAGAAGCCCATGCCGCCCGCGATCGGAAAGCCGAGCAGCGACATCATGAACACCGCCATCGCCGACGCGAGCCACGGCCTGGACTGCCAGAGCCCCTCGAGATCGCTCACGCGCTGGCCCCGCTCCCCCGGCCGGCTCACCGCGACGACCACCGCGAAGGCGCCCATCGTCGCCAACGTGTAGGCGACCATGTAGAAGACGAGCGTGCGATGTGGCGGCGATGGTCCCCGCTGCGAGCGCGACGAGCAGATAGCCCGCGTGCGCGATGCTCGAGTACGCCAGCATGCGCTTCACGTTCTTCTGCTGCAGCGCGACGAGGTTGCCGAAGATCATCGTCGCCGCCGCGAGCCACCAGATCACGGGGATCCAATGCTCACGGATCCCGGGGAACGCCTCCAGCCAGAGGCGGATGAGCGCGGCGAACGCGGCGGTCTTGACCCCGGCGGCCATGAATGCCGTGTACGGCGTGGGCGCGCCCTCGTAGACGTCCGGCGTCCACATATGGAATGGAACGGCGGCGATCTTGAAGCCGAAGCCCACCACGAGCATCGCCACGCCCACGAGCAGCACGATCGACATGCCCGGCGCAGCATTCTGCGGGGAGCCGATCGCGCTGAATTGCGTGGAGCCCGTGGCGCCGTACACGAGGGCAATGCCATAGAGCAGGAACCCGGTGGCGAACGCCCCGAGCAGGAAGTACTTGAGGGACGCCTCGGCGGCGCGCGCGCTGCGGCGATTGAGGCCGGCCAGCACATACACGGCGATCGACATCAGCTCGATGCCGAGGAAGACGAGGATCAGGTCGCGCGCCGCGGCGAGCACCATCATGCCCGCCGCCGCGAAGAGTACCATGACGTACCCCTCGCCGAGCGCGATCCCCTCACGGCGATTGTCATCCATCGAGAGCGCGATGGTGATCGCGGTGGCGAGCAGCACGAGCAAGTCCACCGTCCAACGGAAACCGTCCACCGCGATCATGCCAGGCCCGGCGCTGGCGCCGCTGACGGCCATCCAGATCACGGAGGCGGCGGTGATCGCACAGAGGATCAGCGCGAGTACGCCGGCGGATCGGTCGCGCGCCGCGGACTCGGGACGCCAGACGACGATGAGCAACAGCGCCATCGCGCCCGCGATGAGGATCATGTCGGGCGTCAGCGCCGCCGCGAGCTGGCCGGGGATCGACAGGTCGAAGGACATTTAGCGCGCCCCCCTGCGGCCGTTCACGACCGGGCCCGTGGGCGCGTGCTCCACGGAGCGAACGAACTGTTCCGCCGCGGGCTGCATCCGGTCGAGCACCGGCTTCGGATACAGGCCGAGCCAGAGGATCACGATGGTGAGCGCGCTCATGACCGTGAGCTCGCGCCAATTGAGGTCGGTGAGGTGCGCATTCTCGGGATTCGTGTTCTTGCCGAAGAGCACGCGCTGGATGGCCCAGAGCAGGTACGCCGCGGCGAAGATCACGCCGGTGGTCGCGATCACCGCGAGCACCGGCTGCGTCTCGTACGCGCCGAGCAGGACGAGGAACTCACCCACGAAGCCGTTGGTCCCCGGCAGGCCGATGCTCGAGAGCGTCACGAGCACCAGGAACGCCCCGAAGAGCGGCGCGACCTTCGTGATCCCGCCGAACGCCGCGATCAGGTGCGTGTGCCGGCGCTCGTAGAGCATGCCGATGAGGAAGAAGAGTGCGCCGGTCGAGATCCCGTGGTTGATCATGACCATCAGCGCACCCTGCACGCCATGGACGCTGAAGGCGAAGATGCCCAGCATCACGAACCCCAGATGGCTCACCGAGGAGTACGCGACGAGCTTCTTGAAGTCCGGCTGCACGAGCGCGACGAGCGCGCCGTAGATGATGCCGATCACCGCGAGAGCGAGGATGAGGTTGCGCACGAACGGCGTCATCGCCACCAGCGGGAAGAACGGCACGGCGAAGCGCAGGAACCCGTACGTCCCCATCTTCAGCATGATGGACGCCAGCACGACCGATCCGCCGGTGGGCGCCTCGACGTGCGCATCCGGCAGCCAGGTGTGGAACGGGAACATCGGCACCTTCACCGCGAACGCGAGCGCAAAGGCGGTGAAGAGCAGCAGCGAGGTGCGCGGGCCGAACGCCAACGTGCGCATCATCTCGTAACTGAAGTTCTGCCCGGCGGCGTTCCACATGTAGATGATCGCGACCAGCATCAGGAGCGACCCGATCATCGTGTAGATGAAGAACTTGATGCTGGCGTAGATCCGGCGTTCCCCGCCCCAGATGCCGATGATGAAGTACATCGGCACGAGCATCACTTCCCACATCACATAGAAGAGCAGCATGTCCAGCGCCATGAAGACGCCGAGCATGCCGGTGGTGAGCACCAGCATCAGCGCGTAGTACGTGCGCAGCTTCTTGCGGACGCTCGTCCAGCCGCCGAGCACGACGAGCGGCATGAGGAAGGTCGTCAGCAGGATCATGAACAGGGAGAGCCCGTCGATCCCGAGCGTGATGTTCGCGTGCCACGGAACGATCCACTGCGCTTGCCAGGCGTTCTGCCAGCCGACGGCGTGCGGATCGAAGGTCCACCAGAGGCCGAGGCTCAGCACGAATTCGGCCGTGAACGTGATCAGCGCGACCCACCGCGCCGAGCCCGCACCCTCGATGCCGCCGTCGTCGCGCGCGCCGGCGCCCATGAGCAGCAGCACCAGCGACCCGGCGAGCGGGATGAGCAGCAGCGCCGGCAGGATCCAGTATTCGTACCCGGAGGAGATCAGGAATTCACGCATCGGTCAGCGGCGGATGAAGGCGGCGATCACGGCGAGCGCTCCGAGCGCGAGCGCCCAGGCGTACTCGCCCAACTGGCCGGTCTCCAATCGCGACCCGATCCAGCCCAACGCGCGCGACACGAGCGCCGCGCCATTCACGAACAGCCCGTCGATGATCCCTTGATCGGCCACCTTCCACAGGAGCACGCGCGATCCGTCCACCACGGGCGAGACGATCACACGGTCGTAGATCTCGTCCACGTAATACTTGTTCTCGAGCACGAGACCGAAGCCCGTCTCGGGGCGCGCCATGCGCTTCGGGACGAGCACGGCGGGCTTGAGCCGCACGAACGCGATCGCCATGCCGGTGATGGCGATCGCCACCGCGACACCGATCAACAGCCATTCGGTGCTCACGGCGACCTCGGCCGGAGCGCCGACCGCCGCCATGGCGGCGCCGGTCACGGGCGCCAGCCAGTGCTCGAGCAGTCCGACCGGCCCCAGGAAATGCAGCAGCGCGGGGACGTTCAGCCAACCGCCCACGGCCGCCAGCACGCCGAGCACCACGAGCGGGCCGGTCATGATCCAGGGCGCCTCGTGCAGCGCGGCGCGTTCCTGCTCGCCAGTACGGTTGGGGCCGTGGAAGGTGTAGAGCATCAACCGCGTCATGTAGATCGCCGTGAGCAACGCCGCGGCGAGGCCCATCGCGTACACGCCCACCAGCACCGCGTGTCCGGGGATCCCCAGCAGGCTCGCGCTCGCCAGCGTCGATCCCTCGGAGCGCTCGAGGGCCGCCGTGAGGATGCCGTCCTTCGAGAAGAAACCGGAGAAGAGCGGGATCCCCGAGATCGCGAGCGTCGCGATCCACATGAGCACGAACGTCCAGGGCATGTACTTCTTCAGCCCGCCCATGTTGCGCATGTCCTGCGCATCGTCGTCGCTGCCGGCGTGGTGATAGGCCGCGTGCATCGCGTGGATCACGGACCCGGCGCCGAGGAAGAGCAGCGCCTTGAAGAACGCATGCGTCACGAGGTGGAACATCCCCGCCGCGTATGCGCCCACCCCGACCGCCGACGAACATGTAGCCGAGCTGCGAAACGGTGGAGTACGCGAGCACCTTCTTGATGTCCCACTGCTTCATTCGCGATCGTCGCCGCGAACAGCGCCGTCACCGCGCCGACGACGGCCACGGTGAGTCCCGCCACGGGCGCCATCGCGAAGAGGAAGCCGCTGCGCGCGATCAGATACACGCCCGCGGTGACCATCGTCGCCGCGTGGATCAGCGCGGACACCGGCGTCGGTCCCGCCATCGCGTCGGGCAGCCAGATATACAGCGGGATCTGGGCGCTCTTGCCGGTACAGCCGAGGAACATGAAGAGACAGATCGCCGTGACGAGCGCGCCGCCCATCTCGAGCGCCGGCGCCGCCGCCTGCACGCCCGCGAAATCGAGCGCGTGCAGATTCGTCCACAGCATGAACATCGCGACCAGGAAGCCGAAGTCGCCGATCCGGTTGACGATGAACGCCTTCTTGCCTGCGTCGGCGTTCGCCTGGTCCGTGAACCAGAACCCGATGAGCAGATACGAGCAGAGTCCGACGCCTTCCCACCCGATGAACAGCACCGGGTAGCTCGCGCCGAGCACCAGCACGAGCATGAAGGCGACGAACAGATTCAGGTAGGCGAAGAAGCGCGGATAGCCGGGATCCTCGCGCATGTAGCCGACGCTGAACAGATGGATCAGGCTGCCGACGCCCGTGATCACGAGCACCATCACCATCGACAGCTGGTCGAGCTGGAAGGCGAAGTCGATCTGCAGGTCGCCCACCGGCATCCAGCTGAAGTAGCGCTGCACGAGCGGCTGATGCAGCTCCCCCGCCCCGAGCATCGCCGAGAAGATCGCGAGTGCGAGTCCGAACGCCGCGATCAGCACCGCCGGTCCGATGATCGTCGCCGCGCCGGCGAAGCGATGGCGCACCGAGGCATGATGATCGTCGCCGTGCGCGCTCCCGTGCGCGCTCCCGTGCGCGCTCCCGTGTGCAGCGTCGTGCAAGTCGGTGCTCCCGTGCGCCGCCGCCGACGGATCGGCCGGACCCACGTGGTACGAGCCGGCCACCGAGAGCAATCCATTAACCACGAAGCCGAGGAGCGGCAGCACGGGCAGCAGCCAGAGCCAATCCGCGGCGCTGCCCGCCAGCGGTTGCATCCCCGCCACGGCAAGAATGAGCGGCAGGGGCATCACCCTTTCAGGAGATTGATGTTGCGGAGGTCGACACTCTCGTAGTGCCGGAAGATCGAGATGATGATCGCGAGCCCGACGGCGGCCTCGGCCGCGGCGACGGTCATCACGAATACGACGAACACCTGGCCGGCCACGCCATGCAGCCGGGAGAACGCGATGAACGACAGATTCACCGCGTTGAGCATGAGCTCGACGCACATGAAGATCAGGATCGCGTTCCGGCGCGTGAGGACGCCCACGACGCCGATCACGAACAGGATGGCCGAGAAGAAGAGGGCCTCAGTGACCATCGCTCACACCTTCCGCTTGGCGAGCACCACCGCGCCGACGATCGCGGCGAGGAGCAGCACGCTGGTCAGCTCGAACGGCAGCAGGTATTCCCGGAAGAGCGGGCCGGCGATGGCCGTCGTGACGTTCGCGCCCGCGGACGGCGCGTCGAGCACCGGCGGCAGTTGGGCGCGCGCGAGCACGAGCACCTCGGCGAGCATCGCCAGCCCCACGATCCCGGCGGTGATGCGCACGCCGCGTCCGCGGAGGTCCGCGACGTCCGAGGGGCTGCCGAGGTTCAGCAGCATGACCACGAACATGAACACGACCATGATGGCACCGGCGTACACGAGCACCTGGATCGCCGCGATGAACTGCGCGTCGAGCATCAGGAACATCGCCGAGATGCAGAACATCACATTGACCAGCCAGAGCGCGGCGGCCACCGGACTCCTGCGCGTGACGAACAGCAGCGCTCCCGCCACCGCGAGGATGCCGAAGAGATAGAAGTGGAACTGGAAGACGAGGCCGTGGTTCATTCGCCCTTCGGGTAGGCCGGGTCCCACAGCTCGGACACCGGATGCGTCTGCGCCATCAGGCGCGGCAGATCGTAGACGAAGCGGTCGCGGCTGTACTCCGCGTTCTCATAGTGCCGCCCCACGTGGATCGCCTCCTCCGGGCACACTTCCTGGCAATAGCCGCAGAAGATGCAGCGGAACTCATCGATCTCGTACACGAGCGGATAGCGGTTCCCTTCCTCGTCCTCGCCCGGCACGAGCTTGATGCAGTTCGCGGGGCACACCTGCGGACAGAGGCCACAGGCGACGCACTTGGCCTTCCCCGTCTCGTCGGTGAGCATCCGGTGCGTGCCGCGCCAACGCGGCGACAGGTCCCATTTCTCCTCGGGGAACTGGAGCGTCACCTTGTGCGGGTTCACCATGTGCTTGAACGTGAGCGCGAGCCCGCTCAGCATCGCGCGGACGTAGCTCGCCTCGGCGATCGGGCGCGGCACGACCTTCACCTGGATCGGCATGTCAGTCGGTCTCCGAGACCGGCGGGGAGATCGGGGACGCCACGCTCATCGCGCGGAGCGCGGCGAGCTGGCGCATCGAGATGCGCGAATACGCGGGGCTCAGGATGCGGCCGCGGTCGAGGATGAAGAACACACCGACCGCCAGCAGCACGTTCAGGAAACCCAGCGCCGCCCAGAACGGCGACGCGCCGATGGAATGCATGAAGCCGCTCGCCGGCACGCCGCGCTGCACTCCGAGCCAATCGAGCCCGAGGATCGCGGTCGCCGTGACCGTGATGTACCCCAGCGAGAGCGGCAGCAGGAAGCGCCATCCGAGCGACATCAACTGATCGTACCGGAACCGCGGCAGCGTCCAGCGCACCCACATGAAGGCGAACAGGAAGAACACCATCTTCACCGAGAAGAACGCCATCGTCGCGAGACTCTTCAGCACCGTCCACGGCGGGATGTTGTCCCATTGCGTCATCGGGATGTCCCATCCGCCCCAGAACAGCGTGACCATCAGCGCGCACACGGTCACCATGTTCGAGTACTCGGCGATGAAGAACATCGAGAACTTCATCGCGCTGTACTCGGTGTGGTACCCGGCGATCAGCTCCGATTCCGCCTCGGGGAGGTCGAAGGGCAGCCGGTTCGTCTCGGCGAAACCCGCCACGAGGAAGATGAACATCCCGATCAGCAGCGGGAAACAGTTCCAGCCCATCGTCTGCTGCTGGCGCACGATCGCGCCGAGCGAGACGTTGCCGGACATGAGCAGCACCGCGACGAGCGACATCCCCATCGCGATCTCGTAGCTGATCATCTGCGCGCTCGAGCGCAGCCCGCCGAGCAGCGCGTACTTGTTGTTCGAGCTCCACCCCGCGAGCACCACGCCGTACACGCCGATCGAGGAGATCGCGATGATGAACAGGAATCCGATCGGCACCTCCCCGATCACGAGCGGCACGTATCCCCACGGCGTCGGGAAGGGCGAGCCGAAGGGGATCACCGAGAAGGTGATCAGCGCCGGAATGAACGAGAGGATGGGCGCGATGATGAAGAGCGCCATGTTCGCGCCGGCGGGATACGTCTCCTCCTTCATGATGTTCTTGAGGCCGTCGGCCGCCGGCTGGAGCAGTCCGCTCGGTCCCACGCGATTCGGGCCGTAGCGGTCCTGGATCCACGCCGAGATCTTCCGCTCCGCGAGCGTGAGCATCGCGACGCCCACCATCAGGATGGTGAAGACGATGAGCATCTTCACGACCGCGGCGATCAGCCAGGGCACGCCCGACACCGCGGCGTTCGGGTCCCAGTACTGCTGGAGCGCGAGGAGCGCGAACGATCCCTTCATCGCGCGGCTCCCGCGGGAGCGGCGGCGCCCTGGAGCATCCGGCCCGACGTCCCCAAGGCATCGTAGCTCAGGCCGGCGAACTCCGGGCGCACACCCGCAAGCGCCGCGAACGCATCGGCCGCCGTGAAGTAGTTCGCGCTCTCGCCGAGATAGGCGAGGAGATCCGCCATCGCCCACCAGACGGGGCGCGCCATGCCCGGCGCCGCCTTCGCCTGCTGGTACCGCTGGACGCGGCCGCGGAGATTCACGAAGGTGCCATCCTCTTCGGCCATATTCGTCGCGGGCAGCGCGATGATCGCACTGCGCACGGCGTCGCTCAGGTGCGTGCCGATGACGATCACCGCGCTCGCGCGCGCGAGGGCGGCCGTGTCGGCGTCGGAGAGCTCGTCCTCGGCGATCAGGAGCACGTCACCCTGCTGGATCCCATCGAGCGGCCGGTCAGAGCGCGTGAAGCCGAACATCTCCGCCGCGCGCGCGTTCGCCGCGCGCTCGGCGCGAAGCGCGAGGTCCGGCACGCCGGGCAGCGGCGCCTCGGCGCCCTGCATCACGCGGAACGCACCCCGCCCGCCCGTCTTCTTGACCAGGCGCGAGATCATCCAGAGCGACTCGGTGGAGAGTTTCGGGTTCACCACCGCGTGCACGCGCTTGCCATTCAGGTGCATCGCGGCGGCCTTCAGCGATGTCTCCCAGTCGGCGGCGGTCAGCCGGTCGCCGTGATGGCGCACGAGCGGCGCCTCCAGACGGTCGGCGCGGTTGTAATGGCGATAGTCGAAGCGGCCCGTGTCGCAGATGAAGAACTGGTTCACCGCGCCGTTCTGCCGCGGCTTGATGCGCACCACCATGTTATCGCGCGTCTCGAGCGTGGTGTTGCACCCCTGCGAGCAGCCCGGGCAGATGCTCGGCGTGCGGTCGAGCTCCCACGCGCGCGCCTTGTTCAGGAAATCCTTCGAGACGAGCGCGCCCACCGGGCAGAGGTCGATCACGTTCGCGGCCCACGGATTCGTGAGGTCGCGCCCTTCGAACTTGCCGATCACGGCGCGATCGCCGCGCTCGCTCACATTCAGCACGTTGTCGTGCGCGACGTCGTCCATGAAACGCACGCAGCGCGTGCAGAGGATGCAGCGGTTCGTGACGTACAGGACGTCGCCGCCGAAATCCTCCGCCGGATTGAAGCGCTTGGGTTCCGGGCCCAGCCGCCCCTCGGCGCGCCCCTCGCGGAACGTGTAGTCCTGCAGCTCGCACTCGCCCGCCTGGTCGCAGATCGGGCAGTCGAGCGGATGATTGATGAGCAGGAACTCGAGCACGCCCTTCCGCGCCTCGAGCGCCGCCTTGGAGTAGACGTGCACCACCTGCCCTTCACCGGCGGCGGTCGCGCAGGCCGGCGCGAGCTTCGGCGCCTTCTCCACTTCCACGAGGCACATTCGGCACACGCCCGCCACGGGCAGCGACGGATGGTAGCAGTAGTGCGGGATCAGCACGCCCGCGTACTTCGCCGCTTCGAGGATCGACGTGCCGGCGGGCACGCTCACCGTGCGCCCTTCGATCGTGAGGTTGACCATCGCGGTGTCCGCCATCAGGCCGCCGCCGCGCTCAGCGGGCAGGCCTTGCCGCTGATGTGCGCCTCGAACTCATGCCGGAACTTCTGGATGCCGCTCACGATCGGCGCCGCGCACGAGTCGCTCAGCACGCAGATCGTCTTGCCCGTCATGCTGTCGGAGAGTTCGAGCAGCGTGTCGAGGTCCTGCTTCGTGCCGCCGCCGGCCTCGATGCGGTTCAGGATGCGCGTGGTCCACGCCGTGCCTTCGCGGCACTGCGTGCACTGCGCACAGCTCTCGTGCGCGTAGAAGCGCGCCAACCGCGCGATCATCTTCACCATGCACACGGAATCGTCGAACACGATCACGCCGCCCGAGCCGAGCATCGTGCCCTTGGCGACGAACCCCTCGTAGTCCATCAGCGTCGCCTCGGCCTCTTCCATCGTCTGGATGGGCACCGAGGATCCGCCGGGGATCACCGCCTTGAAGCGGCGTCCCGGCAGCGGCCCGCCGCACAGGTCGTACAGGAAATCCTTGAACGGGAAGCCGAGCGTGACCTCGTAGTTCCCCGGGCGCGCGATGTTGCCGCACACCGAGAAGAGCTTGGTGCCGGTGCTCTTCGGGCTCGAGAGCGAGAGCGCCTTGTACCAGGCGGCGCCATTCGTGAGGATGTGCGGCACCGCGCAGAGCGTCTCCACGTTGTTGATCGTGGTGGGCATGCCGAACACCCCCGCCACCGCCGGGAAGGGCGGCTTGATCCGGGGATTGCCGCGCTTGCCCTCGAGCGAGTTCATCAGCGCCGTCTCCTCGCCGCAGATGTACGCGCCCGCGCCGCGATGCACGTGCATCTCGATCTTGTGATCGGTGCCCATGGCGCGCGCGCCGAGGATGCCCGCGGCGTACGCTTCCTTGACCGCGGCCTCCACGGTCTTCACGCACTCCGTGAACTCGCCGCGGATGTAGATGTACGTGGTCTCCGCGCCGATCGCGTGCGCGGCGATCGCCGCCCCTTCCACGAGGGCGTGCGGCGTCCAGCGCATCAGTTCGCGGTCCTTGAAGGTGCCCGGCTCCGATTCGTCGGCGTTCACGCAGAGATAATGCGGCTTGCCGTCGCCCGGCTTCATGAACGACCACTTCATCCCCGTGGGGAACCCCGCGCCGCCGCGGCCGCGCAATCCCGATTCCTTCACCACGTTCACGATGTCGGCCGGCGACATCCCGAGCGCCTGCTCGAGCGCGCGATAGCCGCCGCGCTGCTTCCAGCCCTCGAGCGTCTTCGCCTGGGGATCGCCGAAGTGCTTCGAGAGCACCGGCGTCTCCTTGGGATGCGAACGATGCGGATAGCCCATTAGCGGTACTGGCTCAGCAGCTGGGGGACTTTGTCGGGAGTGACGGACTCGATGAAATCGTCATTGACCATGATCGGCGTGACGAACCCGCAGGCACCCAGGCATTCCACCTCGATCACCGTGAAGCGCCCATCGGGCGACGTCGCGCCCAGCTCTCCGCAGCCGGTGTGCTTGAGCAGCGAGTCCACGACCTTCTCCGCGCCGCACGCGCCGCAGGGCGACGTGGTGCACACCTGGATGAAATGCTTCCCCACCGGATGCTGGTGGTACATGGTGTAGAAGGTGACCACGCCCTTCACGTACGCGGGGGTCAGCTCCGAGCTGCTCGGCGACCTCCACCATGCCGTCGTCGCTCACCCACCCGCGCTCGCGCTGGATGATCCAGAGCGCCGGCAGCAGCGCCGCCATCTTCGTGGGGTAGCGGGCGAGGATGCCGTCGAGTTCCTGCTTCGTCGCGCCCGTGAAGACCTTCCGGTACGCTTCGGTCGTCTCGTGCGCGCTCACCGGTCGATCTCCCCCATGACGATGTCGATGCTCGCGTTGATCGCGATCACGTCGGACAGCAGGTGCCCCTCGACCATCTTCGGGATCGCCGAGAGGTTCACGAAGCTCGGCGGCCGGATGCGCCAGCGCACCGGCTTCGCCGTGCCGTCCGACACCATGTAGTAGCCCTTCTCCCCCTTGGGACTCTCCACCGCCACGTACGCCTCGCCGATCGGCGGCCGCGGGCCTTCCATCACCTGCTTGAAGTGGTGGATCATCGACTCCATGTCGCTCATCGCCTTGTGCTTCGGCGGCAGGATCACGCGAGGGTCGGCGCTGTTCACCGGACCGTCGGGCAGCCGCTCGAGCGCCTGCGCGAGGATCCGCGCCCACTGGCGCAGCTCCTCGAGCCGCACGAGGAAGCGGTCGTACACATCGCCCTGCGACCCGACCGGCACGTCGAAGTCGTACGTCTCGTAGTCGAGGTACGGGAAATCCTTGCGCACGTCGAAGGCGACGCCGGACGCGCGGAGCATCGGGCCGGAGAGGCCGTAGTTCGTGGCCTCCTCCGCCGACATCACGCCGAGTCCGATCGTGCGGCCCACCCAGATCGCGTTCCGCGTGAGCATGCGGTCCACTTCATCGATCGTCTTCGGGAAGGTCTGCACGAAGTCGCGCAGCTGCTCGGTCCAGCCATCGGGAACGTCGGCCGCCATGCCGCCCACGCGCGTCGCGCTCGTGGTGAGGCGCGCGCCGACCCAGCTCTCGAGCAGGTTGTAGACGTTCTCGCGCTCCTGGAACCTCCACAGGAAGGGCGTGAACGCGCCGATGTCGATGCAGGTGGTGCCGAGCCACACGAGGTGCGAGATGATGCGCGACAGCTCGCTCGCGATCACGCGCAGCACCGTGCAGCGCGGCGTGATCTCGATGCCGAACAGCCGCTCCGCGCCGAGCGCGAAGGCGACGTTGTTGCCGATCGAGTTGAGGTAGTCCTCGCGGTCGGTCCACGGCACGATCTGGTTGTACTGGCGGTACTCGCCGATCTTCTCGAAGCCGCAGTGCAGGTACCCGATGTGCGGAATGCAGCGCACGACGGTCTCGCCGTCGAGCTCGAGCACCAGCCGCAGCACGCCGTGCGTCGCCGGGTGCTGCGGCCCGATGTTGATCAGCATGTGCTCGCCCGCGAGGTCGGGCTCGAGCGCCGCCGGCGGATCCATCGTGATGACGTTGCCGCCCTCGTTCATCGTGAGCGGGCGCGCGATGCGGGCGCCCCTGCGCGTCCAGTCCCGACGTGCCGAGCGCGACCTCGACGCGTGCGTTTCGTGGTCATCGGCTATTCCCCCGTCTGCTCGCCGGCGCCGAGCCGCTCGCGCATGTCGGCGGGAAGATCCTCGAACGCCTGCGAGATCGAGAGCTCTTCCATCGAGTAGTGCGCCTCCGGGTTCGCGGCGAGCGCCTGGCGCAGCTGCTCGGCGCGCGAGAAGCGGCCGCGCAGCGGGAAATCCTTCCGCAGCGGGAACCCTTCTCGGTACTGCTCCCACATCAGGATGCGCCGCAGGTCGGGGTGGCCCGCGAACCTGATGCCGAACATGTCGAAGCATTCGCGCTCGAGCCAATCGGCGCCCTTGTACACGGGCCACACGCTCTGGCACCTCGAGCTTCGCGCCGCGTTCGAGCAGCACCTTGAGCCGCAGGAAGCGGCGGAACGGGATGGAGCGGAGGTGCCAGACGACCTCGAGCGGCTGCTCGCGGGTCGCGGTATTCCACCGCGGTCACGTCGGACAGGTAGTCGTAGCGCTGCGTCGGGATCGTCGTGGAGCCAGCGCACGATGTCGAGGAGCCGCGCGCCGTCCACGACCACGGTGGTCTCGCCGCCACACGACGTCGACCCGCTGCACCGCGGCGCCGAACTTCGTCTGCAGCGCGGCGGCCGACGGATTCGCCGCGCCGCCGCGGTTCGGCAGCTCCTTGGGCGTGACCGGCGCGGTCGCGCCGTGATCCGCGCTGCCGGGGATGACCGTGGTCATGGAATTGCTCACGTGGCCGATCGCGTCTGGTGGACCGAATTGCCGAACGGCTCCGACAGTTCGTCGATCGCCTCGCGGCGCGATGTACAGCCGCTCACGGGATCCGGCTCCATCTCGTCGCGGATCGTGACGTTCGACATCCGCTCCCGCTTCATCTTCTTCTGGAGCATCATGATGCCGTAGATCAGTCCTTCCGGCCGCGGCGGGCAGCCCGGCACGTAGACGTCCACCGGGATGATCGTGTCGATCCCCTGCACCACGGCGTAGTTGTCGAACATGCCGCCGCGAGCTCGCGCAGGCGCCCATCGAGATGCACCACTTGGGCTGCGGCATCTGCTGCCAGATGCGGCGGATCACCGGCGCGAGCTTGAACGGGACGCGCCCGGCGCAGATGAGCACGTCGGCCTGCCGCGGCGAGAAGCTCATGCGCTCCATGCCGAAGCGCGCCAGGTCGAAGCGGCTCGCGGCCGTGGCCATGAACTCGATGGCGCAGCACGCGGTGCCGAAGGGCATCGGCCACAGCGAGTTGGCGCGCGACCAGTTGACGAGGAAGTCGAGCCGGGTGGTGACCCAGCTCTCGCTGCTGCGCCGGATCGTACGTCGGCGACGGTCGGCGTCCGGCCGAGGGGTCAATCCCATTGCAGCGCTCCCTTCTTCCAGACGTAGACGTAGTCCGACGAGCAGGATGAGCATGAAGACCAGCATCTCGCCGAGGCCGAAGAACGAGATCTGCCCGGCGGGACAGGCGCCGCCGGCGAGCGGCACGGCACAGGAGAGCTGCGCGGAAGTAGACGGCCCACGGGATCATGAACACCGTCTCGATGTCGAAGACGATGAACAGCATGGCGACCATGTAGAACTTCACGGAGAAGCGCTCGCGCGCGTCGCCGAGCGGCGGGATGCCCGACTCGTACGGCACCTGCTTGGTCGGCGTCGGGCGCGCGCAGATGACCAGTGCGACAGCGCGAGCATCATCACCGCGTTGAGCGGCGACGAACCCGAGCAGGATCAGGATCGGGAAGTAGTCGCTGACCATCCGGCTCCGGCGCTGGTGACGATTTCCCTCTCTCCGCGCGCGAAAGGTATCGCGGCGGCGGCGGCAGTGTCAACGCGTGACGTTCCCGTGATCCGGCGCTTTGCCTCTCCCCGCGCCAAGCGGTACATTCCCGCCCGCGGCGTGCCGGCTCCTCCGGTGCGCGCCTTCCTCCTGACCGCCCCACATGTCCATCAAGTCCGACCGCTGGATCCGCCAGCATGGCGCTGGAACACGGCATGATCGAGCCGTTCGCCGACCGGCCAGGTGCGCGACGGCGTGATCTCGTACGGCGTCGAGCTCGTACGGCTACGACATGCGCGTCGCCCGCGAGTTCAAGATCTTCACGAACGTGCTGAGCTCGATCGTGGACCCCAAGCACTTCGATCCGAAGTCGTTCGTGGAGTTCGAGGGCGACGTCTGCATCGTGCCCGCCGAACTCGCTTCGCGCTGGCGCGCTCGGTCGAGTACTTCCGGATCCCGCGCAACGTGCTCACGATCTCGCGTCGGGCAAGTCCACCTACGCGCGCTGCGGGATCATCACCAACGTCACGCCCTTCGAGCCGGAGTGGGAGGGGTTCGTGACGCTCGAGATCTCGAACACCACGCCGCTGCCGGCGAAGATCTACGCGAACGAGGGGATCGCGCAGGTGCTGTTCTTCGAGGGCGACGAGCCGCCCGAGACGTCGTACAAGGACAAGAAGGGGAAGTATCAGGGTCAGCACGGCGTGACCCTGCCGCGCCTCTAGCGCGTCACCCGGCGCCCCCGGCGGAGCGGTATTCCCCGCCCCCCTTCACCTGCGCCACGAGATAGTCTCGATTCATGCGCGTGATGACGTCGATCGAGATCTCCTTGGGGCACGCCTCCTGGCACTCGCCGTGCAGCGTGCAGCCGCCGAATCCTTCGAGGTCCATCTGCGCGACCATCGCGGTCACGCGCCGGTAGCGCTCCGGCTGTCCCTGCGGCAGCACCGCGAGATGCGTGATCTTCGCCGCGGTGAACAGCGACGCCGAGCCGTTGGGGCACGCCGCGACGCACGCGCCGCAGCCGATGCACGCCGCGGCGTCCATCGCGATGTCCGCCGCAACCTTCGGGACCAGGATCGCGTTGGCGTCCTGCGCGCCGCCGGTGCTCGCCGAGATGAAGCCGCCGGCGTCGATGATCCGGTCGAAGGCGCTGCGGTCGACGCACAGGTCCTTGATCACCGGGAAGGCGCGCGCGCGCCACGGCTCGATCCAGATCTCGTCGCCGTCCTTGTAATGGCGCATGTGCAGCTGGCACGTGGCCGTGCCGTGCTGCGGGCCGTGCGCCTCGCCGTTGATCATCATCGAGCACGATGCCGCAGATCCCCTCGCGGCAGTCGTGATCGAAGGCGATCGGCACCTCGCCCGCGTTGCATCAGTCCCTCGTTCACCACATCGAGCATCTCGAGGAACGACGATGTCGGGGCTCACGTCGCGCGCGGTCGTACTCCTTGAATCCGCCGGGGTCGGACGGCCCGCGCTGCCGCCACACGTGCAGCGTGAGATTCATTACTTGTAGCTCCGCTGCGCGAGGTGGACGTTCTCGAACACGAGCGGCTCCTTGTGCAGCACCGGCGGCTTGGCCGTCGCCCTGGAATTCCCAGGCGGCCACGTAGGCGAAATGCTCGTCGTCGCGCTGCGCCTCGCCGTCCGGCGTCTGGTTCTCCTCGCGGAAATGGCCGCCGCACGACTCGCGCGCGATGCAGCGCGTCGCGGCACATGAGCTCGGCGAGCTCGAAGAAGTCGGCGACGCGCCCCGCCTTCTCCAGCGCCTGGTTCAGCTCCGCGTCGCTCCCCGGCACGTTCACGTCGCGCCAGAACTCCTCGCGCAGCCTGGGGATCTTCTCGAGCGCGGTCTTGAGCCCGGCCTCGTTGCGCGCCATGCCGCAGTACTCCCACATGATGCGGCCCAGCTCGCGGTGGAAGTGGTCCACGGTGTGCGTGCCCTTGATCGACAGGAACCGCTTCGTGCGGGCCGCGACCTCCGCCTCCGCCGCCTTGAACGCCGGGTGCGATCGCATCGACTGGCGCCGACCTTGTTGCTCGCGAGATAGTCGCCGATGGTGTACGGCAGGATGAAGTAGCCGTCCGCGAGCCCCTGCATCAGCGCGCTCGCGCCGAGGCGGTTCGCGCCGTGGTCGGAGAAGTTCGCCTCGCCGATCACGTGCAGCCCGGGCATGGTGCTCATCAGGTTGTAGTCCACCCAGAGCCCGCCCATCGTGTAGTGCACCGCCGGATAGATGCGCATCGGCTGCTGGTACGGGTCCTCGCCGGTGATCCGCTCGTACATCTCGAACAGGTTGCCGTAGCGCTCGCGCGATCGTCGTGCGCGCCGAGCCGCTTGATCGCGTCGGCGAAATCGAGATACACGCCGCGCCCGCCCGGGCCGACGCCGCGCCCCTCGTCGCAGACTTCCTTGGCGGCGCGCGACGCGATGTCGCGCGGCGAGAGATTGCCGTAGCTCGGATACTTCCGCTCGAGATAGTAATCGCGCTCGCCTTCCGGAATCTGCGCCGGCGCGCGCTGTGTCCCCCTTCGCCTTCGGCACCCACACGCGGCCGTCGTTGCGCAGCGACTCGCTCATCAGCGTGAGCTTCGACTGGTGCTCACCGGCCTGCGGGATGCAGGTCGGGTGGATCTGCGTGAAGCACGGGTTGGCGAACGCCGCGCCGCGCTTGTACGCGCGCCAGATCGCGGTGGCGTTGCGAGCCCTTCGCATTGGTCGAGAGATAGAAGACGTTGCCGTAGCCGCCGGTGCCGAGCACCACCGCGTCGGCCGCGTGCGACGTGACCTCGCCGCTCACGAGATCGCGCACCACGATGCCGCGCGCCTTGCCGTCCACCACCACGAGGTCGAGCATCTCGGTGCGCGGATACATCGTGACGCGCCCCGCGGCGATCTGCCGCTCGAGCGCCTGGTACGCGCCGAGCAGCAGCTGCTGCCCGGTCTGGCCGCGCGCGTAGAACGTGCGCGAGACCTGCGCGCCGCCGAAGGAGCGGTTCGCGAGCAGCCCGCCGTACTCGCGCGCGAACGGCACGCCCTGCGCCACGCACTGGTCGATGATGTTCACGCTCACCTGCGCGAGCCGGTACACGTTCGCCTCGCGCGAACGGAAGTCGCCGCCCTTGACCGTGTCGTAGAAGAGCCGCCGGATCGAGTCGCCGTCGTTCTGGTAGTTCTTCGCGGCGTTGATCCCGCCCTGCGCGGCGATGCTGTGCGCGCGACGCGGCGAATCCTGGAAGCAGAAGCACTTCACCTGATAGCCCAGCTCGGCGAGCGACGCCGCCGCCGACGCGCCGGCGAGCCCGGAGCCCACGACGAGGACCGTGTGGCGCCGCTTGTTCGCCGGGTTCACCAGCTTCATCTCGAAGCGGTGCTGGTCCCACTTGTGGTCGATCGGCCCCGCCGGGATCCGCGCGTTGAGGTCGATCGTCATCGCGCCCACCCGAGCAGGATGCCCACCGGCACGATCGTGAAACCGAGCCACACGATGAACGCCACCGCGAGCGAGATCCGGTGGGCGAGCGGATGCGCCGAGGGCGGCGTGACGCCCAGCGTGCGGAACACGCTCCACGTGCCGTGGTACAGGTGCAGTCCGACGGCGATCATCGCGGCAATGTAGAGCGCCGACACCCACCGATCCGGAAGCTGTCCACGACGTTGGCGTACACGTCGCCGGGGACGAACGGCGCCGGCCGCAGCGTGCCGGTCGTGAAATGCAGGAGGTGGAACACGATGAAGATCGCGAGCGCGAGCCCGCCCCACCGCATCGTGCGCGACGCGAACGTGGACGCCTGCGACTCGTGCTTCGCGTACGCCACGGGGCGCGCGCCGCGGTCGATGACGATCAGCTGGTCCGCCGCGACGATGTGCAGCACGAGCGCCACCACGAGCACGCCGCGGATCAGCCAGAGGAACTCGCCCAGCGAATGCAGGAACGCCGCGTAGGCGTTGAGCCGCGCGGCGCCGACGAAGACCTGCAGGTTGCCCGCCATGTGCCCGATCAGGAAGCCGACCATGATGAGGCCGGTGACGGCCATCACGATCTTCTTCCCGACCGTGGACTTCCAGAAGCGAGCGAGGCGGTTCACCGGACGCTACAGCGTGACCGCCGCCATCGGCTCCTTCACCGCCGCCGCGCTCTTCTCCAGCGCGGCACGCTCCTCGGCGGTGAGCTTCACGTCGAGGATCTTCTCGAGTCCCTTCCGCCCGACCACGCACGGCACGCCCAGGAACAGATCCTTCATGCCGTACTCGCCCTGCAGCCACGCGGCGCACGGCAGCACGCGCTTCTGGTCGAGCACGATCGCCTCGCACATCTGCACCGCCGCCGCGCTGGGCGCATAGTACGCCGAGCCGGTCTTGAGATACTTCACGATCTCGGCGCCGCCGTTCCGCGTGCGGTCGACGATCGCATCGAGCTTCGCCTTGTCGATCAGCTGCGTCATCGGGATGCCGCTGACCGTGGTGTACGAGATGAGCGGCACCATCGTGTCGCCGTGCCCGCCGAGCACCATCGCCTGGATGTCGCGCACCGAGACGTTCAGCGCTTCCGCGAGGAAGGAGCGGTAGCGCGCCGTGTCGAGCACGCCGGCCATGCCGAGCACGCGCTCGCGCGGGAAGCCCGTCACCTTGAGCGCCACATAGGACATCACGTCGAGCGGATTCGAGACCATGACGATGATCGCGTTCGGCGACGTCTTCTTGATCTCGGTGGCCACCGCCTTCACGATGCCGGCGTTGGTGTTGAGCAGGTCGTCTCGCGACATGCCCGGCTTGCGGGCGATGCCGGCCGTGATCACCACGATCTCCGAGCCGGCGGTCTCGGCGTAGCCGTTCGTGCCGATCACGCGCGAGTCGAAGCCCTCGATGGGCGCCGATTCCCATTGGTCGAGCGCCTTCCCCTGCGGGACGCCGTCGACGACATCGACCATGACGACCTGGCGCGCCAATTCCTTCTCGGCGAGCCGCTGCGCAGTCGTCGCGCCCACGTTGCCCGCGCCGACGACCGTGATCTTGTTTACCATTTGGTTGTGTAAGAAGTGAAGTGAGCGTCCGTCAACCGTCGTGCCAATCTAATACTGAGTCGGTACCACAGACTGAGACGTTAGACTGAGACGTTGGAAAGCGAGAGCAGTTGTAGTCTAAGTCTAACGTCTAGGTCTAAGTCTGCCGTGGATCAGCCTCCCACCTGCGACAGCGCGCGAAGCCCCCCGACCTTCATCTGCAGCAGATCGTGCTCCTTCGGCTTGTTCGCGAGGGCCTGCACGTACAATGGCGTCAGATCGTCGCCCGCCCTCAGCGGATCGCGCAGATTCACTTCGTGATCACCGTACAGGCACGTCCGGAGCCGCCCGTCCGCGGTCAGGCGCACGCGGTTGCAGCTGCCGCAGTAGGTGTGCGTCATCGGTGTGATCACGCCCACGGTGCCGGGCGCGCCGGCAAAGCGATGATAGGCAGCGGGCCCGTTCCCGCGCGCCGGCCCTGCGTCGGGCGCGAGTGCGCCGAGCGCGCCGAGGCGCGCGAGGATCGCGTCGCTCGGCACGACGTGCTCCCACGTCAGGTCACGCATCTCGCCCACCGGCATCAGCTCGATGAAACGCACGTGCCACGGGTGCTCCATCGTCAGGCGCGCGAAGTCCTCCACTTCGTCGTCGTTCACGCCGCGCAGCACCACCATGTTCAGCTTGACCGGGGCCAGCCCCGCCCGTTCGGCCGCAAGCGCCGCGGTCACCGGGTCGAAGCCCAGATTGCGGCGCGCGATCGCCGAGATCCGCTCGGCGCGCAGACTGTCGGCGCTGATGTTCACGCGGTCGAGCCCGGCGGCGCGCAGCTGCTCCGCCATCGCGGGAAGCCGCACGCCATTCGTCGAGAGCGCGATGTCCTCGATCCCCGGCACCGCCTTGAGCATTGCAATGAGATCGGTGAGATCGTTGCGGATCGTCGGCTCGCCGCCCGTGATCCGCAGCCGGCGCAAGCCGAGCGGCGCCAGCTGCCGCACGATCGCCGTGATCTCTTCGTAACTCAGGATGTCATGCTTGGGCAGCCACTCGAGCCCTTCCGCCGGCATGCAGTACACGCAGCGGAAATTGCAGCGGTCGGTGACGGAGATGCGCAGGTACTCGATGCTCCGCCCGAACTGGTCGCGCAGCGCCTCGCTCACGACCGCGCCTCCTCGGCCTTGCGCGTGGGATCCACCCACTCGCGCGTGCCGTCGGTGTACTCCTCCTTCTTCCACACGGGCACGCGCCGCTTCAGCTGCTCGATCACGTAGCGCGAGGCGTCATAGGCCGGCCCGCGGTGCGCGTGCGATACGGCGATCCCCACGCTCACCTCGCCGAGCGCCAGGTCGCCGGTGCGATGCTCCACCACGATCTCGTCGGTCTCGAATCGCGCGCAAGCTTCCGCGGTGATCGTCTCCATCTCCCGCAACGCCATCGCGTCATAAGCGCGGTACTCGATCCCCGACACCTCGCGCCCCTCGTTCATGTCGCGCACGGTGCCCAGGAAGAGCACCACCGCGCCATGCGCGATGTTCCCCACCTCGAGCACGAGCGCGCCGGGGTCGATCGGGCGCGAGACGACGGCCGCCCGCACGCTCAGCCTCCCGCCACCGGCGGGATCACTGCCAGCTCGTCGCCCGCGGTGAGTACGGCGTCGCCGCGCGAGTACGAGAGATTCACCGCGACCAACGGCGCTTCCGGCAGTGTGCCGCCCCCGGGCAACCGGCGCAGCTGGTCGACCGCGTCACGCACGGTCGCGCCCGGCGCCAGGCTCAGTTCCACGGACGGCCGGCCGAGCGCGTCGGCATAGGAGGCGAAGAGCAGCGCGGTGACGGTCATACTGTAATGATAACAAAAAGCGCCCCGGACGGGGGCGCTTCACTACAGACTGAGACGTTAGACTGAGACGTTAGAATGCGGCTATTGGGAGTAGTCTAGAGTCCAAGTCTAGAGTCTAAGTCTGCAGTACTCAGTTCCCCTTCTTCGCCTGCGCCAATTCCTCGGGCGTCACCTCGGCCACGAGCGCGCGCAACTCCTTGCTGGGCTTGAACACCGGCACCGGGCGCGCGGACACCTCCACCGGCGAACCGGTGCGCGGATTGCGCGCCATGCGCGTCTTCCGCTGGCGGATCTTGAACGTGCCGAAGCCGCGGACCTCGATGTTCCGCTGCTCTTTGAGCGCGTCCTTGATCGCATCCAGGAAGGAGTCGACCACGCGCGCACAATCCTTTTTCGAGATCATCGGGCCGGCCGTACGAGAGATCTGCGCCGTAACGCGCTCGACCAGATCGGCTTTGGTCATTCGTAACCTCGGAAAGATCGCCCGCCAACGTGCGGGCCGTGCGACGAAACTATGGGCTTACTTGCTTGTGTGTCAAGCAGTTGGCGAACTGGAACGACTGTTCGAAGCGACCGCCTGCATGAATTCCGCGAAGAGCGGCCGGGCGTCGTGCGGGCCGGGAGCCGCCTCCGGGTGGTACTGCACCGCGAACACCGGCAACTCGCGATGCCGGAGCCCCTCCACCGTGCCGTCGTTCAGATTCACATGCGTCACGCGCAATTCCGGCGCGCCGGGGATGCCCGCGTCACTCCCGACCACGCTGAATCCGTGGTTCTGCGATGTGATCAGCACGCGTCCGGTCTCGAGTTCCTTCACCGGATGATTCCCGCCCCGGTGACCGTAGGGCATCTTCTCCGTGCGCGCGCCGTACGTCAGTCCGAGCAGCTGGTGCCCCAGGCAGATCCCGAACATCGGCATTCCCGTCTTCGCGATGGTCCGGATGATCGCCGGCGCATAGCTCACCGCCGCCGGATCGCCCGGTCCGTTCGAGAGGAACACTCCGTCCGGCTTCAATTCCAGCGCCTGCGCGGCCGGGGTATCGGCCGGGACGACCGTCACGTGACAACCATGCTCGGCGAAGAGCCGCAGGATATTGCGCTTGATCCCGTAGTCGTAGGCGACGATGTGCTTCTTGGCCCCCGCGTCGCCCCAACTGTACGTCTTCTTGGTGGAGACGCGTGACGCCAGGTCGAGCCCCTCCATTGACGGACAGGCTTGGAGCGCCGCAACCGCTTCGGGCCCCGGTTCGTCGCCCGCGGCCACGACACCGCGCATAACCCCGGAAGACCGGATATGGCGCGTGAGGCGCCGCGTGTCAACGTCTTGCAGTATCGGGATTTGTGCGGAGCTCAACCACCTTGGCAAGCCACCCGTAGAGCGCCAGTTCGACGGGTGTGTCGAGAGCTCGCGCACGATCACACCGGCCACCTGCGCACCGCCCGATTCGGGATCCTCATCGTTCGTGCCGTAGTTGCCGATCATGGGCGCGGTCATCACCACGATCTGGCCGCAGTAGGAGGGATCGGTGAAGACCTCCTGATACCCAGTCATGTTCGTCGTGAACACCACCTCGGCCACCGCGAGGGGAGCGGTGGAGCCGAGGGTCCCACGAAAAAGGGTTCCATCCTCGAGGAGGAGGAACCCCGGTTTCGAGTCGAGCTTCGGCAATGCGATCAGCGCGGCGGTGTTTTCGCCGGCGCGGAGGGCGCCGTCGGTGCGGGCTGCAGCGGCACGATCGGCGCCGTGTTCGTCGGCGCGGTCTGCACCGGCGCTTGCGTCTGCGGCGCGGTCAGTTGATCGAGAGCCGACTTCGGCACCGCGGGGCGCGCGCTCATGATCGCGAGCACGTAGGCGAGGAACAGGAACACGCCGCCGAGATACCACGTCGCCTTGCCGATCCCGGTGGCCATCTGGTGGGAGCCCATGATGTCGCTGGACGACGACGCGCCGCCGAAGCTGGCGGCCAGGCCGCTGCCCTTGCCCGACTGGATGAGCACCGCCCCGATCAGGATCAGGCTGACGAGAATGAGTAGAACGAGGAGGACGGTGTACATTTATCCGGCGATGAGGTAGGAATGGGCTAAGCAGCGAAGCTTAGGCACCTTACGACCTCCGGTCAAGCCTGTGTGATCTTCGCCCAGACCTCGGGATCGAGGCTCGCGCCGCCGACCAGCACACCATCGACCTCGGGCGCGGCAAGCAGTTCGGCGACGTTCTCGGCGTTCACGCTCCCGCCGTAGAGGATCGGGATGTCGGCGCTCTTGGAGCCGATCGATTCCTTGAGCACGCGCCGGATGGCGGTGTGCACGTTGGTCGCATCCTCGGGGCGCGCCGTGCGGCCGGTGCCGATCGCCCACACCGGCTCGTACGCCACGGAGAGTGTCGCGATCTGTGACGGCTCGAGGCGGCTAATGCCCGCCTTGAGCTGGCGCAGCACCACCGCTTGCGTGGTGTTCCGTTCGCGCTCCTCGAGCCGTTCGCCCACGCAAAGCAGCGCCGTGAGGCCGGCGCGGTAGGCGGACGCGCATTTCTTGGAGGTCATCTCATCCGTCTCGCCGAAGAGCTGCCGCCGCTCGGAGTGCCCGACGAGCGCGATCTTCGCGCCGGCATCCTTCGCCATGAACGCCGCGTTCTCGCCGGTGAAGGCGCCCTTCTCCTCCCAGTGGATGTTCTGCACGCCCACGAGCATCTCGGGGCGGTCCTTGAGCGCGTACGCGGACACCACCACGGAGAGCGCCGAGGGAAAGAAGATCAGCGTGCGGTCGGTGCGCGGCGGCGAGAGCTCGATATAGCGCTTGAGATAGGCGCGCGCATCCTGCGGGCCGAGGTTCATCTTCCAGTTCGCGGCGAAGACGGGGCGCTTCATGCGGCGCGCTCGTCGAGGGCCGCGACCCCGGGGAGCACTTTCCCCTCGAGGAATTCGAGCGACGCGCCGCCGCCGGTGGACACGTGGCTCATCCGGCTCGCGAGCCCCATCTGTTCCACCGCCGCGGCGGAGTCACCGCCGCCGACGATCGTGGTCGCCCCCGCGCCGGTGGCGCGCGCCATCGCGTCGGCCACGGCGCGCGTGCCGGCGTCGAAGGGCGGCGTCTCGAACACGCCCATCGGGCCGTTCCACACCACCGTCTTCGCGCCGGCGATCTCGCGCGCGAACCGGTCCGCGGATCGCGGGCCCACATCGAACATCGCTTCGGCGGCCGGGATCGCGTCGCGCGCCACCGCGTGCGCCTTCGCGGGCTGACCGAGCGCGGGCGCGACGAGCGCGTCGTCGGGGAGCAGCAGCTTCGCTCCGGACTTCGCGAGCAGCTCCTTGGCCATCGGCACGCGGTCGGCCTCGACGAGCGATTTCCCCGTCTCGAGTCCCATCGCCTTGAAGAAGGTGCACGCCATCGCGCCGCCGATGATGAGGCGATCCACCTTGGGCAGCAGCGCGGCGATCACATCGATCTTGCCGGAGATCTTCGCGCCGCCGAGCACCGCGATGAATGGGCGCTTGGGGGTCGCGAGCGCATCGCCGAGGTAGGCGAGCTCGCGCTCCATGAGCAATCCGGCCACGGCCGGTTTCACGAAATGCGCGACGCCCTCGGTGGACGCGTGGGCGCGGTGCGCCGAGCCGAAGGCGTCGTTCACGTACACGTCACCGAGCATCGCGAGCTGCCGCGAGAGCGCCTCCTCGTTCTTCTCCTCACCGGCAAGGAATCGCGTATTCTCGAGCAGCAGGATCTCCCCGTTCGCGAGCGCCTTCGACGCAGCGACCGCTGCATCGTCCACGGTGGAGGGGACGAAACGCACCGTGCGCGTGGTGAGCGTCGCGAGCTGCTTCGCGACGGGCGCGAGCGAGTACTTCGCCTCCGGCTTCCCCTTGGGGCGGCCGAGATGCGAGAGCAGCACCACGCGCGCGCCGGCGTTCGCGAGCGATTCGATCGTGGGGAGCGCGGCGCGGATCCGCGTGTCGTCGGAAACCTGCTCCCCTTCCATTGGGACGTTGAAGTCGACGCGCACCAGCGCGCGTTGGCCGCGCAGTGTGGCGTGCGGAAGATCCGTGATGGTGCGCTTCGCCATCAGGGCGCCTCGTGCCGCCGCGCGTGGAAGCGCCCGAAGGACCACGCCATGGCGATGCCGCCGACTCCGATGAGCGCGAGGCCGGCCAGGGACATCAGCCAGAGCCGGGTGAAGCGCGCGACGGCTGGATGGCCGGGCACGGGCACGATCGGCACCACGGCCAGCGTGTGCATGCCGAGGAACGCCGCGCCGTACAGGAACGCGCCGCCGGCGAGGAAGCCGAGTGCGATCCGGTCGCGCCGCCGGTCGACCGCGTTCGGCGCCCGGCTCACTGCCGCGCGCCGATGTACCGGAGGAGGTCCACGCAGCGGCAGGAGTAGCCCCACTCGTTGTCGTACCAGCCCGACACCTTCACGAGCGTGCCGTCGATCACGGCCGTGCTCTTGGCGTCGACGATGCAGGAGAACGGATTGCCGATGAAGTCCACGGACACGAGTTCCTCTTCCGTATAGTCGAGGATGCCGATGAGCGGCCCTTCCTGGGCGGCCTTCTTGAACGCGGCGTTCACCGCATCCACGGTGGTCGCGCGCTCGACTTCCACGACGAGATCGGTGAAGGAGACATCGGGGGTCGGCACGCGAACGGCGATGCCATCGATCTTCCCCTTCACCTCCGGTATGACGAGCGCCGTGGCCTTCGCGGCACCGGTGGTGGTGGGGATCATCGAGATGGCGGCCGCGCGGGCGCGCCGCAGGTCCTTGTGCGGCAGGTCGAGGATCGACTGGTCGTTCGTGTAACTATGGATCGTGGTCATCGACGCGTGCTTGAAGCCGAAGCTGTCCCGAACGACCTTCACCATCGGCACGAGGCAGTTCGTGGTGCAGGTCGCGTTCGAGATGATCGTGTGCTTGGCCGCGTCGTACTTGTCGTGGTTGACGCCCATGACGACGGTGATGTCCTCGCCCTTGGCCGGCGCGGAGATGATCACGTGCTTGGCGCCGGCGGCGATGTGCTTGCGCGCGTCGTCGGCGTTCGTGAACCGGCCGGTGGATTCCAGGACGAGGTCCACGCCCAGCTTCTTCCACGGCAGGAGCGCGGGATCCTTGTGCGAGAGGACCTCCATCTCGTCGCCGTCGATGGTGAGGCTCCCGGCGCCGCCGGTCACGTCGCCGTCGAAGATGCCGTGCACCGAATCGTACTTGAAGAGATGGGCGAGCGTCTTCGTGTCGGTGAGATCGTTGACTGCGACGAAATCGAGATCGGCGACGCCCTGCTCCTTGGCCGCGCGCACCACCTGCCGGCCGATGCGGCCGAATCCGTTGATCCCGACCTTGATCGTCATCGCGTTGATCGCTCCTGAGGGTCAGACGCGGTCGCCGATGGCCGGCGCGCGTCCGAAGGTGACAAGACTAATGATGCGCGCGCCGCCCGCGAAGAGCGCGTCGGCGCACGCGGCGAGGGTCGCACCGGTCGTGATGATGTCGTCCACGAGCACGACGTGCGCGCCGCGAAGACGCGGAGCGGCGTTCGCGCGCGCGGCGAACGCGCCGGAAACGTTGCGGCGGCGCTCCTCCGGTGTCAATCGGGTTTGCGTGCCGGTCGCGCGCGTCCGCTGTAGGAGATCCTCCCACACCGGCACGTTCCAGTGCGGCGCGAGCGCGCGCGCGAGCAGCGCGCTCTGGTTGTAGCCGCGCTCCCGCTCGCGGTCGGCGGCGAGCGGCACGGGCACCAGCGCGCTCCGCTCGGCGCCGACGTCGGCCGGCCACGAGAGCCGTGCCATCGCCGCGGCCATCTCCGTCGCGGTCGCACGCCACCCGCCGTACTTCAAGGCGTGGACGATCGCGCCGCCGGTGCCGCCGGGGATCCAGCACACCGAGCGCGCGGCGCGCACGAACGGCGGCAGCGACGCGCACCAGGCGCACGCATTGCGTGTGCCGGGATGTCCGCAGCGCTCGCACCGTGGCGCGGACAGCCGCCGCACCTTCGTCCAGCAGTGCGCGCACGCGAGTCGCTTGTCGGCGGGATCCACGAGGCGCGCGCACACGACGCAGGCGCGCGGCAGCAGGAAGTCCAGCCAGCCGCGCGCCGCCGCGGGCGCCCACTCAGTGCGCATTGGTGGCCTCCATGGTCACGGCATCCCACATCGCGTCGCGCGGCGCGGGGGTACCGAACCACGACTCGAACGCGAGCGCACCCTGCTCGATGAGCATCGGCAGCCCATCGACCGCGCGGTGCCCGCATGCGCGCGCGGCGCGCACCCACGGCGTCTCGCCCCGCCGATACACGAGGTCGGCGATGGCGGTGTCGAAGGGCAGCGCCTCGATCGCCACCGGCATGCTCGTCATCCTCCAGTCCCGCCGGCGACGCGTTGATCACGAGCGTCGCGTCGTGCACCGCATCCTCCGGCGACTCCGTGGTGCGCGTCACCACCGGGAAGCGCTCGGCGAGCTTCGCGGACCGAACGGGGCTCCGGTTGTACAGCGTCACCGCGCAGGCCGGCCGGTCATCGAGCGCCGCGAGCACCGCCGCCGCCGCGCCGCCGGCGCCGAGCAACGCGATGCGCCCCGACGGCGGCGCGCCGAGCAGCTGGTCGAGCAACGCGGTCACACCGCCGACGTCGGTGTTGTGCCCGTGCAATTGTCCGGCGTCATCCACCCAGAATGTGTTCACCGCCCCCACACGCTCCGCGAGCGGCGTGAGCACGTCGCACAGCGCGGCCATCGCTTCCTTGTGCGGGATCGTCACGTTCCCCGCGGCGCGGTCCTCCGCGAGGAGCCGCACGGTGCCGGCGAGATCGGGCGCGAGCACGTCGAGCGTCCCGTACGTGAGCGGGATCCCCGCGCGCCGGAGCGCCGCGTTCTGGAACGCCGGCGACAACGAATGATCCACGGGGTGGCCGAGCAGGACCAGCCGGCTCGGTCGGCGCATCAGGAGAGTCCCGGCGTGCGCTCGGCCGGCGAGGCGCGCGAACGCGCGCCGGATCTCGCGCACGAGCTCGTCGAAGGTCTCGCGATACAGGCTGAGCTCGCCGCCGAAGGGGTCGCCGATGGGGCGGTCGGTCGGTGCCGCGCGAGCTGAACGACGTGAGCAGATGCGTCTTCCCGCGCGCGCCGAGCGCCTCGATGCGCTCGAGGTGATGCGGGCCCATCGCCAGGATCAGATCCGATCGGTCGACCAGATCGCGCGTGAGCTGGCGCGCGTGGTGCCCCGACAGATCGATGTCGTTCTCGAGGCTGACGAGCAGCGCGCCATCGGACGCGGGCGCGCCGTCCCAGGCCGCGGTGCCGGCGGAGCCGATGTCCAGGTCGTTGAGCCCCTGCTCCGGCGCGAGCCGGCGCGCGATCGCCTCGGCCATCGCGCTGCGGCAGGTGTTGCCGGTGCAGACGAAGAGCACGCGCATGCGGCTCACTGGTCTCCGATCAGGTCGGGCACGCTCGCGCGCAACGTGGCGGACGGGATCGCGCCCGGCCGGACCACGCGCAGGCGCTTACCCGTGCAATCTACGACCGTCGACGGCGCCGACGGCTGAAGGCGGCCGCCGTCGAGCACGCGGAGCGCTCCGCCGATCACCGCGGCGGCCCACGGTCGCACACCTCGCCGGCGCTCATCGCGGGCGGGCTGCCGGGGCGGTTCGCGCTCGTGGAGGTGATCGGCTCGCCATAGCGCCACGAGCAGCCGCGCGATGCCGGGATGCGACGTCCAGCGCACGGCGATGCCGCCCTCGGGGCCGCGCAGGCGCGCGGGCACGCGCCGTTCGCCGCCGGGGAGCACGAGCGTGAGCGGGCCGGGCCAGAGGCGGGCAGCGAGCTGCGCGGCGTCGCCGGCCAGCTGGAGATCCGAGGCGCGCGACCATCTCGCTGCGACGCCACGAGGATCAGGAACGGTTTGCCGGGCTCGCGCTGCTTCAGCGCGACGAGGCGCTCGACCGACGGGTTCATCGATCGCGCCGCCGAAGCCGTACACCGTTTCGGTCGGGTAGGCGAGCACGCGGCGCGCCGCGAGATGCGCGACGCGTGCCGGGGATCGCTCGCCTCGATCTCGGCCGGCGACCAGAACGGGACGGCGGTGCGGCGCTGGTCATGCGAGCGGCAGCGCGTCGGCCCGCGCGAAGTCGGCGTTCGTCGGTGATCTTGAACGCGCGCGCGCTGCCAGCGCACGACCCGCACCGGCAGCCCGAGCCGCTCGCAGAGCGCGGCGTCGTCGGTGGCGTGCGCGTTCACGCTCCGCGCTTCACGGTACGCGCGCTCGATCATGTCGCGCGGGAAGGCCTGCGGGGTCTGCGCGCGCCAGAGCTCGATCGCGCTCGATCGTCTCGGCGATCGAGCCCGGACTCATCCACTCGCTTGACGGTGTCGGGGACCGGCAGCGCGGGCACGGCGCCCTCGCCCGCGCGCGCCGCGTCGATCACGCGCGACGATCATCGCGTGCGTCCACGAAGGGGCGCGCGGCGTCGTGCACCAGCACGATCTTCACCTCGGGCGGCATGTCCTCGAGGCCCGTCGAGCACCGAGTCGCCGCGCTCGCGTCCGCCGGCGGCGAGCAGCAGCCGGTCGATGTCGCACTGGAAGATCCACGGCGGCGGATCGGCGCAGTAGTCGCGCGGCAGCACGCACACGACCATCGCCACATCGCTTCGCGCCATGAACGTCTGCAGCGAATGGAGGAGCATCGGCTTCCCCGCCACCCAGCGGAACTGCTTGAGCTTCCGCGCTGCCGGTGCGCGTGCCCTTGCCCGCGGCCACGATCACCACGCCAACGTCCCGCACCGGCGTGGCGCTCACGGGAAGAGCGCAGCGAAGAGGTCCGCCACGGTCTTGACGCCGACGAGCTTCACGCCGGCCGCCGCGCGCTTGGGCACAGCGCGCGCGCCGACGTACACGGTGCGCATGCCCATCTTCGCGGCCTCCGCGATGCGCCGCTCGGCCTGCGACACCGGGCGCACCTCGCCGCCGAGTCCGACCTCGCCGAGGAACACCGCGTCGTGCGGCAGCGCGCGGTCGTACACGCTCGAGGCGAGCGCGGCCGCGACGGCCAGATCGCCCGCCGGCTCCTGCACGCGCACGTCCGCCCACGACGTTCACGAACACGTCGAGCTGCGCGAAGGAGAGTCCGGCGCGCTTGTCGAGCACCGCGAGCAGCAGCGCGAGCTTGCGCGAGTCGAATCCGGTGGCCACGCGCTGCGGCGTGCCGAACCCCGCCTTCGCGGCGAGCGCCTGCACTTCCACGAGCAAGCGGGCGCGTGCCCTCCATGAGCGCGGTGACCGCGCTGCCGCTCGCGGTCGATGCGCGGTCCGAGAGGAAGAGCGCCGAGGGATTCTCCACCGCGATGAGCCCGCCCGCGGTCATCGCGGAAGACGCCGATCTCGTCCACGCCGCCGAACCGATTCTTGGTGGCGCGCAGCACGCGCTGGTCGAGCGTGCCCTCGCCCTCGAAGTAGAGCACGGTGTCCACGATGTGCTCGAGCGTCTTCGGGCCCGCGATGCCGCCGCCCTTCGTGACGTGGCCCACCACGAACACCGCCGTGCCGCGAGTCCTTCGCGAAGCGCATGAGCCGCGCCGCGCACTCGCGCACCTGCCCGACGTTCCCCGGCGCGCCCTCGAGATCGCCGGTGAACACAGTCTGGATGGAATCGACGAAGAGCACGCGCGGCTCCATCGCGGCGCCGGTCGCGAGGATCGTCTCCAGCTGCGTCTCGCTCAGCAGCTCGACATCGTCCGCCTTCTCGGCGAGCCGGTCGGCGCGCAGCTTCACCTGCAGCGGCGATTCCTCGCCGCTCACGTAGAGCGTGGTGTGGCCCGCCTGCTGCAGGCGCGCGGCCACCTGGAGCAGCAGCGTGGACTTGCCGATGCCGGGCTCGCCGCCTACGAGCACCATCGAACCCGGCACGATCCCGCCGCCGAGCACGAAATCGAATTCGTTGATGCCGGTCTTCCACCGCCGCGATTCGGAACCCTGCACCGCGCCCACGCGCTGCGTCTTCGCGACGGACCCGCCTTCACCGAGACTGCGATGATCCGGCGCGGCGCCGCGCGGCGCTCGTGGCCGCGGGGGCCGTGAGCATTTCCTCGACGAGCGTATTCCATTCGCCGCACGCGTCGCAGCGCCCCGCCCACTTCGGATGATCGGCGCCGCACTCGGTGCAGCGATAGACCGTTTTGGTCTTGGGGCTCACGCGCCCTGCGAGCGCGCGGTGTAGTTCTCGAACCGCGTGTACGCCTTGTGGAAGAAGAGATGCGCGGTGCCGATCGGCCCGTTGCGCTGCTTGCCGATGATGATCTCGGCGCGCCCCGCGACCGCGTTGCCATCCTTGTCGGTGGCGTCGGGCCCTTCGTACATCTCGGGGCGGTAGATGAACATGACGAGGTCGGCGTCCTGCTCGATCGCGCCCGACTCGCGGAGGTCGGAGAGCTGCGGCCGCTTGTGCTCGGCGGTGCGCTGTTCCGGCGCGCGCGAGAGCTGCGAGAGCGCGACGACCGGCACGTCCAATTCCTTCGCGAGCGCCTTGAGCGAGCGGGAGATCTGGCTGATCTCCTGCTGGCGGTTCTCCGAGCTGGGCGGTCCCTGGATGAGCTGCAGATAGTCCACGACGACGAGTCCGATGTTGGCGTCCACCTTGAGCCGCCGCGCCTTCGAGCGGATCTCGAGGAGCGTGATGGCGGCCGAGTCATCGATCCAGATCGGCGCGCTCGAGAGCACGCCGGCCGCGCGCGCCATGCGCGGGAAGTCGTCATCGCGCAGGAGTCCCTTGCGGAGCTTCTGCGCATCGACGCGGGCTTCCGCGGTGAGCATGCGCTGCACGAGTGCTTCTTTACTCATTTCCAGGGAAAAGACCGCCACCGGAATATTCTTCTCGATCGCAGCGTATTGCGCGACGTTCAGCACGAACGCCGTCTTGCCCATGGACGGGCGCGCCGCGACGATCACGAGATCGGAGTTCTGGAAGCCGGACGTGAGCTCGTCGAGATCGGTGAAGCCGGTGGGCGACGCCGGTGATCGTCTTGCCGCCGCGCTGCAGCGCCTCGATGCGCTCCATCGTGGGCCACATCAGTTCCTTCACGCGCATGAAGCCCTGCGTGCCGCGCTGCTGGCTCACCTGGAAGACGCGGTGCTCCGCTTCGTCGAGCAGCTCCGCGGCGGTGGACGTGCCGGCGTACGCTTCGCCGATGAGCGCGGTGCACGTCTCGATCAGGCGGCGCTGGAGCGCCTTCTCCTTCACGATGCGCGCGTGGTACTCCACGTTCGCGCTCGTGGGGACCGCGTCGAGCAGGAAGCCGATGTAGTCCTTGCCGCCCGCGCCCTCGAGCTCGCCATGGCGCGAGAGCTCCTCCATGAGCGTGAGCGGATCCACCACGTCGCCGCGCTCGGCGATCGACGCCATCGCGCGGAAGATCCGGCGGTGGCCCTCGCGGTAGAACATCGTGTCGTCCACATGCTCGATGGCGCGCAGGATCGCGTCCTGGTCCATGAGCATCGCGGCGATCACCGCCGTCTCGGCCTCTTCGGAATACGGAGGCCGGCGGTCGCGGAAGGCATCAGGCGCCGGTGGGGCGATCGAGAATTCGACGGGCGAGCTGGACATCTTCCCACGTAGGCCGCTTCCAGGCGGGATTCCTGAGAAGCGCTGCCGGGTGATAGGTGACGATCACGGGAATACCGTGATAGTGATGCTCCCGTCCCCGCAGCTTGCCAAGGGCTTCCGTCGTTTCGAGCAGCGCCTGCGCGGCGGAGAGCCCCAACGCCAGAATCACGGCGGGGCGGATAATCTCTACCTGGCGCACCAAATAGGGAAGACACGCTTGAACCTCCGCCGGCAGCGGCACGCGATTGCCGGGCGGGCGGTGCTTGACAACGTTGGCGATGTACACGTCCTCGCGCTTGAGATCGATGGCGGCGAGGATCTTGGTGAGCAGCTGGCCGGCCTGGCCGACGAAGGGCAATCCCGTTTCATCTTCATTCGCGCCGGGTCCTTCGCCGATGCACATGAGGCGCGCACGCGGCGAGCCATCGCCGGGCACCGCGTTCTTCGCGGTCCGGTGCAGATCGCACGCGGTGCACGCGCGCACGAGCGCGTTCACCTCGTCGATCGTCGTGGCGTTGCCGACGGCGCCGGCGAAGAGCTCACGGTCGCTGCCTCCCACGGTGAGACCGGGGCCCATCGGAACCGCAGGCGCGGACGACGCGGACGCCGCGTGCGTGGGAAAATCTCTGCGAGCGACCGGAGCCGGTTCGGACGCGGCGCCCGCGGCCTTCAGCGTCTCCCGCCAGTCGCCGGCGGGGGGCGGCGCGCTCTTCGCCTCCGCGCTCGCGCCGCTCTTCGCGCCGATGAGCTTCATCACTTCTTCCACCGTGAGATCGTCCAGCACCAGCTCGCGCTCGCCCATGTCGCGGCGCTGTTCGAGATAGCGGCGGAGCAGCTCCTCAGCGCGCACCGAGCAGCGCCTCGACGCGGTCGAGGAGGACTTCGGCGAGCGCGGTCTTCGTCATCAGCGCGAGCGGCTCCGAACGGCCGTCCTTCGCAATGAGCGTCACCCGATTCGTTTCCACCTCGAAGCCGGCGCCCGGCTCCTTCGCGTCGTTCACCACGATGAGGTCGAGCCCTTTCGCTTCGAGCTTCGCGCGCGCGTTCTTCGCGAGGTCGTCGGTCTCGAGCGCGAAGCCGACGATCACGGCGCCTTTCCTCCGGAGCGCGCGCGTCTCGGCGAGGATGTCCACCGTCGGCGCGAGGGCCACCGCGTCGGGCTTGGCGCTCTTCTTGATCTTGTTGCTCGCCGGAGCGGCGGCGCGGAAATCCGCCGGCGCCGCGGCCATCACGAGCGCATGCGCCTCCGGCAGCTCGGCCGCCACGGCGCGCGCCATCTCCTCGGTGCTCTCCACGCGGATCACGCGCGTGCCCGCGGGCGCCTCGACCGCGAGTGGGCCCGCGACGAGCGTCACATCCGCGCCGCGCCGCCAGGCCGCTGCCGCGACCGCGACGCCCATGCGGCCGCTCGAGCGGTTCGAGAGGAAGCGCACCGCGTCCACCGGCTCGCGCGTCGGGCCCGCGGTCACGAGCACGCGTCTCCCGGCGAGCGTCGGCTTCTCGAGGACGCGGCCGAGGTGTGCGAAGATCGCCTCGGGCTCCGGCATCCGCCCCGGCCCTTCCGCGTCGCCTTCGGCGAGCGGCCCGGTCGCGGGCTCCATCACGTGATAACCGAATCCCGCCGCGGTGGCCGCGTTGCGCACGGTGGCGCGATGCGACCACATGCGATCGTTCATCGCCGGCACCAGCAGCACCGGCGCGCGCGTGGCGAGCAGGATCGCGGCGAGCAGATCGTCGGCGCGCCCTTGCGTCGCGCGCGCGAGGAAGTCGGCGGTGCACGGGGCGACCACGACCGCGTCGGCCGCGCGCGCGATATGGATGTGATCGAGCGCGTGCCCGGGCGCGAAGATGTCCGATTGCACCGGGTGGCCGCTGATCGCTTCGAAGGTGGCCGGCGCGACGAACTCCCGCGCGCCGCGGGTCATCACCACGTGCAACTCCGCGCCCGCCTGCACGAGCAGCCGCGCCAGCCAGCCCGACTTATAGCTGGCGATCCCCCCGGTGATCCCGAGGACAATGCGGCGGCCGTCGAAGGGTCGCACGGTCAGTGCGCGCTAGCGTTCGACGCGCGTGCGGACCTGGAAATCGATCTCGTCGGTGGTCAGCGCCTCGAGCGCCTTCGTCGTCAGCTTCTTCTCGTACCCGCCGCCGCCCATGCGCGGGAACTCGTTCATGATGCGCGCGTACTTCGCCGCCACCAGCACGCCGAGGTATTTGTTGGCCGTACGCTTCGCGACTTCGATCGGGGTGAACACTTGCATCGGTGAGCTCCTTGCCAGCTACGCGTTGATTTCCTTCTCCAATCGCTCGACGATCGAGCGCAGGTCCCGTTCCAATCCGGTGAGCCGTTCCCGCCGCATCGCCTCGGCATCCAGGATGCCCGAGACCTTCTCGATCGCCCGCTCCAACTGATCGTTGACGACGACATACTGGTATTCCGGCACCGCCTGCAGTTCCGCGAGCGCGCTGTTCAACCGGCGCTGCAGGCTCGCCGCACTCTCGGTTCCCCGCTCCCGCAGCCGCGCCAGCAACGCATCGCCGCTCGGGGGGAGCACGAAGATCATGACCGTCTGCGGGAAGGAGCGGCGGAACTGCGCCGCGCCCTGCACGTCGATGTCCATGATCACCTTCTTGCCCTGTGCCAGCACTCTCGTCACTTCCGCGCGGAGCGTGCCGTACCACATCCCGTGCACCTGCGCACTCTCCGCGAACGCATCGGCCTCGCGCCGCGCCGCGAACTCGGCGGGCGAGAGGAAATGATAATCGACTCCATCCACTTCACCGGGCCGCGGCGCGCGCGTCGTCGCGCTCACCGAGTACCCCACATCCGAACGCCGCTCCAGCAGCGCGCGCGCGATCGTCGTCTTGCCGCCGCCCGAAGGCGAGGAGAGGATCACCGGGAACGCCGGATTCATTCGACGTTCTCCACCTGCTCGGAGATCTTCTCCAACTCCTCCTTCACCGCCACCACCTCGTGCAGCATCGCCGCGTCGCGCGCCTTGCTGCCCGTCGTGTTCGTCTCGCGCAGCATCTCCTGCAGCAGGAACCCGAGCCGCTTCCCGACGCCGGGCCCGCTCGCTCCCGACAGCGTGTCGCGGAAGGCATGCACATGCGCACGGAACCGGTCGATCTCCTCACTCACATCCAGCCGGTCGGCGAGGAGCGCGATCTCCTGCGCGAGCCGCGCGGGATCGAGCGCCACACCCCCCGCCAATTCCTTCACCGACGCCTGCAGACGCTCCCGCTCGGCGATGAGACGAGCCGGCGCACGCGCTGCGATCCGCTCGAACGCCGCCGCCACCACCGCGAGCCGCTCGGCCAGCAACGACGCCAGCCGCGCTCCTTCGGCTTCCCGCATCGCAGTCAGCGCCTTGAGCGCCTCCCGCACCACCGCCTGCAGCTGTTCACCGCTCCCCGCTTCCTCTTCCGGCGCGTCCGAGGCGAGTACGTCCGGCAAGCGCAGCACCGTCGCGACGTCGAGCGTCGGGTTCAAGCCGTGCTTCTTCTCGAGCGCCTTCAACCGCGACACGTAATCCGCGAAGCGCGCCTCGTCGATCTGGAGCGCATTCTCCGCCCCGCGCTCCGTGCGCGCCACCAGCGTGACGTGCCCCCGGGTGACCGCCTGACGAAGCAACTCCCGCGTCTCGCCCTCCCACCGGGCGAGGAGCGACGGCAGCTTGATGCTCGGATTGAAGAATCGATGGTTCACGGTGCGGACTTCCACCGTGACGGGCCGCGATCCGACCTTGCCGGTCGCGCTCCCGAATCCGGTCATGCTCCGTATCATACGCAAGCCTGTAACTTAGCCTCCCGCAACGCGGTAATCAATTCCAGAAGGGCCAGCGCAGCCCGTACGTGAATACCTGCGCCTGCTGCACGTACTGCGGCACCAACTCGTATGGACGCGGCGTGAGCGCCCACGTGGCGGTGAAGTAGAGCGTCGCGTCGATGATCCGCACCTCGACGTTCGTGTAGAGCACGGCGCTGTGCACCGCGATCACCGTGGCCGGGTCGATCACTTCCACCGCGGCCGCGGTCGGAAAGAGCACATCGTTCCGGTACATCGCCCCGAACGCACCCTTGAAGCCGAAGTGGCCGCTCGGGAACTTGCTCAGCCAGTCGGAATCGAGGAATACCTCGCCGCGCGCCTGGAGCTGCGGGCGGTACCACCCCGGCGAGCTCCACCGCACCACCCACGCGTTGACGCCGACGTCCTCCACGACCTTCCCCCGCACGGAGATCATCTCCCCCGTGGCGGACGCCGCCGATGCCGACTTGTACGCCGTGTCGTAGGCGACGAGTCCGGGGACCACCGTGGCGTCGCGCTGCATCGCGCCCAGCTGGATCCAGACCCGCCCGAGCCGCACGCCCGCGGTGATGCGGCCGGAGACGCCGTCCCCCCCCAGGCTGTCGGCGGCACTCCGGTACCCGATCGCTCCCTCGAACGCGAGGAACGACGTCGGGTTGATCCGCGCGGCGAGATCGGTGATGCCGCCACTGTCGGTCACGTAGTCGGCGAATGCCGACAGCGAGAGGAACTTGGTGCCGAAGCCGAGGCGCCCCGTGTACTCCGTGCTCGTGCCGAGCGGCAGCCAGCGATAGCGCGCCGACCCGCTGAGTTGCGTCGGCCCGAGCGTGACGCCCGCGGCGCCGATGATCTGCGAGGCCAACTGGAACACGCGCACCGAATCGGTCGGGATATATCCAGTGGTAAGCGATGGCTCCAGCAATTGCGAGACCTGCTGCTGGTTGCCGGTGACCTGCGCGAACCACCGTCCGCTGTCCGGCTGCCCGAATCCCGCACGCACGTAGCTGAACGTCCGGTTGCCATTCTGTCCCGGGATCCCGTTGGCCAGCTGCAACGGATAATCGTAGATGGGGATGCCGCTGGCGATCTGTGGATCGCGCGTCGCGAGCGCGCGCTCGATGAATCCTTCGATGCTCCAGCCGTACTTCGCCCATCCCACACGCAGCATCAGGTCGTTCCCGGAACCGCCGCCGATGACGACGTTGTTGATCGTCCCGAATACCTGGCCGCCGAACTGCACGCCCATGCCGTTCTGGAAGCGCGTGCCGAAGAAGCCACGCAGCATGTTCGTGCCGAGGTCGCCGGTGACGATGTCGATGCGCGATTGCGTGGTGGTGCGCGTGACGGTCCAGGTGGTGAGATACACGCGGATCTCATCGGCGCCGCGTTCGACGGTCATCTGCTGCACCGACCAGATGGGCACCGTGGCCAGGTCGAGCGGATAACTCACGCTGTTGCCGATCGCCATCATCTCGGCGCCGTCATAGAAGATGCGGACGCGCGCCGGGTTGCCGAGATAGGCGACGTACTGGGGTGACGCGATCCACCCCGACTGGAACACCGTGAGGCCCGGCACGCGATTGAGGATGTCCACGAGGGTGAGCGCGCCGGTGTTGAACAGCTGCGCGCGATCCCAGGTGAACGACTCGCCGATCTCCAACGGCTGTGGGCTCTCGGCCTGGGCGAAGCGCGCCTCGATGGAATCCTTCTTCACTTTCAGGCTGTCCGCCGTCGTGTCCTTGGCGGCGGTGTCGTGCGGCACCGATGCGGGTTCCGCCGGATTGATCGACGGCGGCGCGGGGACGAGCGGCGGCGGAGTCGCCGGGGGCGGCGCGGGCGGCGACACCTGCGCCTGCGCGACCGCGGCGAAGAAGAACGCGCCCAGGAACACCAGACCCGCGGCGAGGCGCCGCGGGCGGTGAGTGTCGGTCAGCCGGCCCTCCCTCGGACGAATTCCACGAAGAAGCCGACCGGAACGCCCGTCGGGCCCTTCGGCAGCCAGGTGAGATCGCTCTCGGAGTACGCGGTGCCGGCCACGTCGAGATGCACCCACGGATATTCCTCGGTGAACTCTTTCAGGAACATTCCCGCACTGCTCGCGCCGGCGGGGCGGCCGCCGGAATTCTTGATGTCGGCGACGTCGCTCTTGATGAGTTCCTTGTACTCATCGAACAGCGGGAGGTGCCAGCCCGTCTCGCCCGCGCGCTTGCCGGCCGCGATCACTTCCTGCACGAGCTTCTCATCGTTCCCCATCACGCCGCTCGCCGTGTGACCGAGCGCGATGACGCAGGCTCCGGTGAGCGTGGCCGCGTCGACCACCGCCGCGGGGGTGAAGCGGCGCGCGTAGCTCAACACATCGGCGAGCACGAGTCGGCCCTCGGCATCCGTATTGATGATCTCGATGTACTTGCCGAGCTGGCTGCGCACGACGTCGCCGGGCTTCACCGCGGTGCCGCTCGGCATGTTGGTGGTCGCGCCCACAAGACCCACCACGTTCACCGGCAGGTTCAGCCGGCCGATCGTCTCCATGGCGCCGAGCACGCCGGCGCCGCCGCACATGTCGAACTTCATGTATTCCATCTTGTCGGCGGGTTTGATCGAGATGCCGCCGGTGTCGAAGCAGAGCCCCTTCCCCACGAGCACCACCGGCTTGCCGCCCTTGGGGCCTTTGCGGTGCTCGAGCACGATGAGCTTCGGGTCCTGCTCCGGCATCCCCTGCGCCACGCAGAGGAACGATCCCATCTTCTCCTTCTCCATCTCGGCGCGGCCGAGGATCGTGACCGTCATCCCGTGGCGCTTCGCGATCTCGCGGCCGGTGTCGGCGAGATACTCGGGCGTGCAGAGATTGCCGGGCATCATCGCGAGGCGCCGCGCGAGGGAGATCCCTTCGCCGAACGCGTCGCCGCTCGCGACGGCCTTCGCCGCGTCGCCGCCGGCGATGATCACCGCGCTCTCTAGATTCGCGCGGCGGTCGGCCTCGGGGGGCGGCGTCTTGGTCTCATTGAATTCCCATGCGCCCATCTGGATGCCGACGGCGACCGCTTCGATCGCGGCGCCGTTGGTCGATCCGTCGTACCATGCCAGCGACGTCGCACCCGCCGCGCGCGCCTGGCGCGCGGCGATCGCAGCGGCACGCCGGAGCGCGGCCGTGGCGTCAGTTGGCGTTCCCGTGCCGACGAGCACGATGCGCTGCGGCCCCGTCTTCGCGCCCACGAGATGGAAGACCTCATCGCGCCCGCCGCGGAAATCACGCCGCGTGAGCGACCGGTCGAGCGCGCCGCCCAGCGATGCGTCGAGCGGGACGAGCGGGCCGGCGATCGTGGCGCCGGCGGGCAGCGCGATGGCGAGCATGGCAACGTCCAGCGACGCGAGGTCGGCCTGGCGCGCGGAAAGGCGAAGCGGCATGAGGCGGTGCTCCGTACTATGTATGTCCGGCGGACTTCGCCGGCGAACGTCTCAGTGCGAACAAGAGAAGTTAAGTTCGCTCACGATACGGCGGCAAGCGCGCCGCCTCGCTAGTTCTTCCCCGCGGCCGCGATCCGCTCGCGATACTCGACGATCCAATTGGGCACGGCGATCAGCTGCGACCCCCGGCGCAGCGGGCGAACGCCGAGGATGCGGTTCCCGTCGGGGGAAAGGTCGATGTTCGTGTTCCCGGCGGCGAAGGCGATGTTCCCGCCCGTGGTGAGGACCGTGTCGCGCGAGATGATCTGGAAGCTCGGTGCCCCGCTGGTGCGCGCTCGGATCACCGCCTCGCCAAACGTGTAGGTGACGCTCTTCCCGTCGCGGGACCAGATCGGTGCCAAGCCGCCTCCGGCGGAGATCTGGACTTTGGCGGACGGGTCAGGGAAGGAGCGAACGTATACCTCCGACGTTCCGGATTCGTCCGAGCTGAACGCCACCCACTTGCCGTCCGGCGAGAAATGCGCACCCCAATCCGTCGCCGGTGAGGTGACGTACGCGCGCGGAGCGACGCCGGAATCACGAGCGACGGTCCAGAGGTCCCAGGTGTTCTGGATCAAGGCATCCGCCACGATCCAGCGGCCGTCGGGGCTCATCGTGCCGCACGTGGCGAGGTCGGACATCCGACCCACTTGGCGCGGCGGCGTGCCGCCCTCCGCCGGCTGGAGGTAGAACTCGCTGCGCGAGTTCACCAGGAAGATGTCCTTGCCATCGGGGCGCCACTCGGCGCAACTCACCGATCCCATGGATGTGATGCGCGACAGCGTGGCCGTCGTGAGATCCTCGATCCAGAGGTCCGTGGCCTGTCCGCTCTGTATCAGGACCGCCACCCGCTTCCCGTCGGGAGACAGCCGCGGCTCGGAGAAGGCCCGTGCATCCCTCACGATCGGGTGGAAGGTGCGATCGCGATCGAACCATCCGAGCTCTCCCGCGTCCGCACCGCGCGCGACCACGAGCGCGCCGCCCTTCGAGACGAAGATGTCCGAATTGCCGTTGTTCCCGGAGAGCACGTTCACCGGGTCGTGGACGGGAACGGGGAGGCCGACCGCGCGCTTGCCGCGCTCGTCGATCGCCACCGCCATGACGGCGCCGTCGGCCTGCACGTAGACAAGCCGGCCGTCCAACACGGCGAGCGGCCGCACACCCTTGAGGCCGAGGGGCACGACCTTGCCATCATCCACGGAGGCGAGCGCCAGCTGCGACGCCGAAAGCTCCCCGTACCAGATGACGAACGCGACTACCTTGCCGTCAGGGAAGGCGATCGGCCAGGCGTGACCGATTTCGCCGTGCGCGCTGTCGGGATGCGTGAGGACCGCGAGATCGCCGCCGGCCGCACTCACGTGCGCGAGGCCTCGTATCGATCCCTGTGAGCCGACGATGATCTCGTTCTGCGTGGACCAGTCGGCACCGTTCGCCGATCCGCCGCCGGAGATGTTCACCGGGGCGCTGCCGTCCAGACGGACCTTCTTCTCCTTGCCCGTGACCTCGAATTCCACCCACTGGCCATCGGGGGAGAACAGCGGTTGGAATGCCGCCTCGGTGCCCGGGATCGGCTGCGCCTCGAGCTGATCGGTGCGCAGCGCGTAGAGCATTGGATCCTTGGGCGGACGCACGGCGCTGAAGACGATCGTGCCGCCATCGGGAGAGATGGCGGCCGGCCACGGAAAGGTGCTGGCGGGGCGCACGCTGTCGCCGGCGAACACGACGAAGCGCACCGCGCGCGTGGACGGCGCCGGTGCGTCGCCGCGGCGCATGGCGAATCCGGCCGCGCCAAGCGACGCAACGAGCGCCGCGCCGAGTCCCAGCACCAGCGGATCGCTCAGCCGCGCGCGCCAACTCATCGCCGGCGGAGGAGCGGCGGCCGCGGCGCGCGTGCCGCTCGTGGCGCTCCGCCCTTCGAGCGATGCGGCGAACTCATGCGCGGTGCCGAAGCGGTCGGCCGGGAGCTTCTCGAGGGCGCGCGACAGCGTCTCCTCGACGTTCTCGGGCACCGCGCTCCGCGTCGCGCGAATGGGGCGCGGCCGGTCGGTGAGCACGCGCGCTATGATCGCCTGCGCGGTGTTGCCGATGTGCGGCGGCTCGCCGGTGAGCATCTCGTACGTGACGGCGGCGAGCGAGTAGATGTCGCTGCGGCCATCGATCACGCGGTCGCCGGTCGCCTGTTCCGGGCGACATATACTGCGGCGTGCCGAGCGAGAGGCCCGTCTGCGTGATGCGGTTGCCGCCGGCCTTGCTCACGGCGAGCGCGATGCCGAAATCCGCGATCATCGGCTGCCCGGACTGCAGCAGGATGTTCTCCGGCTTAAGGTCGCGGTGGATCACGCCATGCGCGTGCGCGTAGTCGAGTGCGTTCGCGACGGCGACGGAGATGCGCACCGCGTCTTCCACCGGAAATTGCTTCTCGCGGTCGAGCCGCACGCGCAACGACTCGCCCTCGACGAACGGCATGACGTAGAAGAGCAGCCCCGCCGCCTCACCGCTGTCGAAGAGCGGGAGCAGATTCGGATGCTGCAGATTCGCGGTGACGCGGATCTCGGAGAGGAACCGCTCGACGCCCAGGATGGCGCCGAGTTCCGGGTTCAGGACCTTGAGCGCGACCGGGCGATCATGCTTCAGATCGCGCGAAAGATAGACCGTGGCCATGCCGCCGGCCCCGATCTCCTTCTCGATGACATACCGATCGGCGAGCGCCGCGGTGAGTTGGGCGATCGAGTCGATCATGATCGGTGGGCCACCGGGTCACGCTCCGGACAGGATGTGAGACCTGCGTCGAACAGAGTGCCCGGGGCGGGAGTCGAACCCGCAAGAGCCGAAGCTCGGGGGATTTTGAGTCCCCTGCGTCTACCAGTTCCACCACCCGGGCGTGGTGGGCAATCTACGACGCGTGGCGACGTAGCTCAACGGGCGTGGATGGTGAGTAGGGAACTGCATTTGACAGGATGAACATGATGGACAGGATGACTGCGCTTGAACATGTCGCTGATTCGCGCGAGGCGAAGTGAGCGACATGTTCAAGTGCAGTCATCCCGTCCATCATGTTCATCCTGTCAAAGCTTTGCTTTGCTCTCACTGCGGCAGCGCGCGCTGCGGGACCACTCAGTGATCAGGGGCGCCATTCATCTCCTTCGCCTCCAGCAAATCCCCGCCAACCTGCCGGTAGCGCGTCGCCTTGTACGCGGAGATCCATTTCGCCTTGCCGGCGCTGATCACCAGCTTCTTCCGGCCGTCCACTTCGAGGGGGATCCGAAGTTCCCAGCTCCTCACCACCCACCAGCCCGACTCCAATTTCGAGAAGTCGATACGGCCCCCGATCAGCGAGTCATCCGGCACACCGGGCGGGGGATTCGCATAGCCGAAGGTCAGCGAACGGAGCGCCGCCGTGCGTCGATCGAGCCACAGGACGCCACGCACCTCAGCGAGCGTGTCATTGGCGCCCGGGGTGAAGGCGAGGCCGATCGTCTCCGGGTCGCCTCGAGGCCCCGGCACCAGCTGGAAACAGTGAGTTGATGCGAACACGTCGTCCAGGAGCACGTCGGCGTCCGGCGCGAAATAGACCGTCGAACTGTCGCGCTGCTGGATGTAGCCGTCACGCGCCAGCACCGCGGCCGTTGCCGTGCGGAAGAGCGCGCTGCTGTCGCCGGTGGTCACCATCGATTGCTCGTTGCTGATCCGCATTCCCCTGACCGTGACGTCGCGCGCATAGCGCCGCGACGTGACCGCCAGGCGCCGTTGGGTCTTCGCGAGCGCGGTGAGCGTGAGCGCCTTCCGGGCTTCCTCCCACACCACGGCCGTCTCGGACGATGCGCCCTGATCCGCCTTGCATTCGAGCTGCCCCAGGACCACGACGGGAGCCAGCTCGATCGGAAGTTCAGCCACCTGAAGGCGGATCTGAATCACTTCTCCCGCGCCGATCGCGTACGGCGCGCTCACGGTGCTCCGGAATCCGACACGGCGTACGCGGATGCGATATGCGCCGGCGTGCGGCGCCAGGACGGCGAAGCTCCCATCCGATCCGGACAGCGTTCGAGCGACCACGGTCGTGGCACTGTCGAGCAACTCGACGATCCCGCTCGCGACCGGAAGCTCGGCGGGCGCAGAGACGACGACGCCACGCGCCTCTTGAGCGAGTGTCGCCCCAGGCAACGCGAGCAGCGACGCGAGCAGCAGGCCGGCGGCGACCAGTCTTTCCGTCTTCGGCGGGCTCGGCATGGCGACGGTGAACATGTGGCATCGGATGCCGAGTCACAACTCGCATCGCGCGCGAGTGGGGAGCGTGAGTGGGAAACCGCATTTGACAGGATGAACATGATGGGCATGATGACTGCAAACGAACACAGCGCTCACTTCGCTTCACGCGAGTGAGCGCTGTGTGCAAGCGCTGTCATCCTGTCCATCATGTTCATCCTGTCAAATGCTGTTCTCGTTGTTACTGCGGCGGTGCCCCCTGGGGCGGCGGCTGGCGGCGGCGCCCCTGGCCTCCCTCCCCCTGCATGTTCGCGAGCCGTTTGCGCACCTGCTCCTGGATGCCGAGGTACTGCGCGCGTTGCGATGGCGTGAGGAAGGCCGAGAGATCCTTCTGCTCGCTCTGCAGTATCTGGAGCCGCTGCTGCTGCACGCCGATCATCTGGTCGAGCAGCTTCGCGATGAGCTTCTGATCCGCCTGGTCGCCGCGCAGCACTTCAGCTCGAATGGTGATGCGCAGCTCGCGCTCCTGCTGCAGCAGCAGGAAGCGCTTCTGCTCGTACTTCTGGTTCACGGCGCCCAGCAGCACCAGCTGCGAGTCGGTGAGCCCCAGCTGGCGCTTCACCATCTGCGCCATCCGCTGCCGGAATTGCGAGGCCCCCGCTCCCGGTGCCGCGCCGGAGTCGCTCGCTTGCGCGCCAAGCGGCGCCACGAGGGCGCCGCCGAGTGCGAGGAGCGTGAACGCTTGCCGCCAAGTTCGCATCATCGCGTGCCCTCGATATCGATGACCGCCGCCGGTTCGGGATCGATCGCCGGCGCACTCTTCTCCAGATCGCTGATCAACTTGCTCGCCTGCGCCGGCGACAACTCCTCGCCGCCGCCGAAACTCAGTCCCACCGGTGCGGGCTGAACGTGCGCGGGGGCGGGAGCCGGCGCAACGGCCGGAACCGGCGCCGGCGCCTGCGGCATCGGCCGCGAGAGTTGGACGGTCGGATTCGCCGCCACCTGCACGGGCGACGTCCCCACGGGATTCGCGCGGCCGAAATAGTACCCCGCCGCGCCCACCACCATGAACAACACCGCCGCCGCCGCACGCCACACGACCTGCGGCACCGGCCGGCGCATCTGCGCCAGCTCGGGCCGCGTCTTCGGCACCGCGCGCGCCGCCTTGGCCGCGGTCACGATGCGCTTCACATCCACCGCCGGCGCGCTCCGCGCCATCGCCGCGCTCATCGAGCGCAGCAACGCCGCCTCGCCGCGGCACGCCGCGCATCCCGCGAGGTGCGCCTCCACGCGCGCGCGCTCCGCCGCGCCGAGCGTGCCATGCACGTACTCGGGCAGCCGGTCGCGGATCTCGTTCTGCTGGCAGTCGGTCATGTGAGCAACTCCTTGATCGCGCGCATCGCGTTGTGGTAATGGACCCGGGCCGCGCCCTCGCTGCTCCCCACCACCTTCGCGATGTCCTTGTAGGACATCCCCTCGGCCACGCGCAAGGTGAACACCTCGCGCTGCATGGGAGTGAGCTTCCCCACGGCTTCCATCATGCGTCCCTCCGTTTCGTCGGCCACCGAGTCGTCCAATGCATCGTGCTCGGTCACCGCGTGCTGCTCTTCGATCTCTACCATCTTCCGTTCGAACTTGAGACTGCGAACTCGATCCCTCACGAGGTTCCGCGCGATCGTGCACAGCCATGTTCGCAGCGCGCTGTCCCCTCGAAAACTCTCCAGGCTCCCGAACGCCCGGACGAACGTATCCTGCACGACATCCTCCACATCCTCCCGCACGCCGATGCTCGCGACATAGCGCGAGACCGACGGCGCATGGCGCTCCACCAGCAGCGTTGCGGCCCGTTCGTCCCCGGCCTGCCAGCGCCTGATGAGCACGCTGTCGTCCGGATCGTCCGGCGATCGGGTGGGCTGAGTCATTCCGTCACGGTATGAGACGCCAGGCCGGGCAGAACGTTAAGGTCAATCTTGACGGTCATTCCCCCGCCCCGTAGGTTGAGTCCGAACGTTCGTTCGAAGCCCGGGGGAGGCCTATTGGCGATCGCGACCAAGGACCAGAAGCTGGATGCCCTGCTTTCCGCGGCCGCGCGGGTCTTCGCGGAGCGCGGCTACCATCAGACGAGCATGCGCGACCTGGCGCGGGCGTCGGGAGTGTCACTGGCGGGCCTCTACTATTATGTGGAGAGCAAGGAGGAGCTGCTCTTCCTGATCCAGCAGCGCAATTTCGAGCGGGTGATCGCCGGAATGCGCGAGAGCCTCGCCGGGACCACCGATCCGGTGGACCGCCTCATGAAATTCATCGACAACCACCTGGATTACTTCGCCACCCACATGGCGGAGATGAAGGTGTTGTCGCACGAGGCCGGCGCCCTCACCGGAGCCCCCCTGCATACCGTGAACGAAATGAAGAGCGAGTACACCCGCGCTCTGATGGACATTCTCGCGGGCATCGAGGAAACACATGGCCCCGCGCACGCCAACCGGCGCGTGGCCGCGTACTCGCTGTTCGGCATGATGAACTGGATCTACAACTGGTACGACCCGAACGGCGATCTCGGCGTGGAGCTGCTCGCGCAGAACGTGGGCCGGATCTTCCTCGGCGGCTATGTGGGGCTCCCGGTCGCGATCGCGTCGCTTCCGCGCACATCCGCCGGCTGAGTGGCTCAATCATGTCAATCATGTTCATCCTGTCAGATGCTCTTCCCACTCGCTACGAGAAACTGCTTTGACAGGATTGACATGATGAACATGATGTCGGAAGCAACGGCTAACGACTACCGTCCAACTCTTTACCAGGAACACCTATGACCGCCACGATGAATGAGAAAGCCGCCGCGACGCTGGTGACCTACCGGAAGGAAGGCAATATCGCGGTGTTCGAGCTGAACGATCCGCCGGCGAACACCTACACGCACGAGATGATGCGCCAGCTCGACGAGGCATCCTCAAGGCGCGCTTCGACAACGACGTGCACGTGATCATCCTGCGCGGCGCGGGCGAGAAGTTCTTCTCGGCCGGCGCGAACATCAACATGCTGAACACCGTGGACCCGGTGTTCAAGTACTACTTCTGCCTGCACGCGAACGAGACGCTGAGCCGGCTGGAGCAGACGCCGAAGCTCGTGATCGCGGCGCTGAACGGCCACTGCGTGGGCGGCGGACTCGAGATCGCCATGGCCGCGGACATCCGCCTCGCGCGCCAGGACGCGGGCAAGATCGGACTCCCCGAGGTGAACCTCGGCGTGCTCCCCGGCACCGGCGGCACGCAGCGGCTGCTCGCGCATCGTGGGCAAGTCGAAGGCGATCGAGCTCATGGTCACCGGCCGCACGTTCAGCTTCGAGGAAGCGCAGGACGATCGGGCTCGTGAACGAGGTGTGCGACCGCAACGGACGAGTTCTGGGAGCAGCGTGATGCTGTACGCGAAGCAGTTCACGCCGCCGGACAAGGCGGCGATGGCGGTCGGCCACATCAAGCGCGCGGTGCAGAGCGGCGGCGAAGTGCCGCTCGAGTACGGCACTCGCCATCGAGCGCGAGCTGCAGAGCTGCTCTTCCAGAGCGGCGATGCGAAGGAAGGGATCGGCCGCGTACGTCGAGAAGCGGCAGCCGAACTTCAAGGGGAAGTGAGCGCGACGGTGACCGCCGCGGCGGAGCGGTACCCGACGCAGCTGGTGATCGGCGGCGAGCGGGTGGACGCCGCCGGCGGCCGCACGTTCGACGTGGAGAATCCGGCCACCGAGGAGATCATCGCCAAGGTGGCGGAGGCCGACGCGTCGGACGTGGAGCGCGCGGTGTCCAACGCGCGCGCGACGTTCGAGAGCGAGGCGTGGCGCAAGATCAGCGCGCGGCAGCGCGGGCGCGATGGTGTACAAGCTGGGCGAGCTGATCACGGCGCACGCCGATGAACTCGCGCGCCTCGAGACGCAGAACAACGGCAAGCCGCTCTTCGAGTCGCACATCGACGTGAAGCTCACCGCCGAGACGTTCAAGTACTATGGCGGCTGGGCGGACAAGATCCACGGGCGAGACGATCCCGGTGGACGGGAACTACTTCAACTACACGCTGCGCGAGCCGCTCGGCGTGATCGGCGCGATCACGCCGTGGAACTTCCCGCTGTCGCTCGCGGCGTGGAAGATCGCGCCGGCGCTCGCGTGCGGGAACACCGTGGTGCTGAAGCCGGCGACGCAGACGCCGTTCACGGCGATCCGCATGGCGGAGCTGGCGCTGGAGGCGGGGCTCCCCGCCGGGCGCGTTCAACGTCGTGCCCGGCCAGGGCGAAGACAGCCGGGCATGGCGCTCGTGCGGCACCCGGAGGTGGACAAGATCGCCTTCACCGGCGAGCACCGAGATCGGGCAAGATGGATCATGCGCGAGGCCGCGGCAACGGTGAAGAAGCTGTCGCTCGAGCTCGGCGGCAAGTCGCCGAACATCGTGTTCGCCGACGCGGACCTCGATGCCGCGGCGCGCGGCGCGCTCAACGGCGATCTTCTACGGCAAGGGCGAGGTCTGCGCGGCGGGCTCGCGGCTGCTCGTGGAGGACACGATCCACGACGAGCTGATGGCCAAGATCGCTCGAGCGCGCGAAGAAGATGGTCGCCGGGCGATCCGATCGATCCCAAGACGCGGCTCGGCGCGATCGTCTCCAAGACGCAGCATGGAGAGCGTGCTCGGCTACATCGAGAAGGGGCAGCGACGAGGGCGCGACAGCTCGCTCGCGGGCGGCGAGCGCACGCCGGTGAACGGCAAGGGCTACTTCGTGGAGGCGACCATCTTCGACGGCGTGACGCCGAAGATGACGATCGCGCGGGAGGAGATCTTCGGCCCCGTGCTCGCGATGATCGACCTTCGACGAGCGGCTTCGACGGCGCGGTGGCGCTCGCGAACGAGACGATCTACGGGCTCGCCGCGGGGATCTGGACGCGCGACATCGAGCAAGGCGCTGCGCATCGCGCGCGCCGTGCGAGGCCGGCACCGTGTGGGTGAACACGTACAACATGTACGACGCGGCGTCGCCGTTCGGCGGCTACAAGCAGAGCGGCTTCGGCCGCGAGCTCGGCATGTACGCGATCGACGGCTACACGCAGATCAAGTCGGTGTGGGTGGACCTGTCGTGAACGGGCGCGACGCCGTCATCGTTGACGCGGTGCGCACGCCGGTGGGGCGCCACGGCGGCGCACTGGCGCGCGTGCGCCCCGACGATCTGGCGGCGATCGCGATCAGGGCGCTCGTGGATCGCACGAAGGTGGACATGCGGTCGATCGACGACGTGATCCTCGGCTGCGCGAACGGATCGGGTGAGGACAACCGCAACGTGGCGCGCATGGCGTCGCTGCTCGCGGGGCTCCCCGTAGAGGTGCCGGGGCAGACGGTGAACCGCCTGTGCGCGTCGGGGCTGCAGGCGATCGCGAGCGCGTCGCAGGCGATCCGCGCGGGCGAGGGCGATGTGTTCATCGCCGGCGGCGTCGAGTGCATGTCGCGCGCGCCCTGGGTGATGCTCAAGCCGGAAGAGGGCTTCACGCGGAACGCGCCCGAGTCGGCGGACTACCACGGTCGGGTGGCGCTTCGTGAATCCCGAAGATGCCGAAGGAGTGGACGATCTCGCTGGGCGAGACCGCCGAGGAGGTCGCGAAGCGCTGCACAGGTGTCGCGCGAGGACCAGGACTGCCTTCGCGCTCGAGAGCCAGCGGCGCGCGGCGGCCGCGATCGCGGCGGGGAAGTTCGCCGACGAGATCGTGCCGGTGCGCGTGTCGGGCAAGAAGGGCGCCGAGATCGTCGTGGACAAGGACGAGCATCCCCGCCCCGATGCGACGCTCGAGTCGCTCGCCGCAGATGAAGCCGGCGTTCGTCAAGACGGGCGGCACCGTGACCGCCGGTTCATCGAGCCGGGATCAACGACGGCGCGAGCGCGGTGCTGGTGATGTCGGCGGAGGCCGCGAAGCGCGCGGGCAAGCCGGCCGCTGGCGCGCATCGTCGCGAGCGCCGTGGCCGGCGTGTCGCCCGAGGTCATGGGGCTCGGCCCCGTGCCCGCGATCCGCAAGGCGCTCGAGCGCGCGGGACTGCACGATGAAGGACATCGATCTCATCGAGCTCAACGAGGCCTTCGCCGCGCAGGCGATCGCGTGCATGCGCGAGCTGGGCATGGACCCGGCGCGCGTGAACGTGAACGGCGGCGCGATCGCGCTCGGGCATCCGCTGGGCGCGACGGGCGCGCGCATGATCACCACGCTGGTGCACGAGATGCGCCGGCGGAAGGCGCGCTACGGGCTCGCGTCGATGTGCATCGGCGTCGGCCAGGGGCTCGCGACGATCGTCGAGCGGGTGGACGCGTGAAGTACGAGAACATCCTGCTCGCGCGCGAGGGCGGCGTCGGCACGCTCACGCTCAACCGCCCGGACAAGCTCAACGCCTTCGCGGGCGAGATGCGGCGCGAGCTGGGCGACGCGCTCGAGGAGCTCGAGGCCGACAAAGCCGTGCGCGTCATCGTCATCACGGGCGCGGGACGCGGCTTCTGCGCCGGCGCCGACGTCGGCTACATGGGCGAGCTGGTCGCGACCGAGAATGTGCCGGCGATGACGGCCGCTGATCGAGGCCGGCCGGCGCGTCGTCACGGTGATCCGCGAATCCACCAAGCCCGTGATCGCCTCCGTCAACGGCGTGGCCGCGGGCGGCGGCGCGAACCTCGCCCTCGCCTGCGATCTGCGCATCGCGAGCCGCGATGCCAAACTCGGCCAGACGTTCAATCGCATCGGCCTGCACCCCGACTGGGGCGGCACGTACTTCCTGCCCCGCCTCGTGGGGCCGGCCAAGGCGCTCGAACTCTTCTGGCTCGCCGACGTGATCGACGCCGACGAGTGCCTGCGGCTCGGGCTGTTCAACCGCGTGGTGCGCGCCCGAAGCGCTGGCCGCCGAGACGACGGCGCTCGCGCGCACGCTCGCCGCGAAGCCCGCGCTTTCCATCGCGATGGCGAAGCGCGCCGTGTACGACTCGCTCACGCAAGACGCTGCCCGAGATGCTCGACTACGAACTGGACGCGCAGATCGCGCTGCTTCCAGAGCGGCGACGCGCGGAAGGGATCGCCGCGTTCACCGAGAAGCGCGCACCGACGTTCTCCACCGCCACCTGACGGAGCCATCATGGCACTCACGAAGATCACGAACTTCGACGACTGGATCGACCTGTTCCAGGTCTGGCAGAACGACATCGGCGTCGATGCCTCCGAACTGAAGGACTACAAGTTCGAGGTGAAGTTCGGCGACCTCGACGTGCCGGAGATCGAGTTCGGGCACTACGCCGGCGGCGCGAAGTGGAAGACGGTGATGCACATCCCCGACCAGCGCATCCGCGACGCGCTCCAGAACCTCATCGTCTTCCAGGGCGACACGGAATTCGCGTCGGTCGAGCAGCAGCGCGCGCTGCTGCAGAACGCGCCGTGCGACTACGACCTGATGTCCATCTACCGGGTGATGGCGGAGGAGATGCGCCACGGCTGGCAGATGTCCTACCTGCTCGTGACGCACTTCGGCGACGAGGGGAAGCGCGAGGCGCGAGAAGCTGCTCGCGCGGCGCGCCGACGAGCACGAGCGCCTGCTCGGCTCGTTCAACGAGCGCGGTCGAGAACTGGCTCGACTTCTTCACGTACACCGAGTTCATCGACCGCGACGGCAAGTTCCAGCTGCAAGATGATGTCCACCTCGGCGTTCGCACCGCTGGCGCGCTCGATGGAGCCCATGCTCAAGGAGGAGTCGTTCCACCTGGGCACCGGGAACAACGGCCTGCTGCGGATCATCGAAGGCCGGCAAGATCCCGACGCCGGTGATGCAGCGCTATCTTCAACAAGTGGGTGTCCGACGGCGTTCGATCTGTTCGGCACCGACCGCTCGAGCTCGGCGCAGTGGGCGTACGAGTGGGGGCTCAAGGGCCGCTTCGACGAGCGGACGAATCCGCAGCCGGCGCGACGCGGCGCGGCTCAACGAGGCGTCGCGCGAGCTGTACCGCCAGGAGGTCCAGGGGCTGATCGACCGGCTGAACACCTACGTGGGCGAGGATCAGCAGAAGCTCATGATCCCGAGCGTGAAGTTCAACCGGCGCATCGGCGAGTACAAGAAGATGCACTTCGACGTACACGGCGAGCCGATCGAGGCGTCGAAGTACGAGGCCTACGTTGCCTCGGTGCTCCCCACTAGCGAAGACCGCGAACTCCTGCGCAACATCTTCAAGGAGAACGACTGGATCCAGCCCAAGAAGAGTGACGACTAGCTTCGAGCGCCCCCGACTGATCGCGCATCGCGGGATCTCCCGCGAGCGGCCGGAGAATACCCTGCCGGCGTTCCTGCGCGCCCTCGAACTCGGCGCCGACGGCATTCGAGCTCGATGTGCACTGCACGAAGAACGGCGTGGTGGTCGTGCATCACGACGACATCCCCAAGGCGAAGGCGCCCAGCAAGGCGCTCGCGGGCAAGCGCATCGATGCGCTGACGTTCGATGAGCTGCAGGGCTTCTCCGTGGACGGGAAAGCGCTCATCCCTACCTTGGCCGAAGTGCTCGCCGCGCTCCGCGGCCGGCTCGATGTCTTCGTCGAGCTGAAGGCGGCCGGCATCGAAGGGCCGGTGCTGGACGTGATCCACGACTCCCCCGCCCCGGCCCGCTGCGCGGTGCACAGCTTCGATCACGAGGCGATCCGCCGCTGCCGGTCGGTGGCGCCGAGCGTGCGCGGCGGCATCCTGTTCGACACGGCGCCCGGCGACGTCGTGGCCGCGATGCGGCACGCCGATGCGCGCGACGTGTGGCCGCGGGAGGACCTGATCGACGCGGCGCTCGTGGGCGCGGTGCACGGCGCCGGCGGCCGCGTGCTCGCGTGGACGGTGAACAAGCCGGAACGGGCGCAATCGCTCGCGGCGCTCGGCGTGGACGCGCTCTGCACCGACACCCTCCTGGATCTGCGCGAAGCGCTGGGCGGATGACCGGCCCGCCGCGCGTGGCCGTGATCGGCGCCGGCACGATGGGACACGGGATCGCCTATGTGTGCGCCCGCGCCGGCTGCTTCGTGTCGCTCACCGATGCCGACGCCGGCCAGCTGCAGCGCGGCATTGCCGCGATCGACGCGGCCTTTGCGAAGGCGATCGAGCGCGGCAAGGCGACCGTGGAGCAGCGCGACACCGGCATGTCGAGCCTCGCCGCGGTCGCGTCGGTCACCGAGGCGGTGCGCGGCGCCGACATCGTGATCGAGGCCGTGCCCGAACGGCTCGCGCTCAAACAGGGGTTGTTCGCGCAGATCGAACCGCTCGTGTCGGACACGGCGATGCTCGCGAGCAACACCAGCTCGCTTTCGATCGCGGCGATCGGCGCGGCGCTCAAGCACCGTGAACGTCTGCTCGGCCTGCATTTCTTCAATCCGGTGCCGGTGATGCAGCTGCTCGAGATCGTACGCGGGCCGGAGACGAGCGATGCCGTGGTCGAATCCGCTCGCGCACTTGCCGCACTGCTGGGCAAGACGCCGATCGTGGTGCGCGACTCGCCGGGCTTCGCGACGAGCCGGCTCGGCGTCGTGCTCGGCCTCGAGGCGATCCGGATGCTCGAGCAGGGCGTGGCGAGCGCGGAGGACATCGACCGCGCGATGGAGCTGGGCTACAACCATCCGCTGGGGCCGCTCCGTCTCACGGATCTCGTGGGACTCGACGTGCGGCTCGCGATCGCCGATCACCTGCACGCCACACTCGGCGGCGCGACGTACGCGGCGCCCGAACTGCTCCGCCAGAAGGTTCGCGAGGGACACTTGGGCAAGAAATCGGGACAGGGCTTCTACCGGTGGGAGAACGCACGATGAGCGACAGCGTGGTGCTGTACGAGGTGCGCGGCCGGGTGGCCGTGGTCACCGTGAACCGGCCGGAGAAGCGCAACGCGCTGAACCAGGAGGTGCGCGCCGGCATTCTTGCCGCCTTCGAGCGTGCCCGGGCCGATGCGGGCGTGCGGGTGGTGCTGCTCACCGGCGCCGGCGACAAGGCCTTCATCGCGGGCGCGGACATTGGCGAGTTCGAGGGGCGCACGCCGGTGGACCAATGGCGCTCGATGAGCACCGGCCCGGTGTTCGATGCGCCGGAGCGCTGCCCGAAGCCGGTGATCGCCGCGCTGAACGGATTCTGCCTGGGCGGCGGCATGGAGATCGCGCTGGCGTGCGACATCCGGATCGCGAGCAGCGCCGCGAAGTTCGGCCAGCCCGAGGTGAATCTCGGGATCATCCCCGGCGGCGGCGGCACGCAGCGGCTGCCGCGCGTGGCGGGGCTGGGCGCCGCCCTGCGGCTCATCCTGACGGGAGACATGATCGACGCCGCGGAGGCGCTGCGGCTCGGCATCGTGTCGGAAGTCACCGAGCCGGCGGAGCTCATGACGCGCGCGATGGCGATCGCGGAGACGATCGCGTCCAAGAGCCCGGTGGCCGTGGCCGCCGCGAAGGAAGCGACGCGCGCGGCGTTGAGTCTGCCGCTGGAGGATGGACTGCGCGCCGAACGGGCGCTGTTCGCTCTGTGCTTCTCGAGCGAGGACAAGATCGAAGGAGTGCGGGCATTCCTTGAAAAACGGCCGGCCGACTTCAAGGGGCGATGAGTCGCGAAAGTGGCACCCCGAACTCCGTTCTTGGTCCCCCGAACGCCGTGATGGCGGGTGACGTGTGGTCACGGCTAAAGCGTTCCTGGCGTGCGGCCGCCGGTGCCAATAGCGCCCGAGCTCTTACCACACGCCAACCGCCAATTGCGGAGTTTGGGGGACCAACTACGCAGTTTGAGCCGTGCGTTTCATGACGTATCGCATCACGGATTTTCACATCCACGTGCAACCTTTCCGTCAGCTGAAGCCTGCTGTCATGGAAGTCATGCGGCGTGGGAAGGAGCAGCACTTCGACTTCCTGATCGCGCTGATGGATGATCCGAAGCTGCTGCTGCGCGTCATGGACGAACAGGGGATCCAGCGTGTCGGGATGGTGAACTATCCGAGCCCGAACATCATGGGCTTCGATGACAGCACCAACGACTTCGCGGCGCAGTACGCCGCCGCCGATCCGAAGCGGCTGCTGCCGTACGGCGGCGTGGATCCGATGACCACGCCCGACCCGAAAACGGCGGCGGCGAAGGTCGAGCGCTTGATCGGCCTTGGCACGCGCGTGCTCAAGCTGCACCCCCCGCACCAGAATTTCGCGGCCAACGATTACACGCGCGGGCTCGATTCGCTCGCCGCCATCTATCGCACATGCGAGGCGCGCGGCCTGCCGGTGCTCGTCCACACCGGCACGAGCATCTTCCCCGGTGCGCGCAGCAAGTTCGGCAACCCGATGGAGTTGGATGACGTCGCCATCGATTTCCCCGATCTGCCGCTGATCATGGCGCACGGCGGGCGGCCGCTTTACATGGAAGAGGCCTTCTTCGTCCTGCGCCGCCACAAACGCATGATGCTGGACCTGTCGGGCATTCCGCCGAAGTCCCTGCTCGAGTACTTCCCGCGCATCGCCGAGCTCGAGCGCCAGCTGCTCTGGGGCACCGACTGGCCGAGTCCCGGCGTGGAGAGCATGCGCAAGAACGTCGACCAGTTCCTCGCCCTGCCGCTGGCCGAATCGGTCAAGCGCGCGGCGCTCGAAACGAACCCCGAGCGGCTCTTACCATAAGAGCGCGTCTAGCAACAAGTACCGCTGGAACAGCGCGTCTGGCAACTGAGCGTCTGGTACTCCTGGGCGTGAGTGGTCGCCCCAGTCGCGCAGAGGAGTACTATACGCTTGGTTGCCAGACGCGCTGTTCCAGCGGTACTAGTTTCTACACACGCATAGAGCAGCAACCGCGTGCGCAGACGATAGCCGCGCAACGAAGGCGCCCCCTCGTGCGTACGGCGCGCGGGGGCGATCACGCACTAGCGACGGGCGTTCCCCGCTCGTAATTTCGCCCTCTCCCCAGGATCCCCTTTCAGGAGGACAGCATAGCGATGCGCCAGTTCGCCGTCGCGCTCGCACTCGTTTTCGCCGGCACGGTCTCGGCACAGCAGCCCGCCAAGACGTCCGGCACGAGTGACAGCGTCAAGAGGACCCCGCCGGGCAAGGGAGCCGTCGCGCTTCCGCTCGCGGATCCGTTCCCCAGCACCTACAAGCCCTTCCCGTCGAAGACGACGCTCATCAAGAACGCGACGATCCTCACCGCCGCCGGCCCGCGCATTGTGGGCGGCTCGGTGCTGATGCAGGGGGGCAAGATCGTGGCGGTAGGCACGAACGTGGCCGCGCCCGCCGATGCGGTCGTGATCGACGGCACCGGCAAGTTCGTGACGCCGGGCTTCATCGACATCCACTCACACCTCGGCGTGTATTCCGCGCCTGGGGTGGAGGCCAACAGCGATGGCAACGAAGCGGTGCGCCCGAACACGGCCTACGTCTGGGCCGAGCATTCGGTGTGGCCGCAGGATCCGCAGTTCCCGCGGTCGCTGGCGGGCGGCATCACGACGCTCCAGGTGCTGCCGGGTTCGGCGAACCTCTTCGGCGGCCGCAGCGTCGTACTCAAGGTCGTGCCGTCGGCGTCCGTGCAGGGAATGAAGTTCCCCGGCGCGAAGTACGGCCTCAAGATGGCGTGCGGTGAGAATCCGAAGCGTGTGTACGGCAACCGCGGCGGACCGCAGACCCGCATGGGCAACGTGGCCGGCTACCGGCAGGCGTGGATCGATGCCGAAGCGTACCGCCGCGCGTGGGACAAGTATCTCGCGGATCCGTCGAAGGGCGATCCGCCGAAGCGCGATCTCGGCATCGAGACGCTCGCCGAGGTGCTGCGCGGGAACATCCTCGTCCACATGCACTGCTACCGCGCGGACGAGATGATGCAGATCATCGACATCGCGAATGAGTTCGGCTACAAGATCCGGTCGTTCCACCACGGCGTGGAAGCGTACAAGATCGCGAACGTGCTCGCGAAGGACTCGATCGCTGGCGCGCTCTGGGCCGACTGGGGCGGCTTCAAGATGGAGGCGCTCGACGGCATCGAGGCGAACCTCGCGCTCCTCGACCATGCGGGCGGGATCGCGATGACGCACTCGGACGACGCGTCGGGTGAGCAGCGCCTGAACCAGGAGACGGCGAAGGCGATGGCGGCGGGCCGCGCGATCGGCCTCGACATCTCCGGAAGACCAGGCCATCAAGTGGAACACGATCAATCCGGCGTGGGCGCTCGGCCTCAACGACAAGATCGGTTCGATCGAGGTCGGCAAGAACGCCGACGTCGTGCTCTGGTCGGGCGATCCGTTCAGCGTGTACACGCACGCCGAGAACGTCTGGATCGACGGTGCGATGCTGTACAACCGCGCGGATCCGAAGGCGGATTGGCGGACTGACTTCGAACTCGGCTTCGTGCATACCGCGGGAGGGAGCAACTAATGCGCCGCTCACACTTCGGGCTCGTTGCCCTCGCTACTGTCCTGGCCGCGTTCGCGCTGCCGGCGCAGACGATCGCCATCACCGGCGGCACGGTGTATCCGGTGAGCGGTCCCGTCATCAAGAACGGCACGGTCATCATCACCAAGGGAAAGATCACCGCCGTGGGCGCGAACGTCGCGATCCCCGCGGGTGCGACCAAGATCGATGCCACCGGCAAGTGGGTGACGCCGGGGCTGGTGAACGCGGCGACGGCCGTCGGCCTGTTCGACGTCGGCTTCGGCGCGGATGCGAATGAATCCCACGCCGAGGGCGCGGACCACATCTCGGCGAGCTTCCAGCCGTGGCTCGCGTACGATCCGGAGAACGTGCTCATCCCGAACAATCGTGAGTACGGCGTCACGACGGCCGGCATTTGGCCGCGCGGCAATCTGGTCGCGGGTCAGGGCGCGTTCGTGGATCTCGGCAGCGGCTCGTTGGCGAGCATGCTGCTCAAGGGACCGGTGGGCATGTCCGCCTCGTTCGAGGGCAACCGGAACGCGGGGGTCGGCGCCGAGGGCGAACTGATCGCGAAGCTGCGCGAGCTGATCGAGAACACGAGTACGTACATGGCGCACAAGGCGGAGTACAACGGCGCGAAGATGCTGCCGTTCGCCTTCCGCCGGCAGGACATGGAGGCGATGATCCCGGTGGTCACAGGGAAGATCCCGCTCGTGCTGGACGTGGATCGCGCGTCGAACATTGTGCAGGCGCTCCGGCTCACCAGTGACTTTCACATCAAGATCGTGCTCTCGGGAGCCGCGGAAGGTTGGATGGTGGCGGATCGGATCGCGGCGGCGAAGGTGCCGGTGCTGGCGGGCGCAATGAGCAACATCCCGTACAATTTCACCATGCTCAATTCGCGGCAGGAGAACGCCGCGATGCTGAAGAAGGCGGGCGTGACCGTCGTGCTCATCGGCAACGCCGGCGGCGGCGACGAGGATGCGTTCAACATCCGCAACATCCGCTATGAGGCGGGCAATGCGGTGGGTTATGGCATGTCGTGGAACGATGCGCTCGCCGCGATCACGTGGGCGCCGGCGGTCGTGTTCGGCGTGAGCGACAGGGTGGGTGCGCTGAAGCCCGGCATGGAGGGGAACGTCGTGATCTGGAACGGCGACCCGTTCGAGTTCGCGACGCGCGCGGAGCATGTGTACATTCGCGGCGTGGAGAATACGACGCCGTCACGTCAGGATCTGCTGACGCAGCGGTACAAGAATCTGCCGGCGGATTATACTAAGCCCTAAGGTCGGATTGGGAGCATCAACTGGACGGGCGCGGAGGTCAATTCCTCCGCGCCCGTTCTGCATCAAGCTTGGTCGCGTTCGGGACGCGGGACGCGGGATGCGCCGCGGGACGCGCAACTGCACGGCGCGCCTCGAGGCGGCGACCGATCATGCGTCGGTCGATCAGTTCGTCGGCGCCGGCGGCTCCGATGCAGGCGGCTGGCGCGAGGCGACCATGCTCGCGAGCGTCGCTTCCTGCCGCGCGATCTCGACGAGGTGCGCGTCGAGCGCGGTGATCAGGCGCGTGTGGACCTCGGCGTCGATCTCCTTCCCCGCCTGCTTCGCGCGGAAGTATTCGTAGCCGAGCGTCTGTGCGGCGCGGTCGGCGAGCTGGCGGGTGCGCATCAACTCGAGCCGGATCTTCCCTTCATCCATCGCGACCTGCGCCATGCGGCCGGCGCGGTCGAGTTCTTCCTTGAGTCTGGTCCAGACGGTCATGGGATCCCCGTGGTGAGATACTGTACTGAATAATAGTACGCCACGCGTCACGGTGGGTTTCGTGTACGGCAACTGCTTTGGACAGGATTAGCACGATGAACATGATTATGAACAACGACACGCGTGAGCGGTTTACATCATGCTCATCATGTTAATCATGTCAAAGCAGTGAGACGAAGAACGCCCCCGCGCGATGCGCAGGGGCGTTCCGGAACAGCACGAACGGTGCGGCTACGCGGCGGTGACCTTCTCGCCCTCGGCCGGGTAGACGCTGACCTTCATGCGCAGCTTATTCTTGTGCTCGAACTTCACGACGCCGTCGATCAGGGCGAAGATCGTGAAATCGGAGCCGACGCCCACGTTGCGGCCCGGGTGGACCTTGGTGCCGCACTGGCGGATGATGATGTTGCCCGCGCGCACGCGCTCGCCGCCGTACTTCTTCACGCCGCGGTACTGCGGATTGCTGTCGCGGCCGTTCCGGCTGGAGCCTACGCCTTTCTTATGAGCCATTGGTCGATCTCAGCCGAGTGTGATGTCGTTGATCTTCACTTCCGTGAAGCCCTGCCGGTGTCCCTGCTTCTTCGCGTAGTTCTTGCGGCGCTTCATCTTGAAGACGACGATCTTGTCCGCCTTGCCGTGGCGGGTGATCTCGGCGGTCACCTTGGCGCCCTTCACCGTGGGGGTACCGGCGCGGACCTTGGTGCCATCGGAGCTCAGGAGCACCTCATCGAAGGTGACCTTCGAGCCCACCTCGGCCTCGAGGCTGGGGATCCGAAGTGTCTTGCCCTCTTCGACTTTGAATTGGAAGCCGGCAGTGCGGATGATGGCGTAGTTCATGGGCACGGAAGGTGTGTCAGGGTAACTGATATAGACTGAGCAACTTAGTCGCTCGGCGGGCGGGTGTCAACTCGCGCGCATTCGTGAATGGCCGGCAACGCCGCGCTCCCTTTGGCGGACCATCGTCGCGTGGGGGCATGACTTACGGCCGTCGGGACAGCCTGTAGATTGGCGCCATGCATCAGTGGATCACCAACCCGGTCGCGTTCGAAGCCGTGCTCTTTGTCATATCGGTGGCGGCGGGCACCCTGGGCGCGATCCTCGGGCTCGGCGGCGGCGTGATCCTCGTCCCGGTGCTCACCCTCGGGTTCGGCATCAACATCCGGTATGCCATTGGCGCAAGCATCGTCTCGGTGATCGCGACGTCGTCCGGGGCCGCCGCGACGTACGTCCGGGACCACATCACCAACATCCGCGTCGCCATGTTGCTCGAAGTGGCGACCTCGTGCGGCGCGCTCAGCGGCGCCCTCATCGCGGGGTACGTGCACACCCGTTTCCTTTTCGCCGTGTTCGCGGCGATCCTGGCCTATTCGGCGATCGCGATGGTCCGCGCGCGGCGGCAGGATCTGCCGCACGCGCCCACGCCGGCGGATCCGCTCGCGGCACGCCTCGGCCTGAATTCGCACTATCCCGACAAGGCGCTCGGCCGCGACGTCCCGTACACCGTGCACGGCGTCAAGCTCGGGTTCCTGCTCATGATCGGCGCCGGCATGGTCTCGGGTCTCCTCGGGGTGGGGAGCGGCGTGCTGAAGGTCCCCGCGATGGACCGGGCGATGCGGCTGCCGATCAAGGTGTCCAGCGCGACGTCGAACTTCATGATCGGCGTGACGGCGGCGGCGAGCGCCGGCACCTACTTCATGCGCGGCGACATTCTGCCGGCGCTGGCGGCGCCGATCGCGCTCGGCGTGCTCGGCGGCTCGTGGATCGGGACGCGGCTCATGATGATCGCGCCGAGCCGCCACATCCGGATCGCCTTCGTATTCGTGCTCATCGCCGTCGCGGTGGAGATGGGGCTGCGCGCCTGGGGGATGCAGTGAGCGGCCGCGGGCGGACCGGCCGGGCATCGCCCCCGCTGTCGCGCGACCAGGTGGATGTGCTCATCGGCAATGTCCTGCGATACGGTGTGCTGCTCTGTGCGCTTGTGATCATTGCGGGCGTCGCGCTGGCGGCGGCGCGCCCGAGCCGGGCGGGCGCCTCTATGAGCGAAGTGTTGCCGCAGCTCACGCGGGGGGCGTTGGTGGGCGCCGCCGCCCCGCCGGCTTCGCTTGGCACCTTCCTGCACGGCGCATCCTACGCGGACCCGCTCGTGCTCATCAGCCTCGGGATCATCCTCCTGATCCTGTTGCCGGTGGTGCGGGTCGCGCTGACGATCCTGATCTTCATCATCGAGCGCGACCAGATCTACGTCGCGATCGCCACATTCGTCCTTGGGGTGCTGCTCTTCGGGCTCATCTTCGGGAAGGCGCTCTAGCGCGCCGTTCAGGCCACGGCGTACTGCTGCGTCACGTCGCGCTCCGCGCCCTTCAGCACCAGCTTGAACTCGTCGGGCTTCAGCAGCGGATCGTCGCGCACGTCCAGGTGCAGTCCCAGCGCTTTCTCGAGCTTCCGCGCGAAGTCGTGCTCGTTCTCCAGCACGTACATCGCGACGTCGGGGTGCAGCTTCACGATGATCGCGTCCTTGCGTCCCTCGCTCGCCATGCGCCGCACCGACCGCTCCAGCCGGCGCACAGTGCTCTCCGGGCTGAACACACGCCCGGAGCCACCGCACACGGTGCACGGTTCGGTCATGCTGTGGTAGTGGCCGGCCCGCACGCGCTGGCGGGTCATTTCGATCAGGCCGAGCTCGCTTACCGCGTAGGCTTTCGTGCGCGCGCGGTCGCGTGAGAGGTTGGTGCGCAGCTCCTGCAGCACCTTCTCGCGATTCTGCCGCGTCTCCATGTCGATGAAGTCGCAGACGATGATGCCGCCGATGTCGCGCAGCCGCAGCTGGCGGGCCACTTCCTTCGCGGCCTCGGTGTTCGTGCGCAGGATCGTCTTCTCGGGATCCTTCTTGCCGGTGTAGCGGCCCGAGTTCACGTCCACCGAGACGAGCGCTTCCGTCTGCTCGATGATGAGATACCCGCCCGACGGCAGGTCGCAGCGGCGCTTGAACAGATCGCGGATCTCGGACTCCACCTCGGCCTTGTCGAACAGCGGCTGCGGATCGGCGTAGAGCTGCACGCGCTCGATGAGTTCCGGCGCGATCGCCTTGAGGTATTCGATGATCTCGTTGTAGACCTGCTTCGAGTCCACCTGCAGCGCATCGACCTTGGCGCTGAACACATCGCGGATCAGTCCGCGCGTGAGCGACGTCTCGCGGTGCACGAGGTTGGGCGCCTTCTGGAAGTGCGTCTTGCGCTGGATCTTCTTCCATTGCGCCTGCAGCGACACCAGCTCGCGGCGGAAGGTCTCCTGCGTGACATCCTCGCCCACGGTGCGCACGATCACGCCGCCCGACTCGTCCGGCAGCGCGGCCGTGACCAGTTCGCGCAGCCGCTGGCGCTCCGCGCGCTCGCCGATCTTGCGGCTCACTCCCACGCGGGACGCGAAGGGGAGATAGACCAGGAAGCGTCCCGCGAGGGAGATCTGCGCGGTGACGCGCGGGCCCTTCGTGGAGATCGGCTCCTTGGACACCTGCACCAGGATCTCCTGGCCTCGCTTGAGCATGTCCTGGATGGGCGGCGCCTTGGCGCGGCGCGGGCGGCGGCCTGGGCTCTCCTCCTCGCTCTCTTCGCTCTCGTCGCCCTCGCCATTGGCGGGGGCGTCGGCTGCGTCGTCGTCATCCTTGTCGTCGTCTTCGGGGAAGACGAGGTCGGACGCGTGCAGGAAGGCACTCTTCTCGGTGCCAATGTCGACGAAGGCGGCCTGGATCCCCGGCAGCACGGCGTCCACGCGGCCGAGGTAGATATCGCCTACCATGCGGCGGTTGTCGGGGCGGTCCATCATCAGCTCGACGAGCTGGTCATCCTCCAGCATCGCCACGCGCGTTTCCCGCGCGCCGGCGTTGATCAGTATCTCTCGTTTCATTGCCTGGCGCCCGTTCCCAGGCACGGCGGCTCGGCGTGCCAAGGGAGGGCTCCCTGCGAGTTCGATGTGGCGCGTCCGTGTCCTCGCGCGGCCAGCGGGTCCCGAACGGGAATTCCACTGAGATCGTGCACGCCATTGCCGCCTCGCGCGCTCTCGGGTCACGGCCCGGAACGGGAGGAACGACGGAACGGCGAGCGATCGGAAGCCGTTGGTGGTACGGTGTCGCGTCAGGGGCGCGAACGCCCCCGGGGTGTTACACGCGCCCGGACATCGCGAGCCGCGCGACGGACCGGGCGCAGAGATCCAACCAGTCGGAATGGTGCTGCGCGAAGAAGTATAGGGGGTGACGGAGACGCGGGCTAGGTGGCTCCCACGACAGCAGTTCCCTCCCCCGGCGCCCCGTCGATTGAGATTCGGTTGATGCGCTCCCTCCAGGTTGTCCGCGTCGATGCACCCGCCGGCAACCGGCCAGGCGGCAACCTGCGACACGGAGGGACCGATGACCGCATCACCAGCTGCCACGCGCGCGCTCGCTGCGCTGGCCCTCATGGCACTCGCCGCGACCGCGTGCGAGAACGACGCGACAGCGCCCGTCGCGCCCGGCGTCGAGGCGAGTCGCGTCGGCATGCGCCGGCACGACTTCAAGATCTACACGCAGAACATGTACCTGGGAGGCGATACCGGTCCGCTCTTCACGCTGGACTTCACCGACATCGGCGCCGTGCTCGCGGCGACCGGCAAGTTCTGGAACGACGTGCAGGCGAGCAATATCCCGGCGCGCGCCGCGAAGTTCGTGGACCAGATCGACGCGGCCCGTCCGGACGTCGTCTCGTTCCAGGAGGCGCTGCGCTTCGTGGTGCTGGATGGTTCGTTCCATCCGATCGGCGGCGCCGATCTCCTCGCGTCGGTGCAGGCCGAGATCACGCGGCGCGGCATGCCGTACCAGGTGGCGCTCGTGCAGGAAGAGACGTCCTCCACACTGCCGTTGGCATTCGATCCGCACACGGGCGGCATCTCGCAGTGGCTCAACTTCACGGACCGGGACGTGATCATCCGGCGGAACGACGTGAAGGTGCTGGACAGCGCGCACGCACAGTTCAACGCCCGGCTCAGCCTCGGTCCGGTGACGCTCGTGCGCGGCTGGGCACGGTTGACGATCGACCGCGACGGCACGCCCTACCAGTTCATCACGACGCATCTCGAGACCCCGCCGGCCACGTCGGTGCAGGACGCGCAGGCGATCGAACTCCAGGCGGTCCTCGCGGGGCTGGACGGCGTCACCATCCTCGCCGGTGATCTCAATTCCAATGCGGCGGCGAAACAGGGCACGCCGACGTGGACGGCCACCTACGGGAATCTCCTGAACGCCGGATTCACGGATGTGTGGATCGCGTCCAATCAGCCGCGCGGCGCGACCGGCGTCACCTGCTGCCAGGATCCGAGTTTGAAGGGGCCCTCACAGCTCGACCAGCGGATCGACTTCGTGCTGGTGCGCGATGGGAGCGCCGGCCGGCGAGTGTTGGGCCGCATGCACGGGCTGTTCGATGAGGAGATCGTCGGCGCGCGGCCATCGGACCGGACGGCCGGCGGCCTCTGGCCGTCCGACCATGCCGGCGTGATCGGTTCGATCGACGTGCCGCCTTGGCTGCTGGCGCGGAACTAGGGCCGAGCCCGTTCGGTGCCTGGTGCTACGGGGTCGGTCGACCGGCTCGATCGGTCGATCGTCCCCTGCGCTAGTCGGACGCCTGTTTGAGCAGGTTCCGGGCGATGACGATCCGCTGGATCTCGGACGTCCCTTCCCCGATCTCACAGATCTTGGCGTCGCGCATCATGCGCTCCACCGGGAAGTCGCGGGTATAGCCGTAGCCGCCGTGCACCTGCACCGCGCGATGCGTCGCGCGCATCGCGAGCTCGGAACAGAAGAGCTTGGCCATCGCCGCCTGCGGACCATATGGCTGTCCCTGTTGGGCGAGCCAGGCCGCGTTGTACAGGAGGTGACGGCCGGCCTCGATCTCGGTGGCGAGATCGGCGAGCTGGAACTGGATCGCCTGGAACTCGGAGATCGGCTTGCCGAACTGTTTCCGCTGGAGCGCGTAGTTCACCGACAGCTCGAGCGCGCCCTCGGCCAGGCCGAGCGACAATGCGGCGATGCCGACGCGCCCGGAGTCGAGGGTCTTCATGAAGTTGACGAAGCCCTCCCCCTCCGGCGCCGAGAAGATTCTCGGCGGGCACCTCGACGTCCTGCAGGATGAGCTCGCAGGTGTCGGACGCGCGCCAGCCGAGCTTGTCCTCTTTGCGCCCCGACGTGAAACCCTTCATCGCGACGATCGAATCATCGTGACCGATGCCGGCGGCCCGCGCGCGCTCCGGCTCGCTGGTGTGTTTGGTGAGGATGAACGACGAGATCCCGCGCGCGTGCTTCGACTTGTCCGTCACCGCGGTGACCACGAAGATCTCGCCGACGCCGCCGTGCGTGATGAACCGCTTCGCGCCGTTGAGCACGTAGCGGTCGCCTTTGCGCACGGCCGTGGTGCGCGTGCCGCCGGCGTCGCTGCCGGCGGTCTCCTCGGTGAGACCGAAGCCGCCGATCACTTTCCCGCTGGCGAGCAGCGGCACGTATTGCTTGCGCTGCGCGTCGGTGCCGAAACGCACGATGGGCGACGTGCCGAGCGTGGTGTGCGCCGAGATCGTGATCGCGTGCGAGGCGTCCACCCGCGCCATCTCCTCGATCGTGATCATGTAGCTGAGATAGTCGAGGCCGGCGCCGCCGAGTTCTTCGTCCCAGGGCACGCCAAGGAAGCCCTGCTCGGCCATGCGCTTCACCGTCTCCCAGGGGAACTTCGCTTCGGCGTCGGCCTTCGCGGCGATCGGCCGGATCTCGGCCTCCGCGAATTCGCGCACCGCTGCGCGCACGGCGTCATGGTGCTCGGTCAGGAACGGAGAGCGGGTCATCGTCAGGCGGCCTCGGTGCCGTTGTCTTCGCGCAGGACGGCGAGCAGGCGCTCGCCGTATTTCTCCAGGCGGGCGGGGCCCACGCCGTGCACCGCGCCGAGCGCGTCGAGGGAACGCGGCCGGCGCACCGCGATCTCGACGAGCGTCCTATCAGGGAATACGACGTACGCCGGGACATGTTCCGACTTGGCGATCGTGAGACGCAGCCGCCTGAGCGCGCCGACGAGCACGGGGTCCGCGGCGGAGAGATCCGGATCATCGGACGGCGGCGCGACGAACCGCTCGCGAGCCCCGCGCTTCGGCGCGCGCAGGCCGCGGCTTGCGCGGTGTGCCGGGCTCGTGCGCATACGGCCGCGCGACCTCGGTCTCCGTGTCCTTGCAATGCGTGCCGAGACAGATGTCGCAGCCCGTGCAGCGGTCGCGCGCCGCGGGATCGCCGAAATAGCGGAGGAGGAAACCGCGCCGGCACTTCTCGGTGTAGGCGTACTTCTGCACCGCGTCGAGCTTGGCGGTCTCGGCCTTTCGGCGTCGCGCGATCGCGTCCCAATCCACCTTGTACTTGGCGAGCGGCGCGCGCGGATCGGTGGCGCGCAGGCCGACGCCGGTGCGCTCCCACACGAGGAATTGCCGCGACTCGAGCGCCGCGAGGAGCGTGGGCACGCCCATCGCGCCGCCGAAGCCGGGAGGGAGACCGTCGGGATCGATCACCGCGCCGGTCTCGAGGCGCGAGCCCACGGCGCGCCAGAGCGCGCGCAGCAGCTCGAGCTCCGCTTCGTGGCCGGGACCGAGCTCGGCACGGATGCGCTCCGGCGCCGCGAGCAGGCGAACCGTGAGCCGCTGCGCGCTGCCGTTCTCGGCGGAGACGGCGCCGGCATCGATCAGGATGCGCAGCGCCGACTCCGCTTCGCGCTCCTTGACCTTGCCGCCGGCGCGCGAGGCGAGGTCGGCGGGCGCGATGCGCGCCATGCCGCTCTCATCGGTGGCCCGGATGATCGCGGCGTAGACCTTCTCGACCACGTCGCGCTCGGGGTAGGCGCTCTTGATGAAGAACTCGTGCGTGAAGCGGTCGCGGAAGGCGTGCAGCATCACGCATTCGCTGGGCAGCCCGTCGCGCCCCGCGCGGCCGGCCTCCTGGTAGTACGCCTCGAGCGTGCCGGGCATCGCATGATGGATCACGAGCCGGATGTTCGACTTGTCGATCCCCATGCCGAACGCGTTCGTGGCGACGATCGCGCGCACCTCCTCGTTCATGAACGCGTCCTGCACGCTGTGGCGGTGGTCGTCGTCGAGGCCCGCGTGATACGCGAGCGCGCGGATCTTCGCGTGCTCGAGCACCTCGGTGATCTTCTCCACGGCGCGGCGCGTGGAGGCGTACACGATCGCCTGCCCCGGGAATTCCTTGAGCGCGCGCACCAGCGCGCCGTCCTTGTCCGCCTCGGTGCGCGTGCGGATCACGTGATAGCCGAGATTCGCGCGGTCGAAGCCGGTGACGATGATCTCGGGATCCTTGAGGCCCAACTGGCGGATGATGTCCTTGCGCACTTCGGGTGTGGCGGTCGCGGTGAGCGCGATCGTCGGCGGCAGCCCGAGCCGCTCGCGCACCTGGCGCACGCGAAGGTAGCTGGGGCGGAAGTCGTGCCCCCATTCGGAGATGCAGTGCGCTTCATCCACGGCGAGCAGCGACACGCCGATCGCCGCGATGCGGTCGAGGGCGCGGCCGAGATCGAAGCGCTCCGGGGCGACGTAGAGGAGCTTGAGTTCGCCGCGCTCGGCGCGCGCGAGCCGGTCGCTGATCTCGCCGCTCGAGAGCGTGGAATTCAGGAACGCCGCCGGGAGTCCGCGCGCGGTGAGCGCATCCACCTGGTCCTTCATGAGCGAGATCAGCGGCGACACGACCACCGTGAGCTTCGGCAGCAACAGCGCCGGCGCCTGGAAGCACAACGACTTCCCGCCGCCGGTGGGCAACACGACCAGCGTGTCCCTCCCGGCCAGCACCGACGTGATCGCACGCTCCTGTCCCGGCCGGAAGCCGGCGAAGCCGAGCCGGTCGTGCAGGAGCTGGCGAACGTCGTCGAGCGTGGGCGGAACGGTGCTCATCGGCATACGCTGCACCGGCGCGGCGCGCGGCGCAGCATCGAAATGCGCGGCGCCGGCACGTTAGACGGCGCGCACATAATGCCCCCGCGTGAACTCGCCGCCCACGAGCGCGCGGATCGGCGCCGTCTCGGGCGCCTCGCCCCGCGCGAGTTCGTCGAGCGCAGTGCGCCAGCGCTTCACCGTGTCGGCCACCGGGTCGCGCGGCACGTTGAACAGCAAACGGTAACCGCGGATCCCCGTGCGCCAGAGCCGCGGCAGGAATTCCGACGCCTCGATCGGGCGCGAATGGAGCAGCCGGTTGCGGCACTGCCCGTCGGTGGCGACCGGGAAGGTGTACCCGGCCGGATCGGTCAGCTCGACCTCGGGATGCTTCTGCACGCACAGGTCGCGGCACGTGGTGACCACCCGGTCGAAGGCGGCCGAGAGCACACAATGCTCGATGGTCATTCCCTCGGGGCGGCCATAGGCGAGCACATCGAAACCGGCGCCGGCCCACGGCGCGGTGACCGCGGCGATCTCGTCGAGGGTGAGCTCCACCGAGAGCACGAGCCGCCGCGCGCCGAGCCTGAAATACTCGGCAGCCGTGTGTTGGTTGAAGACGTTCAGCGCGTAATCCGCGACGACGTCCTTCCCTTCCGCCGCCATCTCGGCGACGAGGCCGGCGTGCCCCGAGAGGAACGGGACGTCGAGTTCGAGCCATTTCTCGATGGCGCCGCGGTCGTCGGGGCGCACGATGGTCGGCGTGCGCAGCCGGAAGGCGATCCCGCGCCCCTTCAGCTCCTCCGCGAGCGTGCGCACGCGCGACACCGGCGGCATCGGATGGCGAAGGAAGGGATCGAGCGCGATCTCCGTGGCGCCGGCATCGGCGGCCGTGCGCGCATCGTCGGTGTTGTAGACATCCGCCGCCAGCATGAACGGCGCGGCCGGCGCGCGTGGCGCGGTGTCCAGCGCCGCCACGGCGGCCGCGATGCGAACGCGGCGGGCCGCGGCGTGGATCTCCGACGCGCCGGCGCGCGATTCGCCGAGCTGTGCGACGGCGCGCTGGCGCAGCTCGTTCAGCTCGGACACCGGCAGGAACATCCCCGGCGCGAGCGCCGAGTCATCCACGGCGCCGAGCACGAAGGCCGTGCCGCCGAGGCGGCCGAGCTGTTCTCGGAGCTGCGCCTGGTCCAGCGCGCGCTTGGATGCGGGTGCGAGTGTGACGGTGCTCTGCAGCTTCACCGCATCGTTGCCGGCCGTGAAGAGGAGCGTGAGTGGCGCGCCCGCGCCGCCGATGGCGCGCACATCCAACCGAACGGCATGCGCGGCCGGTGGCGCCGCGACGTTCGCGAAGCTCGCGCGCGCCCGCTCGTTCAGCGAAGGCTGCGACGTGCGGTACACCTTCCACCCCGCCGGCACGCGCTCGCGCGCCGGGATCACCTGGCGCGTGATCCCCTTCACGAAGGAGAGATTGCGCACGCGCGCGACCGAGAAGCCCACCGACCGGCCGCCGGTGCCAGGCGGCGGTTCGAAGCCGAGCCCGTCGCCCGGCGCGATCGGCGACGAGACCTCGACGGTGACCTCGCCGTCGCCCACCGACGTCACGGTGCCCAGCAGCACACCGTGGTTGTCCGGCTGCAGGCGCGTGATGTAGTCGCGCCCGGCGCGGCCGCCGAACATGCCGCCGGTGAAGCCGCGGCTGAAGATCTGGACGAGGTCAGAGTGCTCGTTCGCCGGCGGCAGCACCTGCTCACCGCGCGACACCTTCCCGAGCAGTTCGCGATAGCTGCGCGTGACGGTCGCGACATATTCGGGCTTCTTCTTGCGCCCTTCGATCTTGAGCGTGCTGATGCCGATCTCGGCGAGCTCCGCGAGATGCTCCGTGGCGCCGAGATCCTTCGCCGAGATCAGGAATCCCTCGTCGAGCATGTCGCCGGTGCGCGCGTCCTTCAGCGCATAGCCCTTGCGGCATGATTGTGCGCACGAGCCGCGGTTCGCGCTGCGTTCGCTGATCATCCCGGACATCAGGCACTGTCCCGAATATGCGATGCAGAGCGCGCCGTGCACGAAGGTCTCGAGTTCGAGATCGGGCACCGCCGTGTGGATCGCGCGCACGTCGTCGAGCGTGTTCTCGCGGGCGAGCACCACGCGCTGGATCCCCAGCCGCTGCGCCAGGCGCGCGCCGCTCGCGTCGTGCACGGTCATCTGCGTGGAGCCGTGGATCGGGAATCCCGGGAAGACCGCCTGGATCAGTCGCACCGCGCCCACGTCCTGCACGAGGGCCGCGTCGATGCCGCGGTCGATGCACTCGCCGAGCAATTCGAGCGCATCCTCGAGCTCCGCTGGCTTCAGCAGCGTGTTCAGCGTCAGGTAGATCTTCGCCGACCGTTCGTGCGCCATCCGGCATGCCGCCGCCACCTCGTCGAGCGTGAGCTGAGCGCCTTCGTCGCGCGCGTTGAACTTCTCGGCGCCGAGATACACGGCGTCGGCGCCGTTGGCGACGGCGGCGCGCACGGCGTCGAGCGAGCCGGCGGGCGCGAGGAGCTCGGGCACCCGGAGCGTGCTCACGTGAGCGTTCCCACGGGCGGGCGCGGTTTCACGAAGCGCAAGAGGAACGCGACCACCATGATCCCGATGGCCGCGTACATCACGCGGGGCGAATCCGTCTTCATGCCGACGAACCACACCGCGAGCGCGACGAGCAGCAGCGTCACCTTCACGGCGTCGAGCGGCTTCACGCGCCCTCCTTGCCGCCGCGCGCGAACTTCACGACGCCCTCGCGGAAATCGGAGGTCCCGCGCGACTCGACGTTCGTCTGCGCGCCGAGGGAGATCCCGGCCTCGAATCCGCGCGTGTCGAGCGCATAGAACAGTTTCTTCGTGAGACGCAGCGCAGCGGGCGGCGTCGCCGCCAGCGAAGCGGCGAACTTGTCCACGTCGGCGTCGAAGGTGGCGGCCGGCAGCACCCGGCTGACCAGTCCGAGCGACAGCGCCTCGCGCGCGTCCACCTGGCGTCCCGTGGCGACGAGCTCGAACGCCGGCTTCTCACCCACCGTGCGGCGGAGCATCGTCATCACCATCGCAGGCACGAAGCCGACCTTCACCTCGGGATAACCGAGACGCGACTCTTCGTGCACGAGCACGATGTCGCAGGCGGTCGCGAGTCCGGCGCCGCCCGCCAGCGCGCGGCCGCGCACCGCGGCCACCACCGGCTTCGGGAGCGCCCGTATGGCGATGAAGAGCTCGCCGAGCAGATCGGCATCTTTGCGCTGGAGATCCGGCGCGGCGTCGAGCATCGCCGCCAACGCCTCGAGGTCCGCGCCGGCGCAGAAGTCGGGGCCCTCCGCATCGATCAGCACCACGCGCGCCGAGGCGTCGGCGCCGGCGGCGCGCACCGCGTCGAGCAGCGCCTGCACCATCGCCTGATCGAGCGCATTGCGCTTGTCGGCGCGCGCGAGCGTGATCCGCGCGATGCCCGCGGCGGTCGCGGCGCGGACGCGGCTCATCGCGGCGCCTCGGGGAGCGCGAGCTGCTTCGCGACGGCGTCGGGCACATCGATCACGAGACGCAGCAGCGACGTGGAGAAGACCTTCCCCTGCGCATCCGTCTTGAGCGACACCGTGCCGCCGCCGCCGAGCGCGCCATGGAGGAGGAAGTTCAGCGCTGTGAGATTGGGCAGTTCGAACCGGTTCACCGGCCCCGTGATCTCGGCGCCATAATGCTTCGCGACGCGCTCGGCGGTCACGTGCTCCACCAGCACCGGGTACCACTCCGCGCGCAGCGCGATGACGCCGACGTTGGCCGTGTCGCCCTTGTCGCCCGAGCGCGCGTGCGCGATGTCGAGCAGGCGCACCCTCATGGCGCGTCCACCTGCACGGCGGGCGTGACGACGCGCTTGTCGATGAGCGCCGGCCAGTACGCCACGACATCTTCCGTCTTCGGACGCCCGCCGGCGAATCCGGTGACGCTGGGCGGCCCGTTCAGGACGAGCGGCACGATCTCGCGACCGAAGCGCTCCACCATCTTGCGGTCTTGGCCGCGCACCGCGACGCGCAGCTGGACCTCGGGCAGGTCCGGCGGCGTGCCCGCGAGCGCACCATGCGTCGCCGACGCGCCAACGAACTCGGTGCGCACCTCGTCGAACGTGAGACCCAGGTTGTCGAGGCGCTCGCGCAGGACCCGCCCGGCGAGCTGCGCCTTCTCGAGCGCGTCGGGCCACGCATACACGAGTGTGCCCACCGCCTTGTAGCCGGCGCGGTACGCGATCGAGACCTTGAGGAACTCCGTCGCCGGGCGTCCCTTGATGCCGCTCACGCGCACGCGATCCTTCCCCGCCGGCGCGAGCTGGATCGTCGCGAAGTCGGCGATGACATCCGGCGTGATGTACGAATGCGGATCGCCCATCTCGTACACGAGCTGCTCCGTGATCCCGGGCACATCCACGATGCCGCCCGTTCCCGCGTGCTTCGTCACGACGAAGGTCCCGTCCGCGGACGCCTCGACGATCGGATAGCCCACGTTCGCGAGATCGGGCACGCTGCGCCAGTCGCGCAGGCGGTTGCCGCCGGAACTCTGCGCGCCGCATTCGATGATGTGGCCCGCGACGATGCCCGCGGCGAGACGGTCCCAGTCGGTCGCGCCCCAGCCGAACTCGTGGCGCAGCGGCGCCATCGTGAGCGCCGTGTCCGTCGAGCGGCCGGTGATCACGACGTTCGCGCCCTTCGCGAGCGCTTCCACGATGGGCGTCGATCCGAGATACGCGTTCGCCGAGAGCACGCGCGCGCGGATCGTGGAGAGCGGCTCGCCCGTCTCCATGTTCTTGAGCGGGTGGCCGGCGGCGAACAATTCATCGAGGCGCGGGAGCAGATCGTCGCCGGTGACGACGCCGAGCCGGATCCTGCCCGCGACGCCCGCCGCGCGCGCCGACTCCCGTACCGCGGCGGCGCACGCCACCGGATTCACGCCGCCCGCGTTCGCGATCACCTTCACGCCGCGCTCCGCGACGCCCGCGTAGATGCTCTCCATCGCGCCGACGAAATCGCGCGCGTAGCCCACGGCCGGGTCGCGCTCCTTCTGCTTCTGGAGGATCGACATCGTCACTTCGGCGAGATAATCGAGCATCAGATAGTCGATGGGCCCGCCATCGACCTGGCGGCGCGGCGCCTCGAGCCAGTCGCCCCAGAAGCCCTGCCCCGCCGCGACGCGCACGACGCTCTTCACGCGCGCTCTCCCAGGTGCGCGGGCAGCACGAAGGCGCCGAGATGCGGTCCGGGATTCTGCAGCGACGTGCGGAACGCCATCGCGAGCACGTCGCGCGTCTCCTCGGGATAGATGATCGCGTCGACGTAGCCGCGCGCCGCCGGCGTAGCGCGCGTCGAGCTGGTGCTCGTAGTCGGCGCGCATCGATTCCGTCGCCGCCTCGACCTCGGGCCCCGGCTTCTTCCCCTTCTTCTTCGCCTCGTCGAGCGCGGGCCCGTGCACCGCCTGCACCGCCGATTCGCCCTCCATCACGCCCATGCGCCCGGTGGGCCAGCTGAAGATGAAGTCGGGATCGAAGCCCTGCCCCGCCATCGCGTAGTAGCCCGCCCCCGACGCGTGATTCACCGTGAGCACGATCTTCGGTACGGTCGCGGTGGCCATCGCCTCGACGAACCGCGCGCCCGCGCGGATGATCCCGCCCCGTTCGGCGTCCGGGCCCACCATGAATCCCGATACATCCTGCACGAAGAGCAGCGGCAATCCCTGGCGATCGCAACGGTCGATGTAGTACGCGACCTTCTCCGCGCTCTCGGCGTAGATGATCCCGCCGAAGCGCGAGGGCGTGTCGGGCGGCGACTTCACGAGGCCGCGCGCATTCGCAATGATCCCCACCGCGATGCCATCGATCGTCGCGTCCGCGCAGAGGATCTCGCGCGCGTTGTCGCGCTGGAATTCATCGAGCGCGCCACCATCCACGATCGCCTTGAGCACCGCGCGCATGTCATACGAGTTGCGGTGATCCGCGGGCAGGATGTCGTAGATCGTCTCGGGATCCGCGGCCGGCGGCAGCGATGCGCGCGGCGCGCGGCGCACCGGCGCGGGGAGCCGCTCGATCAGCGCGCGCAATCGCGCCAAGCAGGTGGCGTCATCCTTCTCGCGATAATGCGCGACGGCGGAGATCTCCGTGTGCATCACCGCGCCGCCGAGCGTCTCGGAGTCGACCACCTGCCCGGTGGCGCCCTTCACAAGGTTCGGACCACCGAGCCCCATGAACGAGCTGCCCTCCACCATGAGAATGACATCGGAGAGTGCGGGCAGATATGCGCCGCCCGCGACACACTGCCCCATCACCGCCGCGAACTGCGGGATGTGCAGGTAGCGCCGCATGAGCGAGTTGTAGTAGAAGATCCGGCTCGCACCATACTGCCCCGGGAATACGCCGCCCTGGTATGGCAGGTTCACGCCGGCGGAGTCCACGAGATACACAATGGGGACCCGGCAGCGCATCGCGATCTCCTGCGCGCGCAGGATCTTGCGGATCGTCTCGGGCCACCACGAGCCGGCCTTGACCGTCGCATCGTTCGCGACCACCACCACCTCGCGTCCGTGCACGAGCCCGACGCCGGTGACGACGCCGGCGCCCGGCGCTTGTCCGTCGTACTGGTCGTAGGCGACGAGCAGCCCGATCTCGATGAAGCGCGCGCCCGGGTCACAGAGACCGGCGACGCGCTCACGGGCGGTGAGTTTCCCCTGCGCATGCTGGCGGGCGATCCGTTCGACGCCGCCCCCCTGCCGCAGCTTGGACTCGAGCGCGCGGACCTCGCCGGCGAGCGCGCGGAGCCGAGCGGTCACGCGTCCTGCCGCTGGCGCTCGGCGAACCACTCGCGGATGTAGTCCGCGAGGTCGGACGTTCTCGTGCCGGCCCGAAGAGCTTCCCGATGCCGCGCCGCTGCAGCTCGTCAATGTCCTCCTGCGGGATGATGCCGCCGCCCGTGACCAGGATGTCGTCGCGTCCGGCGCTGCGCAGCAGCTCGAGCACGCGCGGGAAGAGCGTCATGTGCGCGCCGCTCAGGATCGAGAGGCCCACCACGTCCACGTCCTCCTGGACGGCCGCGTTCGCGATCATCTCCGGCGTCTGGTGCAGGCCGGTGTAGATGACCTCCATGCCCGGCATCGCGCAGCGCGGCGGCGACGACCTTGGCGCCCCGGTCGTGGCCATCGAGGCCGGGCTTGGCGACCAGGACGCGAATGGGTCGCGGCATCTCAGGCAGTGTGGGAAGTGGGCGGGTGCAAGCGCCTCTAAGTCTAGCGTCTGCGCGGCGTGCGCGGCAACTCATCCTTGCGCGCGACGAGGAGCATCTCCGGCGAGCGGCGGGTGAGCGGCGCAGCGCTCCATCCCTCGAACGCCTGCTCCACGATGAGGCCGGCAGCCGCACACAATTCAGCCAGACGGCTCGCCGTGAAGAGCCGGATGCGGTGGTCGCGTGCACCATGATCCTTGGGACCGCGCCACTCGGCGTGCACAGTGAGGATGCCGCTGAGCGGGTCGAACTCGCGCTCGTGGGCGATCATCGTGCCGTCGCCGCTGCGCCACCAATCGCGCGCAAGGAAGCGCGCCATGACGCCGTCGCGGCTGCCGCCGTGCCAGATGAGCGCGCCGCTCGGCTTGAGGACGCGCGCGAACTCCGCGATCACGCGTGCGTCATCGGCGGGATTGATGAAGAATCCGAAGGACGTGAAGAGATTCACCACGGCGTCGAAGCGGCCGGTCCAGCGCGCGTCGAGGCGGCGCATGTCGCCGCGCACGTATCGGAGGCCGGGCCCGGTGCCGCGCGCGCGGGCGATCTTGAGCAGCGCGGCGGAGAAGTCGAGCCCGGTGACGTCATAGCCCGCCTCGGCGAGCAGGTGCGCGTGGCGGCCCTGGCCGCACGGGACGTCCAGGATGTGGGCGCCGATCGGGAGGCCCAGCACCTCGACGAGCCGCGCGACCTCGGCACGGTCGCGCGCGGCGGTGAAGAGCGGCTCGTACTCGCGCAGATAGTGCGCGTCGAAGTGGGTCTCCCACCACTCGCGCGGAGTGGACCCGGCCGGCCCAGAAGAACACAGGCTCGCGATATGCGCCGAAGACGTCCTCCATCGCGGCCCGGATCTCGTAGAGCGTGCAATACGCGCGGGCGCAGTCGAGGATGAAGGGAACGAGGTTCGCCTTCGTCTTCGCCGCGTCGCGGAGCGCGGCGATGCGGCGCGCGCAGAGATCGTTGTCGCGCGTGGCGCGCATCTTCGCCATGCGCGCGCGCTGCTCCCGCTCGGTGGCCTCGCCGATCTTCAGCAGGGGGATCGTGAGCGCGTCCTCCTCGGTCACGAACTCGTTGACGCCCACGATCACGCGGCGGCGCTGCTCCACTTCCCACTGCTGCCGCGCGGCGCTCTCGGCGATCTTGCGCTGCAGCCAGCCGATCTCGAGCGCGCGCACCACCCCGCCCTGCCGCTCGATCTCCTCGAACAGCGCCTCCGCCTGTTGCTCGAGCGTATCGGTGAGCGCCTCCACGTAGTACGAGCCGCCGAGCGGATCGATCACGTTCGGCACGCCCGTCTCGTAGGCGAGCACCTGCTGCGTGCGCAACGCCACCTGCACGGAGTGCTCGGTCGGGAGCGCGAGCGTCTCGTCCATCGAGTTCGTGTGCAGCGACTGCGTGCCGCCGAGCACCGAGGCCAGCGCCTGGTAGGCGACGCGCACGATGTTGTTCATGGGCTGCTGCGCCGTCAGCGTCACGCCCGCCGTCTGCGAGTGGAAGCGCATCATCCAGGAGCGTGGATCCTTGCGCCGCGTAGCGATCCTTCATGTGCCGCGCCCAGATGCGGCGCGCCGCGCGGAGCTTGGCGATCTCCTCGAAGAAATCGTTGTGGATGTCCCAGAAGAACGAAAGCCGCGGCGCGAAGTCGTCGACCTTGCAGGCCGCGCGCGATGCCGCGCTCGACGTACGTGAAGCCGTCGGCGAGCGTGAACGCGAGCTCCTGCGCCGCCGTGGCGCCGGCCTCGCGGATATGGTAGCCGGAGATCGAGATCGTGTTCCACTGCGGCGCGTGCGTCGCGCTCCACTCGAAGCACGTCGACGATCAGGCGCAGCGCCGGCTCGATCGGGTACACCCAGGCGTGCTGCGCCATGTACTCCTTCAGGATGTCGTTCTGGATCGTGCCGCGCAGCTTGCGCGAATCGATCCCCTGCTTCTCGGCGGCCGCGACGTAGAAGCAGAAGAGGATGATCGCGGGTCCGTTGATCGTCATCGACGTCGAGACCTGATCGAGCGGGATGCCGTCGAACAGCGTCTCCATGTCGGCGAGGCTCGAGATCGCGACGCCGCACTTGCCGACCTCGCCCTCGGACCGCGGGTGGTCGGAGTCGTAGCCCATGAGCGTCGGGAAGTCGAACGCCACCGAGAGGCCGGTCTGTCCCTGCTCGAGCAGGAACTTGTAGCGCGCGTTGGTGTCCGCCGCGCTGCCGAAGCCGGCGAACTGGCGCATGGTCCAGAGCTTGCCGCGATATCCGGTCGGGTGGATCCCGCGCGTGTACGGATAGGTGCCCGGCACGCCCAGCGCGGTCACATCGCTCGCGTGCTCGTCGGCCGCCGTGAAGAGCGGATCGACCGGCCCCGAGGAGTTCGTGAACGCGATCTCGCGCAATTCGCCCTTCTCGAAGCGCGCGCGCCATTCGGCGAGCTCGGCGCGCAGGCGCGCGATCTCGGCGTCGCTCCCGGTTCCCGGATTCAACGGCTCACGGATCGTCGTCATGTCGGGCTCCTTGGCGTTCCTTCACCGGCCAACCGCTGTGCGCCGCGTGCGAGCAGCGCTTCCGCCGCCGCGAACGGCGTGAGACTACCGGCCTCGAGCGCGTCGAGTTGTGACTCCAGCCACGCGTTCACGGCTCCGTCGTCCCACAGCCGGGCGCGCAATTGGCGCTCGGCCGCATCCACCACCCGTTCCCGCAGACGCTGGCGGCGGCGGTCGCGCAACCCGCCGCTCCGCTGAAGATAGTCGAAATGGCGGTCGAGTGCGGCGGAGAGCTCGGCCACGCCCTCGCCCTTCGCGGCCACGGTCGCGAGCACCGGCGGCGTCCAGCGCGCGTCGTCGTCGACGTGCGCCGCTTTGCGCGCCGCATAGGCGGGATTCTTGCTTTTCATCTGCACGCCGTGATGCGCGGGCACGTCCTTGAAGATCTGACCGAGCCGCAGCCCGAGCATCAGCTCCACCTCGTTGCGCAGCCGATCGGCGCCCGGCCGATCCGCCTTGTTCACGACGAAGAGGTCCGCGATCTCCATGAGGCCAGCCTTCATCGTCTGGATGGCATCACCGGACTCGGGCACCAGCACCACGACGCTCGAATCGGCCGTGCGCGCGATATCGAGCTCGCTCTGGCCGACGCCCACGGTCTCGAGGATGATCCGGTCGAACCCGTACGCGTCGAGGACATCCGCCGTCTCACGCGACGTGGCGGCGAGCCCGCCGAGGGCGCCGCGCGTGGCCATCGACCGGATGAAGATGCCGGGATCGAGCGCGACTTCCTCCATGCGGATCCGGTCGCCGAGTAGTGCGCCGCCGGTGAAGGGCGACGTGGGATCCACCGCGATGATGCCCACGGTGAGCCCCTGCTGGCGCCAGAGCGCGGCGAGGCGCACAACGAGCGTGCTCTTGCCCGCGCCCGGCGGCCCCGTGATGCCGATTCGGCGCGCGCGGCCGACCTTCGCGTGGAGCGCACCGAGCAGCGCATCGCTCCCTGCGCGGTGATTCTCCACGATGGACACCGCGCGCGCGAGCGCCGCCGGCCTGCGGGCGCCGAAGTCCGCGAGCAGGGCGGCCATCGCCGCCGGCGCCTTGGCGCTCACTTCGGCGCGTCCAGGTCGATCGCGTTGCCCGCGCCGGCGCGCTGCACCAGCAAGCGCACGACGCGCGACGGCCCGGCCTCGACCACGGTGATCTCGAGACCCGCGAGCCGCACACGCTCGCCCACCACCGGGATCCGTTTGAGCCGCCGCGCGAGCAGCCCCCCGATCGACTCGGCGCGCTCGTGCGGTTCCGGCACGATCGGCGCGTCGAAGCGCGCCGCCACGTCGAACACCGGCGTCGAGGCGTCGATCACCACCGGCGAGGCTCCGGCCGCCATCGATGCCGGCGCCGCATCGTGCTCGTCGCGAATGTCGCCCACCAGCTCCTCGAGCAGATCCTCGAGCGTCACGACGCCCACCGTGCCGCCGTGTTCATCGAGCACCACCGCCAGATGCTGCTGCCCCGCGAGCATCTCGAAGAGCAGTTCGCTGCAACGCTTCCCCGACGGGACGTGCGCCACCGGGCGGAGCTCCGGCCAGACCTCGCCGGCGGTGGCGAGCACGTCGTACACATGCACGATCCCGATGATCTCATCGGGCGACCCGCGGTACACGGGCACGCGGCTGAAGCCCGATTCCGCGACCGCGCGCGCCATCGCCTCGGCGGGCAGATCGCGATCGACGGCCGTGATCGCCGTGCGCGGCGTCATCACCTCGCTCACCTGCTTCTCGCCGAACTCCACGACCTCGGAGATGAACGCGAGCTCCTTCCGCTCGCTGAACCCTTCAATGTCCCCCTCGCGCAGCAGCCCCTCGATCTCGTCGCGCTGGTCGCCCGGCGCCGCGCCGTTCCGCTGGCCGCGCCGGCTCGCCGCGCGCGACAGCCACATGACCGGCGCGAGCGACCACGCGGCCAGACGCAGGATCGGGAGCAGCGGCGACGCGAGGCGCGGCGCCCAGTGGCGCGCGATCGCGCGCGGGAGCGCCTGGCCGAGCACCAGGAATGCGGCCGCGACGAGCGCGGCCCGCAGGATGAACCGCGCGTCCACGGTTTCCGCCTGCGTGCCGAGCAGCGCGCCGGTGAGCGCGATCACGAACGCCACCGCCGCCGTCGCGACCGCGAGCAGGTGATGCGATTGCGCGAGATACCCGCCGGCGCGCGCGCCGCCGCCGGCGCCCGGCGCGAGCTGCGCCTCCACCCAGTGCCGCACCCAGATCCGCGTCATCGCGCGCAGCGTCATCGCGGCCGCGCTGAGGAACGCCACGACGAGCACCGCACCGAACACGAACGGCCAGTGGAGACTCATGCTTCGCTCTCCTCCTCCTCGCTCGCCGGGCGCTCGATGAACACGCGGTCCACGCGCCGTCGCACCACGCGCTCCACGGTGAACTCGAAACCGTCGATCGTCGTGCTGTCGCCCGGCTTCGGCACCTTGCCGAACTGGAGGAAGACCAGACCGCCGACCGTGGAGACATCCTCGGCCGTGAACTGGTGGCCGAGCGCCTCGGAGAGCTCGTCGAGCGTGACCTTGCCGGACACCCAGAACCGCGAATCGTCCTGCACGCGGATCGGCGCTTCGTCTCGATCGTTCTCATCGCGGATGTCGCCGACGATCTCCTCGAGGATGTCCTCGAATGCTGATGAGACCGGCGGTGCCGCCGTACTCGTCGACGACGATGGCCAGGTGGTTGTGCGACGACTTGAAGTCGCGCAGCTGCGCCTCCGCCGACTTCCCCTCGGGGATCAACGCGGCGGGCCGCGCCCTGGTCTCCCATCCCTCCGCCGGCTCGGCGCCATCGATCACGGGCAGCAGGATGTCCTTCGCGAAGAGGATGCCGGTGATCTGGTCGAGCGTCTCGTCGTACACGGGCAGCCGCGCGTGCTGTGAGCTCCGCACGCGGTCCACCACCTCGGACCACGGCGTGTGCCGCTCAATGCCGACGATGTCCACGCGCGGCACCATGACTTCCTGCACTTCGGTGTCGGCGAGCGACGAGTACCGCCGCAGGATGTCGCGCTGCACCGTGGGCAGCGCGGTCTGCGTCGCGAACACCATTCGGAAGGGCTCGGTTCCCGGATCCACCGCGCCGCGGTCCGCCTTCGCGACCGGCAGCAGCTTGATCAGGCGGCCGTCGAGCCACGCGCCGGCGAGGCTGAACGGCGCCGCCGCCTGCTCGATGACGCGCACGAACCTGCCCATCCGCTCGAGGGTCGCCGCGGCCGAGCGCTCGCCGTACGCGCGCGGCGCCGATTCCGAGACATACACGATCACCAGCGCGAGCACGAGCGCGAGCAGCGGCGCCAGCACGCGGCTGCCGTCGCCGAGCCCGAGCGCGAGCGCGCCGGCGATGCCCGTGACCAGGTGCATGATGACGCGCACGATCGAGAGCGCGCGGTGGGTGCGGTCACGCGCATCGCCGTGCGGGAGCGTGCTCCCCTCGCCCGAGCCCGCGAGGCTCGCCGCCGCGCCGCCGGCCGCGAGGAGCGCCCCGTCCGCCGCCGCGCAGCACGCCGCGACCAGGGCCGACAGCACCGCGATCAACGCGGCGAGGAACGTCATCGCGTCCTCCGGCCGAACCGGGCGAGCAGCGATTCCTGGCGCCGCCACATCGGCGACGCCACGCGATCCGCGCCCTCCGGATGATCGTGCCCCAGGATGTGCAGCGCTCCGTGCACCACGAGGCGCATCAGCTCCTCGCGCACCGGCACGCCGAGCTCCCGCGCGTTGGCGCGCGCGACCTCCGGCGACACGTACACATCGCCGATCACCGGCCCGCGCGCGCCCGCGGGCGCGAAGCCGAACGCGATCACATCGGTGGCGCCGGCGCGGTGGAGGTGCTTCCGGTTGATCGCGCTGATCTCGCGCCGCGGAATGAACGCCAGCGAGAGCATCGCATCGCGCACGCCCTCCGCCCGCAGCACACGTTCGGCGAGCGCCCGCGCATCGGCGCGGGTGAGCGGGATGCGCCCGCCATCGTTCGTGACCTCCACCACGAGCGTCACGTCGCGGTGAATTCCGCCGACACACCGCCCGCCGACGCCGGGTACTCAATGCGCGCGTGGTGCATCCCGACGAGCACGCGCACGAACTGGTCCTTGATCACGGAGATCTGGCGCAGCGTGAGCGGCGCGTCGCGCATCTGTCCCTGGTCGATCCGTTGGCGCACGATGTGATCCACCACATCGCGGATGCGCGCCGGCGTCGGATCGCTCAGCACGCGGACCAATGCCTCGACGCCATCCGCGAGCATCGCGATCGCCGTCTCCGCCGACTGCGGCGTCGGCCCCGGATATTGGAACTCGGCCGCGCTCAGGCCGTTCGCACCGTCACGCTCCTTCGCCTTCTCGTAGAAATACGTGATCGGCGCGGTGCCATGGTGCTCGGGAATGAACGACGTGATCGCCGCGGGCAGCTTGTGTTCCGCCGCGAGCTCGAGCCCTTCGCGGATGTGCCCCTTGATGATCTGCACGCTGGTGCCCGGCTTCAGCTTGTCGTGCGGATTCCGGCCGCCCGCCTGGTTCTCTACGAAGTACTGCGGCTTCTTCAGCTTGCCAATGTCGTGATAGTACGTGCCCACGCGGCCCAGCAGGCCGTTCGCGCCGATCGCATTGCACGCCGCCTCGACCAGATTCGCCATCGCCATTGTGTGCGCGTAGGTGCCCGGCGCTTCGACGCTCAGCCGCTTGAGCAGCGGGCGGTTCAGGTCGGAGTATTCGATGAGCGTGAAATGCGACGTCACACCGGTCATCCGCTCGGCGAGCGGGATGAGGAACACCGCGAACACCACGGAGACGACGGCGTTGAGCACGCCGAACAGGCCGCTCCGCCCAATGTCCGCCGCGCTCCAGCCGAGCGCGAGGCCGATCGCGAGCGCCGCCGCGAGATACGCGAGGGCGATCGTGATCACGTACTGATAGGTCTGCGTCCGGCGCAGCATGACGCGCGCGCTCAGGGCGGCCGCCGATCCGCCAATGAGGTTCATGAAGAGCGCGTTGGTGCCGCGATACGCGCCCTGGCCGCCCACGAGCACCGCGAGGGTCATCGCCGCGATCAAACTGATCCGCGGATCGAAGACGATGCAGAAGATCACCGCGGCGAACGCCACCGGCACCAGCTCGGGGCGCCCCGGCGCCCAATGCGCCGCTGCCGCGGACGCGCCGATCACGATCAGGAAGACCGCGGCGAACAGCGCCAGCGAGCGCACCGAGTCGTACAGCGCCGGCCGGAAGAGCACGATCGCGACCCAGAAGATCGCGAGCACGAGCGCGTTGTAGAGGATCGCGCCCAGGAACCGCGACAGCGCCGCCTCGCCGCGCTGCCGTCCCTGCGTGGCGTCGTGCAGCGCGCGCATCTTGTCGTACTCCGCGCGGCCGACCACTTCGTGCGCGCCGATGATCTTCTCCTGCTCGCGCACCTGCATCAGGTACGGCGAGATCGACGCGCGCACGTCCGCGCGCCGCTGCTCGGTCGCGGCGCGATCCAGTACGAGCGACGGCTGGAACGCTGCCGCGAGGATCTTCACGTAGGCGCTGTCCCCCGCCGGTGAGTCGGACTCCGGGCGGTCCTTGCGCGCGCGGGCGAGGAGCGTGCCGAACGTCGCGACGCTGTCGGCGATCATCGACCGTTCGGCATCGGCGCGGTGCACGACCACCTCACCGTGCACGCCGGCGAGCGATCCCGCGCCCGCCACGCCCGCCGGCAGTTCACGGTCGAGCACGCGCCGGGCCGCGTCCCGCATCGCGCGCCGGCGCGCGGCGGACGCGAGGTATTGCGCCTCGGCCAGCGTGAGCGGCGAGCCGGATCGTGCCGCCGCCTGCTGGATCGCCTCGGCGCTGCCCGGCGCCTTCACGGCCGCGGCGTTCAGGGAATCCATGAACTGCTCGAGCGCGCGATCGGCGCTGTCGAGCGCCGTCGGGTCGTACGCGAGGATCACGCTCACCGTGCGCGCCGCGTCGTCGCGCTCCTTCGCCAGATCCGCGGGCGGCTTCGGCACCGCGAACGCGAACGGCGCGATCACGTCGCGCGTGGCGACCGAGCCGACCTCGAAGATCGGCGAGTCGACAGCGGCGCCCACCGGGAAGAGCAGATAGGTCCCGACCGCGAGGCCCAGGAGCAACCCAATGCGCTTCGCATGGAACGCGACGCGGGACGCGCGCGTCGCCGGCGCGGGCGCGGAGCCGCCGCCATTCCCCCGTTCGGGGCCGACCCGGGTCGCCATCGGCTACGCCGCGCCGCCGTCGCGCGCGTACGCCTTCACGATCTCGCGCACCAGCCGGTGGCGGATCACGTCGGCCTCGGTGAAATAGTGGAAGCCGATCCCGTCGATCCCCTTCAGCACGCGCTCCACCTCGAGCAATCCCGATCGCTCGGTGGACGGCAGGTCGATCTGCGTCGTGTCACCGGTGATCACCGCCTTCGAGTTCACGCCGAGGCGCGTGAGGAACATCTTCATCTGCGCGCTCGTGGCGTTCTGCGCCTCGTCGAGGATGACGAACGCATCGGCGAGCGTGCGCCCGCGCATGTACGCGAGCGGCGCGATCTCGATCGTGCGCGTCTCGAGGAGCTTCTGCACGCGCTCCACGGGCATCATGTCATCCAGCGCGTCGTAGAGCGGGCGCAGGTACGGATCCACCTTCGCCTGCAGATCGCCGGGGAGGAAGCCCAGGTTCTCGCCGGCTTCCACCGCGGGGCGCGCGAGCACGATGCGGCGCACGCGCTTCCGCGAGAGCGCATCCACCGCCATCGCGACGGCGAGGTAGGTCTTTCCGGTGCCCGCCGGTCCGATGCCGATCACGATGTCGTTGTCGGCGATCTGTTGCAGATACTCGGCCTGCCCCGGCGACTTCGGCTGGATGACGCGCCGCAGGCCGGGCAGCACGATGCGCCGCTCGCCCGGCTGCCCGCCGTTCCCGTTGCCGGCGTCCGGTCCCTCGAGCGTGAGGCGCAGGACGTCGTCCGGCGTGAGCGGCAGCTGTTGCCGCGATGTCTCGACCATCTTCACGGCCACCGGCATCGCGCGCTCCACCATCTCCGCCGGGCCGCTGATCGAGAGCGTGTCACCGCGCAGCGCGACCTTCACGCTGCAGAGGCGCGCGAGCTCCACGAGATTGGAGTCGTTGACACCCGCGAGCGTGAGCATGTCCGCGCCTTCGGCGCTGACGCGCTGCGTGACGATCTCGTCGCTCACGCCGGACCGTCCTCGATGCGCAGATGCAGGTCGCGCAGCTCCTCCGCCGGCACGGGACCCGGCGATCCCTCGAACAGGGCGCGCGCGGCGGTGGTCTTCGGGAAGGCGATCACCTCGCGCAGCGACGTCGCACCCGACAGCATCATCGCGATGCGGTCGAAACCGAACGCGATCCCGCCGTGCGGCGGCGCCCCCGAGCGCAGCCCCTCGAGCAGGAAGCCGAACCGCCGCTGCGCCGTTTCGTCGTCGATGCCGAGCAGCGTGAACACGCGGTTCTGCAGGGCCGGATCGGCGATGCGGATGCTGCCGCCGCCGAGCTCGGTGCCGTTCAGCACGAGATCGTACGCGAGCGCGCGCGCCTTTTCCGGCGCCGTGTCGAGGAGCGGCAGGTCTTCCGGGTTCGGCGACGTGAACGGATGATGCACCGCCCCGAGCGCGCCCGTCGCCGGATCCTTCGCGAACGCCGGGAAATCCGTGATCCACACGAAGCGCCGTGCTCCCTCGGGCACGATCCGCATGACGCGCGCCGCTTCCTGGCGCACGCGATCGAGCGCCGGGTTCGTCACGTGCTCCGGCCCCGCGACGAGCAGTGCGAGGTCGCCGTCGTTCAATGAGAGCGCCTCGGCGGCGCCGGCGCCAAGGAACTTCGCCGCCGGCCCCGTGAGCGCGCCGGCCTCGCGCTTCACGCGCAGCAATCCGCTCGCGCCCGCGCTCTTCGCCACCGCCTCGAGCTCATCCACCTGTTTGCGCGACAGCGCGCCGCCACCGGGGATCGAGAAGCCGCGGATGCGGCCGCCCGCGTCGAGCACCGTCCGCGCGATCGAGAAGTCCGTCGCGCGGAAGAGCGCGCTCGCATCGTACAGCTCGAGGCCGTAGCGCAGGTCGGGGCGATCGGAGCCGTAACGCTCCATCGCATCGGCGTAGCGCATCCGCTCGAAGGGCGGGCTCACCGGCGCGCCGCCTTCCGCCCACAGCGCCGCGACCATGCCCTCCGTGAATGCGTACACATCTTCGGGGCCGACGAACGACATCTCGATGTCGATCTGCGTGAACTCCGGCTGCCGGTCGGCGCGCAGGTCCTCGTCGCGGAAGCAGCGCGCGATCTGGAAGTAGCGGTCGTAGCCGGCGACCATGAGCATCTGCTTGTACAGCTGCGGCGACTGCGGCAGCGCGTAGAACTCGCCCGGATGCACGCGGCTGGGCACGAGGTAGTCGCGCGCGCCCTCCGGCGTCGGCTTCGTGAGGATCGGCGTCTCGATCTCGAGGAAGCCGAGCTCGCTCAGGTACTGGCGCGTCACCTGCATCAGCCGGTGCCGCAGGATGAGCTGCCGCTGCATCTCGGGGCGCCGCAGATCGAGCACGCGATACCGCAGGCGCAGCTCTTCGGCCGGCAGCGTCTCGCCCTTGCCGAGCGACACGGGGATCGCCGGCGTGTCCGCCGGCCCGACGACGCGCAGCGACGAGGCCTTCACTTCCACGTCGCCCGTAGCCATCTCGGCGTTCCGCATCGCCGGCGGGCGCGCGACCACCTCGCCCTCGATGAGCACCACGCTCTCACGCCCCACCGACCCGGCGGCGCGGATCGTCTCCGCGTCCACGAACGACGGATCGAACGAGACCTGGACGAGCCCGCTGCGATCGCGCAGGTCGAGGAAGACGATGCCGCCCATCGGCCGCTGGCGCTGCACCCAGCCGCCGAGCTGCACGCGTGCGCCGGCATCGGCCGCCGTGAGCGCGCCGCACAGGTGCGTCCGGTGCACCGTGCGGAACGGAGCGCCGCCGCTCATGACGCCACCGCGCGGCGGCGCGCCGCGATCGCGACCAGCACGGCCGTCACCGCGCCCGACATGTCCGCCACCCAATCCTCGAAGTCCATGGTGCGCCCTGGAATGAATTTCTGGTGGAACTCGTCGAGCGCCGCGAACACCGCGATGAACGCGAGCACCATCGCCACGCGCCGCGCGCGCGTGCCCGACATTGCCGGCAGCAGCAGCCACGCGAACACCCCGTAGAACGTGAAGTGCACGACCTTGTCGAGGTTCGGCACGTCCACGCGCGGGATGTGCGCGCCTGGAATGGACGTGGCGATCAGGATGCATCCGGCCCACACGAGCGGCGGCAGCCACCGGCGTTCGATCACGCGGCCTCCGACGAACGGACGATGTCCAGGAACGCCGCGGCGGTGGGCGCGGTCATCAGATCGCGGCGCAGCGGATCGCGCCGCAGCAGCCGCGAGATGCGGCTCAGGACCTTCACGTGCGCACCGGCCGCGCTCTCGGGCCCGACGAGCAGGAAGAAGAGCCGCACCGGCTTGCCGTCGAGCGCGTCGAAGTCGATCCCGTCGTGCGCGACGCCGGCGGCGACCATCAATTGGTCGACGTGCGGCGTCTTGCCGTGCGGGATGGCGATGCCCGCGCCGATCCCGGTGCTCAGCACCAGCTCGCGCTCGCGCACCGCCGCGAGAATGGGCGCGGCGTCGTGGGCGTGGCTTCCGTTGGCAACGAGGTCGACCAATTCCTTCAAGACATCGTTCTTCGTGCGACTGGCGAGCGGCACTTTCACCCGGTCCGCCGACAGCAGTTCCGAGAGCAACAAGGAGTCTCCAGGGTCTCAGACGGCAAACGATAAAGTTAACTTCCGGCGGGGGTGCACGGTAGCCGAGCGGCTTTTCAAGGCGCGCGAGGCGGGGCCCGCCAAAGCCAAGTGGCGCGGTCACTTGCCACCTCCCGGCGCCGCGCCGCCCGACCCGCTAGATTGCCCGGGTGACCGACAAACCGAATCTTCTCGATCTCCTCCCCGACGTCGCCGAAGGGCAGCTCCGGGAATTCGCCGTGGCGCAGGGCGAGCCCGCCTACCGCGGCGGGCAGGTCGCGCGCCGCCTCTGGAAGAATCCGGCGCCGGATTTCGCGTCGATGACGGAACTGCCCGCCGCCTTCCGCAAGAAGCTCGACGAGCACTTCATCATGCCACGGCTCACGATCGCCGCGCACCAGGTCTCGTCCGACGGCACGCAGAAATTCCTCTTCGCGCTGCCCGACGGCCAGCAGATCGAGACGGTGGCGATCCCCGAGGATTCGCGGCTGACGCTCTGCATCTCCTCGCAGGCGGGATGCGCCCTGCAGTGCGCCTTCTGCGCCACGGGCAAGATGGGTTTCCAGCGCAATCTCGCGGCGTGGGAGATCGCCGGTCAGGTGCGCGAGATGGGTCTCCTCGAGACGCCGCTGAAAGTGACGAACGTCGTGTTCATGGGGATGGGCGAGCCGCTCATGAACTGGCCGCGCGTATCGGTCGCGCTCTCGCTGCTCAACCGCCCCGACGCGCTCGGCATCGGCGCGCGGCACATCACGGTCTCCACCGTGGGCGTGCTCCCCGGGATCGTCGCGCTCGGACAGCGCCCGGAGCAGTTCCGGCTCGCGATCTCGATCCACGCGCCGAGCGATGATCTCCGCCGGCAGCTGATGCCCGTGAACGTGAAGTACCCGCTGGCCGACGTGATCGCCGCCGCGAAGGCGTTCGACCGCCGCGTGACCTTCGAGTACGTGCTGCTCGGCGGCGTGAACGACGCGCCGGAGCACGCGATGAACCTCGCGCGGCTCGCCAAGGAGTGCAAAGCGTTCGTGAACCTGATCCCGCTGCATCCGGGGGGCGCGCAGGACTTCAAGCCGTCGACGCCCGAACGGGTGCGCGCGTTCACGAAGGAGCTGAAGAAGGCGGAGGTCGAGATGGCGATCCGGAAGAGCCGCGGCACGGACATCTCCGCCGCCTGCGGGCAGCTACGGGTAGAACGGCTCGGCCGGCGGGCGCCAGGTGGCGCCGATCAGGACGGTCAGGTCCACGTCGCGTAGCGTGTCGGGGCGCGACTCGACCCTCGCGCCGCCCATCGCGCGCGCGGCACGCGCGGCCCAGTCGGGATGATTCGTACGGTCCAGGATGAGCGTGCTGTCGCGGCGCTCGTTCGTGGTGCCGCTCTGCACGACGTCGAATCCTTCATCGCGCAGGTGGAGCGTGGCGCGGCGCGCGAGACCGCGCACGGTGGAGGCGTTCAACACCTCCACCCGCATGCGGGTGCCGGCCGGCGCGGCCATCGTCGGCTGCGACGCGGGAGACGGCCGGTCGAACCTCGGCACGCCGATCTTCCGGTAGACCACCGCGAGCGCGAGGAGCAGCACGAGAGCGCCCACGAGGGCGCGGCGCTTCCTCACTTCACCGAATCCCACAGGCGCGACGTCTCCGCGTCCAGCGGACGCCCTTCGCGCAGCGTCCAGGCGATGCGGTTCTGCACCACGCGCCGGAAGGTGCCTTCGAAATCATGCGGCACATCGGCGGCGAGCTCGGCGCGGATCTCGCGGTCGAACTTGCGGCCGGGCTCGAGGAAGTCCGCCATGAAGAGCGCGCGGCCGGTGGGCGCCCAGTCCTTGCTTCCCACGGTGTGCCAGCGGATCGCCTCGAGCACATCGGCGCGCTCCTCGCCCTCCGTCTGGAGCTTCACCGCGGCCGCCGGCCCGTGCAGCAGCGGCGCGGCGGTGATGTGGTCGCCGGTGAGCAGGCGCAGCGTCCGTTCCGGCGCGTCGCGCAGCGCATCGTGGAATCGTCCCGCGTCGCGCCACGCCGCGCGCGCGGGCTCATCGAGCTTCAGCGCGCGCGCCCAGTGGTCGAGCAGCGCCGTGACGCGGGCAATGTGCGCGCGCCGCTTCTCGCCCGCCACCGCCCACGGCGGCAGGTCAATCGAAGCCGCGGCGGACATAAGGCTCCAGCACCGCGTGATTCCGCACGCTCGTCCGCGCGACATAGTTCCATCCCTTGAGTTCCACGCCGCGGCCGAGCATCGCGTCGGCGAGGCGCGAATACGGACCGATCACGCACTCGCTGCCGATCGCCGTGTGTCCCTCGATCACCGCGCCCGGATAGATCACGGTGTCGGCGCCGATCGTCACGTCGGCATCCACCCAGGTCGTGGCCGGCAGCACGAAGCTGACGCCCGCGGCCTCGTGGCGGCGGATCAGCCGGTCATGGATCGCCATCGCCGCCACCGCCAACGCGTGGCGGTCGGTGAGGAGCAGCGCTTCCTCGGGCGCCGTCGCGGCGATCGACACCGCACCGTTCGGGCGCCGGGGATCCTCCGCACTCGCGAGCGCCGGCCCCTCCCCCGCCACGGCCGCGCAGGCCATGTCCTCGCCCGGCGCACGGAGCGCGACCATGCCGCGGTCGGCCGCGCGCAGCAGCCGCGCGATCGTCGCCGGCGAGATGAGCGGCGCCGCGCCATCCACGAGCATCGTCAATCCCGCCGGTGTCACCGCCGCGCGCATCGCGATCAGCTCCTCGCCGGCGTTCACCGGCTCCAGCCGCAGCGGCACCGGGAACGAGTCGGGCACGAGCAGCGGGCTCGCCGCGCGGTGCAGCACGCGCACGGACGCGGGCGGCTCCTCCATGTCCGCGAGCGCGAGCAGCGCGTGCCAAAGCACCGGCCGCCCCGCGAGCGGGTGCAGATAGAGGCTCACGCTCGACTTGAACGTGTCGCCGTCATCCAGCGCGGCGACCACGGCATTCCAGGTCACGGCGCGCCGAGGATGATGTTGTCGATGAGCCGTGTCGGCCCGACGCGCGCCGCCACCATGACGATCGTGCCCGGATCGGCGATCGCGACCGGCTCCAGCCGTTCGCCGTCCACGAGCGCAAGGTAGTCGACGTTCACCCCCGGCTCCTCGGCGAGCACATCGTAGCCGAGCGTCTCCAGCGCGGCCGCGTCGCGCTCGCCGGCCTCGGCCGACTCGGCGATCGCGCGCAAGGCGCGCGACAGCACGAGCGCGCGGCGGCGGTCGTCGCCCGACAGGTAGCCGTTGCGGCTCGACATCGCGAGACCGTCATCCTCGCGCACCGTGCTGGCCACGTGGATCTCGATCGGGAAATCGAGATCGCGCACCATCGCCCGCACGAGCGTCGCCTGCTGGATGTCCTTCTGTCCGAAGATCGCGGCCTGGGGCTGCACGAGATTGAACAGCTTCGCCACCACCGTGAGCATGCCGCCGAAATGGCCGGGACGGACCGCGCCCTCCCAGCGGTCGGCGAGCGCGTGCGGCGTGACCGACACGACGCGGTCGCCGGCGTACATGTCTTCCGCGCGCGGCGCGAAGACGAGGTCCACGCCGCGGGCGTCCGCCTTGCGCACATCGCCCTCGAGGTCGCGGGGATAGCGCGCGAAGTCCTCGTGCGGGCCGAACTGCAGCGGGTTCACGAAGATCGACATCACGACGAAGCCCGCGCGCTCCCGCGCTGCATCCACGAGGCGCAGGTGCCCCTCGTGAAGGAATCCCATGGTGGGAACGAGCCCGACCGATACGCCGCGCCGGCGCTGTTCCGCGACCGCCGCGCGCAGTTCGCTCGCGCGCGTGACCACGCGCGTCGCGGCCGGTGCGCCGCTAGAAACTGTGATCGGCATCGGGATACCGCCCACGGCGCACGTCGTCGCGGAACCGGCCCACCGCGTCCCGCACGTCCTCCGCGAGGTGCGCGTACCGCTTCAGGAACTTCGGGCTGAAGCGGTCGTTGAGGCCCAGCAGATCGGTGATGACGAGCACCTGGCCATCGCATGCGGGGCCGGCGCCAATACCGATCGTCGGCACCGCGACGGCGGCGGTGACGGCGGCCGCGACGTCGGCGGGAGCAGCTCGAGCACGATCGCGAACGCGCCGGCGTCCTCGAGGCGCCGCGCCTCCTCCACGAGCCGCGCGATCGCGTCCTTCTCGCGCCCCTGCACGCGGAAGCCGCCCATCGCATGCACCGACTGGGGCGTGAAGCCGAGATGGCCCATCACCGGAACGCCGGCGTTGGTGACGGCGCGCACCGCGCGCGCGACGACATCCCCCGCGCCTTCGAGCTTCACGGCCTGCGCCCCGGTCTCCTGCATCACGCGGCCGCAATTCCGCAGGGCCTCCTCGGGCGTGACCTGGTACGTGAGGAACGGCATGTCCACGATGAGCATGGCGCGCTGCACGCCGCGGCGCGCCGCGCGCGCGTGATAGATCATCTGGTCGAGCGTCACGGGCAGCGTCGAGTCGAGCCCCGCCACCACGTTGCCCACGGAGTCGCCCACGAGGACGCCGTCCACGCCGGCCTCATCCACCAGCCGGCCGAACAGCGCGTCGTACGCGGTGACGAGCACGAGCTTGTCGCCGCTCTTCTTGCACGCGAGGAAATCGCGCACGGTCACGGCGCGCACGGCCGCGTCGCGCGGCGCCGCGGCGCGCTTCGCCGGCCGGCGCTTCACGCCTCCGCTCCCAATTCGGCGAGTTCGCGCAGCCAGAACGGGCGGTTCGGCAGCTCCGGATGCGGCACGGTCAGCCCGGGCTCATCCACGCGCCGCGATCCGAACCGCACGATGTCGAGATCGAGCGTGCGCGCTCCCCAGCGCTCCGTGCGCACGCGCCCCTCCGCGCGTTCGATCGTGAGCAGCGCGTCCAGCAACACGCGCGGCGAGAGCGACGTCTCCACGGCGACCATCTGGTTGAGGTAGGGCCCCTGGGGGACCGTGCCAAGCGGCTCGGTCTCCTCCACGGAAGATGCGCTGATGACACGGCTCTGCGGTAGCGCCTCGAGCGCGGCGCGCGCTGCCGCGAGGTGAGCCGCGCGGTCACCGACGTTCGAGCCGAGCGCGATATAGACGAGGTCAGGCATCCGTTGACAGCGGCGGAACGTACCGGCATCGTGCGCGCGTGTCAAACCCGGAGCGCGCGTGGACAGTCTGACCGTGCACTACCTCGCGCACGCGCTCGATGCGCGCTGGCGCGGCCGCCGCGTAGCGGCCATCACGTTCGACCGCGACGCGCGCGCCGTCGTCGTAGCGGTGGAGGGATCCGCGCCGGTCCGCTTCCCCGTCGCGCCGTCGTCCGCCGCGGCAACAGAGGACGCCGCGCCTCCGCGCGACGGCGCGCTCGCGGGGTGGACGGTGGCCGGCGTATCCGCCCCCGAGGACGACCGGCGCCTGGCGATCGCACTCGAGCGCGCGGGGAGGTTCCGCGGATCGCCGCCGCGCCACGCCGTGCTCGAGATCAGTTTCGTGCCCGCGGCGCGAGGCGCGCGCCTGCGCGGCGACGGCGGCGAATCGCGCATGGGCGCGCGGCTGCCTCCCGCCTCCGAGCCGCGCCCGCTGCTGGAGGAGGCCGCCCTCGCGCGCGCACTCCGCGAGGACGACCGGCCTGCGCTGCTCCGCGGCCGCTGGATGAGCGGGCCCGTCATCGAGTGGCTGCGCGCCGCTCCTGCGAACGCCGCGGAGCGCTACGCCTCTCTCGCGGCGCTGCCGGCCGAAACGCCGCCGTGTCTGGGCCCGCTCTTCGTCGCGGACGACGCGGAGGCCGAGCCCGCCGCCGCACCGGAGCTCGACGGCCGGCGCGCGCGCGCCATTGCGCGCATGGAGCGTGAGCTCGCGCAAGCCGCCGCCGCGCCGCGCGTGCGTGAGGCCGCGACAATGCTCCAGTCGCTCGGCAATGTTCCCGCGCCGCGCCGGATCGATCTCGCCGAGGGACCGTTCGAGGTCGCGCCGCGCGCCGGTGAGCGCGCGGCGCAGGCCGCCGAACGTCTCCACGCCGAGGCCGGATCGATGGAGCGCGCGCTCGAGTCGCTGCCCGCGCGCATCGCGGCGACCCGTGCCGCCCCTGCGCCGGCCCCGGCTTCGAAGCCCGCCGCACCAGCGCGCCGCGGCGCGCCGCGCATCGCGCGCCCGTTCCGCGAGTACCGCTCGAGCGGCGGTCTCGACATCTGGGTCGGTCGCGGCGCCGCGTCCAACGATGCGCTCACCTTCCACGAATCGAGTCCCGACGACGTCTCGATGCACGCGCGCGACGTCGCCGGTGCGCACGTGGTGCTCCGCTGGACGCGCGACGATCCACCCCCCGCCCGCGACCTCGCCGAGGCGGCCGCGATCGCCGCGTGGCACAGCAAAGCGCGCGGCAATACCGTGACGCCCGTCGACTGGACACGGCGCAAGCACGTGCGGAAGCCGCGCGGCGGCGCGCCCGGGCTCGTGCTGGTCGATCACGTGAAGACGGTGAACGCGCGGCCCAGTGCCGCGCTCGAGCGCGCGCTGCGCCGCTCGGAGTGAGCCGCTAGGCCGCGTCGAGCGCCGCGCGCATCGACGTCACGAGACGCAGGGCGGCGTCCAGGCTCTCGCCCGCCGCGCGCACGAGCGCGCTGCCGACCACCACGCCGTCGGCGAGCCGGCCGACCTCCGCCGCCTGCGCCGGCGTCGAGATCCCGAATCCCACACACACGGGCAGCGACGTGGCGCCGCGCAACCGCGCGATCGTCGCCGGGAGGTCGCTCGCGATCCCCTCTTGCACGCCGGTGACCCCGAGTCGACTGATCGAGATACACGAATCCGCCGCCGTGACGGGCGATCTCCGCCATGCGCGAGGCCGGCGTCGTGGGCGCGACCAGACGGATGAACGCGAGCGGCCCCGCCGCGATGCGCGCTTCGAGCGCGGGGTCGGCGCCGACCGGCAGATCGGTCACGAGCACGCCGTGCGCGCCCGCCTTGGCCGCGCGCTCGAGCGCGACGGCGCCGGCCGAGAGCAACGGGTTGAGATACGTGAAGAGCACGACCGGCACCGTGAGCTTCGCGCGCCGGATGAGGTCCAGCGTCCCGTCGAACGTCACCCCGTGATCGAGCGCGCGCTGCGAGCTCGCCTGGATGATCGGCCCATCGGCCATCGGGTCGGAGAACGGCATGCCGAGCTCGACGATGTCGGCGCCGGCGCGCTCGACCGCCTGGAGCAGCGCGATCGACTGCGGGACATCGGGGAGTCCGGCGGTCAGGTAGACGACGAGGGCGCGGCGATCCTGCGCGCGCAGCGCCGCGAACCGCGCGGCGAACGCGTCAGACGAAGTAGTCACTGACCTTGATGCCGTACCGGTCGGGGTCCGCGACCTTGATGATGGTGCGCGTGAAGTTGCCGCTGTTCGCATCCAGCGCGTTCAGGTCCACGACGTGCCCCGGGAAGAGCACGTTGCCTCGCTCGTCGCTGACGATGCGCACCAGCGGGCGCGAGATCGCTTCCGCCGTCGGATTCACGGCGTGCACGAGCGCCAGCTCGAAGGTGTCGAGGACCACCAGCGTGCCCACCGGGTAGAGGCCGACGAGGTTGATGAAGGCCTTCACCAGGACCTGGTCCAGGCCGCGGCGCGGGTTCTTCCGCATCTCCTGGAGCACGGCGGCCGGCGTGATCGGCGTCGTCTGGTAGGCGCGCCGCGACGTGGCCGCGTCGAACCAGTCGGCCACCGCCACGATCTTGCTGAAGATGCCCATCTGCCGCTCCCGGATGGGCTTCGGGTAGCCGGTCAGGTCGGTCTTCATGTGGTGCTCGTACGCGACGATCATCGCGCGGTACGGAACATCGTTCTGTGCCGCGCACCTGGAACAGCGGCAGCACGCCGAGCCACGGATGATGGCAGATCATGCGCCATTCATCCTCGGTGAGCGCGCCCGACTTGTTCAGCACCTCGAGCGGGACGCGCGACTTCCCGATGTCGTGGAAGAGCGCGGCCACGCCGAGGTCGTAGAGCTGCAGCTGCGAGAGTCCCAGCTTCCGCCCCAGCGCGACGGAGAAGATGCAGACGTTCACGCTGTGGGTGAACGTGTACTCGTCGTAGTCGCGCAGCGTGGTGAGGCCGAATAGCGACGTCTCCTCGTTCAGGATCTGGTCGACGATCGCCTGCACCACGCGCTTGATCTTCTTGATGTTCGGGCTCTTCCCCATGCGCACCGAGTTGATGACCTCCTTGGTGACCGCCACCGACTGCGAGTAGGTGCGCTTCGCCGCCTCCTTGGTCTTCTGGCGGATCGCCTCGTCCACCTCCGACGGCGGGCCGATCTCGATCGACATCACGCGCGCGTCGGCCATCTTCTCGGCGAGCGCGTACAACCGCCCGTCCGGCTCGCCGACGTTCGCCGACTGGATGAGATTCAGGAACACCACCCAGTCGCGCGGCGTGGATTCCTCGCGAATGCGGCAGAGCCCCACGCCCGCCTCGCGGAACACCGTGAGGATCCGGTTGAAGCTCGCGTAGTTGTCGAGGTCCAGCCGGAGACGCGTCGAGTTCACGAAGAGGAACTCGCCGGAGACGCGCAACTCGAGCTCGTGCTCGCGTTTCAGGAAATCCTGCGCGAGCCGCACGATCTCGTCCATGGTCTTCTGCACCACCGGGTTGTCCGGCGGATAGAGCTTCACCGTGCGGAGCGCACCGTAGATCGAGAGCAGCAGATCGCGCCCCGCCTTGCGGACGAAGCCGTCGCTCCCGCGTTCGGCGACCGGACCCGTCGTCTCCTTCGGGACCGCATGCGTGCCGGTGGTGGCCGTGCTCATGCGACGCCTCCGCGGAGCGCCTTGTTGATGGCGCTGCGCACGCGCACGTCCTTGTCCTTCTCCGCGCGCCGGAGTTCCGTGAGCGCGGCCTCGGTGCCGATGCGGCCGAGCGCGAACGCCGCGCAGGCGCGGATGTCGGGACTCACGCGGCGCTTGAAGAAGCTCTTCCCGTTCAGCAGCTCGGCGAGCGGTCCGATCGCCGTGGGGCCCGCGAGCGCACCGTACGCCTCGAAGTACTCCTTCTTCTCGGTGAGGTCGGCTTCCTTCAGCGTCTTGCCCGACACGACCGCTTCGAGCTTCGGCAGGGCCGCGCGATGGCCGCGCGCCGCGATCGCCTTCACGGCGCTCACCCGCACGTCGCGGTCGCTGTCGGCCAGCGCGGTCTCGAGCAGGCGCATCGCGCCCGGCGACGCGATCTCGGCCAGCGCCGCGGTCGCGGCCTGCCGCACGTCGGGCAGTCCGGTCTGCAGCACCTTGGCCATCGGCGACACCGCCGCCTGCGCCTTGAGTTCGCCGGCGCGCCGGATCGCTTCGAGCGCCACCGACGGATCCTCGCTCCCGATGAGCTTCAGCATCTCGCCGATGTTCGCCGAGGCGAGCCGCTGCGCCGTCTTCTCGAGCGCGGCACGCAGCCGCGCGTTCTGCGCCTGCTTGAGCCACGCGAGCACCGTCGCGAGCGTCCCCTGCTTCAATTCGCCGAAGAGCGCGTCGAGCTCTTCCTGCGGCGGGATGACCTCGGAGTCGTCGAGCGATTGCAGCAGCTGCGGCAGCACGGCGGCATCGCTCAGCCGTTCCGGGAGGCGGTGCAGCCGGTCGGCCATCGCGGGCGGCAGGGCCTTCGCGCGGCCGGCCGCCACCGCCGCCTCGCGCAGCAGGTACGCGACGCCGCCGTACGAGCCGGCCGCGAGCAGGTGCAGCATGAACGTCTCGAGGATCCCCACCACCTCGTCGCGCACCTTCTCTTCCGGCTGCACCTCGAAGATGTCGAGGAGCATCGCGAGCACGTCCTTGTGCAAGTCGAGATGCGACTCGTCCGCGAGCGCGGTGCGCAGGTACTCGATCTCCGTCTCGTCCAGGAAGTAGAGCGTCGCGTCGAGGTCCTCCATGCTCACGAGCCCCGCCTTCTTGCGCGCTTCCGGCTCGGGCGGCGCCTCCTGGATCTCGCGCTTCACTTCCACGAGCGGCAGCTGCCGCTCCTCCGCGGCTTTGTCGCTCGCCTCGATCGGCGCGAGATTGTCGAACGAGAGGTCCACGAAGCGGTAGCGCATGTGGACGAACTCCTGCTCCCACAGCAGCGTGAGCAGATCGTCCTCCTCGGGCGCCGCGTTCTTCACGCGCCGCATGATCTCGAGCAGTGCGACGACCTCCTCGAACTCCACTCCCTGCGTGAGCGTGAGCTCGCGAATGCCGTCCTTGTAGAACAGCCACGCGAGACTCTCCGACCGCCCCGGATCGTGGTACACCGAGCGCCCTTCCCACTTCACGTCCGATTCGGTGATCGTGAGCACGATCTCCGGCGTGCGCCGCCACACGGGTGCGAAGGCACCGCGCAGCGTATCGATCGCCTTCTGGTAGATGGGATTGTTCGGGAGGTACAAGCCGAGCGTCTTCACCGCGCGGCTCAGGTTCTTCAGCAATTCCTCGACGAGCTGAGGCGGGAACGACGGCTCGGGCAGCCCGTCATCCGCCGCCGTCATGGCCGGGATCGAGGTGGACGTGGGCACGGCTACGGGCGCGCCTCGAGGCGAGCGCTCACTTCCGCGACGTCCTTATCGCCGCGGCCGCTCACGCACAGGAGCACCGGCGCGTCCGGCGCCCAGCGTCCCTTCTGCGCCGCCATCCACGCGACCGCGTGCGCCGTCTCGAGCGCCGGGATGATCCCCTCGAGCTGGCTGAGCATGACGAAGCCGCGCAGCGCGTCCTCGTCGCCGATGGACACGTACTGCGCGCGGCCGGAATCCTTGAGGTGCGAATGCTCGGGGCCCACGCCGGGATAGTCGAGGCCGGCCGAGATCGAGTGCGCGGGATGGACCTGCCCGGCGTCGTCCTGCAGCAAGTAGCTCATCGCGCCGTGCAGCACACCGGGACGCCCGCGCGTGAGCGAAGCGGAATGCCGGCCGCTGTCGAGACCCTCGCCCGCGGCCTCGACCCCGACCAGCTCCACCTCCCGGTCGGCCACGAACGCGTGGAAGATCCCCATCGCGTTCGAGCCGCCGCCCACGCATGCGACCACCGTCGCCGGAAGCCGTCCCGCCTCTTCGATCATCTGCGTGCGCGCCTCCCGTCCGATCACCGACTGGAAATCCCGCACCATGCGCGGGTAGGGCGCCGGCCCCACCACGGAGCCGATGATGTAGTGACTGTCCGTCACGTTGGTGACCCAGTCGCGGATCGCCTCGCTCGTCGCGTCCTTCAACGTGCGCGTGCCCGACGTCACCGGCACCACCTGCGCCCCCATCAGCTTCATCCGGAAGACATTCAGCGCCTGGCGCCGCATGTCCTCCTCTCCCATGTACACGACGCACGTCAATCCGAATCGTGCGCAGATCGTCGCCGTCGCCACGCCGTGCTGTCCCGCGCCCGTCTCGGCGATGATCCGCCGCTTCCCCATCCGCCGCGCCAGCAACGCTTGCCCCACCGTGTTGTTGATCTTGTGCGCGCCGGTGTGGTTCAAGTCCTCTCGCTTGAGGAAGACTCGCGCCCCCACCGCCGCCGAAAAACGCGGCGCGTCGGTCAGCGGAGATGGACGACCGACATAGCTCTTGAGCAATCGGTCGAGCTCCCGCTGGAAGGCCGGATCGCGCTGCGCCGCGGCGTACGCGGCCTCGAGCGCGTCGAGCGCGGGCACGAGGGTCTCGGGCACATAGCGGCCGCCATAGGCGCCGAAGCGGTCGGTACTCTCCGTGGCCATTCAGTCCCCTCTCGCACCGCGCACCGCGTCCGCGAAGACGCGCATGCGCTCGTGATCCTTGATCCCCGGCCGCGATTCCACGCCCGAGGAGACGTCGACGATGTCCGGCGCGAGCGCCGCGAGCGCCTGCGCCACGTTCTCCGGATTCAGCCCGCCGGCCACGACGAGGCGCGAGCGGTGCGGCCGGCCGCCGTCCGCGGAGGCGCTCCAGTCGAAGGAGCGTCCCGTGCCGCCGATCCGGCCCGGCACCAGCGTATCGAAGACGATCGCATTGGCCTCGCCGTCGAGCTCGCTCAGGCGATCGGCCGGCGCCGCGCCGCTCACGCGGAGCACCGCCCACACCCGCGCGCCGGTCGCCTCGCGGACCTTGCGCACCTCGCGCGCCGTCGGGTCGCCGTGCAGCTGCACGACATCCAGCCGCGCGGCGCGAACGGCTCTGGTGATCGCGGACACATCCGCGTCGCGGAACACGCCCACGCGCTGCACGCCGGCGCCCGCGCCATCCAGCACCAGCGCGGCTGCTTCCGGCTCCAAGTGGCGCGGGCCGCCCGCGAAGATCACGCCCACATAGCGCGCGCCGCACATCGCCGCGGCGTGCGCGTCGGTCGCGCGCGTGAGCCCGCAGAACTTCAGCTCAGCGGCCATGGTCTCCGCTCCGCGGCGCGCCTCGTGGCACTCCCGTGAGGGCGCGGACGGCCGCCGACGGATCCGCGGCCGCCGAGAGCGCTGATCCGACGAGCACCGCATCCGCGCCACTCGCCGCCGCCCGCTCGACGCCCGCCCGGTCGCGTACGCCGCTCTCGCTCACCGCCACGCGCGCGCGCGGCACGAGCGGCAGAAGCCGTTCCGCGACCGCCGGATCGACCACCAGGGTCTCCAGGTCGCGCTGGTTCACGCCGAGCACGGGCGCCTCCGTGGCCAGCGCCCGCGCCAGCTCCCCCTCAGAGCGCACCTCCACGAGCGGCTCCAGCCCCATCGCGATCGCCTCCGCCGCGAGCTCGTCGAGCAACGCGGGCTCGAGCGCACGCGCGATCAGCAATACTCCCGAGGCACCCGCCGCCCGCGCCTCCCAGAGTTGCGAACGGTCCAGCACGAAGTCCTTTCGCAAGAGCGGGATGGACACCGCGGCGCGGGCGTCGGCGAGATCGGTGAGCGATCCGCCGAAATGCTGCGGCTCGGTGAGGACGGAGATCGCGGCGGCGCCCCCGGCCGCGTAGGCCACGGCCTGCGCGCTCGCCGAGAGCGCCGCGTTGATCTCCCCCTTGGACGGCGACCGGCGCTTCACCTCGGCGATCACGGCGATCATGGGGCCGGCGCGGAGGGCCGCGGCGAAGGAGGGGATGCCGGCATCCCTCGGAAGGGCGGCGATGCGCCGGAGCTCGGACCGGCGCACACTCGGAAGGGACCGGACCCGTTCACGGGCCTCGGCCAGGATCGTGCCCAGCGTGCCGCCGGGCGGGGTCCACGTGCGATTCGGAGCTTGCACTTCGGGAATTATTCGGTTATCGTCCAATTCGGCGTTACTTCGGGCACCACTTGCTCGTTAAGCTATCACCTCTACGGGACTTGACGCATGGCGCTCACCAAACGGCAGCGGGAGATCCTCGACTACCTCTCGGCGTACACGGAGCAGAACGGGTACGCTCCGAGTTTCGAGGAGATCGCGCGTCAGTTCAACTATAACTCGCTGGCCACGGTTCACGAGCATCTCAGCAATCTGGAGCGGAAGGGCTACATCAAGCGCTCCTACAACGAGAGCCGGGCGATCGAGATCCTGCCGTCGGATGTGTTCCCGCGGGCGGTCGAGCTGCCCCTGCTCGGTTCCGTCGCCGCCGGCACGCCGATCGAGGCGATCTCGAGTGGCGAGACGCTGTGCGTGCCGGAAACGTTCATCGGACGCGCGGGCAATCACTACGTGCTGCGCGTGCGCGGGAATTCCATGATCGACGAGCAGATCCGCGACGGCGACTTCGTCGTGATCAACGAGCGCCGGACCGCCGACAACGGCGAGACCGTGATCGCCCTCATCGACAACAGCGCCGCGACGGTCAAGAAGTTCTACCGCGAGCGCGACGGGCGGATCCGTCTGCAGCCGGCCAACGAGACCATGAGTCCCATCTACGTCCACGAGAATGACGTCACGATCCAAGGGGTCGTGGTGGGCGTGCTCAGGCGCTGCTAAGAACTGGAACGGCGCGTCTGGCAACTGAGCGTATGGTACTGACGGCAGCGCTAGCGCTTCGCGCTCGCGCTGCGCAAACGACCCAGGGCGGCGGTCGCCTTGCCTGAGTCGATGGTGGCGGCCGCGAGCTTCGCGGCCGCGGGCATGTCGGCCGCGGCATCCGCGACGTAGATCGCGGCGGCGGCATTCAAAATGACGGCGCTCCTCGCCACGCCGCGCTCTGTACCGGACAACACAGCTTCGATGATCCGCGCGTTGTCCGCGGGGGTGCCGCCGGCGAGACCTTCCGCCGTGCCGGCCGGCAAGCCGAACTTCGACGGCTCGATCATCCATTCCCGCACCGCGCCCCGGCGCACCTCGCGCACGTGCGTGATGCCGAGAGGCGAGACCTCGTCCATGCCCGGCTCGCCGTGCACGACGAGCGCGTGGACGCTCCCGAGCGCGGCCAATGCGTCCGCGAGCAGCGCGAGCCGGCCCGGGTCGGCGACGCCGACGACCTGACGCCCTGCTCCGGCGGGATTCGCCAGCGGGCCGAGCACGTTCATGACCGTCGGCACGCCGAGTTCGCGACGCACCGGGCCCACGTGCCGCATCGCCGGATGCATGAGCGGCGCGAACATGAACACGATCCCCGCGTCCTGGAGCACGCGCCGCATCTCGTCCACGGTCAGCTCGATGCGCACGCCGAGCGCCTCGAGCACGTCCGCTCCGCCGCTCTGGGTCGTGAAGGAACGGTTGCCGTGCTTCGCGACGCGCGCCCCCGCGCCCGCGGCCACGATCGCGGCGGCGGTCGAGATGTTGAACGTCGGCACCTTGCCCCCGCCCGTGCCGGCGGTGTCCACGAGCGTCTCGGGCAGCGAGGCCGGGAGCGTGATCATCGCCTCGCGCAGCGCCATTGCGCCGCCCGTGATCTCGGCGGCCGTCTCCCCCTTCACCCGCAGGGCCATCAGGAGCGCGGCGACCTGGGACGAGGTCCCCTCGCCGCGCATCACCGCGCCGAATGCGGCGGCCGTTTCCTCGGACGTCAGCGACTCGCCCGCCGCGAGCCGGCGGAGCGCGCCGCGCAACGCCTCAGCGGACACCGATGCTCTCGAGGAGGCGCTCCGGCAGCGCGGCGCGTGACGCCACGAGCGAGATCACGAGCGCGAGCAGGCGCACGCGCTCCACATCCTCCTCGACGAACACGCCCAGCTGCGCGCGATTCGTGAGGTTGAGCACGCCCACGAGCTGGCCGTGGTACACGAGCGGGAAGGAGATGAACGAGCCGGTGGTGAGATATTCGTCGCCCAGCAGCGGGTGCGCGCCGGCCTGCTCGACGTCCGTCACGAGGAGCGGCTCGCGGCTCTTCGCCACCTTGCCGGCCACGCCCTGCCCGATCGAGATGCGCTTCCCCTCCGCGACGTCGGGGGCGAGTCCCTTGGCGGCGGCGATGAACAGCTCCTGCGTGCCCGGCGCGCGCAGCATGAGCGAGCAGCGCTGCGCCTGCATGTCGTCGCCTACGAGGGCGAGCAGGCCGTCCACGAGCTGGCGGGGCTCCTCCGTCATCGCATCGAGGGCGAGCACGCGCTCGATGAGATAGAGCGTGCGCGTCTTCTGCCGCAGCGACTCGCCGCGGCGGTGCAGTTCGATGTGCGCCTGCTCGAGCTGGCCGACGGCGGCGGCGACCTGCTGCTCCACGGCGTCGGCGCGGCGCGTGGCCCGGCGCGCCTCCTCCTTGCTGCTCGCGCTCTCCTTCTCGAGCGCGACCAGCCGCTCGGGCGACAGCGTGGCCGCGACGCCCGACGGCGTGCTCCGCGCCTGGGCGAGCGCCTGCTCCAGGGCCGCGAGGTGCTTCACGTACTCGCCGTGCACGCGCTGCGTGACATCTTCGAGGGTGCGCACGGCCTCGTTGCGCGCCTCCTGCTCCGCGAAGCGCGCGTACGCCAGTTCGAACAGTGCGACGTTCGGCGCGAAGCGCTCCACCACGCGCGTGCCGAAGAAGCGGCGCGGCTCGAAGAGCGCGATTACCGCGGAGAGATGGCCATCGGTCTGCACGCCGTGCAGCGCGAGCAGCCCTTCCTCGTTCAGCGCCGGCGCGAGGCCGAGCAGTCGCGCGTACTCGTCGGATTGGTCGCCGAGGTCGGCGAACTGCCCGCCGCTCGAGACCTGCGTGCGGATCCGGGTGGGCAGATGATCGAGCGTGGTATCGGCGCGCGCGCGCGTCACGGACGACCCGTCGGGGGTGAGGCGCTCGCGCAGGATCTGCCGCCGCGCATCGAAGGTGAACAGCGCGACGACCGCCGAGCGGTCCACATCGGCGAGCGCTTCACCGAGCGCGACGAGCGCGGCATCGAGATCCGAAGCCGCACCAAGGGAATGCGCGAGCGAAGCGAGGGTGCGTGGGGGCATTGGGTCTCGTGAGCGCCGCCGCCGTGGCGCGCGCGGGAGAGCGAATGTAGGGACGTAGGTTGCGCCGTGTCAATCGGTTCGGCGCTCATCCGTCGCTTGCTTGCTCTCATCGCGCCCGGTAACTTTCGTGCATGCCGGAGCGCACCGTCCAGCTCGTGTTGCAGTATGACGGCGCCGGTTTCGCGGGTTGGCAGCGCCAGCCGGACCAGCGCACGGTGCAGTCGGCACTCGAAGAAGCGCTCGCGCGATTGTGCGATGCGCCGGTGGCCGCGCTCGGCGCGGGACGCACCGATGCCGGCGTGCACGCGCGGGGACAGGCCGCCGGGGTACGCGTGCCCGAGAAATGGACGCCCGCCGAGTTGCGCCGCGCGCTCAACGCGGTGCTCCCCGACGATCTCTGGGTGGCCGCCGCGCACGAGATGCGGCCGGAGTTCCACGCGCGGTTCAGCGCGACGGCGCGCCGGTACGGCTACCTCGTGGGTCTCGACGACGACGCGCATTCCCCCTTCCGGCGCCGCTGGGAGTGGGCGCCGGGCCGCCCGCTGGACCGCGCAGTGCTCGACGCGGAGGCGCGCGCGCTGTGCGGCGAGCACGTCTTCCTTGCGTTCGCGGTCGCGGGCACCGCGCCGCCGACGGATACGCACGCCTGCACGGTCATGGAGGCCGAGATGGACCGACCGGCCGGGGGGTCTGCTCTTCACGATCGAGGCGAATCGGTTCCTTCATCACATGGTGCGCTTCATCGTGGGCACCATGGTGGACGCGGCGAGCGGGCGGCGCCCTGCCGGGAGCATCGCGGCGCTGCTGGCGGCCTCGCACAACCAGGAGACCTCGGCGCCCGCCCCCGCGCACGGATTGTTTCTGGACGCCGTGCGGTACCCGGGCGATCTTTATCTCATGCCCGCATGACGATCACTCACCTGACCGCCCTGCTCGCCACCGCGATCGCCGTCTCCCTGCCGGCGACCGCCCGCGCGCAACGTGACGTCAATGCGCAGCGGCGCACCGCGATCACCGACGCCGTGAGCCGCGTCGCGCCCGCCGTCGTCACCGTGCAGACCGAGATCCTCGACAAGTCCACGAATCCCTTCGACATCTTCGCCGGCCGCGGGGAGCGCGTCGTGCCCGGCATCGGCAGCGGCATCATCGTGCGCAAGGACGGCGTCATCGTCACCAACGCGCACGTCGTGCAGGACGCGCAGTCGATCGCCGTCGCGCTGCGCGACGGCACCACCTACCCCGCGCGGCTCGTGGGGAAGGACGAGATCAACGACCTCGCGGTACTGCGCATCGACGCCACCGACCTCCCGGTGGCGCCGCTCGGCAATTCCGACGATCTGATCATCGGCGAGTGGGCGATCGCCATCGGCAACCCCTACGGCTTCCTGCTCGGCAATTCGGAGCCGAGCGTCACCGCGGGCGTCATCAGCGGCACCGGAAGGAATCTCGTCGCGCGCAGCGAGGGCGCGGCGATCTACGTGGACATGATCCAGACCGACGCCGCGGTGAATCCCGGCAATTCGGGCGGCCCGTTGGTGAACGCGCTGGGGGAGGTGATCGGCGTCAACAGTTCGATCTTCACGCCCAGTGGCGGGTCGGTGGGCCTCGGCTTCGCGATCCCGATCAACCGCGTGAAGCGCGTGACCGAGGACCTGCTCGCGCATGGCGTGGTGCGGCGTCCGTGGGTGGGACTGAAGCTCGAGATCCCGGTGGCGACCGCGACCTCCATTCGCGGCGGCCCGCGTGCCGGGATGGTCGTGAGTTCCGTCGTCCCGGGCTCGCCGGCGGACAAGGCGGGGATCCAGAAGGGCGATATTCTCGAGAAGTCGCGCAACCGCGCCATTCGCACCGCGTTCGACTGGGAGGCCGAGCTGCTCGACCTGCGAGTGGGCGAGCCGCTCGTGCTCACCGTGAAGCGCGGCGACCGCCAGCTCGCGTTGAACGTCGTGGTCACCGATCTCCCCGAGGAGAACGCGCCGAAGGTCTCCGTGCTCAAGGAGCTCGAGCTCGTGACGCTCACGCCGCAGATCCGCGCGGAGAAGGGATTGCGCAGTCCCAAGGGCGCGCTCATTTACAACTTGAGTCCGCGCGTTTCCGATGAGCTCGGCCTCGAGAAGGGCGACGTGATCGTTCAGATCAATCGCACGCCGATCGAGAATGCGAACGACGCGCAGGCGGCCCTGCTTGCCGCGGGCTCGAGCAGCGTGATCCGGATGTTCTTCGAGCGCGGCGGGCGCATCTACTCCACCGACTTCATGGTCCGATGACCGGTCACGACCGCTACGCTTCGCCGCTCTCCGAGCGCTACGCATCGCGCGCGATGGTCGCGCTCTGGTCGCCGCAGCGGCGGCACGCGCTCTGGCGCCGGCTGTGGCTGGCGCTCGCGGAAGCGCAGCGCGAACTCGGCGTCGCGGCCGTGACCGACGAGGGGCTCGCCCAGATGCGCGCCCACCTGGACGACATCGACTTCGCGGCCGCGGGCGAGTTCGAGCGCCGCTTCCGCCACGATGTCATGGCGCACGTGCATGCGTTCGGCGAAGCGGCGCCGGCGGCGCGCGCGTTCATCCATCTCGGCGCCACGAGCGCGTACGTCACCGACAACGCCGACCTCATCCTCATGCGCGAGGGGCTCGAGCTGTTGCGCGTGAAGATCGTGGCCGTGATGCGGGCGCTGGCGGCGTTCGCCAAGCAGTGGCGCGCGGAGCCGGCGCTCGGCTACACCCACCTCCAGCCGGCGCAGCTCACCACGGTGGGCAAACGCGCGACGCTCTGGATGCAGGACCTCGTGCTCGATCTGGCCGACCTCGACGCGCGCCTGGACGCGCTGCCGCTGCGCGGCGTGAAGGGGACCACCGGCACGCAGGCGAGCTTCCTCGAGCTCTTCGGCGGCGACCATGCGAAGGTGCGGCGCCTTGAGGCGCTGGTCGTAGCGAAGATGGGATTCACATCGGCGATCCCGGTCACCGGCCAGACGTATTCGCGCAAGCTGGACGCGCAGGTGCTCGGCGTCGTCGCCGGCATCGCCGCCAGCGCATCCAAGTTCAGCGGCGACGTGCGGCTGCTGCAGTCGTTCGGCGAGATGGAGGAGCCGTTCGAAGCGGAGCAGATCGGGTCGTCGGCCATGGCGTACAAGCGGAATCCGATGCGCGCCGAGCGCATCGCGTCGCTCGCGCGCTTCGTGATGTCGCTCGAGCCCAACGCGAACCAGACGCACAGCGTCCAGTACTTCGAGCGCACGCTGGATGACAGCGCGAACCGGCGCCTCGTGATCCCGGAGTCCTTCCTCGCCGCCGACGCGATGCTCGTGCTCTATCAGAACATCGCCGCCGGCCTCGAGGTGCATCCCGCGCGCATCCGTTCGCGCGTGGACGGCGAACTGCCGTTCATGTCCACCGAGCTGCTGCTCGTGCGTGCCGTGCGCGCCGGCGGCGACCGCCAGGCGGCGCACGAGACGATCCGCAAGCACGCGATCGAAGCGGCGCGCGCGCTGAAGGACGGCGGCGCGCAGAACGACCTGCTCGAGCGCCTCGCGGCCGACGGCGCATTCGGCGTCAGCCTCGCCGACATGCGCGCCCTCCTCGACGCCCCGAAGTTCACCGGCCGTTCGGCGGCCCAGGTGGACGAGTTCCTGACCGAGATCGTCGATCCCATCCTGAACGCCTCCCCCGCCACCACCGCCCCGGAGAGTCTGCGCGTATGACGCTCATGACGGAAAGCGATCTTCCCCTCCAACGGATCGGCCGCGGCAAGGTCCGCGACATCTACGCGGTGGACGCCGAGCGGCTGCTGCTGGTGGCCACCGATCGCGTGAGCGCCTTCGACGTCGTGATGCGGGAAGCCGTGCCGCGGAAGGGCGCCGTGCTCACGCAGATGAGTGCGTGGTGGTGCCGCCAGCTCGAGGGCGTGGTCGCGCATCACGTGCTGGCCGCGGACGCGGCCAGCATCGTGAAGGCCGTGCCCGCGTTGAAGGGCCAGGAGACCCAGCTGGCGGGCCGCGCGATGCTCTGCCGGCGCACCACCGTATTCCCCATCGAATGCGTGGTTCGGGGTTATATTTCGGGCTCGGCATGGAAGGAATACAAGGCGAGCGGCACCCTGGCCGGCGAGCGGCTGGCGGCGGGCATGAAGGAGAGCGACCGCCTCGACCCGCCGGTGTTCAGTCCGGCGACGAAGGCGGAAGAAGGGCACGACGAGAACATCACCATCTCGCGCATGGCCGAGGTGATCGGCGCGAAGGACACGGCGGAGCTGGAGCGGCTCTCACGGCTCATCTACGAACGCGGGCGGGCGCTCGCGGCGACGCGGGGGATCATCATCGCGGACACGAAATTCGAGTTCGGACGGGCGCCGGACGGACGCATCCTCCTGATCGATGAGGTCATGACGCCGGACAGCTCGCGCTTCTGGGCGGCGGATGCCTATAAGCCCGGCGGCACGCAGCCGAGCTTCGACAAGCAGCCGCTGCGCGACTATCTGGACGGTGAACGCCGCGCTGGACGCTGGAACGGTGACGCCCCGCCGCCGCCGCTGCCGGCGGAGGTCGTGCGCGCGACGAGCGAGCGCTACGTCGATGCGTACCGCCGCATCACCGGCACCGCCCTCGTGATCCCGGAGCTTTCGTGAACTTCGCGCGAGAAGGCATGCCGTACATCCTGGCTTCGGCGGGCGCTGCCGGCGTGCTGCTCGTGGCCGCATTGCTCGCGCGTTCCTGGCCGCTGTGGCTGGCGTTCGTGCTCGTGTCGGTGGTGGCGTTGTGGGTCGCGTACTTCTTCCGCGACCCCGAGCGCACGGGCGAGCGCGGCGCGCAGGTCGTGGTCGCGCCGGCGGACGGCCGCGTGGTGATGATCACCACGGTGGATGAGCCCGAATTCCTCGGCGGCCGCGCGACGCGGATATCGATCTTCATGAACATCTTCAACGTGCACGTGAACCGGTACCCGATCGGCGGCCGCGTCGGGTACCTGCGCTATGTGCCCGGCAAGTTCCTCGACGCACACGCCGAGCGCGCGAGCATCGAGAACGAGCAGAGCTCGATCGGCATCGCAGGACGGCGGCCGCCGCGTGCTCGTGCGGCAGATCGCCGGTCTCATCGCGCGCCGGATCATCACGTATCCGAAGATGAACGACACGGTCGTGCAGGGCGACCGGCTCGGCCTCATCCGGTTCGGCTCGCGCGTCGACGTATACGTGCCCGAGAACGCGAGCGTGCAGGTGAAGGTGGGCGATCTCCCGGTGGCCGGCACCACGGTGCTGGCGGAGCTCAAGTGAGATGAACGAGCCCCCCCGCCCCAACATGCGGCGCGCCATCGTGCTCCTGCCGAACGGCTTCACGCTCGGCAATCTGTTCTTCGGCGTGTTTGCGATCGTGTCGGCCTACCGCGGGCATTTCGACTGGTCCGGCTGGTGCATCGTGCTGAGCGGCCTGATGGACGCGCTCGACGGCCGCGTCGCGCGCATGACCCGCACGGTGAGCCGCTTCGGCGTCGAGCTCGATTCGCTCGTCGATGCCGTGAGTTTCGGTGTCGCGCCGGCGTTCATCATGTATTTCGCGGTGCTGAACCAGGAAGGCTGGGCGTGGCTCTTCTGCTTCATCTACATCGCCTGCGTGGTGATGCGCCTCGCGCGCTTCAACATCGAGCAAGGCGGCCGCGCGAAGACGCACTTCCACGGGCTGCCGAGTCCGGCCGCGGGCATGACGCTCGCGACGTACTACTGGTTCAGCCAGACGCCGCTGTATACGAACACCGTGGTCGAGACCTGGCCCTGGCACAGCGTCATCCCGGGGCTCATGGCGGTGCTCAGCTTCCTGATGATCAGCCACGTGCTCTATCCCGCCCTCCCGGTGGTGAGCCTGCGCAGCATCAAGAGCATCATCGCGTCGATATTCGTCGTCGGGATCCTCGCGCTCGTCGCGATCCACCCCCGGCAGTACGCGTTCCCCGCCATGATGGTGTACGTCAGCTACGGCCTCGCGAAGACGATCGTGCTCGGCTTCGTGGAGAGCATGCCGGGCCGCGATCCACTCAACGACATCGAGGACGATGAAGAGGGCGAGGATGTCGAGATGCGTCCCACCGCGCTCGCCGAGCGGCCGGGCGGCAAAGGGCGCCGGCGCTTCGGCCGCGTGCGGGAAGCGATGAACCCGTTCCATACCCCGCCGGAGACCGGTCCATGAGCCGCTTCCGCGTTTCCGTGCACATCGTGCCGCGCCCGGGGATCCTCGATCCGCAGGGCAAGGCGGTCGCCGATGCGCTGCACACGCTCGGCTTCCGGGGCGTGGCCGACGCGCGCGTGGGCCGCCACATAATTTTGGATGTCGACGCCGGCGACCAGAAGGCCGCCGAGCAGAACGTGAAGGAGATGTGCGAACGCTTGCTGGCGAATCCGGTCACCGAGGACTTCGAACTCGCGGGGGTGCGCGCGCTATGAGATTCGGCATCGTCACGTTCCCCGGCTCCAACTGCGACTACGACGCGCATCACGCCGTGACCGATGCGTTGGGCGCGGAGGCGGTCTACCTGTGGCACAAGGCGCACGATCTGGAGGGCGTGGACGTCGTGATCCTTCCCGGCGGCTTCAGCTACGGCGACTACCTGCGCTCCGGCGCGATCGCGCGCTTCAGCCCGATCATGAAGGAGGTCGTCGAGCACGCCCGGAAGGGGGGGCCGGTCATCGGCTTCTGCAACGGATTCCAGATCCTGTGCGAGGCCGGGCTGCTGCCCGGCGCGCTGCTGCGCAACGCGTCGCTCCAGTTCGTCTCCGACACCGTACGCCTGCGCGTCGAGACCGCCGACACGATGTTCACCGGGCACTACGAGCGCGGCCAGATCCTGCGCGTGCCGGTGGCGCATGGCGACGGCCGCTACACCGCCGATGAGGCGGCGCTCGACGCCCTCGACGGCGACGGACGCGTCGTGTTCCGCTATGTGGATGCCGCCGGCCGCACCACCGACGCCGCGAACCCGAACGGCTCGATGCGCGCGATCGCCGGGATCGTCAGTCTTGAAGGGAATGTGCTCGGCATGATGCCCCATCCCGAACGCGCCGTCGAGCCGCTGCTGGGCTCGGGCGATGGACTCGCTCTCTTCCAATCCCTGCTCGACCGCGTCTCCGCCTGACCACCGAGGTGTCTATGCGCCGCCCGCTCGTACTCGCCGCTCTCGTTGTCCTCGCCGCTTCCCTCGCGCCGCGCGCCGGTGCGCAGACGAAGGACAACATCATCGATCCCGGCATGAGCAAGACCCAGGTGATCGAACACCTGGGCCAGCCGCAGTCGCTGAAGACCGCGGACACGACCCTGTACATGTACTACCGGAACGGCTGCGAGAAGACCTGCGGCATGAACGACGTCGTGATCCTCGTGCACGACAAGGTCGTGGACGCCATCTTCCGCGATCCGAACCGGAAGTACACCGGCGAGAGCAGCTCGCCCACGCAGATCACCGCCGCCGAGGCCATCAAGACCGGAAAGGAGAAGCATGGCGGCGCGATGAACGTGACGCCCCCGCCGCCGCCGAACGCCGGCAAGGCGGAAGTGATGCCCGCGCCGAAGCCCGCGCCCGCGCCGCCGCCACCGCCCGCCGATTCCATGCCGAAGAAGGACACGAGCGGCGTCAAGCCGCCGGCCACCGCCGACACCGCGGCCAAGCCGCCGGCCGCGTAATCGATGGCGACAGTCCGCCCCCGACCCGGCGATCCGGCGATCACGCCGGCCCTCGTGGCCGAGCACGGGCTGACGCCTGAGGAATTCGAGCGGTTGGTCGCGATGCTCGGCCGCGAGCCGACGTTCACCGAGCTGGGCATCGTCAGCGCGCTCTGGAGCGAACACTGTTCGTACAAGCACTCGCGGCCGGTGCTCAAGACGCTGCCGACGCAGGCGCCGTGGGTGCTGCAGGGCCCGGGCGAGAACGCCGGCGTGATCGCGATCGGCGACGGCCTGGCCGTCGCCTTCAAGATCGAGTCGCACAATCACCCGTCGGCGGTCGAGCCGTACCAGGGCGCCGCCACGGGCGTCGGCGGCATCCTGCGCGATGTCTTCACGATGGGCGCGCGCCCCATCGCGATGCTCGATTCCCTGCGCTTCGGCTCGCTCGATTCGCCGCGCGTGCGCTACCTGTTCGCCGGCGTCGTGAGCGGGATCGGCGACTACGGCAACTGCGTGGGCATCCCGACGGTGGCGGGCGAGATCATGTTCGACCCGGCGTACGAAGGGAATCCGCTCGTGAACGCGATGTGCGTGGGGCTGCTGCACGAGAAGGATCTCATTCGCGCCAAGGCCGAAGGCGTCGGCAATCCGGTGATCGCCGTGGGCGCGCGCACCGGGCGCGACGGGATCCACGGCGCGTCGTTCGCGTCGGAGGACCTCTCGGCGTCGAGCGACGCGAAGCGGCCGCGCGTGCAGGTCGGCGATCCGTTCACCGAGAAGCTGCTGCTCGAGGCGAGCCTCGAGCTGATCAGAGCGGGCACATCGTCGCCATCCAGGACATGGGCGCGGCCGGTCTCACGTCGAGCTCCGCCGAGATGGCGGCGCGCGGCGACGTCGGCGTCACGATCGATGTCACCAAGGTGCCGGTGCGCGAGACGCGGGATGACGCCGTACGAGATCCTGCTCAGCGAGTCGCAGGAGCGCATGCTGGTCGTGGCGACGCGCGGCCGCGAGCAGCAGGTGCGCGACATCCTCGCGAAGTGGGACCTCGCCGCCGAGGTGATCGGCGAGGTGATCGCGGAGCCGGTGTACCGCGTGACCGAAGGCGACCGCGTGGTCGCCGAGTTCCCCGGCTCGCGACTGGTCACCGATTGCCCGGTGTACACGCCGGACGCGAAGGAGAGCGCGGCCACGATCGCGCTGCCGCGCGCGGAAGGTGCACGAGATCCCCGAGCGCGCCGAGGAGAAGGATCCGGTGTGGACGCTGGAGCGCCTGCTCGCCTCGCCGACGATCGCGAGCAAGAGCTGGGTCACGCGCCAGTACGACACGACGGTGCGCACGACCACGGTGGTGCGGCCCGGCGGCGGCGACGCGGCGGTGATCCGCGTGCGCGGCACCACCAAGGCGCTCGCGCTCAAGACCGACTGCAACGGCCGCTACGTCTATCTCGACCCGCGCGTGGGCGGCCGGATCGCGGTGGCCGAGGCCGCGCGCAACGTGGCCTGCGCCGGCGCACGCCCGCGCGCGATCACCAACTGCCTCAACTTCGGGAACCCGACGCGGCCGGAGATCTTCTTCCAGTTCCGCGAGGCGGTGCGGCGGCATGGCCGACGCGTGCCGCGCGCTCGACACGCCGGTCACCGGCGGCAACGTCAGCTTCTACAACGAGAGCCCGAGCGGCGCGGTGTTCCCCACCCCGGTGATCGGCATGGTGGGCGTGATCGAGAGACTCGAGCACATCACGCGCTCGGCGTTCCACGCCGACGGCGACGCGATCATCCTGCTCGGCGAGCCGACCAGCGAGATCGGGGCCAGCGAGTACCTGTCGCGCGTGCACGGCGTGACCGCCGGCGCGCCGCCGGCCTGCGACCTCGCGCGCGAGCGGGCGACGATCGACGCGCTGCTCGAGGCGATCGCCGCCGGTCACGTGCACTACGCGCACGACTGTTCCGATGGCGGCCTTGCGGTCGCGCTCGCCGAGTGCTGCATTGGCGGCGAGGAGTCGCGCACGGGCGCCGACGTGGACCTCTCGGCGTGGAGCGCGCTGCCGCTGCGCGCGCTGCTCTTCGGCGAGGCGCAGGCGCGGATCATCGTGGGCACGGCCGCACCGGAGCAGGTGCTGGCGATCGCGGCGAAGCACGGCGTGCCGGCGCGGCGCATCGGCACGGTGCGCGCGTCCGCGCCGGCGCTCGAGATCCGCGTGGGCGACCGCCGCATCGCGGCGCCGCTCGACCGGCTCGCCCGCGCCTTCCACGACGCGATCCCGAACATCATGGGCGCCGTCCTGCCGGCGCCCGCGACCGACATGCACGCCAGCGCGGTGGAGGTCTAGCGATGTGTGGCGTCTTCGGCGTCCGCGGCGCGCCCGACGCGAGCACGCTCGTGCACCTCGGGTTGTACTCGCTGCAGCACCGCGGCCAGGAATCGGCCGGCATCGTCTCGGTGAGCGACGACGGCGCGCACGCACGCGCTGCGCCGCATGGGCCTCGTGTCGGAGGGCTTCAGCCCCGACAAGCTCGCCGAGCTGCCCGGCTCGCTCGCGATCGGGCACACGCGCTACAGCACCGCCGGCTCGTCGTCGCTCGAGAACGCGCAGCCGGTGCTCGTGCGCTTCCGCGACGGCTACATTGCGCTCGCGCACAACGGCAACCTCGTGAACGCCGCCGAGCTGCGCCGCGAGCTGGAGGAATCGGGCTCGATCTTCTCCTCGACGATGGACTCGGAGGTCCTCGTGCACCGCATCGCGCGCTCGCGCCGCGAGCTGCCCGAGGAGCAGCTGGCGGATGCGCTCAACGGCGTGGAAGGCGCCTACTCGCTGGTGATCGCGATGGGCGACGCGCTGATCGCGGCGCGCGATCCGCGCGGCTGGCGCCCGCTCGTGATCGGCAAGTCTCAACGGCCAGACGGTGTTCGCCTCCGAGACCTGCGCGCTCGACATCGTGGGCGCGACGCACGTGCGCGAGGTCGAGCCGGGCGAGATCGTGGTGGTCGACGGCGCCGGCACGCGGTCGCTCCGCTTCGCCCAGCGCGTGACTGCGAAGAAGTGCGTGTTCGAGTACGTCTACTTCGCGCGTCCCGACAGCCGGATCTTCGGCGGCGGCTCGGTGGACCGCGCGCGCCGTGCGCTCGGCCACCAGCTCGGCAAGGAATGTCCCGCGCCCGGCGCCGACCTGGTGTTCGGCGTCCCCGACTCCGCCAACGCGGCCGCCCTCGGATACGCGGAAGAGACCGGCCTGCCGCTCGAGCTCGCGCTCATCCGCAATCACTACGTGGGCCGCACGTTCATCAACCCGTCGCAGGCCGGCCGCGACAGCAAGGTGAAGATCAAGTACAACGCCGTGCGCGAGGTGCTCGAGGGCGAAGAGCGTCGTGATGATCGACGACTCGATCGTGCGCGGCACCACCACGCGCGGCCTCGTCGCGCTGGTGCGCGCGGCCGGCGCGCGCGAGGTGCACATGCGGATCGCGTCGCCGCCGGTCACGGGCCCGTGCTACTACGGCATCGACACGCCGACGCGCGAGGAACTCATCGCCGCGAACAATTCCGTGGCGCAGATCGCCAAGCACATCGGCGTGGACTCGCTCGGCTACCTCTCCCTCGACGGGATGCTCCGCTCGGCGCCCGGCGGCCCCGAGGGCTTCTGCCACGCCTGCTTCTCCGGGGACTACCCGACGCCGCCCCCCGTCGGACCCCGACAAGCTGCGCCTCGGCTGCAACTGATATTCCGCCGATGAGCCGCTCGTCTATTTCTTCGGCAACGGCAAGGCCGACGGCACGCGCGACATGAAAGCGGTGCTCGGCGGCAAGGGCGCCGACCTCGCCGAGATGACCAACATCGGCATCCCGGTGCCGCCGGGCTTCACCATCGCGCTGCGAGGCGTGCATCGCCTACCTCGCCGCGCGCGAGGTACCCGCGGCGCTGCGTCAGGAGGTGGCGGAGAACCTCAAGCGCCTCGAGAGCGGCGACCGGCCGCGAGTTCGGGCGATGCGAAGAATCCACTGCTCGTGTCCGTGCGATCCGGCGCGGCGTCCTCCATGCCGGGCATGATGGAGACGATCCTCAACCTCGGCCTGAACGACGTCTCGGTGGAGGCGCTGGCGGCGCAGAGCGGCAACGCGCGGTTCGCCTACGATTCGTACCGGCGCTTCCTGCAGATGTACGGCGACGTCGTGCTCGACATCCCCAGCTCCGAATTCGAGCAGCTGCTGCGCGCCAAGCGGATGGCGTCCGGCGTCACGGTGGATTCGGAGCTCGACGCGGCCGCGCTGCGAACGCTGGTCGCCGAGTACAAGACGCTCGTGCGCACGCGCACCGGCGCCGACTTCCCGCAGGACCCGCAGGCGCAGCTCTGGGGCGCGATCGAGGCGGTGTGGCGCTCGTGGATGCTCAAGAAGGCGGTGGACTACCGCCGCGTGAACCGCGATCCCCGAGACGCTCGGCACGGCGGTCAACGTCGAGGCCATGGTGTTCGGCAACCTCGGCGACGACTCGGGCACGGGCGTCGCGTTCACGCGCGACCCGTCCACCGGCGAACGCAAGTTCTATCGGCGAGTTCCTCGTCAACGCGCAGGGCGAGGACGTGGTGGCCGGGATCCGCACGCCGCTGCCCATCGAGGAGATGGCGCAGCGGCTGCCCGCGGCGTACACGGCAGCTGCTCGAGGTGCAGGACAAGCTCGAGAAGCACTACCGCGACATGCAGGACCTGGAGTTCACCGTCGAGCGCGGCACGCTCTACCTGCTGCAGACGCGCACGGGCAAGCGCACGGCCGCGGCGGCGGTGCGGATCGCCGACGAGATGGTGCGACGAGAAGCTGATCACCGAGAAGGAAGCGGTGCTCCGCGTGCATGCCGGGCCAGCTCGATCAGCTGCTGCATCCGGTGATCGACCCGCTCGGCGCGCGCCGTGCCGGCTGGCGACCGGCCTGCCCGCGAGTCCCGGCGCGGCGAGCGGCGAGGCGGTGTTCGATGCCGACGTGGCCGAGCGAACGCGCGGCGAAGGGCGAGCGCGTGATCCTGGTGCGCGAGGAGACGACGCCCGAGGACTTCCACGGCATCGTCGCCGCGCGCGCGCGTGCTCACCGCGCGCGGCGGCATGACGAGCCACGCGGCCGTCGTGGCGCGCGGCATGGGCAAGTGCGCGATCGTCGGCTGCAAGGAGATCGAGGTGGACGAGGCGCGCCGGCTCTTCACCGTGGGCGACGCGACCGTGAGCGAGGGCGACTGGATCACGCTCGACGGCGCGACCGGACGGGTGTTCGTGGGCGACCTGCCGACGGTGCCGAGCGATGTCGTGCGCGTGACCGCGGGGCAGCTGCGCGCGGAGGATTCCCCGAGCTACCAGAGTTTCGCGCGGCTGCTGCTCGTGGGCGGACGGCGTGCGCCGGCTCAAGGTGCGCGCCAACGCCGACACGCCGCACGACGCGCGCGTCGCGCGCGAACTTCGGCGCCGAGGGCATCGGGCTCTGCCGCACCGAGCACATGTTCTTCGAGGGCGACCGGATCACCGCGATGCGCGAGATGATCGTGGCGCGCGACGAGGCCGGACGCCGCCGCGCGCTCGCGAAGCTGCTGCCGATGCAGCGCGGCGACTTCGAGGGGATCTTCGAGGCGATGGACGGGCTACCCGGTCACGATCCGGCTGCTCGACCCGCCGCTGCACGAGTTCCTGCCGCACGGCGGCGAGGACGCGAAGCGGCTCGCGCGGCGGCTGGCGCTCACCCGCGCGGAACTCAACAAGATCGTGGAGTCGCTGCGCGAGTCGAACCCGATGCTCGGGCACCGCGGCTGCCGGCTCGGGATCGTCGTATCCCGAGATCACCGAGATGCAGGCGCGCGCGATCTTCGAGGCGGCGGTGCGCGCCAAGCGGCGCGGCCTCGACGTGCATCCCGAGATCATGGTGCCGCTCGTCGCGAACGTGAAGGAGCTCGAGCACCAGCGCGAGATCGTCGAGGACGCCGCGCGCGCAGACGCTCGGCGCCATGGGCGAGGACAGTGCCCTACACCATCGGCACCATGATCGAGCTGCCGCGCGCCGCGCTCACCGCCGACGAGATCGCCACCGCCGCCGAGTTCTTCTCCTTCGGCACGAACGACCTCACGCAGACGACGCTCGGCCTCAGCCGCGACGACGCCGGCCGCTTCCTGCCGGCGTACGTCGAGAAGGGGATCTTCGCCGAGGATCCGTTCCAGGTGCTGGACCAGTCGCCGGCGTCGGCAAGCTCGTGCAGATGGCGGTGACGCTCGGGCGGAAGACGCGCCCGGGGCTCAAGATCGGGCATCTGCGGCGAGCACGGCGGCGAACCGCGCTCGATCGCGTTCTGCCATGATGCCGGGCTCGACTACGTGTCCTGCTCGCCCTTCCGCGTGCCGATCGCGCGGCTCGCCGCCGCGCACGCCGCGCTTGCCGCGCGGGCTAGGGCATCTCCCGTAGCTTCACCGTCGCGGCGATCGCGATGAGCGTGCGGTCGGCATCGCCGTCGTAGGCCGAGAAGAGCACCGCCCCGCTCTGCGCATCCAACGGGATGTGCACGGCGATCAATCGCTCGGGCGCAGGGCGACCCACGAGACCACTGCCGATCGCACGTTCCACGAACAGCTGCCGGCCGTCGACGGTGACCGTGTCCGTCCTCCGCTCTTGTACGGTCAGCAGACCTTCCCGCGTGGCACGGTTGATCAGCCACGGTTCATAGAGTTGCTTCGCCGGCACGCGCTGCAGATACGTCGAGTGGCTGCTGTCGGCGAATTGCGGAGCATCGCCTTCCGGCGGAAGCGTCCAGTAGCTCGGCGGGAGCCAGACGACGAGAGAATCCGAGACGATGTGCGCCTTCCAGCCCCAAGGGATCGCGGGGCGGCAGCTCGCGAGCAACGAAATCGCCACGAGACACCACGCACTCACCACCGCAGCGTCATCCCGTCGCATACGCCCTCCGCACTAGCGCCGCGAGCTCAGCGGCGTTCGTGGTGCCGTAGTTCGCGTAGCAGTTGTTCATGAGCACGTGGACGTGCTCGGCCTTCTCCGCCACGGCGAGGATGCGCGGCCCCCACTCGGCGAGTTCTGTTCTCGCTGTAGAGGTAGCGGAAGCGCTCGACCACGGGGATCCCCTGCTGCTCCCACGCGTCGGCGCGGCGGCCGTGCATCCGGATCACGGCCAGGCGCCTCGCGGTCACCGCCACGATCGGGCGGCACGCTCGACTTCATCCCTTGCGGCTCGTCCACCATCACGAAGCTCAGCCCGTTGTCCTCGAGCAGGCGCAGCGTCGATGCGGCCGCTGTCCCCTCGAACCAGAGCGCGCTCCGGAACTCCACCGCGCACGGAAGACCGTCCAGCCGCTCGGCGGCCTCGGCCAGCTCCGCGCGCGCTCTCTCGTTCGGCGTGAACCAGCGAGGGTACTGGAGCATCACCGCGCCGAGCTTCCCCGCCGCGTGCAGCGGTTCCACCGCCTCGCGAAAGCGCTGCCAGATCTCCTTGCGCAGCTCGGGCTCGAGATCCTTCGCGTAGACACGCGCCTTCTCGGCCACGGCCTTGGGCAGGGCCTTCTTGAGATCGGCGGGCAGCCGGCTGACCTCGCTCGGCTGGCCGGTCATGAGCGCGTGCGCCTTGATGTCGAACACGAAGTGCGCCGGCGTGCGCTCGACCCAGATCTCGGCATTGCGTCGCGACGGCAACGCGTAGTAGCTCGAATCGACCTCTACCACGCTGAACCGCGACGCGTAGTAGCGCAGCCGGGTCTCTGGCGTGTGCGCCTCGGGAGGATAGAAGACCCCCTCGGCGAGCAGCGTGGGATCGGTCCATGAACTCGTCCCAAAGCGGACGCCAGCCTTGCCGATCGTCAGCGGCTCCGCGGCGGATCCGGCCTCGACGCCTCGCTCGCCGGCGGCCTCCGCCCCGGGGTCGTGTGACTCATCGCGCATGCACGGAGCGTATCGCGCGAATCAGAGACTGACAAGCATTTGACAGGATGAACATGATGGTCATGATGTACTACAACCGCCGTTCGTTGTGATCATGTCCATCATGTTCATCCTGTCAAAGCAGTTGCCGTTCGCGCCTCCATGAAGCACGAAGGGCCGTTCGCGGATCACGCGAACGGCCCTTCGTGCTTCATGGAGGCGCGGGGAATCGAACCCCGGTCCGAGACAAGATCCGCCACAGCGTCTACGTGCGTAGCTCACCAGTTAAGGTCTCCAGCCGCTGGCCGATGAGCCGCCGACGTCTGGACAAGTCTTCTAGAGTTTCGCCGGACCGCGGAAGACGCACCGCCCGGCTATCCCGAATTTTCGATACCCATAAAGCCGCCTCAGGAGGGCTTCCCTATGGGCAGGTGCGGTAACCGAAGTTACGCAGCCAGGGCCAAGTTAGAGTTGGCAGTTGTAGCGTTTCCCGAGGGTTTTACCAGGACCCGAGAACCTGGGCACGCAACCACAGCCTCACCTACCCCGTCGAAGCCAGTCGCCCCCATTGTGGAAAAGTGAGTGAACGAAGGATAGCCGCGCCGAGCGCCAAAGTCAACGCCATTCGAATTAGTACGCGACTTTAAGTGAACGCCGTAACTCTATGCCGGCTTGCCCTTTGAATCGGCAGCAATGACGCGATTGCGCCCCGCGTTCTTCGCCTGGTACAACGCCTCGTCCGCGGCCTTGAACAGCTTCTCCTGACCGACCACCGACTCGGGGTGGCTCGCCACGCCGAACGACGCGGTCACCTGGATCGTGACGCCGTCGGCCGTCGTGACCGACATCTTCTCGATCGCCAGGCGCAGACGCTCGGCGACCTCCACCGCCCCCTTCCGCGCGGTGTCGGGGAGCACGATCGCCATCTCCTCGCCGCCGATGCGGGCGCACAAGTCGTCGGCGCCGCGCACGCCCTTCATGAGCACCTTGGCGACCCCCTTCAGCACCTCGTCGCCGCCGTCGTGGCCGAATTTGTCGTTCACGCCCTTGAACTTGTCCACGTCCAGCAGGAGGAGCGACGTCTTCTGCCCCATGCGGTCGGGGGACGTGAGCAGCTTGCCCATGTACTCGTCGAAGGCATGCCGGTTGGCCAGCCCCGTGAGCGCGTCGCGGGTGGCCTGCCCCGTGCGCAGCTCGAGCTCCTTGACGCTGTTCACCGCCACGTAGGCGAACTTGGAGAGCAGCTGGAGCATGCTGACTTCGACGGTAGTGATCTGCCCCTCCTGCTCCCCCTCCACGACGACGGCGCCCACGACGTCCTCGTTCTTGGCGACGGCCACCACCGCCGCCGACCCCGGGCGCGGCTCGGGTTCCCCCTGCACCAGCAGCGGCATGGCGACGCTCGCGAACACCTCGCGCAGCATGATCCCCTTCTGATGCTCGCACGCCATGGCGGTGAGCGAATCCTTCGACGCGGTCTTCGCGAACGGGAATTCCTTGCTGTGGGGCGGGAGCACGGCGAGGACCGTTCCCTCCTTCTTCTTGTGGTCCCACTGCACGTACGCCACGCGGCTCGCGCCGGACACTTCCTTGGCGGCGCGGCAGATCTCCATCGCCAGCTCATCGATCTTCTGCGGTTTCTGGATGCGCTCGATCGCGTCCAGCACGCGGTCGGCCTTACCGCGATAGCGCCGCGTCTCCTTGCCGTCGTGCAGGAGCAGGAGGAGATGCGCCAGCTGGTCGGCGTAGAGCGGCAGCAGCTGCTTGGCGCGGTCGCGCTGGAAGGTCATCCGGTCCTCGGCGTACACGCCGAGCGCGCCGTGGAAGCGGCCTTCAGCGCCGGCCGGGATCGCGAGGAAGTAATTCAGCTCGTTGTCGTAGTTCGTGGCGGTGCGGCCGAGCGCGGCGGAGAGGACGAGCGTCTCGTTCAGCGGCTTCGTCGCGAGGTTGAGCGAGAGCGGCGATTGCACGGCCACGGCGTAGGGGCGCACCTCGTCGGTGTCCTCGAAATGCTGCCAGAGGGCGACCTCATCCGCGGCGAGCGCGTCGCGCATGTCGCGCAGGAAGCGGCGCACCACGTCGCGCTCGACATCCTGCGTCACCGGGTCGGTCGTCTCGCCGCCGCTCGGCACGCTCGAGATCGCCGCGATGCGCGGCATTGAGGTGTTGGTGCGCGGTGGGGGCGGCGGCGGCTCGACCGGCAGCTTGAGCTTGGCCATCTCCGGATTGCTCTTGAACGTCCGCTGCTCGCCGGTGACGGCGCGCTGGGTGCGCACGGGAGTCTCGCGCGACCGCATCAGCTGCGCGCGATCCATTTCGGGCTCGGGTTCGGCGGCCGCGCGCGCGGAGTCGCGCCGGGCGACCATGCCGGTGGCCATCGCGACCAGCATCAGCGCGACGATGTACACCAGGAGATGCAGCGGCATCGGGTGCGGGATCAGCGGATCCGCCATGATGATCCCGGCGCTGAGCGCCCCCACGACGATCCCGCCAAGGAGCGGGCCGACCCGCCACGTGAAGACCGCCGCGATCAGCGCGGCGGCGGTGGCGACGTAGGAACCGACGGCGGTCGCGGCCGCGACCGCCATCGCCGCAGTGACGAGGAAGGCGACCGAGATGCGCGGCGCAGCGGGGCGATCGAAGAGCGTGGGGTCGATTCCCACGGGAGGGGGTCAGGCGTGATTGATGCGCGATGCGGCGCAGGCCGCGCCGAATCCGTTGTCAATGTTGACGACAGTGACTCCGGAGGCGCAACTGTTCAGCATGCCCAATAACGCGGCGATCCCGCCGAAGCTCGCGCCATAGCCGACGCTCGTGGGAACGGCGATCACGGGCGCCGCCACGAGGCCGCCCACGACCGAGGCGAGCGCCCCTTCCATGCCGGCCACCACGATCACCACCGAGGCCTGCGCGAGCAGCGTCCCCCTGCGCCAGCACGCGGTGGATGCCGGCGACGCCGACATCGGTCAGGCGTTCAACACGGTTGCCGAGCGCGCAGGCGGTGACCGCCGCCTCCTCCGCGACCGGAATGTCGCTCGTGCCGGCCGTGATGATCGAGCACCGTGCCCCGCCCCGCGGGCGGCGGCGTGTCCGGCGCGAGGAACGCGGTGCGCGCGACGTCGTTCAACTGCGCGTTGGGGAATCGCGCGGCAATGGCGGGGCGCATCACGTCGGGTACGCGCGTCGCAAGGAATCCCTCGCCGTGCGCCGCGATGCGCGCGGCGATCTCCACCACCTGCTCGGCGGTCTTTCCCTCGGCGAAGATCACCTCGGGATAGCCGTTCCGGAGCGCGCGATGGTGGTCGATCGTCGCGAAGGGGAGCGCTTCGAGATCGGGGCGCGAGAGCGCGCGCAGTGCCTCCTCGGCGGGCACCTCCCCGCCGGCCACCTGGCGCAGCAGCGCGAGCACCCGCTCGCGCATCACGCGACGGCCGGCTCCGCGAGGCGCCCGTCGCGCTCGGACGCGCGAAGGTAGTCGGCGAAGATCCCCTCCACCTCGGCGAGCGACGTGACCGCGTGCAGCCGCTTGCGCAGATCGGCGGAACCGGGAAGTCCCTTCACGTACCAGCCGAGGTGCTTTCGGAACTCGATGGCGGCGCCGCGCGGGTCGTGCTCGTACTCGTCGGCCATGCGCGCGTGCTGGATGGCGACCGCGAAGCGCTCGGCGACCGGCGGCGCATCGGGCATCGGCGTGCCGTTGAGCAGCGCGCGGGCCTGCGCGAAGATCCACGGCTGGCCGAAGGATCCGCGCGCGATCATGACGCCGGCGCAGCCCGTTTCCGAGTGCATGCGGAAGGCATCGTGCGCCGTGTGGATGTCGCCATTGCCGAGCACCGGGATGTCGAGCGCCTGCACGACGGCGGCGATCTCGTCCCAGCGCGCGTTGCCCGTGTACATCTGCGCGCGCGTGCGCGGATGCAGCGCCAGCACGGTGGCGCCCGCGTCCTGGCAGCGGAGCGCGATCTCGACCGGGTTGCGCATCTCCTCGCTCCAGCCGCTGCGGATCTTCACCGTGACGGGGAGGGTCGTGCCCGCACGCACGGCCTTGATGACATCGGTCACGAGCCCCATGTCCTTGAGGCAGCCCGAGCCGCCGTTGCGCTTGACGACCTTCTTGACCGGGCAGCCGAAGTTGATGTCGATGAATTCGGGAGCGAAGACATCCGTGACGAAAGCCGCGGCCTCGCCCATGGCGTGCGGGTCGGCGCCGAAGATCTGCACCCCGATGGGGCGTTCATCGTCGCCGAAGCGGAGCTTGGAGATCGTGGCTTCGTTCTCGCGCCGGATCCCTTCCGCCGACAGGAATTCCGTGACGACCACGTCCGCGCCCCAGCGGCGGCAGAGGCGCCGGAAGGGCGACTCGGAGACGCCGGCCATGGGCGCGAGGTAGAGGGGGACCTCGTGGGCCGTGGGAAAGGGGAAGCGGGGCATCTGTGAAGGCTAACGACGCAGGCAAGTCGGTGCAACGCGGTACTTTGACTCCGGCGGGGGTGGGGCGTAGCTTTCTCCGTCCGAGCGCGCCAGAGTTGGCGCGCCTCCGCTGCCGATCCCCGAGGCCACCCGACGTATGGAACTGCGCCAATTCTTCGCTGATGATGCGATCAAGCTCGATCTCGAGGGCACCACGAAGGACGAGATCCTCAAGGAGCTGATCGGGCTGCTCAAGCTCGACGAGAAGATCGGACGGCATGCTGTTCAAGATGCTGAAGCGGCGCGAGAACCTCGGCTCGACGGGCATTGGGCGCGGGATCGCCATCCCCCACTGCCGCTCGCTGGTGGTGAACAAGCTGCGGGTGGCGTTCGGGCGGAAGGCGGCGGGCGTGGATTTCAAGGCGATCGACGAGAAGCCGGTGCAGTTCTTCTTCCTCATCGTGGCGCCGCCGCTCGAAGTCTCCAATCAGTATCTGCCGGTGCTCGGCAAGATCGCGCAGTTCTCGAAGGAGGCGGATGTGCCGCACGCGGCTCCTGCGGACTGACCGAGCCGAAGCAGTTCATCGCGCTGCTGGAGGAGAAGGGCGTATAGCTGCGGCATGGCGCCCTGCTGATCGCGCAAAGGTCGAAGCTTCCGTACCAATCGATCGGTTCAAGGAGGCAACATGTCCAAGCCGCGCCGCAACGTCCTTCATACCGTCCCTCTGACGCTGGCGTGTGCCGCCTGTTTGGCGTCGGGCTGCTCCAATCCATCAGCTCCCACTGCTCCCGTAAACCCGTATTCGGGTCGATGGAGTCACGCTTATTTCGACAAAACGTCGATCGATTTCGGTCCATTCACGGTCGCGGACAACTCGACGGGGACCTTCATGACCGGTCCCGTACGGGTGCAGCCGGGCATAACGTATGCGGTTGCGGGGCAGATCAACGCGGCGGGGGGAGCCGTATCCGGGGCCTTGGTAGAAACTGTTGCGGCCGACCCGTGGGACGGGCCGGATTACTACGACTTCTACGGCTCTTGTACCACCACAGTCGATTGCTCCATACCCATCGCCTTCACCGCCGGCCAACTTGTTCAGACCTATACACTCGAACTCCAGCGATGACGTGGACGTGCCGCAGAGGCTGCTCGGGCTCACGGAACCAAAGCAGTTCATCGCGCAGCTTGAGGAGAAGGGCGTCTAGCGGAAGTCGTTGGTCGGACGCGTCGAGAACAGCGCCGGCCGATTGGTCGGTAGGTCCATCAACTTGGCGTCAGTAGAATGCACGGCCCCTTGCGAGCTGAGGACCGCGCCCCCCGGCCGCCCATTCAGGTTGATTTCGCGCCCCCACTGCAAACGCGCGCCGCTGAATTCAATCGAAATCCAAGCGCCCCGCCTCGCCGGCCGCCGTTACTTCAGGTTCGGAATGATCTGACTTTGAGTGCCTGAGACCTGCTTCGCGATGCTGCTCATCGCCTCGTCGGCCTGCGTCATCCGGTCCATCACCGCCTGCATTTGCACCTGCTGCTCCTGGGTCAGGTCGCTGCTCTGATGCTTCTCGTGCGGAAGGGAATCGGCCTGCGGCTCGTGCAAGTGCTGCGCCGCGCTCAGTAGGGCGCGCTGCTGCGCCTTGGCGTTGTTGATGGCCTTGACTCCGGCCATGATCGCTTTGAGGTCGTCCTGCGCATCGGCGGAGGCCTCCATCAAGGCGCAGAAGGCGAGCGCCTCGATATCCACGCTCGTGAGCCCCTGACCGGCGAAGCGATTCGCGGCGTTCTGCTGCGCTAGCGTGGTCATGTCGTGCGCGCTCAGACTGCGTCCGGCGATCACCCGCCCCTCGGACTGCGCCCACGTTCGCGCCGCCGGGCTGAGCCGCGGCGAGATCTTCGCATGGATCGCCGCCAAGTTCGCCGGCACCGGTTTGACCGCCATCGCCTGCGCGTTGACCAAGGTTTGATTCGCGGTCGCGCCGTTCGCCCGCCGCGCCGGTGCCGCGACCGTCGCCTGCCCGTTCGCCGACAATGCAATGATCAGGACCGCCGCTCCTGCGGCGGCAAGGGCACGGTGTGTCATGCTGCTCCCGGGGTTGATGCTGGGCTAACCATTCAGAACTCCCGCTGATCGCGCAAGCGCGCGCATGACGGACCGCGTGAACAGCACGAGGTCAGGGATTCCCCGACCGAGCGGGGTCGCAACCCCGATTGATGCGCCCGGTCCTAACCCTCAGTGTGCACTTCACGCGAACGGGAAGGCATCCATGCGACCTGTTGACGGGGTGTTGGCGATGTCGTTGGTGTGCGCGGCACTCACGTTGGCGGCGCAGGATTCGGCGAAGCTCGCCAAGGGTGATGCCGTGAAGGTCACCGCGCCGTCGATCCAGCTCGAACACTGGCCAGGAGTGTTCGTGCAGCGGCGAGGGGATTCCCTGACCGTGCGCGGCACCGGGAAGGACACGGTGCTATTGGTGTTGCCGATTGGAGTCATCACCCATTTCGAGGTGAATCACGGGAACCGGAAATCGCACGGCCATGCGCTGACCGGAGGGTTGGTGGGGTTGGGCGTCGGCGCTGTGGTCGGCGCGGCGGCCGGATGCAACGAGGGGGAGCTGGGGTGCCCGCCTCGCGCTGCGGCGGCCGGAATAGTGGGACTGGTGGGTGGACTGCTCGGGGCGGGCATCGGTGCGCTCATTCGCACTAGCCCATGGAAGACCGTGGCACTGCAAGCTCAAGCGCACGCCGCTCTGCTTCCCGGCGGGCGCGTCGGGGTGGGAGTGAGTCTCCGGCTCTGAGTCGCCTCGCATCCTGTGACTTGAGGGGATCGGCTTACGCGCCCGCCGCGCAGGCCCGCAGCGGCGTTTCAGTCGCCGTCAGTAGGGAGTCATTCCCACTCGATCGTGGCCGGCGGCTTCGAACTGACATCGTACACCACGCGATTCACGCCTTTCACTTCATTCATGATCCGGTTCGCGATCGCCCCCAGCACCTCGTGCGGGAACGGGTACCAGTCGGCCGTCATCCCATCCTGGCTCGTCACGGCCCGCAGCGCGCACACATTTTCGTACGTGCGGAAGTCGCCCATCACTCCGACGCTCTTCACCGGAAGCAAGACCGCGAACGCCTGCCAGATCTCGTCGTATAGTCCCGCCTCGCGTATCCCTTCGAGATAGACCGCGTCGGCCTTGCGCAGTGTGTCGAGCTTCTCGCGCGTAACGTCGGAAAGGATGCGGATCGCGAGCCCCGGCCCCGGGAACGGGTGACGACCCACCATCTCCTCCGGAAGCCCCAACTCGCGACCCACGTTCCGCACTTCATCCTTGAACAACTCCCGCAGCGGCTCGATGAGCTTGAACTTCATCCCCGGCTTGAGCCCGCCCACATTGTGATGCGTCTTGATGGTCACGCTCGGCCCGCCCTTAGGCGATGCGCTCTCGATCACGTCGGGGTACAGCGTCCCCTGCACCAGGAAATCGACATCCTTGCCGACGCCGAGCGCGGCTTCCTCGAACACATCGATGAAGGTGTGCCCGATGCGCCGGCGTTTCTCCTCGGGATCCTCAATGCCGGCAAGGGCCTTGAGGAACAGTTCTGATGCGTCAACCGTGCGCAGATCAATGCCGAGGTGCGCCCGGAATGTCCGCTCCACCTGTTCGCGCTCGTGCATCCGCAGCAGTCCGTGGTCCACGAAGATGCACGTGAGCTGATCGCCGATCGCGCGATGGACGAGCGCGGCGGCCACCGCTGAGTCCACACCGCCGGACAGTCCGCAGATCACGCGGCTCTTCCCGACCATTGCGCGGATCTTCGCGATCTCGTCTTCGATGAATTTCCCCGGCGTCCAACTCGGCTCCGCCTTGCAAATGTTGAACAGGAAGTTCGGAGATGATCTCGCGCCCACGCGGCGTGTGCGCCACTTCGGGGTGGAATTGCACGCAATGGATGGGCTTGGTGTCGTGCCGCATCCCCGCGATCGCGACGGTCGCGCTGGAAGCGGTGACACGGTACCCCGTGGGCGCCGCGTCCACGTGATCGCCGTGGCTCGCCCACGCCGTGATCTTCTCGCCGCTCTCGAAGCCGGCGAAGATGCCGTCGCTCTCGAGCACGGTGATCTCCGCGCGACCGTATTCCCGCCGCCCCGCCCCGATCACCGCGCCCCCTTCCAGATGCGCAACGAGCTGCATGCCATAGCAGATGCCGAGCACGGGCGCGATGTCGAGCACCGCGCGGTCGGCACTCGGCACATTGTCATCGTATACCGACGCCGGACCGCCGCTGAAGATGATGCCGGTGGGGTTCCAATCGCGGATCCACTGCGCGCTGCGCGTGGGCGGGTGGATCTCCGAGTAGACGCGCGCCTCACGCACACGACGCGCAATGAGCTGCGTGAACTGCGACCCGAAATCGAGGATCAGGATGCGGCTGGTCAACGCGGCCACTCCGCCGGCGGCAGCGTAATGAACTCCACGCGCCGCGAATCGAGATCGAGGATCGCCGCGCTCGGCGTGCCGAACACCCAGCCGCATGCCTCGCCCGGATTGATCACGAGCGAATCGCCCTCACTGCGCATCTGATGCTGGTGCGTGAATCCGTGCACCACGATCCCGTGCTCCGCGATCGAGCGCTCGCTCACCTCGCCGATGTCGTGCACGAGCAGGATGCGCACGCCCGCCACCTCCACGCTGTGCGGTGACTCGAAGAGCTCGATCCCCATGCCGCGCGCGGCCTCCATGCGCAGCCCCTCGAGATCGCCATCGTTGCGGCCGAAGACGCCGGCGAGCGTGAGCCCGGCTCGATGATCGGCTTGAGCGCCCAGGGCGCGCAGTAGTCGCCCGCGTGCAATACCATATTGGCGCCAGCCGCCCTGAATCGCTTGGCGAACTCGGCGATGGCCGGCACCCGGTCGTGCGTGTCCGCGATCACACCTACGCGCATCAGGACGTCCTCCAGTCGGGCACGGCGGGCTCGAGGCGAATGAGATCCTCATAGCGTTCCCGTGCGGTCACGATCGCGAACCGGTCCCCGTCCACCAGCACTTCCGCGGCGCGCGGCCGCGAATTGTAATTCGACGACATCACGAAGCCATACGCGCCCGCCGAGCGGATGGCGACGAGATCGCCTTCCTCCACCATCTCCATGTCGCGCTCGAGCGCCACGAAGTCGCCGCTCTCGCACACGGGGCCGACGACATCCACCGTCGCGCGGCCCGGACGCGGACGCACCGCTTCCACGTGATGGAACGCGTTGTAGTGCGACGGGCGCAGCAGGTCGTTCATGCCCGCATCGATGATCACGTACTCGTGGCCGCCGCTGTGCTTCTTCACCAGCACGCGCGACAGCAGCACGCCAGAGTTGCCCACCAGGAACCGGCCGGGTTCCACGAGCAATGTCAGCCCCGAAGCGGCGACCAACGGCAGCACCGCGGTCGCGAACGCCTGCACGTCCATTGGCATCTCGGCGTCGTACGTGACCGCGAGGCCGCCGCCGATGTCGCAGTACTTCACGTCGCGTGCGCCGGCCGCCTTGAGCGCGGCGTGCAGCTCGAGCAGCCGCTGCAGTCCCTCGCGGTACGGCTCGAGATCGGAGAGTTGCGAGCCGATGTGCATGTCGAGGCCGAGCAGCCTGATGTTCGGCAGCGACAGCGCGAGCAGGGCCACCGCGAGCGCGCGCTCGAAGGGGATGCCGAACTTGTTGCCGCGCTCGCCGGTGGTGATGTAGCTGTGCGTGTCCACCTCCACCTCGGGATTCACGCGCAGCGCGATCGGCGCCGTCACCTTCAGTTCGCCGGCGACGCGGCTGAGCAGCCGCAGCTCGCTCTCGGACTCGACGTTCACCATCAGCACGCCGGCCGCGAGCGCCTCGCGCAACTCGGCCTCGGTCTTCCCCACGCCGGAGAACACGATGTCGGTGCCACCGAACCCAGCGCGCTTCGCGCGGAAGAGCTCGCCGCCCGAGACGATGTCCACGCCGGCGCCGAGTTCGCGCAGGAGGCGCAGCACCGCACCGTTCGAGTTCGCCTTCACGCTGTAGTGCACGCGATGCGGCACGGGCGCGAGCGCGCGGCGGAGCCGCTCGTACGCGTCGCGCATCGCGCCGGCGCTGTAGACGTACGCCGGCGTGCCCGCGGCCGCCGCGATCGCGTCGAGCGGCACGCCCTCGCAGGCGAGCGCGCCGTCGGTGCGGGCGAAGCCGGGGATCAGTACGCCTTCGCCCACATCGCCTCGTGTTTGGCGGCCTTCCCGCACTTGAGACATTCCTTTGGCGCGACGGGCGAGCGGAACTCCTCATCGGGAAGGCAGCGGATCGTGGCCTTGGTCTCCTCCTTGATCGCCGCCTCGCACGCCGCGTCGCCGCACCAGCCGGCGTACACGAAGGCGCCCGGTCCGTCCATCACTTCCTTGAACTTCGCGAAGGTGATCCCGCCGCGAATCGAATTCGCCTCGCGCCGCGCGCGCGCCTCGCCGAGCATCGCGTCCTGCATCGCCGCGAGCGTGTCGCGCAGGTCCTTGCCCAGCCCGGCCAGCGGCACAGCGCGCTTCTCGCCGCCGTCGCGCCGCGCGACCATCACCTGCTGCTTATCCAGATCGCGGGGGCCGAGTTCGATGCGCAGGGGCACGCCGCGCAATTCCCATTCGTAGTGCTTGGCGCCGGAGCGCACGGTGTCGCGCGCGTCCACCTGGATGCGCAGGCGCGCATCGCCGAGCTTCCAGTCGCCCAGCTCCGCCACGATCGCGTGCGCGGCCGCGAGCACGCGCGCCTTGTCCTCGTCGGTGCGCCAGATCGGGATGATCACGGCCTCGGTGGGCGCCAGGCGGGGAGGCAGACGCAGCCCCTTGTCGTCGCCGTGCGTCATGACGAGCGCGCCGATGAGCCGCGTCGAGACGCCCCAGCTCGTGTTCCACGCGAACTCGGTGCCGCCGCTCTCGGTCTGGAACTTGAGGTCGAACGCCTTCGCGAAATTCTGGCCGAGGTTGTGCGACGTGCCCGCCTGCAGCGCCTTGTTGTCCTGCATCATCGCCTCGCACGCGTACGTGCGCAGCGCGCCCGCGAACTTCTCCGCGTCGGTCTTGATCCCCGTCACCACCGGCATCGCCATCCAGTCTTCCTTGAACTCGCGATACACGCCGAGCATCTTGCGCGTCTCGACCTCCGCCTCATCGTGCGTGGCATGCGCGGTGTGCCCTTCCTGCCAGAGGAACTCGAGCGTGCGCAGGAAGAGCCGCGTGCGCAGTTCCCAGCGCACGACGTTCGCCCACTGGTTGATCGAGCAAGGGCAGATCGCGATAACTCTGCACCCACTTCGCGAACATCGCGTAGATGATCGTCTCGCTCGTGGGGCGGACGACGAGCGGCTCCTCGAGCTCCTTGCCGCCGCCGTGCGTGACCACCGCCGTCTCGGGCGCGAAGCCCTCGACGTGCTCCGCCTCCTTCGCGAGGAAGCTCTGCGGAATGAACAGCGGGAAATACGCGTTCTGGTGGCCGGTGGCCTTGAACATGTCGTCGAGCGCGCGCTGCATGCGCTCCCAGATGCCGTAGCCGTTGGGGCGGATCACCATGCAGCCGCGCACGGGCGAGTAGTCCGCGAGTTCGGCGCGGAGGACCACTTCGTTGTACCACGCGCTGAAGTCCTCGGCGCGGGTGGTGAGCTTCTTGTCGTCAGCCATTGGGTCCGTTGCAGGTGGAGCGGAACATCAGAGAGTGTCGATCCAGCGGTCGAGCGTCACACGTTCTTCGGCGCCGGTGCCGAGGTCGCGCACCACCGCCATGCCGGCGGCGCGGTCGGCCGCGGACAGGACTACCGCGTGCCGCGCGCCCGCGGTGTTCGCGGTCTTGAGCTGGCGCGCGAGCTTCTGCGGACCCAGCGAGTACTCCACGCTGCGTCCGCGCGCGCGCAGGCGTCCGGCCACCTGCATCGCATCCGCCGGCTCGAGCTCCTCGCCGAACGCCACCCAGAAATCGAGTGACGGCGCGACCGGCGGCATCAGTTTGCGTTCGCGCAGCAGTTCGCCGAGCACGACATCGCCCATGCCGAATCCGAGCGCGGGCAGATCGACGCCGCCGAGCGACTCGAGCAGCTTGTCGTACCGCCCACCGCCGCAGATCGCGCGGAGTTCGCCCTTCGCATCGAACAGCTCGAAGACGATCCCGGTGTAGTACGCGAGCCCGCGCACGATCGAGAGATCGAGCCGCACCCAAGTCCCCACGCCGAGCGCATCGAGGCAGGCCAGGTATCGCTCCAGCACCGCGAATTCCTTCCCCGCGCCGGCGCGGCCGACCAGTGCGGCGAACTTGATGCCGCTCCGATCGCTCGCGGTCTCCGCGAGTTCGAAGAGCGCCGCGATCTGCTTCGCGGCGACGCCCGCCTTGGCCAGCCGTTCCTCGAGGACGGGCCGCGGATCCCGGCCCAACTTGTCGAGCGCGGCGTACGCGGCCGGGAACTGCGCCTCCGTGAATCCGACTGCCCAGCAGCAACGCATTGAGCAGCCGCCGGTCCGACACGCGCGCCACCACATCCTCGCTCGTCAGCCCCAGCGTGCGCATGATCTCGATCGCGGCCGCGAGCAGCTCCGCATCGGCGGTCACGTCCGGCTCGCCGATGATGTCCATGTTCAACTGGAAGTGCTCGCGCAGCCGGCCCCGCTGCTGCCGCTCGTAGCGGAAGAGCTGCGGGATCGAGAACCAGCGGACCGGCTTCCGCAGCGCATTCGCGCGCGCCGCCACCATGCGCGCGAGCGTCGGCGTCATCTCGGGGCGCAGCGCCACCTGGCGGTCGCCCTTGTCGGTGAAGTTGTACAGCTGCTCGGCGATCTCGGCGCCGCTCTTCTTCGTGAACAGATCGAGCGGCTCCAGCGGCGGCCCGTCGTACTCTACGAACGCGAAGCGGCGCGCCACGTCCCGCCACGCCGCGAACAAATGCGCGCGCTCGGCGAACTCAGCGGGATAGAAATCACGAAAACCGGGGAGTGCGCCCTGAGCCATCCGGTCAATCTACCCGCCGGAGAGAGACCCCGGCAAGCGCGCCATCGCGTCGCCCACGGTGTGGAACGACCCGGTCACGAGCGTGGTCGCGGCGCCCTCGCGCGCGAGCGCCAGCGCGCGGTCGAAATCGGGCTCGGCCGTCGCCTTCCAGCTGCTCGCCGAGGCGAAGGCGGCCACCTCGTCCAGCGGCCACGCGCGCTCCGCCGGCACGCTCGGCGGGATCGTGAGCACGAAGCGGTCCACGTGCGGCGCGAGCAGGCGCATGATGGCCGGCCAGTCCTTGTCGCGCAGCACGGTGAGCAGGCACACGACCGGGCGCCGTGGTTCGACCGCGGCGAGGGAGTCACAGAGCACGCCGGTGCCGGCCGGGTTGTGGGCGACGTCGAAGATGAACTCGCCCCAGCGCTGGAAGCGTCCGGGCAAATGCACCGTCGAGAGCGCGCGCTCGGCATCGCGCGCCGCTTCGGTCCATGGCGCGCCCGCCGATTCGAGCATGGCGATCGCGGTGGCCGCGTTCTGCGCCTGATGCCGGCCCACCAACGGCGTCATGAGCTCGCGGCGGCCCGCAGCCGACGCGATCGCGAAGCGCGTGCCCTGCGCGGTCACCGTGATCCCGGCGAGTTCCGCTTCATCCGCCAGCACGCGCACGGGACCCGCGCCGGCCGCCGCGGCGAGCCGCGCGAGCAACGCGCGGATGCCCGGATCGCGTTCGCCGATCACCACCGGCACGCCCGCCTTGAAGACGCCCGCCTTCTCCGCCGCGATCAGCTCGGCGGTGTCGCCCAGATACTGCACGTGGTCGATGCCGATGGACGTCACGCCGCTCACGAGCGGCATGATCATGTTCGTCGAGTCGAGCCGGCCGCCGAGGCCCACTTCGATGACCGCGACATCCACGCGCTCGCGGGCGAAGTGGTCGAACGCCATGCACGTGGTGGCCTCGAAGAAGGTCGCGCCGAGGCGCTCGACCTCGGGGGTCCAGCGCGCGATCTGCTCCACGATCGGAATCTTCGGCGATCGGCTCGCCATTCACCACGATGCGCTCGCGAAAATCGACGAGGTGCGGCGACGTGTAGCGCCCCACGCGGAATCCACGGGCGCGCAGCAGCGCATCGAGCGTCGCGACGACGCTCCCCTTCCCGTTCGTGCCCGCCACATGGAGCGTCGGATACGCGTTCTGGGGATCGCCCATCGCGGCGGCGAGCGCACGCGTGGTGTCGAGCCCGAACTTCCATCCGCCGGTGACGCGCGCGAAGAGATACTCGAGCGCGCCGGCGTACGTCGTCAGGGCGATGCCCATCCCGCCGCGGCCGGCTGGTGGCTCATGTGGCGCAGCAATGTGCCCACGGTCGCCTTCAGCTCCTTGCGATGCGCCACGACATCCACGATGCCGTGGTCCAGCAGGAACTCCGCCGTCTGGAAGCCCTCGGGCAGGTCCTGGCCGATCGTCTGCTTGATCACGCGCGGCCCCGCGAATCCGATCACGGCGCCCGGCTCCGCGAGGATCGCGTCGCCGAGCATCGCGAAGCTCGCGCTCACGCCGCCGGTGGTCGGGTTGGTCAGAATGGAAACGTACGGGATCCGCCGTTCCGCGAGCTGCGCGAGCACCGCGCTGGTCTTCGCCATCTGCATGAGCGACAGCACGCCTTCCTGCATGCGCGCGCCGCCCGACGCCGAGATGATCACCAGCGGATACTTCCGCTCGAGCGACCGTTGGCCGAGACGCGCGATCTTCTCGCCCACCACCGAGCCCATCGAGCCGCCCATGAACGCGAAGTCCATCGCGCCGATGTTCACCGGCATGCCGCCGATCGCGCCGCTCACGGTGACGATCGCGTCCGACGAGCCGGCGTTCGTCATCGCTTTCTTGAGTCGCGCCGGATATTCAGGGAATCCGAGCGGGTCCTTGGAGCGGATGTCCTCATCCAGCTCCTCGTAGGCGTTGTCGTCGAGCAGAATGGCGAGGTACTCGCTCGCGCGGATGCGGCGGTGATAATCGCACGAGGGGCACACGTTCAGATTGCGCAGGAACTTCTCGCGCAGATCCGTGTGCCCGCACGCCTCGCACTTCTCCCAGGTGTCCGCCGGGATCTCGAGCCGCTCACGCCGCGGTTGGCGCGCCTTCTTCTCCTTGCGGAACCATGCCATTTTGGAAATGTGACCGCGCGGCGGGCACTCGGCAAGGAGAGCGGGTCTAGCGGTAGCTGGACTCTCCCGTCTGGGCGCCGCGGGCTTCGCTCGCGATCCGCTCGAGCACGCCGATCGACAGCCAGCACGACAGCATGAACGATCCGCCGTAGCTGAAGAACGGCAGCGGGATGCCGGTGATCGGCATCAGGTTGAGCGTCATGCCGACGTTGACGACGATGTGCACCACCCAGATCGACGCGAGCCCGAAGGCCGCGAGGCTGCCGAAGGGAGCGCTCGCGCTCGACGCGATGCGCACGGAGCGCTGCAGCAGCACCAGGAAGAGCGCCAGGGCCGCCGCTACGCCAAGGAAACCGAGCTCCTCGCCGAGCACCGCGAAGATGAAGTCGGTGTGCTGTTCGGGCAGGAAGGCCAGCCGCTTCTGCGTTCCCTCGAGGAATCCCTTGCCGATCCAGCCGCCCGACCCGATCGCCACCTTGGACTGCTGCACATGCCAGCCCGCGCGATGCGGATCGATTGACGGATCGAGGAAGGTGAGCAGGCGGTTCTTCTGGTAGGGCTGCAGCCGGTACCAGAGGATCGGCGCGACGACGCCCATGACGACGTTCGCGAGCACAAGCGCCGCGCCTTCGAAGAGATAGGGACGGTACCAGAACACCAGCGCGAGAAGCACGAGGAACCACGCGCCCCAGAATAGCGTGCGCGACGCGAGGATGAGGCTGATGCCCGGCGACGCGAGCAGCACCAGCAGGCGCCACTCGAGGCCCATCCAGAAGAGCATCGCGACGAAGATCCCGATGAACACCAGCGCGCTGCCGAGATCCGGCTGCGCCATGATCAGCACGAAGGGGACCAGCACGACGATCGCGGGGCGCCAGAGCTCCAACAGCGAGCGTGGCGGCTGGCGGAACACCGCGAGCTCGCGCGCGAGCATGAGCACGGTGGTGATCTTCACCAGCTCCGAGGGCTGGCCGAGGCGGTGCCCGGCGAGCATCAACCAGCTGTGGGAGCCCGCCGCCGTGCCCGCGCCGCCGCCGAACTTGAGCGTGAGCAGCAACAGGATCACCGACACGATGTACGACGGCAGCGCGAACCATTCGATGAACCGCACGGTGCCGCGTGTAACGATGAATGCCGCGAAGATCCCCAGCGCGAGCCAGCGGAGCTGCGCGGCCCACGCGTTCACCGCGGGAGTGGGCACGTCGGTCTGCCCGGCCGAGTAGACCATCGCGATCCCGTAGAGCGAGAGCGCCAGTCCGGTGATCAGGAGCGTGGGGTCCGCGAACAGGCGGCGCGTGCGCATCAGCCGTCGGTGCTCAGGAGCTGGGCCGGCGCCACCTTCAGATACGACTGGATGATCTTCGACGCGATGCGCGCGGCGCGGTCGCCGTGCCCGCCGAACTCGAGCATCACCGCGACAACGATCTTCGGATCGTTCGCCGGTGCGAAGCCCACGAACCACGCGTGATCGTGCAGCGGGTCCTGCGAATTCTGCGCCGTGCCGGTCTTGCCGGCGAGCACGACGCCCTGGATCTGCGCGCTGCTCGCGGTGCCGCGCGAGATCACGCCCGCCATCGCCGCGCGCATGGCATCGAGCTGGGCGGGCGTGAGCTGCATGATCCGCTGGCGCTCCACCGGCCGCATCGCCACTGCCGGCGTCGCGGCGCTGCCGTCGGTGGCGAGCGCCGTATAGAAGCGCGCCATGCTCGCGACGGTCTGATCGTTCTCGCCCTGGCCGATCGCGAGATTGAGCACCACCGCCTGGCTCCACCCCGTCTTGCCGTACTTGCGGTCGTAGTAATCCTTCACATCGGCGGCCGGGAATCCGGGGCGCGCCTCCTCGGGCAGATCGATCCCCGTGCGCTCGTGCGCGCCGAGCGAGATGCCGCCGGCCACGAGCCGCGTCAGGCCGATCTTGAGCCCCAGCTGGTAGAAGTACACGTCGCACGACACCTCGATGGCGCGCGCCAGCGTGAGGTAGCCGTGGCCCTGCTTGTCCCAGCACTTGAACTCGCGGTTGCCGAACTGGAATTTGCCCGTGCACGGCTCGGCCATCTTGTCGTCGAGCGTCGCGATCCCTTCCTGCAGCGCGATCGCCGCGGTCGCGAGCTTCCACGTGGAGCCCGGCGGGTACCGCCCCTGGATCGCCTTGTTGTAGAGCGGCCGCCGCGGATCGGCGTTCAGCGCTTTCCACAATTCGGGCGGGATGCCGCCGATGAACGCGTTCGGGTCGTAGCTCGGCGCCGAGTAGAGCGCGAGCACGGCGCCGGTGCGCGGCTCGATCGCGATCACGCCGCCCTGGAGCGAATCGGCGAAGAGGTCGGCGATGTACTTCTGCAGGTCGATGTCGATGTTCGTGAGCAGCGGTGGGCCGGCCTGCGGCTCCAGATCCTCGCGCGCACCGGCCTCGCGCACCACGCGGCCGCGCGCATCCACTTCAACGAAGCGCGATCCGTCGATGCCGCGCAGCTTGTCCTCGTACTCGTGCTCGAGCCCCGCCTTCCCCACCTGCTGGCCGTTCTTGTAGCCCTTGTAGCGCTCCGAGTTCAGCTCGGACTCCGTCACTTCGCCGACATAGCCGAGCACCGGCGCGCCCGCCGCGCCTGCCGGATAGAATCGCTTGGGCGCCGACTGGATCACGAGGCCGGGAAAGTCGAGGCGGCGCTCCTCGAGCACCGACACCACCTTGAACGAGGCGTCCGCGAAGACGACCGCCGGCCGGTTCGGGGCGCGCAGGTATCGCCGCGACACGAGCTCCATCTGCTCCGGCGTCATCGGCACGAGCTGCGCCATGCGCACGACGGTGGCGCGCAGCGAATCCGCGTTGGCCGCGAGTAGCTGCACGGAGTATCCCGGCACGTTCTCGGCGATGATCTTCTGATTGCGGTCGTAGATGATGCCGCGCGGCGCGGGCATCGGCACTTCGCGCAGCCGGTTCTCCTCGCTCTGCATGGTATAGCGCGAGTGCTGGATGATCTGTGTCCGGAAGAACGCGCCCAGCACCACCGTGAAGAGCGCCACGAGCGCCCACGACGCGCCGCGCCCGCGGCGCGCGAGATCGTTCGGGTGCAGGCTCACCCGTTCACCGGCCTCAGGATGGGGCGCAGCACCATGAGCGTCGCCACGCCGAAGAGCGCGGTGACCGCCGCGGTGAGCGGCGCCCACGCGACCAGCGGCAGGAGCAGCGGCGAACCGGGGCTTCGTGCGACGAGCAGATAGATCACCGCGAACGCCCACTCCCCGAAGAAGAAGAGCATGGCGTTCACCGTCAGATCATCCGAGAACACCACCGACTGCAGCCACGATGCGCCGAACGCGACGACGGTCATCGACAACGCCGCGCCGCCGAACGGCCCCGTGCCGATCGAATCGGAGATGATCCCCACGAGCAGCCCGACCGCCGCCGCGCTCCCGGGGCGCACGCGCACGGCCACGACGAGCAGCGCCACGAGCAGGAAGTCCGGGCCGTACGGCCAGCCGAGCATCGGCCGCACCGTGTACTGGAGCAGCACGAGCACGAGGAAGGCGACGAGCACGCGGAAGATCTCGAGCGGTCTCATGGCGTCCCCGGCGGCACGGAATCGGGCTTCGCGACGGGCGCCGCGCTGTCGCTGTGCACTTTGAGACTTTCGGCAGCCGCGATCGAATCGCGCCGGAACTTGCGGCGGCGCCGGCGCGCAATGCTGTCCGCCGCCGCGCTGTCGCGCGCGGCTTTCGCGATGCGCGCCGCTGCCGTGTCCACCGGCGCGCGCGCGAGCGAATCCGCCCCCGGCACCGAATCGCCGTGCACGTCCTTCCACACCGGCTCCACGCCGGCCTTGAGCCGGTCGGGGAGCAGCACCATCACACTCGCGAGATCCGCCGGCGACACCGCCGGCCGCAGGAGATACGTGCGCGCCCAGAGCTCCGGCGTCTTCATCTCGCTCATCACGACGCCGATCGGGATCCCGCGCGGGAAGGTGCCGCCGAGTCCGGACGTGACGATCAGCGTCCCCTGGGCGATCGAGGAGCGCATCGGCACGCCGCGCATCTCGAGCAGGAAGCGCTCGGCGTCCGCGCCATTGTGCGCGGCCACGATGCCGAAGACGCTGCCATCGGCGGCCATCGCGCTCGCGCGGAAATCGGGATGGGCCCAGAGCACCGCAGTGCTCATCGTCGGATCGACGCTCTTCACGATGCCCACGAGGCCTTCGGCGACCACCACGGGGCTGAACGGCCTCACGCCGGCGCGGCCGCCGGCGGAGAGGGTCACGGTATAGTCATCGCCGATGCCACGTCCCTGCAGCACTTCCGCCGAGACGAATCCCCAATGGAGCCGGTCGCTGAGCCCGAGCATGCGGCGCAGCCGCGCGTTCTCGCTCTCCGCGCCGGGCAAGGCGAGCGCGCGGATCGCGACGCTGTCGGCGAGCTCCGTGCGCGCCTCGCGCGTCTTCCAGGCGATGCGGGCGAGCTCCGCGTCGTGCTGGAGCGAGACGAGCGGCGCGAGGAGGGTGCGGCGGAGCGATGCGGCGAACGGGTCCTTGATCCGCTCCGGGAGGTTCATCGCGGCGATGGACAGCGCGAGGCTCGCAGCGAGCAAGATGAGATCCCGACGGCTGATCGTGCGTGCGACGGGGGGCACGGCGCGTCAGGTCTGCAGGACGTTCCAGTACTTTTCCTCGTCATCCAGGATCCGGCCGGTGCCGCGAACGACGCACGTCAGCGGATCCTCGTCGACATGGATGGGGAGGTTCGTCTCCTGGCTCAGCAGCAGATCGAGGCCGCGGATGAGCGCACCGCCTCCGGTCATGACGATGCCGCGATCCACGATGTCGCTCGCGAGCTCCGGCGGCGTGATCTCGAGCGCGCGGCGCACGGCATCCACGATCTGCTGGATCGGCTCCTGGATCGCCTCGCGGATCTCGCTCGAATGCACGCGCACCGTTTTCGGGATGCCGCTCACGAGGTCGCGGCCGCGCACTTCCATCTCACGCTCGTCGCCCACGGGCGCTGCGCTGCCGATCTGGATCTTCACCTGCTCGGCCGTCGGCTCGCCGATGAGCAGGTTGTAGTTCTTGCGCATGAATTGCACGATCGCGATGTCGAGCTCGTCGCCGCCCGTGCGGATCGACGTGTCGCTCACGATGCCGGAGAGCGCGATGACCGCGATCTCGGTGGTGCCGCCGCCGATGTCGATCACCATGTTGCCGGTGGGCGTCTCCACGGGCAGCCCGACGCCGATCGCCGCGGCCATCGGCTCGGCGACCATGAACACTTCCTTCGCGCCCGCGCCGAGCGCGGAGTCGCGCACCGCGCGGCGCTCGACCTCGGTGATCCCCGAGGGGACGCACACGATGACGCGCGGCTTCACCTTGAAGATGTGATTATCGATGATCAACGTCAGGAAATAGCGGAGCATCTTCTCCGTGACGTCGAAGTCCGCGATCACGCCGTCCTTCATCGGGCGCACCGCGATCACGCCTTCGGGAGTGCGGCCGAGCATGCGCTTCGCTTCGAGGCCGACCCATTTCACTTTTCCGCTCGACCGTTCGATCGCGACGACCGACGGTTCGTTCAACACGATCCCTTCACCCTTCACGTAGATGAGCGTGTTCGCGGTGCCGAGGTCCACGGCGATCGCGTTCGCGGGAAAGAAGGAACCGGGTTTGAAGAGCGGCCAGCGCATCGATTGTGTGGGAGGGACTTGGGTGCTTCGAGTTTTTTGGAACGAACACGGGCGCTGACGGGAGTTAACCTAGCAGGGGAAGCAGACTGCGACAAGACATTGCCTTGACACGACCTAGCGCGCTCGGACATCGTCCCCGCATGCCCCCGTCGCGTGCCACCGAACTGGCCATCGTCGAGCTCGCGACCTGCGACGCCTGCGGTCTTTGCCTCCCCCTCTGCCCGCCCGGCGCGATCTCGCTGCGGCGCGACGGTCTCCACATTGACGACTCAGCGTGCACGGGGTGTCGGAAGTGCATCGCGCCCTGTCCGGTGGCCGCGCTCACGATGGTGCTGCGCGCGTGAGCGCCTCCGTGGAGCGCGTGGACGCGCTGGTGGTGGGCGGCGGGCCGGCGGGGCTCATCGCGGCCCGGGAGTTCGCCACGCTGGCCCCAGGGGCGCGCGTGCTCCTCGTGGAGCGCGACCGGGCGATCGGCGCGCCGGTGCGCTGTGGCGAGGGAGTGGGCAGCGCGGGACTCTCGGAGTTCATCGACCCGGCGGGCGCGGATTGGGTCTCGCGGCGGATCACGCGGGTGATCCTCCGGGCCCCCGACGGGACGGACGTGCGGGTGGCCGAGGGGGATGTCGGCTACGTACTGGACCGGACGCGCTTCGAGCCGGCGCTGGCCGCGCAGGCGGGGTCGGCGGGAGCGGAGATCCGGGTGGCGACCGAGGTGACCGGCCTCTCGCGCGACGGCGGCGGCTGGCGCGCGGCGGTCTCGACGCCGCGCGGCCACGCAGACGTGGTGGCGCGCATCGTGATCGCGGCCGATGGCGTGGAGGGGATGACCGGACGCTGGGCCGGGCTCGACACCCGCGTGCCGGCGCGCGACATGGAGAGCTGTGCGCAGTACGTGATGAGCGGCATCGACTTCGATCCCGACGCGATCCTGCTCCACTTCGGACAGGCGATCGCGCCGGGCGGGTATGCGTGGATCTTCCCGAAGAGCGAGCGCGACGCGAACGTCGGATTGGGGATCGTGGCGCTCCGTGCGGGCGGTCGTTCCGCGCGCGCGCATCTCGATGCGTACGTCGCGCGCGATTTCCCGGGCGCCACGATCACCGGGATGACCGTGGGCGGCGTGATCGTGCATCCCACGATCAAGCGCACCGTGACCGACGCGCTGCTGGTGTGCGGCGATGCCGCGCACATGATCAATCCGCTCTCGGGCGGCGGCATCGTGAACGCGATGAAGGCGGGGCGGCTGGCGGCGCACGCCGCGGCCGACGCCCTGGCCGCGCGCTGCACGAACGCCGATCGCTTACAGGGGTACCACGACGCCTGGATGGAACTGCTGGGCGATGACCACGTACGCTTTCACCGGCTGAAGGATGCGCTGGGGAAGTTCGAGGACTCCTTCTTCAACGCGCTGGCTTCTACGGTGAATCGAATCCCATCCGAGAAGCGCACGCTTGGACGGGTGTTCGCTCATGCGTTGGTGAAACATCCCTCGCTGCTTCCCGTGGTGACTAAGTACTTCGTGTGACCGAGGCGCGGGAAGCGGGAAGCGGGAAGCGCCGCGATGAACGGACGGGACGCGTGATCCCCGGCTGTTATCGCACCCCGCGCCGCTTCCCGCTTCCCGCTTCCCGAGCGCTCCAAGACTGAGAGACCGCCCGATGAAGACGTCGCTGACCGTCAACGGAAAACCGCACACCGTCTCTGCTTCAGCGGACACGCCCCTGCTCTGGGTCCTTCGCGATGACCTGAGCCTCACGGGGACCAAGTTCGGCTGCGGCATTGGCGCGTGCGGCGCGTGCACGGTCTTCCTCGACGGCCAGCCCGCGCGCTCCTGCCAAGTTCCGCTCTCGGCGATCGGCACGCACAAGGTGGTCACGATCGAAGGGCTCGCCACGGCGAAGGGGCTCAGCGCCGTTCAGGCCGCGTGGATCGCTGAGGACGTCCCGCAGTGTGGTTATTGCCAGGCCGGACAGATCCTCGCCGCCACGGCGCTGCTCGCGCGCACGCCGCATCCGACCGATGCGGAGATCGATGCGGCGATGACGAATATCTGCCGCTGCGGGACGTACGTGCGCATCCGCGCGGCGATCCATCGCGCGGCCGGCGCGAATGGAGCGGCGAAGTGAGCGACGGTTCGCGCGGGCTGGACCGCCGTGAATTCCTGCGCGTGAGCGGAACCGCCGCGGGCGCGATGATCGTCGCGATCTCGATCCCGCGCGCGTTCGCACTGGCGGGCCAGCCGAACATCGCCCCGTGGGAGCCGGATCCCTTCATTCGCATCGATCCCGACGGCACGGTGACGCTCACCGTCCCCCGCCCCGACATGGGCCAGGGCACGCGCACGTCGCTCCCGATGATGATCGCCGACGAACTCGACGCGGACTGGAGCCGCGTGCACATCGCGCAGGCGGATTTCGCCCTCCGCTACGGCGGGCAATGGTCGGGCGGCAGCAGCAGCGTGCGCCTGAGCTGGGACCCGATGCGCCAGGCCGGCGCGACCACGCGCGCGCTGCTCGTCGCCGCGGGCGCCGCGAAGTGGTCGGTGCTTTCCTCGGATTGCGGCACGGAGCGCGGACAGGTGATCCATCTGTCCACGGGACGCCGTCTGGGCTACGGCGAGCTCGCGGCCGCCGCGGCGCTCCTGCCCGTGCCCGCCGACGTGCCGCTCAAACCCGCGAGCGCCTACCGCCTGATCGGCACGCGGCAGACTTCCGTGGACGCCGAGTCGATCGTGCGCGGCAGCGCGAAGTTCGGCCTGGATCAGCGGGTGCCCGGGATGCTCGTCGCGTCGATCGAGCGCGCGCCGACGTACGGTGCGCGCGTCGCCAAGTTCGATGGCGCGAAGGCGCTCGCGATGCCCGGCGTGAAGCAGGTCGTTCCGATCGACGCCAGCGTGCTCCCGAGCTTCGGCGAGGATAATCCGCGCCCTCGCGATGGCGTCGCGGTGCTCGCGACGTCCACGTGGGCGGCGATGAAGGCGCGGACGGCGCTCGCGATCGAGTGGACGCCAGGTGCCGGAGCAGCGGTGAGTTCCTCGAAGATGCGCGATCAGGCGCTCGCGCTGGCCGCGAAACCCGCCGATGCCGTGCAGCTCGCCGACGGCAACGTCGCCGCCGCGATGCGCGGCGCCGCGCAGGTTGTCGAGGCGGTGTACGAGGTGCCGCTCCTCGCGCACACGCCGATGGAGCCGATGAACTGCGTGGCCGATGTGCGCGGCACCCGCTGCACGGTGTGGGCGCCCTGCCAGAACCCGGAGGGAGTGCATCAAGCTGTCGAGCGCGCGCTCGGGTTCGCCGGTGACGACGTGGAGATCCACGTCACCCGGTCGGGCGGCGGCTTCGGACGCCGATTCTATGCCGACTACGCCGTGGAGGCCGCGCTCCTCTCGCGCGCCGCCGGCGCGCCGGTGCAGGTCGTATGGACGCGTGAGGACGATGTGCGCTTCGGCTTCTTCCGGCCGTCGGCGGTGTTCGCGATGCGCGCGGGGCTCGACGCCAACGGTGCGCTCCTCGCGTGGACGTACCACATCATCAACGCCGCGCGCGGCGAGTTCCTCGAATGGGAAATGCCCGCCGGTGCAACAGTGTGGCCCGCCGGCCGCGGCGAGACCGACCGCGGCGATTTCCCCTCGGGATTCCTCGCGAACTTCAGCCTCGAGGCCTCGCGACTCGCACCCACGATCCCGCTCGGCCAGTGGCGCGCGATCGACAATTCATCGAGCAGCTTCGCGATCGACTGCTTCTTCGACGAGGTGGCGCACGCCGCCAAGCGCGATCCGCTCGAGATGCGGCTCGCGATGCTCGCGAAGCCCGCCGCCGTCGACCGGCGTCTTCCGTACGATCCGGCGCGCATGAGCGCCGTGTTCCAGCTCGCCGCGGCGAAAGGCGACTGGGGCAAGCCGATGCCCGCCGGCCGCGGCCGCGGTCTCGCGGGCGGCCACAACAACGGCGCCTATGTCGCCGAAGTCGCCGAGGTGACCGTCGATGCGAACGGGAAGGTGAAGGTCGATCGCGTCGTCGCTGCCGCGGACATCGGGACGGTGGTGAACGTGAGCGGCGCCGAGGCGCAGGTGCAGGGCGCGATCATCTACGGGCTCTCGGCGGCGCTGATGGAGAAGATCACCGTGGAGGACGGCCGCGTGCAGCAGGGCAACTTCACTGACTTCCCCGCGCTCCGGATGGCGGAGGCGCCTGCCATTGACGTGCACTTCGTTCCGAGCGACGGGCCGCCCCTGGGGATCGGCGAAGGGGCGCTGCCGGCGATCGCGCCAGCGGTCTGCAACGCGATCTTCAACGCGACGGGCAAGCGCGTCAGAGTGCTGCCGATCCAAGGCTAGGTCACGTTCGGGACGCGGGGCTCGGGACGCGCCGCGGGACGCGAGAACAGACGATCGCGTCCCGTTCGTTCAGCGCGGCGAGTCCCGAGCCCCGCGCCCCGCGTCGTTAGGACTCCGCTCCCCTAGCGACTCGAGGCCTCCGCGAACGTCTTGCGCGCCTGCGCGAGCTGCTTGCGCAGCTCCGGCACCATGGCCGCGGTGGCGGGGTTCGCGGCCAGCCGGTCGAGCGCAAGATTCACCGCGTCGAGCCCGAGATTCACGCCCGTGCGCGCCGAGACCTGGCCGAGCGCGCTCTGGAATTGCGGATCGGCCTGCAGCTCCGTTTCGCCGAGCACCTGCGCTTTGCCGATGATATCGGTGAGCACCTTCACCGCGCGCTCCGCGTTCGCCGGCGATGTGAGATCCTTGGAACTCGTGAACTCCGCGACCTCGGGCAGGCTCGACGCGAACGTGCGGAGCGCGGTGGCCTGCTTCGCGTTGCGCGGGTGGTCCTGGTGCATCACCGCCTGCGCGGCGCCCATGATCGCGAAAGGCGCCATGGCCGCGTGCGACATGAGCGGTCCGCCGGAGACGAATCCGAAGAGCGGCAGCGAGAGCAGTCCGAGACCGCCGAGTCCGTGGAGGAGATGCAGCGTCTTCCCCTCCACCGCGAAGAAGAGGCGCAACACATCGCGTACCGGGGCGAATCCGAAACCGCCGGCGCCCGCGAGACTCACGAGCGACGCCGTGGATTGGCCCGCGACCTTGAAGTGCTCGTACGCCATGAAGCAGCCGACGGCGATCACGAGGAAGACGCCGTGCAGCAGCAGGCGCAGCGCGACCTTGACCGCGGTGGGTCGCTCTTTGGGCGCGACGGGCTGGGTGGGAGGAGAAGCCGTGAGCATGGGTTCGCTGACGCCTCCTGGCTGGCGGAGCACTGCTGGGACCAGGAACGCCCAACCATACTGCTTCCGGGCCGCCGGTGAAAGTGCCCCGGCGGCCCGGAGGGCGTGTCGTTACATCTTCCTCGGATACGCCGACGGCGGGAGCATGCCGTTGAGGCGCATGTAGATCGCGATCTGGCTGTAGTGATCGACGAGGTCGAGCACGAAGATGTCCACGAGTCGCGCGCGAACGATCTTCCGGCCCGGCGCAAAGCCCGGCATTGAATCGGTCAGCTGCGCATCGGTGACAGCGCTGAGCGCCGTGTGGCAGAAGGCGAACGATGCCTTGAGCCGCGCGACCAGGGTGTCCTTGGGCCACATCGCCTTCACCGAGTCTGCGGTCGAGTCGCGAGCCGTCATCGGATGCGCCGTTCCGCTGAACTTGGTGCACAGCGCGTAGTTCGCACCCTCGAGGTGGGCCGCGACTTCGCCGATCGACATCTGCTTGGGCGTCGGCTTGTAGCCGTACTTATCCGCCGGGATCGAATCGAAGGCCGTCATGAGCCACGCGCCGTACTGCATGCCGAAGCCGTGTATCGCGGAGACGATCACGGTGCCCGGCGCGCTGGGCTGCGGCATCTGCTGGGCCGAACTGACCGCGAGTGGAGCGAGCATCGCGAAGCCGGCGGCGACGATCATCCTTTTCATAGATCCTCCTGGACACGGGACGTTGCTGGGCTGCGGGGTCGAATCTACGCGCCCCTCACTACGCGCGTCAAAGCCGCGGGTTCCAGTCAGTGGGCGGCCTCGCACGCGTGCGCTCAGTGCGCGGGCGGCCCAGCCTTGCGGTGATGGTACCCGGCGGGCTCGAACGGAGCGAGCTTCTCCATCCAGAGCCCTTCGAGTGTGCGCAGATCGGCGGTCGCGTCATAGTCCGGCGATTCCGCCGGCGCCAGGGTATCGAGCACGATGAACTCGAATCCCTCGGGGCCGAGCGTGTTCCAGTCCGCCTGGAGCGCATGGTTCGGATGTCCCTTCAATCGCAGCTGCGACTCGTGCCGCGTCAGGAGCGCCGGCAGATCACGACTCGAGAAGACGAGCGTCTTGCCGCTCGCCTTGTTGCGCACCGCGCCGACGCCCATCGTGCGAGGCGTCTCCTTGTACTGCCGGGCGAGCGTCTTGCGATCGACGGTCATGTCATCCTGCACGGGGCGAGAGACGAACGGGCGCGGCGACCCGGAAATTGCATCCGGCCGCGCGCGCCACCATTTTGCGTCGAGAACGGACCGCGCGCCATAGCGCGACGCCGGAACTCACTGTGAGAGCATCCATGCCCGAGGCACGACGCACCAACCGCACCGATCGGACCCTTCGCGACCGGCCGCACGCACTCGTCACCTGGGGCATGATCCCCGGCAAGGGACGCGGTGTCATCGCGCGCGTGGACTGCGCCGCGGGAACGGAGCTGGAGCGGTCTCCCGTGATCGTGGTGCCCGCGGAGGACCTGCTCGATCACGAGCACCGCGATACCGTGCCCGATCACTATCTCCTGTACTGGAGCGATGAGCCCGGCAAGGAGATCGCGATGGGCTGCGGCCTGCTCATGCTCTACAACCACTCGGGTTCCCCGAACGTCGAGTTCGACGATGGCCCGGAGCCGGAGACGATGTCCGTGGTCGCGCTGCGCGACATCAAGGCGGGCGAGGAGCTCCTGTACGATTACGGCGTACCGCTCTGGTTCCGTGACGCGGTCGCGACGGAGCGCGCGCCGAAGAAGAAACGGGCGCCGCGGAAGCGCCGGTCACGCTAGCGGCTCGCGGCTAGGACTCCGGAAGCAGCCCTTCGCCAATGGTCACCGCGATCCAGCCCTCAGGTGGAACGGCTGCCGGGGCGCTTTCGCCATGCGCTCCCCGAGAGGATCCAGTACATCAATTCGGTGAACTCCCGCGTCTGGAAGGTCGCGAGCGTCTCGAGCGTCAACCGCTCGCGGCGGTCGCGCGCCGCCGCGCGCACCTGCTGGATGCCGAAGATGAGCCCGACGATGAACGAGAGCGCGAGCGCGAGGTTGGCGAGGAGCCCAATGGTATCAGCCATGGTCACCGCGCGCCGACCGGATGTCGCGGCCGCGGAGAGGGCCTCCGAGCACGGCGCTGATATAGCACCAGTCGAACCCGCCGGCGGTCAATGGAAGAATGCTCCACACCATGGACGCGACGCCAAGCGGGTGCTGCCGGTACAGGAAGCCGCCCACGAGGAACGCCGTGCCGGCGGCGAGGCGGAAGAGGATCCCGGCGCGGCTGTTGATGAAGCGGGAAAAACCCGTACGATTGAAGCGTTCTTGCACGCTCATGTCGATTCTCCTGCTCGCTTCCAGCATGGTAGGGTCAGGATGTGGTCATTGGGCTCAACTGGCGCGGTGCATGCCGAGGCGCTGGATGATCGACGTTCCCACGGCGCAACGGTTCGCGCCCGCCGCGGCGAGCCGCTCCAGCGGAGCCAGCAGGCCGACGGCGGGCATGGGCGGGCTCCACAGATACACCGGCGTGCGCGGAATGCGCATTACATCGCCGTGCCGACCCATGGCGAGCGCGAAGCCGGCCGTGTATCCCGCGTCCCTCGCCAGCGCGGCCTCGCGGTCGCCCGCCGCGCCGAAGGGATAGCTCACCACATCGCACGGCTCCCCGAGCGCCAGTTCGAGCGTCTCACGCGAGCGGCGGAATTCCTTGCGCACCGCCGCGTCGCTGAGCCACGTGAGCCGCGGATGGGTCGCGGTATGTGACGCGAACTCGATCCCCCGCTCTCGCGCCCGCTCGATGTCTCGCCACGCGAGATGCGCGAAGCGGCGTCCTCCGTACGCCACGTCCCAGCGGTTGAGCCTGCCCGCGTAGTCGGTGATCACGAAGCAGGCCGCGGTGAACCCCTGCGCGGCGAGCACCGGGAAGGCATGCTCGCGCAAGCCGCGATACGCATCGTCGAACGTGATGGCGAGCTCCCGCTCACCGACCGCCCGCTCTCCCCGCGCGCACGCGATGATCTCGCCGAGCGTGAGCGTCCGCCACCCCGCCCGCGCGAGCCGTTCGATCTGCCGCGCGAACCGGATAGGTGAAAGCCGCGTCACACCCAACTCGTGACGCGGCTCAACTTTGTGATAACACAGGATAGGCGGAAACGAAGCAATGACGTGAGTCGAACCTCGAACCGCGTCATTGGTCACCCGGACTCCGTGAGTCGAACCTGAGTGGTTCGTGTCGTTACGCACGACTCATTCTCAACTGACGGAGTTTGGGGGACGAAGAACGCGGTTCGAGGTTCGCCTGGTCGTCAATCCAAGTATTTGCTCAGCGGTTCGCTCTTCATCCCGAAGACCTCGGCGACCGCCGGATACACGACCGCGCCCTCGACGACGTTCAGCCCCTTCGCCAGCGCCGGATCCTCCTTCAGCGCCTTCTTCCATCCCTTCTGCGCGAGCTTCAAAGCGTACGGGAAGGTCGCATTCGTCAGCGCCAGCGTGCTCGTGCGCGACACGCCGCCGGGCATGTTCGCCACGCCGTAGTGGATCACGCCATCCACGGTGTACACGGGGTTCTCGTGCGTGGTCGCATGGATCGTCTCCACGCAGCCGCCCTGGTCGATCGCCACGTCCACGATCACCGAGCCCGGCTGCATGAGCTTGAGGTCCTCGCGGCGGATCAGCCGCGGCGCCTTCGCGCCCACGACGAGCACCGCGCCCACGACGAGATCGGCACTCGAGATCTGCTCGAGAATGGTGTGGCGGTTCGAGTACACGAGCTGCACGTTGGCCGGCATCACGTCGCTCAGGTAGCGCAGGCGCTCCAGCGAGAGATCCAGGATCGTCACCTTGGCGCCGAGGCCGGCCGCCATCTTCGCGGCGTTCGTGCCCACCACGCCGCCGCCCAGGATCACCACCTTGCCCGGTGGCACGCCCGGCACGCCGCCCAGCAGCACGCCGCGCCCGCCGTGCAGCTTCTCGAGGTACTTCGCCCCCTCCTGCACCGCCATCCGCCCCGCGACCTCGCTCATCGGCGTCAGCAGCGGCAGCTCGCCGCTCGGCAGCTCCACGGTCTCGTACGCGATGCAGACCGCGCCGCTCGCGATGTGCGCCTTGGTGAGCTTCTCGTCGGCCGCGAAATGGAAATAGGTGAAGATCGTCTGCCCCTTCTTCATGCGCTTCCACTCGGGCTCGATCGGTTCCTTCACCTTCATGATCATGTCGGCGTCCGCCCAGGTGGCGTCGGCGTTCGACGCGATCTTGGCGCCCACCTTGGTGAACATCTCGTCGGAGAAGCCCGAGCCTTCGCCCGCGCCCTTCTCGATGCTCACACTGTGGCCGGCCGACACGAGCGCTTCCGCGCCCGCGGGCACGAGCGCCACGCGATTCTCGTTGGTCTTGATCTCTTTCGGTACGCCGATCTTCATGGGATTGGTCGGTAGGGTTTAGTGCGAGACAGGATGAATCTGCGGGGCCGATTCGCTGGCGCTAGGGGACACCACTCACGTGTTCAAAGCAAATCATGTGAACCATGTTAATCCTGTCCAAGGCAGTTTGAGATCTCGAACAACAAAGCATTCGACAGGATGCACATGATGGAACATGATGACGACAACTGCTACCAGCTCCTTATGGGACGGCGGGCGTGGGGCCGAGGCTGAGAATCGTCTGTTTCGCGGGATCGTAGAATTCGCGGCAGACAGCCTTCACCTCGGCGGCCGTGATCGCGTCGATCAATGCGAGCGTTTCATCCAGCGTGCGGTATGGCTCATCATACAACGCCGAGCTCGCGGCGCGGTACATGCGCGACGTCACGCTCTCGAGCGAGAGCGTGACCGAGCCCGCCAACTGCCGCTTGCCCGACGCCAGTTCCTCGTCGGTGAGCGAGTCGGCCGCGAGGCGCGCGAGTTCGTCGCGCACCGCGGTCGCGGCGGCCTGCGCCGTGTCGGGGCCCGTGCCCACGTACACGCCGTGCACGCCGGTGTCGGGGTGGAACGTCTGGAAGGTGTGCACGTCGTACGCGAGGCCCAGTTCTTCGCGCACGCGCTGGAAGAGGCGCGAGCTCATGCCGCCGCCCAGGATCGTGTCCACGAGCGCCACGGCATAGCGCCGCGCGTCGCCGTAGGCCACGGTGGGCGATCCGAAGACGATGTGCGTCTGCGCGCCCTCGCGCTGCACGTGCTGTGCGCCGGGCACGGTGGGCGCGAGCGCCGGCGACTGCAGCGGACGTTCGTCGCCGCGCGGCATGCCGGTCCAGCCCGTGCGCTCGAGCGCCTCGAGCAGCGCGTCATGCTCGACGTTGCCGGCGCAGGCGACCACGATCTGCGGCGGGTGGTACGCGCGCGCGTGCAGTTCCTTCAACTCCTTCACGCCGAGCCTCCCGACGGTGTCGCGCGTACCGAGGATCTGGTAGCCGTATGGATGCGCCGCCCACATCGCCTCGTTGTGCAACTCGAAGACGAGATCGTCGGGCGTGTCGTCCACCATCGCGATCTCCTCGAGCACGACCTTCCGCTCGAGCTTCAGATCGTCGGCGCGCAGCAACGGATGGAACACGAGATCGCCCACCACGTCCGCCGCCACCTCGAGATGCATGTCGAGCACGCGCGCCTGGAAGGCCGTGTGCTCGCGCGCCGTGTACGCGTCGAGCGACCCGCCGAGCGTTTCGAGCGCGAGCGCGATCTCGGGCGCGGTGCGCTTGGCCGTCCCCTTGAACACCAGGTGCTCGAGCAGATGCGATACGCCCATGTGGTCGCGCGGCTCGTGCACCGACGCCGCGCGCACCCAGGCGCCGATGGCGATCGACCGCACTCCCGGAACCACTCCGAGAGTACGGTCAGTCCGTTCGGCAGAGTGGTGCGTCTGAGCCCCGACTTGGGCGCCGACGACACGATGGTCACCGCCGGTCGCGGCCTCCGCTCCTGGGACGGCTGCTGCTGCGCTCGCCATCTTCGCGGCGCGGGCGCGGCGCGCGCTCGGGCTCGTCCGGCATCCCCTCGGGCTTCGGAATCAGCGCCTTCATCGACAGGCGCATCTTCCCGCGCTCATCGCGGTCGATCACCTTCACCCGCACGTGTCGCCGCGCTTCACGACGTCTTCGGTCTTCTCGGTGCGGCCGCACGCCAGCTCGGAGATGTGCACCAGTCCTTCGGTGCCCGGCATGATCTCGACGAACGCGCCGAACGCCGTCGTGCTCTTGACGGTGCCCTCGTAGATCGCGCCGATCTCCGGCTCCACCGTGAGCGCCGCACCATCTGCTTCGCGCGCTCCATCGCTTCCGCGCCGACCGCGGCGATCGTCACGACGCCGGTGTCGTCGACCGTGAGCTCCGCGCCCGTCTCGTCCTGGATCCCGCGGATCGTCTTGCCCTTCGGTCCGATCAGGTCGCCGATCTTCTCGGGGTTGATCTTCACCGTCACGATGCGCGGCGCGCACGGCGACAGCTCCGCGCGCGGCTGCCGGCAGCGCCTTCGTCCATCTCGCCCAGGATGTGCAGGCGGCCTTCCTTCGCCTGCGCGAGCGCCTCGCGTCATGATCTGGAGATCGAGGCCCTCGATCTTGATGTCCATCTGGATCGACGTGATCCCCGGCTCCGTGCCGGCGACCTTGAAGTCCATGTCGCCGAGGTGGTCCTCGGTGCCGAGGATGTCGGTGAGGATCGCGTACTTGCTTGCCTTCCTTGATGAGTCCCATCGCGACGCCGGCGACCGCGCCCGGATCGGCACGCCGGCATCGAACAGCGCGAGCGAGCCGCCGCAGACCGACGCCATCGAGCGACGAGCCGTTCGACTCGAGCATGTCGGTCACGATGCGAATCGTGTACGGGAACTCCTCGATCGTGCGGCAGCAGCGCCTGGATCGCGCGCTCGGCCAGATTGCCGTGGCCGATCTCGCGGCGGCTGGTGCCGCGCATCGGACGCACTTCGCCGGTGGAGAACGGCGGGAAGTTGTAGTGGAGCATGAACGACTTCGTGGTCTCGCCGGTCTCATCGATCGAGTCGATGCGCTGCACGTCGTTGGCGGTGCCGAGCGTGACGGCGACGAGCGCCTGCGTCTGGCCGCGCGTGAAGAGCGCGGAGCCGTGGGCGCGCGGCAGGATGCCGGTCTCGATCGTGATCGGCCGCACCTCGTTCGGCTTGCGGCCGTCGACGCGCTCGTCCGGTGTCGAGCACCTGGGCGCGCAGTCGTTGTACTCGATGTCGCCGACGAGATTGCCGATGTCCTTGGTGCTCTCGCGGGAACTCGATCGTGAGCGGCCGTGATCACTTCCTTCTTCACGGCCTCGACCGCCTCGAATGCGCGCGTGCTTGTCCTTCTGGTTGATCGCGGTGCGAATCGTGCTCCTTGGACGAGGAGCGCGACCTGGCCACGAGCTCTGCGGAGGGCGCGGCCTTCATCCAGTCCATCTTGGGGGCGCGGTGCTGATTCGAGGAGCTCATTCCTGCATGCGCGATCAGTTCCTGGATCGACTTGTGCGCGAGCGTGATGCCGTCGACGACGTCCTCTTCCGTCACTTCGAGCGCGCCGCCCTCGACCATCACGATCGAGTCCTTGCGACCCGGTGATGATGAGATCCATGTCGGTGTACTCGAGCTGCTGGAACGTCGGGTTGAATGGCCCACTTCCCTTCCGCACGCGGCCGACGCGGACGCCGGCGATGGGGCTGGCTGAAGGGGATCTTGGAGGCGTTCAGCGCGAACGACGTCGCGAGGAGCGACGGCACGTCGGCGTCGTTCTGCTGGTCGGCGGAGACGACGTAGACGAAGACCTGGACTTCGTTCTTGAAGCCTTCCGGGAAGAGCGGACGGATCGAGCGGTCGATGATGCGCGCGGAGAGGATCTCGTCGTCGTGCGGACGCCCTTCGCGCTTGATGAAGCCGCCGGGGATCTTGCCCGCGGCGTAGGTCTTTTCCTTGTACTCGACCGTCAAGGGGAAGAACGGAAGATGACTGAGCGTTGTCGCTGACCGTGACGGCGGCGAGCACCATGGTTTCGCCGAATTGGACGAGGCGGAGCCGGCGGCCTGCTTGGCCATTCGGCCGGTCTCGATGATGAGCTTGCCGTCCGGCGAATTCCGTTTCAATGCGCTGCATTTCGTGTTCTCGTCTCAGGAATGTGCAAAAGCGCGCGGGGACCGCATGGTGCGCCCGCGCGCTGGCCTAAAGGCCGGTGGATTAGTGGCGGAGACCAAGCTCGTCGATGAGCTTCCGGTATCCCGTCACGTCGGTCCGCTTCATGTAGTCGAGAAGACGGCGGCGTTTGCCGACCATCTTGAGCAGCCCGCGGCGGCCGTGGTTGTCCTTCTTGTGGGCGCGGAAGTGCTCCGTCAGGTAATTGATCCGCTCGGTCAGAAGCGCGACCTGCAGTTTCGTGGAGCCGCTGTCCGTCTCGTGGGTACGATGCTTCTCGATGAGCGCTGCTTTTTCGAACGCCATAACTCGAATTTCTCCGCCGGTATTTCCACTGCGCGTTGTGCGCCGAATCCGTTGTAGCATAGGAATTTACTCCCCTTGGCCTTCCCTGTAAAGTCTCCCCTCCGTGCCTGATCGCTACTTGGGACGCCATCTGGGCCGCTTCCGGGTCGATGCCATCGTCGGGTCCGGCGGCTTCGCCTGGGTCTACAAGGGGTACGACCCCGAACTCGACATCCCCGTGGCCATCAAGGTCCTCAAGCCGCAGTTCGCGGGCGAGGAGACCTTCGAGACGCGCTTCCGCCACGAGGCGTCGATCGCCGCCAAGCTCCGGCACCCGAACATCATCCGGATCCTGGCCGTGGGGCGCGAGGGGACGGCGGTGTTCTTCGTCATGGATTTCCTTCCCACGGGGCTCGACAGCCGGCTCCAAATGCTGGGCACGCTGCCCGAGACGCTGCTCATTCGCATGGGGATGGACGTGGCCGCGGCGCTCGCGTTCGCGCACCGCGAAGGAGTGATCCACCGCGACATCAAGACCGACAATATCATGTTCGACGAGCACGGCAACGCGATCGTGGCCGACTTCGGCATCGCGCGCGCCGTGAGCAACTATGTCGAACAGACCGGCACGAACATGGTGGTGGGGACGCCTCAGTACTTCTCCCCGGAACAGGCGCGCGGCCAGACGCTCGATGGCCGCGCCGACATCTACTCGCTGGGCGTGACGCTCTTCCGCGCGAGCGCCGGCGTGCTCCCCTTTCGCGGGGACGACTGGTACGAGATCGCGCGCCAGCACGTGGAGGACAAGCCGCCGCGTCCGCGCGAGTTCAATCCCGCGTTGTCCGATGAGATCGAGCGCATCATCCTCAAGTGCCTGCAGAAGAACCCGGACGACCGGTATCCCACCGGCGACGCGCTGCGCACCGAACTCGTGCAGCTGCTCGGCCGCGCGAGCACGCCGGTGGCGCAGCTCGCCTCGCTGGGCGACCTCGACAACAGCGCCGCGTTCGACACCACGCACAACAAGAAGCGCTGGCGCAGCTACCGGCGCGGCGCGATCGCGATGGGCGTGGCCGCGGTGATCGGCGTGGGCGCACTCGTGGTGAATGCGCTGCGCAACGGCGCGCCGGCCACTGCCGCCGCGGCGGGCGACACCCTGCCCCCGGTGACCGTGAGCGTGCCCGCGATGAGCGCGTCGGATTCCGCGCCGGCGCCCGTCGGCAAGTCCGGCGCCCACCTGCTGCGCGTGCGCGCGCCTGCGGGTGCGGAGGTGACGCTCGATGGCGCCGTGGTCGGCAGCGGCAGCTGGAAGAGCGACTCGGTGGCGCCGGGCCCGCACGTGATCGCCGCCTCAGTGCACGCGCTCCCCGGCTGTGCGTCGGCGCGCCAGGAGCTGAAGACCACGGTCGCAGCGAGCGGCACGACGACGGTATCCGTCTCGCCGAAGCAGTGCGGGTACTTCTCGCTCGATGCGCTGCCGGCGACGGCGAACTTCATGCTCGCCGGCGCGAATGGCAATGTTCTCGCGCATGGCGTAGTCGGCAAGCTCAAACCGCTCGTGATCCCGGTGGGGAGATACACGCTGCACGTGACGGCGCCGTACTGCGCGGAGTTCCGGGGAACGGCGACGATTGCGGTCGGGACGACGAGACGGGAGCGGGTCAGGCTCATCTGTAAGTAACTGCTACCGCGACTACCGGGAGCCGATTGCCGGGAACCGGTGTGGCATGGCCACGCATGGTGTTACAACATCACGACCGCGCGATGTCGTAACACCATGCATTGTCATGCTTCATCGGTTCCCGGCAATCGGTTCCCGGCAGTTGCCGTGAGCGGTTGTAGTCAGTGCGCGATCACCACGCCCAGTATGATCCCCGCCCCCGCCGCGATCCACGTGGCCGGCTGCTGGTACCAGTGCTTCGATGGCGCCTCCAGCAGCGCCATATAGTCGGTGGTGAGCCGCGCCGTTTGTCCCGTCACCACCGCGGTGGCGAGCGAGCCGCTCACGCGCAGCACCGCGATGCGCGCGATGAGGGCATCGTGGTGCGTCGGGTCCACCGCGATCCCCGTCATTCCCGGCTTCACCCACGACGCGTCGCCCACGCGGAAGCTGATCGTGCTGTCGCCCACCGCGGTGATCTCGAAACGGTACGCACCCTGCTGCGCGGCCGCGGCATGCGGCAGCGCGGCGGTCGCGGCCGCCGCCGCGGCGAGCAGGAACAGGAGTCGTCGCGTCATTGTTTCATGAACATCCGGAAGAGGCGCGGGATATCGTTGAACATCACGACTGCCAGCAGCAGGAGAATGAACGCGAGTCCCGCGCGCATCAGGTACTCCTTCGTGCGCAGGCTCAGCGCGCCGCCCTTCACCTGCTCGGCGACGAGCACCACGATCTGGCCGCCGTCGAGCAGCGGCACCGGCAGCAGATTGAACACCGCGAGATTGATGCTCAGGAGCCCGAGCAGCGTGATGAGGTCCGCCCAGCCGCGCTTCGCGGCGTGCGCGGCCGCGCCGCCGATCGCGATCGGGCCGCCGAGCTCCTTGAACGAGGCGCCGCCAGTGGCGAGCTGGCGCAGCGACCGCAGCACCAGACCGCCCGCGTTCCACGTGAGCGCCGCGCCCTGCTGGATCGCGCCGCCCCAATCGAGCGGTGTCTGGCTGGTGGGCGTGAGCGCGAGCGCGCCGATCTGACCGACCACCGTGTCGCGTTTCGGCACGCCGCGCTGCTTCTTCACGCTGTCGGGACGCATGACCAGCGCGATCGGTTTGCCGGCGCGGATCACATCCATGTGCAGTTCTTTCCCCGGCGAACCCTCGATCTGCGTGACCACCTCACGCCACGACAACACCGGCCGCCCGTTCACGGCGACGATACTGTCACCACCATCGAGGCCGGAGCGCTGCGCCGGCTGGCCCGGCATGACATCGTCGATCACCGGCGGAATGAAGTAATCGATCGAGGTGATCAGCAGGATGCGGGACGAATCGAGCGGCGGGCCCACCGGCACCGCGATCGTGCCGCGCTGCGTGCGCAGGACGAGCGTGTCGGCCGGCAGCGATTCCACCGCCGCCGCGAAATCGTTCCAGCTCGCCACCGGACGCGCGCCCACCGCGAGGATGGTGTCGCCGGCCTGGAGCGCCGCCAGCTGCGGCATCGACGCGGGGGCGTTCACGCCGCCCACGACGTGCGTGAGCAGGATCGGCCGGCCCTCGGCCTTCGCGAGTCCCGTGAACAGCACGAACCCCAAAACGACGTTCATCGTCACGCCGGCGACGAGAATGAAGAACCGCGCGAAGAAATTCTTCGACTCGAACCACCGGTCGGCCGGCACGGGATGCGGCCCGAACGGCGCCATTCCGTTCGGATCCCAGAAGCGCGGCTTCTTCGCGTCGCCTTCCGCCACCGGCTGCTCGGCGCCACCCTCGATGAACGCCATCGTCTCGTCGTCGCGCGACGCCATGCGCACGTAGCCGCCGAGCGGAACGGCGGCGATCATGTATTCCGTTTCGCCCCACTTGCGGCTGATGAGCGCGGAGCCGAAGCCGATCGAGAAGCGCGGCGCGTACACCCCCATGAGCTTCGCGGCAATGAAATGCCCGAGCTCGTGGATGAACACGACGAGTCCGAAGACCAGCGCGATCGCGCCGGCGGAACGCAGCACATCCGTCACGTGAACACCTCGCGCACCACGCGTCGCGCCTCCTGGTCGGCCGCCAGCAGCGCTTCACGCGAGCCGCCGGGAGAGCCGCTGAGTGTCTCGAGCGCCCGCGCGATCGCGCGCGGGATGTCGCCGAACGTGGCGCGCCCTTCGAGGAAGAGCGCAACCGCCTGCTCGTTCGCTGCATTGAATATCGCCGGATGCGCACCGCCGGCGCGCCCCGCCTCGACGCCCAGCCGCAGCGCCGGGAAATCGCTCACCCGGACCCGTTCGAACGTGAGCGGCGACAACTCCACCGGGTCGAAGGGCGGCACGCCGGTATCGGCCACGCGGTTCGGGTGCGTGAGCGCGTAGAGCACCGGCAGTTCCATGCTCGGCGCGCCCATCTGCGCCAGCACGCTGCCATCCACGAACTCCACCATCGAATGCACCACGCTCTGCGGATGCACCACGATCTCGATGCGGTCGTAGGGCAGCCCGAACAGGAAATGCGCCTCGATCACTTCGAGCGCCTTGTTCGCGAGGGTCGCGCTGTCGATCGTGATCTTGCGGCCCATGCGCCACGTCGGGTGCTGCAGCGCGTCGGCCACCGTCGCGCGCTCGAGCCGCTCGCGCGACCAGTCGCGGAAGGGGCCGCCGCTCGCGGTGAGCAGCAACCGCCGGATGTCGGTGGCCGGCCGCCCCGCGATGCACTGCAGGATCGCGCTGTGCTCGCTGTCCACCGGCACGATCTCGCCGCCGCCGGCCCGGCACGCCTCGGCCACCAGCTCGCCGGCGACCACGAGCGTCTCCTTGTTCGCGAGCGCCACGCGCTTCCCCGCCCGCACGGCGGCCAGCGTCGCGTCGAGCCCCGCGGCGCCGACGATCGCGTTGAGCACGATCGCAACGTCGTCGCGCTGCACGGCCTCCACGAGACACGCCGTTCCCTCGCGCCAGCCGGCCGGGTGCACCGCGCCGTTGCGCACCACGCCGACGAACGAGGGGTGGTAGATCGCCGCCTGTTCCTCGAGCAGCGTCGCGTTGGAGAACGCGGTGAGCGCCGCCACGTGGAAGCGGTCGGTATGGCGCGCGAGGACGCGGAGCGCCGTCGTGCCAATGGAACCGGTGGAGCCGAGGATGGCGACGCCGCGCGTGGTCATCGCACCACCGGAAGGAGCACGTGCGGGAAGGTGAACAGGAAATACGCCGCGGGGATGACGAAGAGCAGGCTGTCGAGCCGGTCGAGTACACCGCCGTGCCCCGGGATGATGCGTGAGCTGTCCTTCACGCCCGCCTCGCGCTTGAGCAGCGACTCGGCGAGATCGCCCGTTTGCGCCGCGACGGAGAGCGCCGCACCGGCCGCAAGCGCCACCCATGGGATCATCGCGAGGCTCGCGTTGGGCACGAGCACCCACTGCATGTAGCCCCAGCTCACGAGCATCGCGGCGACGATGCCGCCGACGGCGCCGGCGACGGTCTTCGCGGGGCTCACGGTGGGCATCAGCTTCCGCTTCCCGAAGGCGCGGCCGGCGAAATACGCCGCCGTGTCGGTGGCCCACGCGATGATGAGCGGATAGAACAGGAGCGAGGTGCCCGCGCGCGCGCCGATCGCGTAGTCGTGATAGCGCAGCGCGTACGCGAAGGAGAGCATCCCGCCGGTATAGAGGATGGCGAAGACGCTCGCGGCGGCCGCGCCGAGCGGCCGGCGCCCCGGCGCGCGCCGGAAGAGCGACGCCGCGAGGAAGAACAGCACGATCATCGCGCCCAGCGAGAGCACCGGCGGCGCGAAGTTCCCGGTGAGGTAGCCGTGGAGCGCCAGCGGCGTGAGCCCGGACAGGCTGACCGTCACGCCGGTGAAGGGCGCGTACCCGGCGGCCGTCGCGAGCCGGCAGAACTCCCACGCGGCAATCGCGGACGCGACCGCGATGAGGATCGCGAGCGTGCCGCCGCCGAACCAGATGGCGGCGCCGATCACCGGGATCGCGACGACCGCGAAGAGCACGCGCGTCGCGAGATTCGACAGCGCCACTAGGCCGTGACGCGCCCGAACCGGCGGTCGCGATTCTGGAAATCGAGGATCGCCTCGTACAACTCGCGGCGGCCGAAGTTCGGCCAGAGCACGGGCGACATGAACAGCTCCGCGTAGGCCATCTGCCAGAGCAGGAAGTTCGAGATGCGCTGCTCGCCGGACGTGCGAATGAGCAGATCGGGGTCGGGGCAGTCGGCCGTGTACAGCCGCGAACGGATCGCCTCTTCGTCCACATCCTCGGGGCGCATCCGGCCGGCCTGAACATCCTCCGCAATCCGCTGCGCCGCGCGCACGATCTCGGCGCGGCTGCCATAGGAGATGAAGAGATTGAGCGTGAGGCGGTCGTTGTGCGCGGTGCGCTCCACGAGCGTCGCGGCCGCCGCGCCCGCCGCGGGGGTGAGCCGCGCGGTGTCGCCGAGCACTTTCACGCGCACCCCCTGCTCCGCCAGCTCGCTCGCTTCGCGCGCGATGTACTCCTCCAGGAGCGACATGAGCGCCTGGATCTCCATCGCGGGGCGCTGCCAATTCTCCTGCGAGAACGCGAAGAGCGAGAGCACTTCGAGCCCCGCCTCGATCGACCCTTCGACCACCTCGCGCACCGCCTTCATCCCCGACCGGTGGCCGAGGGGGCGCGGCAGATTCCGCTCTCGCGCCCAGCGGCCATTCCCGTCCATGATGATGGCGACGTGGCGGGGGATACTGCCGTTGACCTTGATGCGCGAGAGCAATTCGTCGATTTCCATGGCTTTTTGAATTTGACGGGGCGCTATGGTGAAGTCAAACGAACGGCTTCAACTGCCACAGGGGAAACGGGATACGGGAAACGGGAGCGTGTGGTCTCTACGGACCACTCACTCCCGTTTCCCGTATCCCGTTTCCCTTGTCCGCCTTAGCTCAAACTTCCATCAGTTCCGCTTCTTTCGTCTTCACCAGCTCGTCTATCTTGGCGATATGATCGTCGTGCAGTTTCTGCAGGTCCTTCTCGGCGTGCTTCTTGTCGTCCTCGGCCACCTTCTCGAGCTTCTTGAGCGCGTCGCGGGCGTTCGTGCGCGCGTGGCGGATCGCCACGCGGCCTTCCTCGGCGAGTTTGTGGATCACCTTCACGAGGTCCTTGCGGCGCTCCTCGTTGAGCGAAGGGAGCGGCACCCGGATGATCCCGCCCTGCGTGGCCGGGTCCAGGCCGAGGTGTGACTCGCGGATCCCCTTCTCGATCGCGCTCGTGAGCCCCTTGTCCCAGGGCGTCACCACGAGCAGGCGCGGCTCGGGCGCGGCGACGCTCGCCACTTGGGAGATCGGCAGCATCTGGCCGTAGGCGTCCACGCGCACCGTGTCGAGCAGCGACGTGGTGGCCTTACCGCTGCGGATCGAGGCGAGTTCGCGTTTGGAGCTTTCGAGCCCCTTGTCCATCGAGACGCGACAGTCCTTGAGGATCTCCGGTATCGTGCTCATCGCACCAATGTCCCGACGCGGTCGCCCCGGATCGCTCCGGCCACCGCGCCCTCCTGTTTAATGTTGAGCACGATCAGCGGCAGCTTGTTCTCGTCGCAGAGCGTGATCGCCGTCTGGTCCATCACGCCGAGCCGCTGCAGGATCACATCGCGGTACGTGATCTCCTCGAAGAGCTTCGCCTTCTTGTCCTTCTTGGGGTCGGCGGAATACACGCCGTCCACGCTCGTGGCCTTGATGATCACATCGGCCTTCATCTGGATGGCCCGCAGCGCGGCGGCGGTGTCGGTGGAGAAGTACGGGTTGCCGGTGCCGCCGGCGAAGATGATCGTGAGCCCCTTCTCGAAGTGGCGCAGTGCGCGCCGGCGGATGTACGGCTCGGCGATCTCCTCCATCCGGATCGAGGTCATCACGCGCGTCTCGACCCCTTTGCGCTCGAGCACATCCTGCAGCGCGAGCGCGTTGATGATCGTGCCGAGCATGCCCATGTAGTCGGCGCCCACGCGGTCCATGCCCATCTGCGAGAGCGATTGCCCGCGCACGATGTTGCCGCCGCCGATCACGAGGCCGATGCGCACGCCCATCTCGCGAACGAGCTTGATCTCGTTCGCGAGACGGTCGAGCACGGCGAAGTCGAAGCCATTGCCCCGCCCTCCGGCGAGCGCTTCCCCGGACAGCTTGAGCAGCACCCGCTGGTAGCGCAGCGCCGGCGCCGGCTTCTTCTTGATCACTCCTGGCCCATCTGGTAGCGCACGAACCGCTTCACGACGACGTTCTCGCCGAGCTTGGCCGACGTCTCCTTCACGAGGTCGCCGATCGTCTTCTTCGGCTCGCGGATCCATTTTTGCGACATGAGCACGACTTCTTGGTAGAACCCCTTGTCGAGCATTCCCTCCACGATCTTCTCGAGGAGATTCTCGGGCTTGCCGCTCTCCCGCGCCTGCTGCTCGTACACCTTCCGCTCGTGCGCGACGAGATCGGCCGACACGCCGTCCTTGTCCACCGCGATCGGCGCCGCGCTGGCGATGTGCATCGCAAGGTCCTTCACCAGCTGCTTGAACTCATCGGTGCGCGCGACGAAGTCCGTCTCGCAGTTCACTTCCACCATCACGCCGACCTTGCCGTTGTGATGGATGTAGTGGCCGATCGAGCCCTCGCTCGCGGTGCGGCCCGCGCGCTTCTCGGCCTTCACGATGCCCTTGGCGCGGAGATGGTCGGCGGCCTTGTCCATGTCGCCGCCCATCTCGGTGAGCGCCTTCTTGGCGTCCATCATGCCCGCGCCAGTGCGCTGGCGGAGGTCCTGCACGTCCTTCGCGGTGAATTCCTTCTTCGTCATTGCCATTCGTCCTGCACGCCCGTGGCGTGATGCGAAGCGGTGCGCCGGCCGAGCCGGCGGCGCCGCGTGGTTCCTCGTGAGAACGCCGCCGGCGAGAGGCCGGCGGCGTAGACAGTTTACCAAATAAGTCGGCCCGGCACGAGTCCCCGGGTGCAGCCGCGTCTACTCGGCTGCGTCTTCGGTTGTTCCAGCCTCGGAGGAATCGGCCGCATCCGCGGCCGGCTCACCCGGCTCTCCCGTCTTCAGTCGCGCGGCGATCGCTTCCGGCTTGGCCCGGCGGCGGCGCGTGCGCTTGCGGCGCTTGCGGTCGCCTTCGTCGGCCGGCTCGCTGCCGCGGTCGGAGCTGTACGTCGTCGCGCCTTCTTCATCCTCGAGCTCATCGTGCTTCGGCGCCTCGCGGCGGGCATCCCCGATCGCGTCGGCCAGCGTCTGCGTGATCAGCTCCACGCTCCGGATCGCGTCGTCGTTGCCCGCGATCGGCACCGTGATCAGGTCCGGATCCGCGTTCGTATCGACGATCGCGACGATCGGGATATGCAGCTTGTTCGCTTCCGTGACCGCGATCTTCTCCTTGCGGGAGTCGATCACGATCATGAGGCCCGGCAGGCGGCCCATGTTCTTGATGCCCGAGAGATACTTGGCCAGCTTCTCCTTCTCCCGGTTCATCATGAGCTGCTCTTTCTTCGTGTAGTTCCCGAACTCGCCGCCTTCCTCACTCCCCGCCTCGAGGTCCTTCAGGCGGCGGATCTGCTTCTTCACCGTCTGGAAGTTGGTGAGGAGGCCGCCGAGCCAGCGTTCGGTCACGAACATCGCGCCGCACTTCTCGGCCTCGGCCTGCACGATCCCCTTCAGCTGCTTCTTGGTGCAGACGAAGAGCACGCTGTCGCCCTTCAGGATCGTGTCGCGGCACATCTTCTGCGCGAGGTCGATCTGACGGAGCGTCTTCTGCAGGTCGATGATGTGGATGCCGTTGCGCTCGGCGAAGATGAACCGGCGCATCTTGGGATTCCAACGGCGGGTCTGGTGCCCGAAGTGGACCCCGGCAGCGAGCAATTGCTCGAGGGTGGGTGACGTCATTCTGGTTTTCTTCCTTCCTGGTTGAGTCCGCCGTTCCCGTCGGCGCCTTGGTGGACCGGGCGGAACCCGGCACCCCCACCGCAGCTCGGGGAACGTGTGAGATGCGCGGGAGCGATGGACAGTCCATCGCTCTCCGCGAGTGAACTGGTTACCGCTTGCTGAACTGGAACCGCTTGCGCGCCTTCGGACGGCCCGGCTTCTTGCGCTCCACGGCGCGCGCATCGCGCGTCAGGAGCCCGAGGTCACGCAGCTTGCGACGGTGCACTTCGTCGATCTTGACCAGCGCGCGCGCGGCGGCGAGCCGCAGCGCACCCGCCTGACCGCTCACCCCGCCCCCCTCGATGGTCGCCTTCACGTCCCAGCGGCCGAGGTTGTCGGTGATGGTGAACGGCTGCTGGATCGACGACACGAGCGTGGGCCGCGGGAAGTAATCGCCGAGCGTGCGCCCGTTGACATCCCACTTGCCCGAACCCGGCCGAAGATAGATGCGGCAGACGCTTTCCTTGCGCCGTCCGATCGCGTGCGTGACGTCAGCCATCACTTGCTCTCGCTGTTCTTGAGGTTGAGGACCTTCGGCTGCTGCGCGACGTGCGGATGCTCGGCGCCCGCGTAGACCTTGAGCTTGAGACGGAGCTTTTGGCGGCCGAGCGCGGTTTTCGGCAGCATGCCGAACACCGCCTTCTCGATCACGCGCTCCGGGTGCTTGGCCAGCATGGACGCGTACGGCGTGAAGCGCTCGTGACCCATGTAGCCGGTGTGCCGGAAGTAGCGCTTCTGCTCCGCCTTGCGGCCGGTGACCTTCACCTTGGAGGCGTTGATCACGATGACGTGATCGCCGGTGTCCATGTGGGGCGTGAAGATCGGCTTGTGCTTGCCGCGGATGATGCGCGCGACTTCGGTGGCCAGGCGTCCGAGGACGAGATCCTCGGCGTCGACCACGAACCAGTTCGCGGTGATATCGGTCGGTTTAGCGGAGAAAGTCTTCATAAAGTTCCTTAGGGGCCTTTTTTCTACAGACACTTAAGCTAGTTAAGGAGTTAGGTCGTGTCAACGGAACGCCCCGAACTGCGTGATTGGTCCCCCGAACGCCGTTAGTAACGAGGGGTTCGTGTTACTACGAACCCCTCGTTACTAACGGCGTTCGGGGGACCAATGACGCGGTTCGAGGTTCGAATAGCGGCGTTCGGGGTTCTACTCCCCGGGGCTACCGAAAGTGGTAGTTGATCCCCACCCGGATCAGGTTCATGCTCACTGCGGCCGTGTGCGTGAACGTCACGGCCGGGAAGGAAGTCCGGCCGTCCTCACCGTCAGACGCGGTCAGGCTGTTGCTCGTGCCGGTCATGGTCCCGAGGCTGGCGTACAGGTACTCCGCCTTCACCGACCATTTGCTCGCGGGCGCGAGGAGGTACTCGGCGCCGGCGCCGGCCGTCCAGCCCGTCTGCGCCGAGGACTTCGACGCGGACTCATCGGCGTCCGCGTACGTATCGGTGAAGTGCTCTGTGTACTTCACCGTGCCGAAGGTGATCCCGCCGGTGCCGTAGAACAGCCACTGGGGCTCCACGTAGCCAAAGCGGAGCCGGACGGTGCCGAGTGAGCTGGCCTTCACCGACTGGTCGATGGTGAACTGCGCGTCGCAGCAGGGATAGGTCTGCGTCGTGCTCGACGACGTGCTCATGCTCAATGCGCTGTAGTCCACTTCGAAGCCGAGCAGCCAGTTCTTGGCGACGAGGCTGTAGCCCGCGGTGATCCCGCCGGTGACGCTCCCGGGGTTCGCGCTGTGCGCGCCGGCCGCGTTGATCGCGCCAAGGCTGGACTCGGCGAAGTAGTCCCCGCCGGTGTCACTCACCTGCTCCGTCGTCTTCATCGACCCGTAGCCATAGCCGGCGGTCGCTCCGACATAGAATCCGCCGAACGCGGACTGCGCGGGAGCGAGACTCGCGAGCACGGTGAGCGCGAGAGCGACAGCGGCGGTGCGTCCGACCTTCATGTGTGGCTCCGGAGCGTTTGGAGTTTGGGCAGTGCGATGAAGCGCTGAAAGATATCAATAGAACGCGGCGGACGGCTCGGACGTTGCGGCCCGCGGCTCACTCCATTTCCACGAGAGTGGCGCCCTTTTCCACCGCATCGCCGGGGGCGACGCGCACGGCCTTCACGACGCCGGCACCCTGCGCGCGGAGTTCGTTCTCCATCTTCATCGCTTCCATCACGATGAGCCCCTGGCCGGCCTCCACGGTGTCGCCGGCCTTCACATTGACGCGGACGACGAGACCCGGCATCGGCGCGAGCAGCGGCACGGGGCCGGCGGGTCCCGCGGCGGCGGCGGTGAGATCGCGGATCGTGCGGGTGCGCTCGTCGAGCGCCTCCACGTCATAGCTGAATCCATCGATCCAGAGCGTGTAGGCGCCGCGGCCGGCGCGGCGGCGCACCACCACGCGGTGCACCGCGGTGCCGATCGTGACGAGCCGCACCGGCGTGCCCTCCACGGCGCGCAATGCGGCGGGAGACTGAACGCCATCCACCGACGCGAGGCCGGGCTCGAGATCGACGGTGATCCGCGTGCCGCGCACGTCCACGATGTACTTCACGCGACCTCCGGCACGAGTTCGCACACGGTCTCGACGTGCGCGGTCTGCGGGAACATATCGAAGCAGACCAGCGACGCGATGCGCCAGCGCGGCATGCGCGCGAGGTCGCGCGCGAGTGTCGCGGGATCGCAGCTCACATAGATCACGGCGCGCGTCGCGCCGGCGCCGGTCTCGAGGAGCGCGGTCACCGCGGCGTCCACGCCGGCGCGCGGCGGGTTGAGCACCACGACGTCGGCCGGCAGCGCGCCTTCGAGCATGTCCTCGACGCGGGCCGCGACCACGCGCGAGCCCGGCGGGAGACGCTTCGCGCACCACGCGGCGGCGTCCTCGTCCAGCTCGATCGCCGTCACGCGCACCCCCGCCTGCGCCGCACCCGCGGCGGTGTCGCCGAGTCCGGCGTAGGCATCCACGAGCGTGGCGGGCCGATGCGCCATGGCGCGCTCGAGCGCGTGGCGCTGCAGCGCCGGCGCCAGCGCGGCGTTCACCTGCGCGAACGATGCGCCTGGCGCCGCATCGGCGCCGCGATGGCCGATCCGGCGCCGCGCTCCGCCCTCCGGCGTCCACCAGAGGGACGCGATGGACGCCACGCGCGCGAAGAACTTCTCGCTCGCCGGCCACGACACGCCGCCCTCGAGCGCGAACGACGCGGCGTCGCCTTCGAGCCGCACGGCGCCGCGCAGCTCCAGCGCGTCCGGGAGATCGGCGCCGTGCGCGAGCACGTCGCGCCACACGGCCAGCACCCGCTCGTCGGTGATCGGGCAATCGGCCAGCGCGAACACCCGGCCCGGCGCGTCGTACGGGTGCAGCCCCGCGTACCACTGCGCGCCACGGCGGCGCATCGCGAGGGTGAGCTTGTCGCGGTAGCGCCAGGGCGACGGCGACGGGCGCACTTCCGGCGGCGCCACGTCGCGATGGCCGATGCGTTGAAGCGAATCGCTGACGATGCGCGCCTTCACGGCGCGCTGCGCGTCGTACGCGAGATGCTGGATCTGACAGCCGCCGCACTTGTCGCGCGTGTAGTGCGCGCAGGCCGGCTCCACGCGATCCGGCCGACGCGTGTCTCGAGCGAGCGCAGCGCGCCGCGCGCGAATCGCGGACCCGGCAGGAAGTCGATCTGCGCGCGGTCGCCGGGCGCGGTGCGCGGTGTGAAGACCACGAGTCCCTCGTGGCGAGCGACGCCGTCGCCGCCGGCGGCGATGGCGGTGACGTCCATGACGGCGGACATCGACTGACGACTGACGACTGAAGGTGAACGGCGGTGGGTCCTCATTCGCGCAGGGCCTCGCGGCGGGCGGCGAGCTGCCAGGCGCCACTGCCAGCGTCCGGAGATGAGGACGTAGAAGGGATACGCCGCATCGTGCGCTCCTCCTCCGCTAACAGCGCGGCGGCGATCGCGGCGGCGAGATCGCCGCCGGGCGGAGGCGCAACACCGGTGAGCGAAGCGAGGCGGCGCTCGAGCCACTGGATGTCGATCGCGCCCTTCCGGAAGTCGTCATCTTCCATCACGCGCAGATGGAAATCGCGCGAGGTCTCGACGCCTTCCACCGTCAACTCGAGCAGCGCGCGGTGCATGCGCGCGATCGCGGCATCGCGCGTGGGCGCCCACACGATGAGCTTGGCGAGCATGGGGTCGTAATGGAGGCCCACTTCGGTGCCGATGCCGATGCCGCCATCCCACCGCACGCCCGGTCCGCCGGGGAGACGCAAGTACGAGATGCGGCCCGTGGACGGCAGGAAGTCGTTCGAGGGATCCTCGCTCGTGATGCGGCACTCGATGGCCCAGCCGCGCGGCGCCAACTGTTCCTGCGTGAAGGGCAGCCGCTCGCCGCGCGCGATGCGCAGCTGCCACTGCACGATGTCGATACCCGTCACGAGTTCGGTGACCGGATGTTCCACCTGGAGCCGCGTGTTCATCTCCAGAAAGTAGAAATTGCCGTCGCGATCGAGCAGGAACTCGCACGTGCCGGCGTTCACGTAACCCGCCGCGCGCGCCGCCTTCACCGCGGTCTCGCCCATCCGCTTCCGCAGCTCGGGCGTGACGGCGACGCTGGGCGCCTCCTCGATCATCTTCTGGTGGCGCCGCTGCACGGAGCATTCGCGCTCGCCGAGTGACAGCATGGTGCCGTGCGTGTCGCCGAGCACCTGGATCTCCACGTGGCGCGGCCCCGAGATGAATTTCTCGACGTACACCGCATCGTCGCCGAAGGCGTTCTTCGCCTCGCGCCGCGCGCTGTCGAGCGCGCCGGCGAGTTCGCCTTCCGTCTTCACGACGCGCATGCCCTTCCCTCCGCCGCCCGCCGCCGCCTTCAGCAACACGGGGTACCCGAATGTCTTCGCGATGCGCGCGGCTTCCGCCGCGTCGCGCAGCGGTTCCGCCGTGCCGGGCACGACGGATACTCCGGCCTGCGTCACCAGCGTGCGCGCCGCCGTCTTGCTGCCGAGCGCCGCGATCGCTTCCGGCGGCGGACCGACGAACACCAGGCCCGCGTCGCGCACCGCGCGCGCGAAATGCTCGCGTTCGGCGAGGAATCCGTAGCCCGGGTGGATCGCCCCCGCACCGGTGCGCTTCGCCGCCTCGATCAGTTTGTCGGCGCGCAGATAGCTCTCGCTCGACGACGCCGGGCCGATGGCCACCGCTTCGTCGGCCTCGCGCACGTGCGGCGCGCCGGCGTCGGGTTCGCTGTACACCGCCACCGACCGCAGCCCCATCTCCTGGCAGGCGCGCACGATGCGCAGCGCGATCTCTCCGCGGTTGGCGATCAGGACCTTATCGAACACCGCGCGGCTCCAGGGCGGTCGCGAGGATCTTCTCGAGCGGGGCGCGCGAGAACTGCGTGCGACCCACGAAGCTGAAGCGCACTTTCCGCTTGGCGTCGATGAGGAAGCACGCGGGGTGCGCCGTATTGAACGCGTCGATCCCGACCGGATGCCATACGCCGTACTTCTTGATCACGGCGCGATCCTCATCGCACAGCATCGGGAAGGGGTAGCCCTTCTTCGATTCCCTGATGGCCTCGGCCATGCGATCGCATGCCTGCGGCAGGACCGCCGCGATGCCGATCGTCGCGCGCTCGTACTGCGGCCATTCGTCACGCAGCTCCCCGAGCTGCCCGCGGCAATTGGGTCACCAGAAGCCGCGATGGAACACGAGCAGCAGACCGCTGCGCTCACGCAGCAGCTCCGCGAGCAATGTCGGTTCCCCGTTCTGGGCGTCCGTGAGCCTGAAGGTCGGTGCGGTGTCGCCGATGTGGAGCGTGCTGCTGGGACGCGGCATCAGAGCGGGATGTTGCCATGCTTCTTCGGCGGATTGCGGTCGCGCTTGGCACGCAGCGTCTCGAGCGCATCGATCAGGCGCGGCCGCGTCTCGCGCGGGTCGATGATGTCATCGAGATAGCCGCGGCCGGCCGCGATGTACGGATGCGCGAACTTCTCGCGGTACTCGTTGATCTTCTGTTCGGTGGCGGCGTCCTGGTCCTTGCTCTCGGCGATCTCCTTGCGGAAGAGGATCTCCACCGCGCCCTTGGGCCCCATCACCGCGATCTCGGCGGTGGGCCACGCGAGATTGAAGTCACCGCGGATGTGCTTGCTGCTCATGACGTCGTAGGCGCCGCCGTACGCCTTGCGCGTGATGACCGTGAGCTTCGGGACCGTCGCCTCGCAGTAGGCGTAGAGCAGCTTGGCCCCGTGACGGATGATGCCGTGATGCTCCTGCGCGACCCCCGGCAGGAATCCGGGCACATCCTCGAACGTGATGATCGGGATGTTGAAGGCATCGCAGAAGCGGATGAAGCGCGCCGCCTTGACGCTCGCGTCGATGTCGAGCACGCCGGCCAGCACCGCCGGCTGATTCGCCACGATGCCCACCGATATCCCGCCGAGATGCGCGAAGCCGCAGAGAATGTTGCGCGCGTAGTCGCGATGCACCTCGTAGAACTCGCCGTCATCCACCACGCGGCGCAGCACCTCGTGCATGTCGTACGGCTTACCAGCATTATCGGGCACAATGTCCAATAGCGCTTCATCGCGACGATCACGCGGATCGCTCCCGGGACCTCGGGGCGCCTCGGCCAGGTTATTCGGAGGAATGAACCGCAGTATCTCGCGCACTGCGTTCAAGCAGGCGAACTCCGAATCGTGCGCGAAGTGCGCGACGCCCGACATGCTGGCGTGGGTATCGGCGCCGCCGAGCTGCTCCATGGTCACGTCCTCATGCGTCACCGTCTTCACCACGTTGGGGCCGGTCACGAACATGAACGACGTGCCGCGCACCATGTACACGAAGTCGGTGATCGCCGGCGAATACACCGCGCCGCCGGCGCAGGGCCCGAGGATCGCCGAGATCTGCGGCACGACGCCGCTCGCGAGCGTGTTGCGCTTGAAGATCTCGGCGTAGCCGCCGAGCGACACGACGCCCTCCTGGATGCGCGCGCCGCCGGAATCGTTGAGCCCGATCACCGGCGCGCCGTTGCGCACCGCGAGGTCCATCACCTTGCAGATCTTCTCGGCGTGCGACTCGGAGAGCGAGCCGCCGAAGACGGTGAAGTCCTGCGAGAAGACGTAGACGAGCTGCCCGTGCGATGCGCCCATAGCCGGTGACGACGCCGTCGCCGTAGGGGCGCTGGTCCTCGAGGCCGAAATCGGAGGAGCGGTGGACGACGAAGCGGTCGAGCTCGACGAACGACCCTTCATCGAGGAGCACATCGAGCCGCTCGCGCGCGGAGAGCTTGCCTTTGTCGTGCTGCGCCTTGAGGCGCTGCGCGCCGCCGCCCAGCTCGGACTCGGCGCGGCGTTTCTCGAGGAGATCGAGCTTTTCTCGCATGCTCATGGAGCTAGAACCTAGCGAGGGAGCCTGTTGGCCGCGAGCGTGCGCCTCACGAATGCGGGAAGCGGGAAGCGGGAAGCGGGAAGCGCCGCGGAATGCGAGAACAGACGAGGGCTCCTCGTTCGTTCTCGCGTCCCGCGGCGCTTCCCGCTTCCCGCTTCCCGCGAAGTTCCGTTACTCGTCGATCTGGTCCATCGCATCCGCCGGCACTTCCACGATCGCTTCCTCGGACTCCATCGGGATCACCTTCGATGGCGTCTCCGGGCGCGGCGGCTGGTCTTCGGGGACGTTGGTGACGGCGAGCACGATGCGGCGGTGGATCGGGTCCACCTCGAGGATGCGCAGGTCGAGATTCATCGTCTCGTACACCGCGTCCGCCGGATTCGTGACGGGCTTGCCGACGCTCAACTGCGAGATCGGCACGAAGCCTTCGATATCGTTGCCGATGTCGACGACCACGCCCTTGTCCATCAAGCGAACGACCTTGCCCGGCAGATCGGTGCCCACCGGGTAGGTCTCGCCGATCTTGAGCCACGGATCCTCCACGGCCTGCTTGAGGCCGAGCGAGATCCGCTTGTTGTCGGCGTCGATGTTGAGGATGACGACATCCACCGCATCGCCCTTCTTCACGACTTCCGACGGGTGCTGGACGCGCTTGGTCCAGCTCATGTCGGAGATGTGAATCAGGCCGTCGATGCCCGGCTCGATCTCCACGAAGGCGCCGAACGACGTCAGGTTGCGCACCTTGCCGTTGAGGCGCGTGCCCACCGGGTACTTGTACGGCAGCACGACCCACGGATCCTGCTCGGTCTGCTTCATGCCGAGCGAGATCTTCTCCTCGTTCGGATCGACCTTGAGCACCACCGCCTCGATCACTTCCCCGATCGACACGAGCTTGCTCGGGTGGCGCACGTTGCGCGTCCAGCTCATCTCGCTGATGTGCACGAGCCCCTCGATGCCAGGCTCGAGCTCGATGAACGCGCCGTAGTTCGTGATCGACACCACCTTGCCCTGGACGCGTGTGCCCACCGGGTACTTCTCGGCGACGTCCTTCCACGGATAGCTCTGGAGCTGCTTGAGGCCGAGCGAAATGCGCTCGCGCTCCCAATCGATATCCAGGATCTTGACCTCGAGCTCAGCGCCGATCTGCACCATCTCCGACGGGTGCGAGATGCGGCCCCACGACATGTCGGTGATGTGGAGGAGTCCGTCCACGCCGCCGAGATCGATGAACGCGCCGAAGTCGGTGATGTTCTTGACCACGCCCTTCCGGATCTGGTCCTTCTGCAGCTCCTTCATGAGCCGCTCGCGCTTGCCGGCGCGCTCGACTTCCAGGATCACGCGGCGCGAGACGACGATGTTCCGGCGGCGCTTGTTGAGCTTGATGATCTTGAACTCGTACTTCTGGCCGAGGAGCTCGTCGATGTTCGGCACGCGGCGGAGCGCGATCTGCGACCCGGGGAGGAACGCGTCGACGCCCATGAGGTCCACGACCACGCCGCCCTTGATCTTCTTGACCAGGGTGCCTTCCACCGGCTGGTCCGACTCGTACGCCATGCGGATCTTCTCCCACACGCGCATGAAGTCGGCTTTCTTCTTGGAGAGGACGACCGAGCCTTCGTTGTCCTCGAGATGCTCGAGCAGGACCTCGACTTCGTCGCCGGGCTTGAGGTCGGGGAAGTCCTTGAACTCCTCCAACGGCACCGCGCCCTCGGACTTGAAGCCGATGTCGAGGATGACCATGTTGTCGCGGATCTCCAGGACCGTGCTCTTGACGATCTCGCCTTCATCGATGGAGGCGAGGGTCCCGGCGTACAACTCGATCATCGCCGCTTCTTCGTCGGCGGAATATTCGTCGTCGTCCCAGCGATTGTCGCCGTGCGCGAGCAGGCGGAGCTGGCCCTTCAGCGGATCCTTCTTCGGGGTGTCGATGTCGACGGACTTCTCTTCGAGTTCGGGCATGAAATGCGGTTCTCCAGAATCGCGGATATTTGCGGTCGCCGCGCCGAGGATGAGGTGAGCCTACAGTCCGGTCCCGTGAACGGGCCGGGAGAGCCGTTAAAGGTAGGAGCCGCAGTGACTTCTCGCAACGGGGGAACTGCTGAACGGCGTCATTCGAACCTCGAACGGCGTCATTGGTCCCCCGAACTCCGTTGTTAGCAGCTGAGGCGTGGTCACGGCTTTGGCGTACTTGGCAAATGCTAAGTACGCCCGAGCCGTGACCACGCCTCAGCTGCTAGCAACGGAGTTCGGGGGACTAAGTACGCCGTTCAGGTCGCAGCATGCACCACATGCCCTCCACGGTCCGTGAGGGCTCCCGCGCGGTCCGGGAAGTATCGCTCCCGCATCTTGAGCGGCCCTATATCCTCTATCTCGCGAAAGCCGAATCCGCGCAACTTCGCGTGCAGCGCGTCCGTCTCGAAATAACTCTTGAGACTCTCGCCCAGCGCCGCCACCCGGGCCGCGAGCGCCTCATGTCGCGCCGCGTACTCCTCGCCGCCGCGTTCCGCCGAGGGCGGATTGCCGTAGTCGAACACGACGTGCGCGCCGCCTGGGAGCCCGGCGATGAACGAGAGTGTCGCATCGACCGCCTGCTCGGTGAGGTATGGCACGACACCGAGCCAGGTGAAGAAGGCCGGCTGCGTCGGATCGAATCCTCCGGCCGCCAACTCGCCGGCGAGCGTCTCCCGTTCGAAATCGATCGGCACAAAGGTGAGCGTCTTCGGGACCGCGATCGCCGCCTCGGCGAGGCGTTCGCGCTTCCACTCCTGCGTCGCGGGGTGGTCGACCTCGAACACGCGCAGCCGTGGATCGGGGGGCGACCGATAGGCGTATGTGTCGAGGCCCGCGCCGAGCACCACGAGCTGAGTCACGCCGCGCGCCACGGCCACCGCCAGTGCGTCCTCCGCGAACCGCGTGCGGATCGCGATGAAGATCCGCAGGCCGCGGCGCTCGGGCTCGGCCTCCGCTTTCTTGATGAGTTCCTCAGCGTACCCACCCAGGATGCGCAGCGCGAGCGGATCCGTGAAGATCCGTCCCCCCTCGAGCACCTGGTGAGCCGCGCGATGACCCGCCGCGCCGAGTGCGGTGCGGCTCGGCTGACCGTGCTCCACCATCAGCGGCCGTGCACCGCCCGGGCGAACGCGACGATGCGGCTCACCTGTTCTTCCTGCGTGAGGTAGGTGGTGTCGATGAGCATCGCGCGCGCCGCGGGCGCGGACTGCGCCGCGTCGCGCGCGTCGCGCTCCACGAGGCGCTCGGTCTCCTCGGCGATCTCGGCATCGTGCGGCGCGCGGCCCAGGCGCTGGATGAGCCGGCGCCGCGCGCGCTCCCACGGATCGGCCACGAGATAGATCTTCGCGGCGGCATCGGGAAAGACCGCGGTCCCAATGTCGCGGCCATCGACCACCACGTCGCGCTGCGCCGCGGCGTCGCGGACCCGCGCGTTCACCCAGGCGCGGACGCGCGGCATGCGCGCCACCTCGGACACGCGCGTCGTCACGCCGCTGTCGCGCAGCGCCTCATCCATCGCGTGGCCGTCGCGCACGGGCACGAACGATCGTCCCGCGGGCGCGAGCGTGATCGCGGCGGCGGCGCGAAGCACGGCGTCTTCCGACAGCGCGGCGCCCGGCGCCGCTTCGAGCGCCGCGGCGGTCGCCGCGCGATAGAGCGAGCCGGAGTCAATGTGCAGGAAGCCGAGCTCGTTCGCCACCCACTGCGCGGTGGAGCTCTTGCCCGACGCGGCGGGCCCGTCGATGGCGACGACGAACGGCTTGCCCGGCTCGCGGATGCGCGGCGAGAACGGCGGCGTGGGCGACGTCATGCGGTGATCGCGGCGCGCACGTCTTCCCAGAACGAAGGGTACGAGACGGCGACGCAATCGCGGTCATCGATCGAGATCGTGCTCTGCGGGAGCGCCGCCAGCACGCCGAAGGCCATGGCGATCCGGTGGTCGCCGTGCGTGATCACGGCGCCGCTGAGCGGCGCGTCGGTTCCGGTGACGGTCATGCCGTCCGGCCGCTCCTCGGCCCTCACGCCGATCGCGCGCAGGTTGGAGACCACCGCGCTGATCCGGTCGCTCTCCTTGGCGCGCAGTTCGGCGGCGCCGGTGATCACCGTGGTGCCGGTGGCGCGCGCGGCGACGCAGGCGAGCAGCGGCAGCTCATCGATCATCGACGGCACCGTGTCGGCGCCCACGTCCACGGCGTGCAGGGCCAATGGCCACGCGAAGATCGAGCCGACGTCCTCCCCGCCCTGCGGCGCGCTGACGTGGAAATCAATGTGCGCGCCCATGCGCTGCAGCGCGCGATAGAACCCGACGCGCGTGGGGTTCAGGCAGACGTCGGCCACGGACAGCGCGCCGCCGCCGGCGAGCACCGCCAGCGCCGTCATGAACGCGGCGGACGACGGATCGCCCGGCACGTGGAGGTCGAAGGGTGCGAGGCGCGTCACCGGCTCGAGCCGCACGACGTCGCCCACCACATCGACATCGACGCCGGTCGCGCGCAGCAGGCGCTCGGTGTGATCGCGCGAGCGGCCCGGTTCGCGCAGCACCACCGGCACGCCGGCGACGAGTCCGGCGAGCAGCACCGCGCTCTTCACCTGTGCGCTCGCGGTCTCGCTCTCCCATTTGAGCGCCTTGAGCGTGCCGCCCTGCACCGTCATGGGCAGATGCTCGCCGTCCTCGAACGTCACGCGTGCACCCATCGCTTCGAGCGGGCGCGCAATGCGACCCATGGGGCGGCGGCTGAGGCTCGCGTCACCGGTGAAGCGCGCGGCGAACGATTGTCCCGCGACCACGCCGGCCACGAGCCGCGCCGTGGTGCCGCTGTTCCCGCAGTCGAGATCGCGCGCGGGCGCGGTGAGTCCGCGGCGGCCGCGGCCCGCCACGGCGATCGAAGGTCCGAGCGGCGGGATCGCGACGCCCATCGCGCGCAGCACGCCGGCGGTGCTCTCGACGTCGGCACTCTGGAGGATCCCGTGGATGTGCGACTCGCCGTCGGCGAGCGCCGCGAGGATCAGCGCGCGGTGCGAGATCGACTTGTCGCCGGGCACGTGCACGATGCCGCCGACGATCATGACGCCCCTCCGGCGCGGCGGCGCCAGGCGCGCGCGGGCTCCCAGAGGGCGGCCAATCGCTTCGCATCGCGCGCCGTCACGGCGGCGCGGAGTTCGCCGAATCGCGCCGCGTAGCCCGCGAGCGCGAGATCGAGGTCCTCGGGCGCCGCCGCAAGCAACGGCGCCCACAGATCGAGCGCGCTGCCGGCGAGCCGCGACGTATCGCGCGCCCCCGGGCCCGCGGCCGACGGATCGATGCCGGCCGCGTCAAGCGATCCCGCGAGCGCGGTGGCGACGAGCTGCGGGAGATGGCTCACCCACGTCATCAGCCGGTCGTGCTCATCGGCGGTGCGGTAGTCGAAGCGCGCCGCGCCCGCGGCGCGCCAGAGCGATTCCGCCGTCGCGCGCACGCGATCACTGGCGCGCGTCTCAATGCTCACCGCGCAGCCGGCGAACAGATCCGCGCGCGACGCGGCGAAGCCGGTCTCGTGCGACCCGGCCAGCGGGTGCGTGCCAATGACGCGCAGATTGAGCGATGGCGACACTTTCAGGTCGAGCGCCTTGGACCGCTGCAGACTGCCCGTGTGCATCACCGCCGCCTGCGGCGCGAGCACCATCGCGTCCGCCGCGATCGGCGCGATCTTGAGCAGCGGCACCGCGACCATGACCGCGGTCGCGCCCTGCAGCGCGGCGCGCAGGTCGGCGCTCACGTTGATCCCCGCCGCGGCGGCGAGTTCGCGATCCGCCGCCGATTCGCTCCACGCGTGCACCGTCACGCCCTGCGCCGTGAGCGCGCGCGCGAGGGAGCCTCCAATGCAGCCGAGCCCGACCACCGCGACCGGGCCGGCGGTGGTCATCGCAGTGCCCCCTCGAGCGCGGTGCCGGCGTTCGTGGACCCGTCGCGGTACTTCACGATCACCGGCGTCGCGAGCGACAGCCCCTGCTCCGCGCCCCAGCCCGACGCAATGCGCCGCGCGCCCGGCACCACCACGGCGCCCTCGGGGATCTCGAGCGGGCGCGCGCCCTCGGCGCGGTAGATCCGCTCGTGCACGAGATCGTACACCGGCGTGCCGCGGGTGAGCAGCACGCCCGGCGCGAGCACGGCGCGGCGGCGAACCACGGTGCCCTCGTACACGCCGCAGTTGCCACCGACGAACGCGTCGTCCTCGACGACCACCGGCGCCGCGTTCACCGGCTCGAGCACGCCGCCGATCTGTGCCGCCGCGCTCAGGTGCACGCGCTCGCCGATCTGCGCGCAGGAACCGACGAGCGCGTGGGAATCGACCATCGTTCCCGCGCCCACCCACGCACCCGCATTGATGTACATCGGCGGCATGCACACCACGCCGCGCGCGACATATGCGCCGCGCCGCACGGTCGAGCCGCCCGGCACCAGCCGCACGCCGCGGTCGATCGGAATGTCCTGTGTGGGCAGCGTGTCCTTGTCGTAGAACTGGAACGGGGATCCCTCGATCGGCGACATGTCCACCACCGTGCCCAGCTTGAACGCGAGCAGGATCCCCTGCTTCACCCACGGCACGGCTCGCCATTCGCCGTTCGCGCTCCGCTCCGCCGAGCGGACCTCGCCCTGCTCCAGCGCGTCGAGCAGCGCGGCGATCGTCCGCTCCGCATCGGCCGGCGGCCGGTCGCCCGCGGCGGCCAGCGCTTCCACCGCACGCTGCAGCGCGGCGGGGGAACTCACGCGAGCGCTCCCGCCGCGACGAGCGCGGCGCGCACCACCGCTTCGTGGGACGCGAGCATCGCCACGAGCGGCAGGCGCAGCACGTTCTGGATGCGCCCCATCATCGCGAGCGCGGCCTTGGCCGGCAGCGGATTCGACTCCACGAAGGCGGCGTGCATCCACGGGAGCAGCCGCTCGTGGATCGCGCGCGCCGCCGCGAAATCGCCGTCGCGCGCGCGCTCGCAGAGCTGCGCCATCAATTTCGGCGTGGCGTTCGAGATCACCGAGATGATCCCGTCGCCGCCGGCCGCCATCACCGCGAGCGTCAGGCCGTCATCGCCGGAGAGCACCGAGAATTCCGGTGGCCGGTCGCGCAGGATGTCCTGGATCTGGCCGAGGTTCCCCGACGCTTCCTTCACCGCGACAATGTGCGGGATCAGCGCGAGGGCGAGCGTCGTCTTCGCCTCGATGTTGCTCCCGGTGCGGCCCGGCACGTTGTACACGATCACAGGGAGATCGGTGGCGTCGGCGATGGCCTTGTAGTGCTCGATGATCCCGCGCTGCGGCGGCCGGTTGTACATGGGGCTCACGTGCAGCAAGTGCGTCGCGCCCGCGGCCTGCATGTCCTTCGACATCGCGACCGCGCGCTTCGTGTCGTTCGCGCCGGCGCCGGCCATCACCGGCACGCGGCCGCGCACCTGTTCCACCGTGATCTCCACCACGCGGCGGTGCTCGGCCGGCGTCATCGTCGCCGCTTCGCCGGTCGAGCCGCACGGCACCAGATAGTGGATTCCCTCCGCGATCTGCCAATCGATGAGCGCGCGCAACGCCGGCTCGTCCACTGCGCCATCCGCGCGGAAGGGCGTGACGAGCGCCGTGCCGCATCCGAAGATCCGCTTCGCCGTGGTCATCGCTTGATCTCCCCTCCCACCAGGTCGCGCATGGTGAATATACCGCGCCGGCCAATGAGCCACGCCGCCGCCGTGAGCGCGCCCTCCGCGAACACGCGGCGGTCGCGCGCCTCGTGCGTGAGCCGCAGCTGCTCGTACGCCGCGTCGAAGATCAGCTCGTGCGTGCCGGGCACCGAGCCCATGCGCACGCTCGTGACCGGCACCGGGGCGCCGAGTGCCGCGCCCGCGAGGCGCGCGAGCTCGAGCCCGGTGCCCGATGGCGCGTCGCGCTTCCCCGCGTGGTGCGTCTCGATGATCTGCGCCGCGAACCCCGGCGTGTGCGCCATCAGCCGCGCGAGCGTCTCCGCCGCCTGGAAGAAGACCGCGACGCCCAGCGAGAAGTTCGGCGACGCGAGCAGCGCCGCGCCGTGCTCGCGCACCTCGCGCTCCACGTGATGCCGCTCGGCGTCCCACCCGGTGGTGCCGCAGACGACCGGCACGCCCGCGCGAGCGCAGGCGATGATGTTCGCGGGCGCGGCGGCCGGCGTCGTGAACTCGATCGCGACATCGGCGCTCATCAGCAGATCGCGCGTCACGCCGCCCGCCGCGGCATTGATCGCCGCGACCACCGGCCAGCCGCGTTCCTCCGCGAGCTGCATCACTGCGCGTCCCATTTTGCCGACGCCGATGAGCGCAATGCGAGGGTTCGTCATGATGGTTTCTCCGCGCCGAAGAATTCCGCGTGCAGCGCGCGCATCGCCGGCTCCAGCGCGGCCGCGTCCACCACGAGCGTGAGATTGATGCCGGTAGCGCTCAGCGAGATCATGTGCACGGCGGTGCCGCCCAGCGCGGCTAGCGCGCGCGCCATGGTCGTCGCGCCGTCACCGAGCCCGGCGCCGACGATCGCGACGATCGCACGCGATCGCTCCAGCGCCACGTCGCCCAGCGCGCGCAGCTCGACCAGGATCGCGTCGAGGTGCGTCGCATCATCGGTCGTGACCGACACCGAGACCTCCGACGTCGCGACGACATCCACCGCCGTGCGATGCCGCTCGAACACCTCGAAGATCGTCTTCACCACGCCGGTGGCGAAGAGCATGCGCGGCGTGCGCACCTTCACGACGGACACGCCGGACTTGCCCGCGATCGCGGTCACCGCGCGCCGCGGCGCCTCGGCGGTGATGCGCGTCCCCTTCCCCTCGGGGCGCCGCGAGTTGAGCACGAACACCGGGATGCCGCGCTGCACCGCGGGCGCGATCGTGCTCGGGTGGAGGACCTTGGCGCCGAATGCCGCCAGCTCGGCCGCTTCGTCGAAGCGGATCTCCTCGATCAGCCGCGCGCCGCGCACGACGCGCGGATCGGCGCTCAACATGCCGTCGACATCGGTCCAGATCTCGATCGCCTCGGCGCCGAGCGCCGCACCGAGCAGCGACGCGGTGAAGTCGCCGCCGCCGCGGCCGAGGGTGGTCGTGACGCCGCCGCGGGTCGCGGCCCACGAAGCCGCCCAGCACCGGGATGCGCGACTCGCGCACCACCGGGAGCAGCACGTCGCGCGCCTGGCGCGTGATGGCGTCCATCCGTGGCTCGGCGTGCGTGAACGTCGTCGGTGACCATGACGGTGCGGGCATCGATGAGCTCCACCGCGAGTTCGCGCTCGCGAAAGGCCGCGTGCACCAGGACGCTGCTCAAGCAGCTCCCCCGGCGCGGCGATCGCATCGAGTGCGTGGCGTCAGGTCGCCCGAGCACCGAGAGCGCCTCCGCGAGGTGCGCGAGCTCATCGCACAGCGCGCTGAGTTCCGCGCCGATCTCGCGCGCGACGCGGTGCCGAGGAGCGCATCGCCGGCGGACAGGTGCCGCGTGCGCAGCCCTCGATGCCGGAAGCGCCGACAATGCAGCTGGCCAGCGGTCGCCTGCTCGGCGATCGCGAGCAGCGCATTCGTCATGCCCGCCAGCGCCGACACCACGACCACCGGCGCGCGAGGGGCGGCGACCGCGTGATCTCCGCCGCGCCGGTCGATCGCCGTCGCGTCCTGCGACCGACGTGCCGCCGAACTTGATGACGATCACGAGTGCGCACGAGTCCCGCGGGCGCGCTATCCCGCCAGCAGCTCCGCGTTCAGCGACCGACCCGCCGGCGGCGCCGCGCATCATGTTGTGGCCGAGCGCGACGAGGCGCAGATCGAGGATCGGATCGCGGCGCACGCGGCCGACCGTGACCGTCATGCCGCTGCCCGCGTTCACATCCCGCCGCGGCTGCGGACGGCTCACCAGTCGCGTGACGACGAGCCACCCGTTCCGGCGCACTGGGCAATCCCGAGCTGCGTGCACCTCGCCCTTCCAGCTGCTCAGCGCGTCGATCGCCTCGTCCGCGGTCGCGCGCTTGGCGAGCGTCACCGACAGGCACGGTCATGTGCCCATGCTCCACGGGCACGCGGTCGGCCTGCGCGCTGACGCGAATCGACGCCGCACGAAGCGCGCCGTTCGCACGCGCCGAGCATCTTCGGCGTCTCCGTCTCGATCTTCTCCTCTTCGCCGCCGCCATGAACGGGATCACGTTGCCGAGGATGTCGAGCGATGGCACACCGGGATAGCCGGCCCCCGACACGGCCTGCAGGGTCGTGACGAAGCACCTGCTCCACGCCGAACGCTTGGTGCAACGGCGCGAGCGCCACGCCACGACGGTCGCGGCGCAGTTCGGCGTTGGTGATGATGCGCGCCGCTCCAGCCCGCCGGCTTGCGCTGGACGCGGCAGCGCGCGAAGTGATCGAGCGTTCACTCTCCGGAATGACCAGCGGCACATCCGCTTCCATGCGGAAATTCCGCGCGTTGCTGAGCACCAGCGTCCGGCGCGCGCGAACGCGGGCTCCACGTCGCCCGCGACGGTACGGCGTCGAGCGCCGAGAAGACGAGCGGCGCCTTGACCGCGGCCGGATCGCAGGCGAGCACCTCGAGGTGCGCCGCGTTCGCCGGCATCTCGCCGTGAGCCAGCGCGCCGCGTCGGCGTAGCGTCTTGCCCAGGACCGCTCCGACGCCGCGACGCTCCACGAGCTCGAACCACGGATGCGTCGGCGAGCAGGCGCACGAACGACTGCCCCACGGTGCCGGTGGCGCCGAGCACGGCCACCGGGATCTTGCGCGCTTGGGCGCGTTCACGTCGCGAGCAGCGTGCGCACGATCTTCACGTACGCATCCACCGCGGCGCGGAGTTCGACGCACGTCAATGAATTCGTCCGGCGTGTGCGCCACGTGGATCGATCCCGGCCCGAACAACAGTGGCGTTCCCCAGCGGCCGAGCAGCGGAATGTCGGTCGTGTACGCCACAGGCGCCGAGGGGAAATCCGGGATGGTATGGAAGTTCTGCGCGGGGATGAACGAGCCGTATTCGATCTCGGCCTTCCCGCCGGCCCACTCCTCGAGCTTGCGTTTCACCTCGTGCACATCGCCCACGAGGCGGAACATCAATTCGACCTCCACGCGGTCCGGAATGATGTTCGCCTCGGTGCCGCCGTGGATGGTGCCGATGTTCACCGTCGTGTCGCCGAGCACGGTGTCGGTGGGGAGCTTCAGCTTCCTTGAGCGTAGGCAGCAGGTCGAGCATCGGCTCGATCGCCGACTGTCCGAGCTGCGGATACGCGGAGTGCGCGGCGCGTCCCTTCGTGCGCAGCGTGACGCGGAGCGAGCCCTTCGCGCCGCTCGGCGAGCCGGCTCTCGGTGGGCTCGCCATTGACGAGAAACCGGCTGGTCGGCGGGCAGATGGTTCGCCGCGCGCGCGCCGTCGGATCCCTTCTCCTCGCCCGACGACGAACAGGAGATCGACGCGCTCCTCCCCGTCGGCCACGAGTCGGTCGGCCGCCGCCAGCATCGCCGCGGCGATCCCCTTGGCGTCGCACGCGCCGCGCCCGTAGAGCTGATTCCCGTCCGCGTCGGGGCCGATGAAGGGCGGCACCGTGTCGAGATGCGTCGAGAGCGTGACGATCCGCCCGCCGGCGCGCGTGGCCCACACGTTGCCGCGCCCCGTTCGTCACTTCCTGCACGTGCACGTTCCAGCCGCGCGCCACCAGCCAGCGGGTGACGAAATCGACGGCGGGCCCTTCGGCACCGGTGGGCGACTCGAGCGCGATCAACTCGGCGGCGAGAGCGACGACGTCGGTCATGGGGGAAAGCTACCGACGCGCGACTTCATTCGCCAAGCGCGGCGCGCGATCTACTCCGGCGCCGGCGGCGGGGCAGCGAGCGGCCACGCGCCGGAGAAACCGCGCGCCAGGAGGAACGCAGCGGCCCATGCCGCGGTGCCCAGGATCGTCCCAAGGATCGCCGAACCGATCGAGATGCCGGCGACCATCATGTACCGCATGAACGCGGGAGACTGCACCATCGCCATGGCCTGCTGCTGCGCAGCCCGCTGCGCCGCACGCGACGCGGAATCGTGCGGCTGCAGCCGCTCGAGCGCGGGCGGCAGCACGGGCGGCGGCGTGCGCTGTTGCTGCGCACGCACCGAATCCATCACCTGCTCCATCATGCCGGGTGGCAGCCTCGAGACGCCAGATGGCCATGACGACGATGAGGGCGGCCGCACACGCGGCGCAGCACGCCAGCCACGTGCCCGCCCGGCCCGCGCGGCGCCCGCGGCCGCTCTGCACGCGAACGAGCAGGAGCATCGCGAGGACGCCGCCAAGCGCCAAGCCGCGTGACAAGCGGACGGCCAGGACGAGCAGGATCGCGCCCGCGATCAGCGCGAGCACGCGCGACGGCGTCCACCCGATGGGTGGCGCGGGCAATGCCGCCGGAGCGGGTGGAATGGGAGCAGTGCCGCTCATCTTCGATCACCTCGCTGAAGGCAACAGCCGACCCCGCTCGGGCCCACCCGGAGAATGCTACGCCACAAACGACCCGGCCGGGAGTGCCCCAAACCGCTCGCGGCCCGAAGCTCTCGCGCAACGGAGCGGCGGGCTTGCGCGTAAAGACAGGTTCGCCCACATCTCGGGCGTTCCCCACGCCGCAGATCATTCCTCGCTGGCGGCTGCGACACCTCTCGGAGAAGCGCGACCCCATGAATCCACATCGTTCGATCGCCCTGGTGGCTCTCACGGCCGGGCTGCTGGTGCTCCCGGCCTCCGTCCACGCGCAACAGCGCACCGCGCCGCTCGATTCCACGAGCATGACCATCTTCGGCTGGCGCAACATCGGCCCCGCCGACATGGGCGGCCGCGTCGCCGACATCGCCGGCATCCCGAGTCCGTCGAAGACGTTCTACGTCGCGGCGGCGGGCGGCGGCATCTGGAAGACGACGAACGCCGGCACGACCTTCCGCCCGGTGTTCGACAGCGAACGCGTCGTGTCGATGGGTGCGCTCGCGATCGCGCCGAGCGACACGAATCAGGTGTGGGCCGGCACGGGCGAGCAGAACACGCGCAACTCGATCTCCCCGGGCGGCGGCGTCTACAAGACCACCGACGGCGGCAAGACCTGGAAGTTCATGGGCCTCGAGAAGACGCAGCAGATCGGGCGCATCGTCGTGCATCCCGACCGATCCGAACATCGTCTACGTCGCGGCGCTCGGCCACGCGTGGGACGCGAACCCGGAGCGCGGCCTCGTACAAGACCACCGACGGCGGCAAGACGTGGAAGCTCATCGAAGTTCATCAGCGACAAGGCGGGCTTCGTCGACGTCGCGATGGATCCGTCGAACCCCGACGTCGCTGTAGGCGTCGAGCTACGAGCGCGTGCGCGGCCCGTACTTCCTGAAGAGCGGCGGCCCCGGCTCCGGCGCTCTGGAAGACCACCGACGCCGGCGAGACGTGGACGAAGATCGAGGGCGGCGGCTTCCCGGCGACGATGATGGGGCGCATCAACATCGCCATCGCGCGCAGCGATCCGAAGATCGTGTACGCGCTGGTCGAGGCGGACTCGATGCGCACCAAGCAGCACCCATGCTCGCGCCGGCAGCGACTCGGCGGGCGCGAAGACCAAGGCGCCGGTCAAGCAGCGGCTGCTCAGCGGCCTCTATCGCTCCGAGGACGGCGGCAAGACCTGGACGATGGATGAACGACAGCGACGTGCGCCCGTTCTACTTACTCGCAGGTGCGCGTGGACCCGCAGAATCCCGGATCGCGTGTACTGGTCGAGCACGCCGTTCAAGTTCTCCGATGACGGCGGCAAGACCGTGGGCAACGGCACGATCGGCATCCACGTGGACCACCACGCGATGTGGATCGACCCGAACGATGGCGAACACTTCCTCGTCGGCGATGACGGCGGCGTGTCGCAGACGTGGGATCGCGGCGGCAACTTCGACTTCCTGAACAAGATCGTGATCGGCCAGTTCTACGAAGTGAGCTACGACTTCGCGGTGCCGTACCGCGTGTGCGGCGGCCTGCAGGACAACGGCGCTGGTGCGGGCCGAGCCGGAAGGTGCGCAATCCGATCACCAACTTCGATTGGTTCACGGTGGGCGGCGGCGACGGATTCTACACGGCGCAGGACCCGACGAACCCGAACATCATCTACGCCGAGTCGCAGGGCGGCAACATCCGCCGGCTCGATTATCGCACGGGCGAGAGTAAGCCGATCGTGAAGCCCTCGTGGCGCCCGACGTATCTGCTGGTGGAGGATTCGATCCTCGCCGACCGCGGCGACACCACGAAGCCGGAACCGTCCGCGATGAAGAAGCGCGCTCGCCGAATTGCGGGCAATGCAGCTGAAGGACTCGACCGATCTCGACATGCGCTTCAACTGGAACACGCCGTACTTCATCTCCCCGCATTCGGCGTCCACGATCTACATCGGCGGCAACCGGGTGCTCCGGTCCAGCGATCGCGGCGACAACCTCGTCCCGATCTCGCCGGACCTCTCCACGCACGACATGCGCGAAGGTCCGCTGGAGCATGGATTCCACGGGCGGCATCACGCAACGACGTCACCGGCGCGGAGACGTACGGCACGATCACCGCGCTCGCGGAGTCGTACATCCAGCCCGGGCTCCTCTTCGCGGGCACCGATGACGGCAACGTCTGGCTCACGCACAATGACGGCGCCGCGTGGGAGAACCTCACCGGCCGCTTCCCGGGCGTGCCGGCCAAGACGTACGTGGTGCGCATCGAGCCGTCGCACTTCGACAGCGCGACGTTCTACGTGGCGTTCGACGGCCACCGCACGAACGATTTCGCGCCGTACGTCGTACGTCACGAACGATTGGGGAAAGACGTTCAAGTCGATCGTTGGGAATCTGCCCACGGGCGGCCCCGACTTCCTGCACGTGATCCGCGAGGATCCCGTGAACCGCGATCTGCTCTACGTGGGCACCGACGTGGGCGCGTACATCTCGCGCGACCGTGGGGCCAGCTGGCAGAAGTTCATGAACGGCCTGCCCACAGTGCCGGTGCACGACCTCAAGATCCATCCGCGCGACCACGACCTCATCGCGGCGACGCACGGCCGCGGCATCTGGATCGCGGACGTCTCGGTGCTCCAGCAGCTCAATGACAGCGTGATGTCGAAGGACGCCTACCTGTTCTCGCCCAAGACCGCCTACGCCTTCGGCGAGGCGCCGGGCGCGGAGATCTCGGAGGGACAGGGCACGTGGAGCGGACGGAATGCGCCGTTCGGCGCGGGGATCGCGTACCGCATCTCCGGCGGCACGCCGAAGGACACCGTGAAGATCGTGATCACGAACATGAAGGGCGACACGATGCAGACGCTGAACGGCCGCGGCGGCGCGGGGATGCACACCGTGACGTGGAACCTGGCGGCCAAACCGGCCAAGTCGAAGCCGCTCACGCCGGCCGGACTGCGCGACAGCGTGATCAGCGCGCGCAAGATGGACCACGTGCTCGACTCGCTCCAGACGGCGGGGACAGCGAGCAAGGCCGATATCGCGATCATCCGTGAGCACCTCGACAAGGGCACGATCTTCGATCTCCTGCAGGGTGGTGGCGGCGGCGGCTTCGGTGGTGGTGGACGCTTCAACGAGCGCGCAGCCGAGAGCCCGTTGCCGCGCGTGCCGGGAGCCGGCGGACGTCGCGGCGCGGCGGATACGACGCACAAGGCCGGCGCCGTAGATACGACGAAGGCGCCCCACGCCGCGGGTGGCGCTGGTGGCCCCGGCGGTGCCGCGCCCGAGGGAATGGTGAGCGAGGACGTGGTGCGCGAGGTGCTGGGCGCGCTGCGTGCGGCGAAGGCGCTGCCGGGCGGCGGGTTCTTCGGCCGGCGCGGTGCCGGCCTCGTCGAGACCGGCGACTACCTGGTCACGCTGACGTGGAAGGGCGCGTCGCAGCATCAGGTGCTGCGCGTGGAGAATTACGTGGGCGATGGCGCGTCAGCCGCGGGCGGCGAGGACTTCGATCCGTTCGATCCGTAGCCGCACGCTGCTGTTCCGTGAATGAAGAGGGGCCTCCCCGTCGGGAGGCCCCTCATCGCAACAGGAGGTTATGACCGCCGCTAGCTCAGCGATGCGTAGCCTTCGAACAGTTCCATCGCGTGGCGACGGTACAGCTTGATGAAGCGAACGAAGAGCATACCGGCGGCGATCACGGCAAAGAGGGCGAGCAGCGTTCGAGCGCCGTCGGCCTGAAAGGGCGAGACGAGCAGAACGGTCACGCCGAACGCTCCCGCGACGAAGCTGAGATTGCGCGCGAAGCCGGAGCGCTTGAGGAACGCTTGCAGCCTCGCCGTGAGCGCGCTGTCCGCCCGAATGCGCTCGTGGGAACGAATGTGCTGCAGGAGTTCCTCGCCGCCCAAGGCCGGCGCGCCCTCCGCGAGCACCTTCGACGTGACGCGCTGTTGGAGCGACGCCTCGAGCGGCGCGTAGTATCCAGGCAGCAGTCGTGCGAGCACCGGCCTGCTGCGCTGGGCCCAGAGGACCTCGCCCGGGGGGAGCATGAGCTTGCCGACGGCGATGTCTTCCATGAAGAACTTCGCCGGCCTTCCCGATGAACCTGCCGGCGATGACCGCGGATGCCACCAGCCCGGTGAGGTCCGCCGCTCTGAAGTGCCGGCCGAGGATCTGCGGTGCCCCGAACACCGCCTGGCAGCCGATAAGCGCCACGAGGCCGATGATCAGGTAGCCGAGGTAATCGTAGGGGTCGAACGTGAGATCCTTCATGGCACCGGGCCGTGGGTGTCCGCACAGCGCGGGCGGATCACCGCGCCTCCCACGACGACGCGCCGCGCGGGAAGGGCGTCACGCGCTCGCACCGCAGGTGTCCCGCGCGATTCGCGCGGTCCGACTGCCGCGACCTGCGTCGTGCAATGCCCAGGGCGGGACTCGAACCCGCACTCCGTTGCCGGAAGGGGATTTCAAGAGCCTCTCGACCCCGTGCCATATGGAGTTACGTTGCGCTACGACGCAACAACGCGCAAGGAAACGCACCGAGACGCACCGACTGCAGCCTACTCCCAGCCTACCGCACAAGGCGGCCCCGAAACCGTGGAACAACCATGATCCGCGCGGTATACTCATCATCCAGGCGCTCGGCTGAATTACGAAGCCCCGCGCCGCGCGACGTCGAAGAAGTCTCAAGGGAGGATAGCCTATGCGACTCGGCGCCAGTTCCATCCTACCGGCCGCGATCTGCCTCGCGATCGTGGCTGCGTGTAGTAGTCCGGCTGCACCAACGCCTCTGCTCGTCGGTGGTCAGCGGGTCACCTCCCTCCCCGACACCAGCGCACCGAATCTCGGGGGGAGCGTCACCGGGACATCCATACGAACGGCGGGCAGCCGAACGGATTCGATGGCGACATCTACAGCGTCTATTTCAGGACGGGCTTCGGCTCGGTCGGTGAAATCGGGTTGATCGATGGCGAGATCGGTACGACTGCCTGGGTCAGCCCTGTGTTCGTCAAGCTGGCGGAATGGGACTTTGTGGAGTGCCAAGCCGGGCGACGTCGCCGAAGGTGATTCGATCGAGCTCTGGTCCGACGGGACCGTGGCGCACGCCAGCGGGCAGCCCCGATACTACGGCTCCAATCAGTTGCTCATCGTGCGCTAGCGACGCGGAGCAATTCGGGCATCGAGCGCGTTGACCGTGAACGAAAAAGCGCAGCCCTCCCGGGTTGCGCTCTTTCGTTCTGCCGGCGCCGTCAAACGAAGCGGGCGAGGTGCAGCGCGCAATCGTCTATGCCCAGGGCGGGACTCGAACCCGCACTCCGTTGCCGGAAGGGGATTTTAAGTCCCCCGCGTCTACCTTTCGCCACCCGGGCCGGTGCAAGAACGAAGCGGGAGCGGCCGGCATCCGACCGCTCCCGCATTCCATCAGACGCTCGAGAGCGGGAAACGGGACTCGAACCCGCGACCCCAACCTTGGCAAGGTTGTGCTCTACCAACTGAGCTATTCCCGCGTGAGAGCAAGTTAGTCCGGCGCGAAAACCGCGACAAGAGGGCCGAACGCACGCGGGGCGCGCCGTTCACGATCGAACGGCGCGCCCCGGTTCCACCCGTACCGCGAACCTACGGAGGCGTCAGCGACGTCCCATAGAACGCGTTCACGACCGAGACCATCGAGTCCGCCACCGTCTGCTGTCCGAGCCCCGACGGATGGATCCCGTCGAGCGAGAAGTAGGCGCCGAATGGATTCGTCGGCGACAGGTTGGGGAACGCGGGCACCTGGCCGTTCGCCTTGAGCGCCGCCAGCGCCGGGTTCACGTCGATGTACGCCCAGCCGATCGAATCGGCCTTCGCGTGGATGTAGGCGTTGTAGCCGGCGATCGTCGCGAGCACGACCGGCACCTCGGCCGAGTCGAGCACGAACAAGTCGCCCACGGGGGCGGGGAGCACGCCCTTCTTGCAGATGACCACGTGCGGCAGCGCGCCGCTCGCGATCGAGGCCGCCATCTGGATGTTAATGAGCGGCACCGGGTTGTAGCAGGACGGATCGAGCACGAACGGACCGCCCGAGGCCAACGCGAAGGTCGCGCTGTCCACCGGATTCGTGTGGAGCAGCGACGCCTGGAAGAGCGTGGGCAGGTTGGTGACGTTGAGCACGGCGAACAGGATGCCGCCCTTGATCGACGGCGAGCTGCGCAGATTGTTCACGTCGTTCTTGTAGTTCGTCGTAAACGTCGGCACGCTGGTCATCGCCGTCGTCTGGTACGGCGGCACCGCGCCGAGCAGTCCGCTCAGCGCGTTCGAGAGCACGTCATTGTTGCCGATCCACACCGACACGAACGTCGGGTTCACCATCTGCGCGCGCACGACCTGGGTCGAGCCGCCCAGGATGAACATCGTGAGCGCGTTCGAATTCACGGTGGTCAGGCTCATCGGGATCGATCGACGCCGCGCCCGGCACGGCCTCATTGTTCACCACCGGTGTGACGGAGCCCGGGTCACGCGCATAACAGCTTGTGGACATGGACACGGGGTAGCCGGGCGGCGTAACGCGGTGGAGGGTCAGGAAATTGTCGATCGGCGGCGGACAACCGGGCATCGCGATCGCCGGGATCGCGAAGCGCGTCCCTGCCGCCTGCGCGAACAGCACCGCGTACGACTGCTTCTGCGTCGAGTCGTTAATGCCGCCCGACTGATAGCCGGCCGTGACGCTGTTCCCGAGCGCCGCATAGTTCTGGAAGAGCGGGTCCACGGCCTCCTGCTTCATGATCTGCTTCGAATCCTGACATCCGGTGATCACAGCCGCCGCGACCAGCGCGGCCGCGCCACCCACGAGATAATGCTTGCGAGCCATCGGCGATTCTCCCGTATTCAGAGTGGCGGGTTCAGAAATTGGCCTTGAGGCTGACCGACAGGATGTTGGCGGTCAGTTCGTACCATCCCGTATTCAAATCGGCGGCGGTCTGCGATTCGCTCGTGCGGTTCAACACGCGCCCTCGCCGGCCTTGCGTGTTCACGAACTCATAGGCCGCGTCGAGCGACCACGTGGCGCCCATCGGGACGCCGACACCGAGCATGATGTTCTCGCGGTTCTGGTCGGGCAGCAGCGGTGTCACGGTCACATCCGGCACCGGCGTGCTCACGTAGCTCGCGCCGATCCGGCCCTTGATCGCCCGAGGCGAATGCCTTCTCCGCGCCCGCGCGGATGGTCCACGAATTGTTGTAGTCCTCGATCAGGTTCTGGCTGTCGGCCGCGGCCGGACCCGTGAAGCGCAGATTGATGTTCTTGAACGACGAGAAGCCGGTCACCTGGTAGTCGAGCTCCAGCGTCCAGTTGGTGAAGCCGGTGTACGCGATCCCGAGCTCACCTTGCCACGGATGATTGAGCTGCGTGTTCGCGCCCTGCGAGACGAGCGGGCCGCCCACCTGGAACTGCGGTGTGAGCAGTGCATCGATCGGCGTGCCCGGCGGGACGTTGAGCGGCGGGCCGCGGAGTTCGGGCACCGCGAGGCCCGTCGTCACCTGCGTGAACTTCGCCGTGCCGTTGTTATACTTGAAGTTCAGCTGCGAGAGATACCGCGCGCCCATCTGCCAGTCCGAGCCGATCTTCCCGTGCATGCCGAGCGAGTAGCCGTACTGCGTGGCCGCTGCCGTTCACGGTGGCGAGCCCGAACTGCGTGAACTGCGGAATGCCGAGCATGCCGAACGTGATCGCCCGGCTTCGCGAGCTGCGTCGACAGATCGAGCGCTTCCTTCAACTGCACCGTCGAATAGCCATAGATGAATCCGGCGCCGATCGACCAATCCTTGTTGATCGAGTAGGCGAAGTTCGGCTGGACGTAGATCGTCGCCAGCGCGGCCTTCTGGCCGATGTAATTGCCCTGGAAGCCGTTCGGCCACTGCGACGTGAGTCCGAAGGGCGCGTACACGCCGATGTCCGGCGGCCCACTTGTGCGACGGCGCCGTGTAATTGACGAAGATGTTCGGCGGGAAGGCCGGCGGCACCGCGCCCGGCGTCGACGTGCCGGTCGTATCGGAGGTGTAGCTGCCGCGGACGTTGATCCACGCGGCGCCGAAGTACGCGGACCAACCGGAGAGCGACGTGGTCGCGGCGGGGTTCCAGTAGATCGCCGACGCGTCGTTGCACGGCGCGGCGGTCACCGCCTGGCCGCGCGCGAGCGCGCAGGAACCGATCTCGTTCAGCTGGAATCCCTGCGCCTTGACGACCGCGGGCATCACGCCGGCCAGCAGCGCGACACACCATGCAGCACGGGCGAGTTTCATCTGCGTCCTCCTTCGCGGGACGAGGGGCCGCCCCATGGCGGCCATCGGGAAAGGAATCGTGCGAGCGAAACGTTCACATGGAGCAGCGGCGGGGACGCACCTCGCTCCCAGCCGACCATCGGCGCATAACAGTACTTCTCGGCCAGCCGTTCGTACAGACCCGTAAAACCCCCTACGGTGTCAGGGAAGTAACACCTACGGACGCGCCGCCCGATGCCCGCGCGATCCACCACCGCGACGAGCGCCCGAAGCGCGCGTCGTACTCCGGGCTCTTCGCCGACGCCGCCTGCTTCGAGCGCCGCGCGCTCGCCGACGGCGATCGCGCAGCCGCCCCACCCCGCCCCGGTGAGCCGCGCGCCGGTCACGCCGGGCTCGCGCATCACGCGATCCACGAACCAGTCGAGCTCGGCGCAGGAGCACTCGAAATCGCGGCGCAGCGACTCGTGCGACGCGAGCAGCTCGCCGCCCGGAAGCGCTTCGCCGCGCTCGAGCGCCGCGACGACGCGGCCGACGCGGCGCGTCTCCGTGGTCACGTGGCGCGCGCGACGGTCCAGCGGCGCGGGAAGGCGCGCCGCCTCGATCATCTCAGGCGTGGCGGCCGCGAGCGACCGCAACCCTGGACGCGTCTCGCGCAGCACCGCGAGCGCGCGCTCGCACTCGGCGCGGCGCTCGTTGAACGCCGCGCCGCGCAGCTGGCGCGCCACGCGCGTGTCGAACACCAGCACCGCGCCCGCGTAGGGCACCTGCTCCGTCTCCGCCGTGTCGCACCGAGATGCGGAGCGCGTGGCCCTCCACCGCCAGGGCGCACGCGAGCTGGTCCATGATCCCGACCGCGACGCCCACGAACTCCTCCTCGGCGCGGCGCGCGCGCAGCGCCAGATCCCGGTGCGGCACGTCGTGCCCCGCCACGCGCGCGAGCGCGAGACCGGCGGCGATCTCGAGCGCCGCCGATGACGCGAGCCCCGCGCCGGCAGGCAGATCGGTTGCGATGGCAAGATCGGCGCCGGCGAGGGAGACGCCCTCCTGCGCGAGTTGCATCGCGACGCCAGCGGGATAATCCCACCACCGCCCCGCGCGCGCGGCGCCGGCGACGGGGAATTCCCCCGCCTCGCTCTGCGTCGCGGATACCGCGCGGACCGTGGCGCCGCCGTTCGCGCGCGCCGCGACCCACGTGCGCTGCTCGATCGCGATCGGCAGCACTTCGCCGCCGTTGTAGTCCGTGTGCTCGCCGATGAGATTCACGCGCCCCGGCGCGGAGGCGAGGATCTCCGGCGGGCCGCCGAAGGTGGAAGCGAAGAGCGCCGCCGCGCGGATCGCGCCGGCGGGCGGGCTCACGGCCGCGCGCCCAGCGCGTGCACGGCGTACCACGCGCACCAGGCCACAAGGCCGGCGAGCGCGGCGTCGCCGCCATTCGACAGGGCTCGTCCCTCGGCGTCGACGAATTCCGCGGCGAGTCCGTTGTCGAGCGGCGCGCGGCGCAGCCATTTGAGTGCGGCGGCGGCATCGGGCCCCACGAGCATGGCGCAGCGACGCGCCAGCGCCTCGGGGGCACCGGGCACCGCGCTCTCTCCCGCTTCCGATGCGCCGCGCAACGTGCGGCGGTACACGGAGTCGTGCCGCTCCACCGCCTCGTACAGCGGCAGCCAGTACGCGGAGGCGTGCGCATCCTCGCGCAGATCGTGCGCGCCGGCGAGGTCCACGGTGGAAGCGAACACCACCTTGCCGTCGTGCTCCACCGCGAAATGGCGCCGCAACGCCGCGCGCACCGCCTCGGGGTCCTGCACCGTGCGCGCGGTCTCCTCGTCGAGCGTGCGCTTGAACACTTCCAGCGCCACCGCCGCCACGGCGTTGCCGTGCAACGGGTAGGGGTGCGAGGCGGGCTGCCCCGCGAGGGTCACTTCCGTACGAAAGAGCGGGATGTGCTCGTCGCGCCGCGCGCTCAGATCTTCCCACGCGTTGTACAGCGTGTCGGCCACCACCGGCTCCTCGACGAGCGCATCGTCACCCGTGTCCCGAATGTACCGGTCGGCCGCCAGCGCGAACGCGGCGGCGCCCTCGAGAGAAAATCCGGGTTCGAACAACGTGCCGTCCATGTAGTGCGTGCCGTTGCCCGGCGCATAGCCGTGCAGCTCCCCGGAGCGCAACAAGAGTTCGCGCGCGAAGGGCGCGTCCGCGAGCTGCACCGCGGGCAGCGTCCACGAAAGCGACTCCCAGTCGGTGACCGTGATCCCGCGCCCGTTCCAGGGCGCGCGCGAGCGCACGAGATAGAAGTGCGCGTCGTCGATCGCGCGGCCGCACGCGTAGAAATACGCGAACAGGAGGTTGCGGTTGATCAGGCGATCGATGCCGTCGTGGCCGACGGTCTGCTCCATCCCCTGCAGCGCATCGCGGGTGAGCGTGAGCAACTCGCTCCAGCCGCGCCGGCGCATCACCTCCACGGTCGCTTCGGCGCCGTCGCGCTCGGGGCCCGCGGCGATGTAGTACGCCGTGCTCGCGCTCCCGCCCGCCGGCGCGACGAGATCGCGATGCAGCGCGAAGCGCGGACGCGCCTCCGTGCCGGTCTCGACCCGCGCCTCGCCGTCGGCCGCGATCGCGAGCGCGGCGAGCCCGGGCTGCGCGCTCCCCTCGAGCACGACCACGCCGCCGGGCGCGGCCACGACGCGATGCGCGTCGTCGGCCGCGCGCGCGCTCCGCACGCGCAGCTGCCGGTGCCCCAGCGTGCCCTCGAGCGAGAGCGTGACGCGCCGCTCGGACTTGCCGCGATTCTCCACCGCCAGCGCGTACACCGCCCCGGCCACATTGGCGTCGCGCCCGTGCGGCGCGAACACGGTGCCGCGCAGCACGAGGCCGTCCACGGTGCACGTGAAGGTCGGCAGCCATCCGTTCGCGCGCTCCCACGCGAGCCCCTGCGCGCCCAGGACGCGCTCTTCGCCATCGATGCGCAGCACCGGGCGCATGAGCGGAACGCCCGCACCCGCGAGGAAGTCGGGACCGCCCGCGAACTCGAGCGCGGCGCGGGCGCCGCGATGGAGCACGCCCAGCGCGTGCAGGGAGGCGTCGGCCGGATGGATGCACGGCAGGGCGAGCCAATGATTGCCCGTCACCTGCCACGGCACATCGGGGATCGGGATCGAGGTCACGGAACGAAGTTAACGCGCGGTTGTACACGGTGCGATGCGCGCGTTACACTTCCTGCTCATGGTTCGCCCCTCTCGCACCGCGCGCGCGCTCATTCGCATCGTCCTGTCGCTCGCCGCGCCCGCCGCCGCGTCGGCCGCCGCCGCGCAAGCGAGCCTCGGCCCCGCCGAAGACGCGACCGTCGCGCCGCCGGGCGTCATTCGCGCGCGGATCGCCAACAGCTGGGCGAGCTACTACGAGAGCCTCCAGCAGGGCGGCGAGGCGGCCACCGCCTACGTGCAGGTGCGCTACACGCTGCTCAGCGCGGAATTCGGCGTGCTGCCCGGCCTCTCGCTGACCTTCGTCGCGCCCGAGGCCGGCACGCTCGCGGCCACGCAGTGGACGTCGAGCTATGGCTTCGTGACCGATTCCTTCGTCAACACGTCGCACAACGGGATCGGCGACATGGAGGTGGGCGCGAAATTCGCGTGGCTGCGCGGACCCAGCGAGTTCGAGCGCCTCGCGCTCACGGGTGTCCACGTGCGCAGCTCGCTCTCCGGATCGTGGCGCTTCCCCACCGGCACCGGCGATTATCCGGAGGTGCCCTTCGACGTGGGCACGGGCAGCCTGCGTCCCGCGGCGACGCTGGCGTCGCAGACCGACCTCATGATCGGGAAGATCTTCTGGATCACGGCGGCCGGGCGCTACATCATGCCGCAGCCGGCCACGGTGCCGGTGCTCGTGCATCCGCCGGGGCTGCCGCTCTCGAACGTCTACGGCGTGATGGATGCGCAGGTGAGCGGCGGGAATGCATACACGCTGGAAGCGACGCCGCGCGCGGTGCTCGGCCCGTACTTCATGATCGGTGGGCAGTACCAGTATCTCAATCGCGCGCAGAGTTCGTACGTCGGTAGCAAGACCGACACGATCGCCGGCGAGCCGGTGGTGGTCGATGCGTCCACGCTCAACGCCGGCACGGCGGGCACGGCGCAGACGCTCTCGGGGTTCATCACCTACTCGACGGTGTCGAGCTATCTCGAACGCGGATCTGGATTCCCGATCGAGGTCAGCTACCAGCACACCTGGACGGTGAGCGCGACGGGATCCGCGCCGCCGGTGGAGATCACGGACGCGGTGACGATCCGCTTCTGGGCGAGGCTCTGGGGGGGCTGGAAGCCGAAGCCGAAGCAGTAACGGCGGCGCCGCGCGCCGCGGCGCTCTCCAACAATTCCTTCGCGTGCGCGCGGCTCACCGCGCTCTCCGGATCGCCGCCCAACATGCGCGCGATCTCGGTGACGCGCTCGTCGCCGTCCACGACGCGCGTGTCGGCGGTGGTGATGCCGCCGCGCGCGCCCTTGTGCACCACAATATGATGGTGCGCGCGCGCCGCGATCTGCGGCAGGTGCGAGATCGCGAGCACCTGGTGATGCGCCGCGACCTTCCGCATGGTGTCGCCCACCTGGAGTCCCACGGCGCCGCCGATGCCGGCGTCCACTTCGTCGAAGACGAGCGTGGGCACGGCATCGAGGCGGGCGAGGATGGTCTTGAGCGCGAGCATCACGCGCGACAGCTCGCCGCCGGAGGCGACGCGCGCGAGCGGCCGCGCGTCATGGCCCACGTTGAGCGCCACGCGGAACTCCACATCCTCGGCGCCGGCCGCCGAGATCTCCGCGCGTGGCGTGAGGGCGGCGCGGAAGTGGCCATCGGGCATTCCCAGCTCCGGGAGGATCGCGTCCACATCCCGCGCGAGGCGGGCGGCGGCCTCCGCGCGCTTCTCGCTGAGCGCCGCGGCGGCGGTCGCGAGCGCCGCGCGCGCCGCGTCGCGCTTGGTCTCCAGCTGGCGGAGATCGAGCGAGGCGGTGTCCACCAGGTCGAGCTCGGCACGCGCTTTGCGCGCGGTCTCGATCGCCTCGTCCACCGTGGGACCGTACTTCTTGAGAAGCTTGAAGAGCAGATCGCGGCGCGCCTGCACCGCCTCGAGGCGCGCCGGGTCGAGATCCACGCCGCGGGCGTAGACATCGAGTTCGCGCGAGAGTTCCTGCAGCGCGTAGAACCCGCCGTCGAACATCTCCTGCAGCCGCGCGAGCGAGGGATCGATGCGCTGGATGCTCGCGAGCGAACGCTGGACGTGCGCGAGCTGCGTGAGTGCGCTGCCCTCCTCTCCCTCGAGCGCGGCGGCCATGCCCGAGGAGAGCGACCGCAATTCCTCGGCGTGCTCCAGCCGGCGCGCCTCATCCTCCAGCTTCGCCTCCTCGCCGGGAACCAGCTTCGCCTCCTCGAGCTCGCGCGCGACATGCCGCAGGTAATCGGCCCGCCGCTCGGCTTCCGCGCGCCGCGCGGTGAGCTGCTCGATCTCGCGGGTCACGCCGGTGAGCGTCTCGTGCGCGGCTGCGCACGCGCTGCGCCAGCGGCGCCGCGCCGCCGAACAGATCCAGGATGTTCCGCTGCGACTCGACATCCAGCAGCGACTGCGCCTCGTGCTGGCCGTGGAGATTCACGAGCGCGCGCCCGACCTCGGCCAGCACGCCCGCGGTGACGGTGCCCGCGTTCACCCACGCGCGCGTGCGGCCGTTCGCCGAGATCTCGCGCTTGAGCACGACCGTCGTGCCGTCCATCTCGATCCCGCGCTCATCGAGCAGCGCGAGCAGCTCGCGGCGGCCTTCGGCGTCGAACACGCCCTCGACAGTGGCCTTGTCGGCGCCCGTGCGAATGAGGTCGGCGCTCGCGCGCTCGCCGAGCAGCAGCGCCAGCGCGCCGACGATGATCGACTTCCCCGCCCCGGTCTCGCCGGTGAGCACGTTGAATCCGCCGGCGAGGGGCAAGGTGAGCCCATCTATGATCGCGAAATTGCGGATCCTGAGTTCGATCAGCACGGCTAGCCCTCGTCGCGTTCCGGAAGTCCGCCCCAGCCCAGCTTCCGCCGCATGCGCGCGAAGAACGATCCATCGCGAAAGCGGACGACCAGCACCGGCCGGTCCGCCCGGCGCACAGTGAGCGAGTCGCCTGCCGCGAACGTACTGCCCACCTGGCCATCGATCGTCACCAAAAGCTCCTCCGCCGCATCATCCGTTTGCAGCATCACCTCGGCGCTCGGCGGCAACACCACCGGCCGCACCGCGAGCGTATGCGGCGAGATCGGCGTGATGATGATGGAATCGAGGGTCGGCACCACCACCGGGCCGCCGGCGGACAGGCTGTACGCGGTGGAGCCCGTCGGCGTCGAGACGATGATGCCGTCCGCGGCGAAGCCGCCGATCAATTCGCCGTTCACCGTCGCGCGGATCCGGATCACGCGCGCGTGGCCGCCCTTGTGCAGCACGACGTCGTTCAGCGCGCGCCACCGTTGATCGGGCTCGCGGTTAGTGCGCGCCTCCAGCGCCATGCGCGGCTCCACGATGTAGTCGTTGGCCGCGAGCATCGAGAGCGCGCGGTCGAGGTCCTCGCCGCCAGTGGCGGTGAGGAAGCCGAGGCGGCCGAGATTCACGCCAAGGATCGGGATCTGCCGCGCGCCCACGAGCCGCGCGCCACGCAGCATCGTCCCGTCGCCGCCGAGCGTGAGCAGCACGTCGATGCGCGTGGCCGCGTCCAGGCGCTCGGCGCCCTTCGCGAGGTCCGCGAGATCGCTCTCCAGCACGAGCGTCATCGAGAGCGCCGGCGCGCGTTCCTTGAGGAGCCGCATGATGGCCGGGAGTCCCTCGTAGCGGAGGTTCCCGACGACGCCGATCCGCGTCACCCCGCCACCGCTTCGCTCTCGAGCAGTGCGCGAACGCGCGCGGCAATGCCGGCGGCGTCGAGCCCGGTCCACCGGAGCTGCACCTTGCGCGGCGCCTGCTCAATGTAGCGGTCGGGCACGCCGTGCACGCTCACGCGGATCGCGGGATCGATCGCGCCGATGATGCTCGACATGTACGCGCCGAAGCCGTTCACGACGGTCCCTTCCTCCACCGTGAGGATGTTCCGGTGCGTCGCGGCGATCGCGTGCAGCGTCACTTCGTCGTACGGCTTGATGTAGCGGCAGTTCACGACGGTGAGATCGAGCCCCTCGGCAGCCAGCGCCTTCGCCGCGGCGAGCGCCGGCAACACCATCGTACCGGTCGCGAGCACGGCGAAGTCCTTCCCCTGTCGCAACACCTCCCACGTCGCGAAGGGCACGGCGGGCACGTCGGCCGCTTTCGGCGGAGCGTCGGGCACCGCGTCGCGTGGATAGCGCAGCGCGAAGGGACCGCCCGTGTGCGCGAGCGCCGCGCGCACGAGGCCGATCATCTCCGCGCCGTCCTTCGGCGCCGTCACCATCATCCCCGGCACCGCGAGCAGGTACGCGATGTCGTAGAGCCCCATGTGCGTCGGGCCGTCCTCGCCCACGAGACCCGCGCGGTCCATCGCGAAGATCACCGGCAGCTTCTGGATCGCCACGTCGTGGATGATGTTGTCGTACGCGCGCTGCAGGAACGTCGAGTAGATCGCGCACACCGGCCGCTGTCCGCCGGCGGCGAGTCCCGCGGCGAAGGTCACGGCGTGGCCTTCGGCGATGCCGACGTCGAAGAAGCGGTCGGGATACGCCTTCGCGAAGATGCCCGCGCCCGTGCCCGCGGGCATCGCGGCGGTGATCACCACGAGCTCGGGCTCGATCGCGCCGAGCTCGGTGAGCGCCTGGCCGATCACCGCCGTGTAGGCCGGGTTCGCCGACGAGGGCAGCTTCTGCTTGCCGGTGGCCGGGTCGTGCCCCGCCGGCAGCGCGTGCCACTTCTCGGTCGATGCTCGCCCGCGGGGAATCCCTTCCCCTTCTTCGTGATCACGTGCACGAGCCGCGGGCCGTGCATCGACTTCACGGCGGAGAGCGTGTCCACGAGCACGTCCATGTCGTGGCCATCGACCGGGCCGAAATAGCGGAAGCCGAGTTCCTCGAAGAGCACGCCGGGCGTGAGGAAGCTCTTCACGCTCTCCTCCCAGCGCTTCACGAAATGGCTCACCGCGGGGAACTCACCCACCATGTTGCCGATCTTGTCGCGCAGGCGGTTGTAGATGGGATTGCGCTGCACGCTGCCGAGGTAGCGGAGATGGCGCCGACGTTCGGCGCGATCGACATGTCGTTGTCGTTGAGGATGACGATGATGTCGCGCCCGCTCGCGCCGGCGTTGTTCAGTCCCTCGTAGGAGAGGCCGCTCGTGAGCGCGCCGTCGCCGAGGATCGCGACCACGCGGAAGTCCTTCCCCGCGAGATCGCGCGCCACCGCGAGACCGAACGCCGCCGAGATCGCGGTGGCCGCGTGGCCGGCGCCGAACGCGTCGTACTCGCTCTCCTCGCGCTTGAGGAACCCGGAGATGCCGCCTTCCTGGCGCAGCGTCTCGAACTGCCCTTTGCGCCCGGTGAGCATCTTGTGCGGGTAGCCCTGGTGCCCGACGTCCCACACGAGCTGGTCCTTCGGCGCGTCGAACACGTGATGCAGCGCCACCGTGAGCTCGACCACGCCGAGTCCGGCGCCGATGTGGCCGCCGGTGCGCGAGCAGGAATCGATGAGCGACGCGCGCACGTCATCCGCGAGCGAGCGGAGTTCGTCGCGCGTGAGCGGCTTGAGGTCGGCGGGCAGGTTGACGCGGTCGAGAACGGACATCACTCGTGAGGTTCGGGTTCAGCTGGGGCGCGCCACCGAGTAGCGCGCGAGATACGCGAGCTCCCCGGCCTGCACACCGCCCGCCGTGAGCGCGGCGCATGCTTCTTCGGCGAGCGCGGCCGCGCGCGCGCGCGCTCCATCCACTCCGAGCAAGGCGGGATAGGTGCGCTTGCCGCGCTCCGCATCCCGACCGGCCGTCTTCCCGAGCGCCTCGGTGGTGGCCGTGGCGTCGAGCACATCATCCGCGATCTGGAAGGCGAGACCCACGGCCTCGCCGTAGCGCGTGAGCGCCTCCATGCCGGCAGCGGGCAGCGCGCCCGCGAGCCCGCCAATGCGCACCGCGGCGCGAATGAGCGCGCCCGTCTTCGCGCGATGGATCCGCTCGAGTTCGCGCACGCTCAAGTCGCGCCCTTCGGTCTCGAGATCGAGCAACTGTCCGCCCACCATTCCCCCCGCTCCGGAGGCGCTCATCAACTCACGAACAATGGCGCGCCGCGCCGCACCGGGCAACCCGAGGGCCCCCGCGCCTTCGAGCGCCGCGCGCGCCGCGAGCGGCACCATGGCGACGCCGGCCACCGTGGCCACCGGCGCGCCGAACACCACGTGCGTGGTCGGGCGGCCGCGGCGCACCGCGTCGTCGTCCATGCACGGCAGGTCGTCGTGCACCAGCGAGTACGCGTGCACCACCTCCACCGCACCGGCCAGGAGCGTCGCGTCGCCCGAACCGCCGGCCGCGCGGTACGCCGCGAGCACGAGCAGCGGTCGCAGGCGCTTCCCCTCGCCGAGCAGGCTGTAGCGGATGGCGTCGCCCACCACGCGGGGCACGTTGCCGAGCGCGCGGTCGCAGAGCGACTTGAGCGCGGCATCGACCGCGGTGCGGTCGCCGGCCAGCGAGGTCAAGCGGTCAGTCGCCGGCGAGCGAAACGCCGCCGTCGGCCTTCTCCACCAGGCGCTGCACCTTCCCTTCGGCGTCGGCCAGTGCGGCCGCGGCGAGACGGAGCTTCTCCACGCCTTCTTCGAACAGCTTGAGCGCGCGGTCGAGCGGCATCTCCTCCCGCTCGAGCTGGGCGACGATCGTCTCGAATGCGCGCGAGATCCTCTTCGAATGCCATCGGCTACTCCGTGGGTCCGTCGGAGGTGGCGCGCACCGCGCCGTCGCGGAGCACGAGATCGAAGCGGGCGCCGCGCGGTAGGGCGGCGGCGCTGGTGATCGGATGATGCGTGACCGCGTCGCGCGCGACGGCGTAGCCGCGCTCGAGCGTGGCCAGCGGGCTGAGCGCGTGCAGGCGGCCGCCGGCGGCGCCGATCGCCGCGCGGCGGCGTTCGAGCAACGCGTCGCGGCGATGTCGAATGTCGCGCTGCGCGCGCGTGACGCGTTCGCGCATCGCCGTCGCACGCCGCACGAGAGCCGCCCGCAACCGCGATGCGCGCTGCGACATGTCGCGTCGCAGCGCGGCGATGTCGGGCACCGCCGACTCCGCGGCGGCGCTCGGCGTCGCGGCGCGCAGATCGGCGACGAGATCGCAGAGCGGAATGTCCGTCTCGTGGCCCACGGCGCTGATCGTGGGCACGGGACAGGCGGCGAGCGCGCGCGCGACCGCTTCCTCGTTGAAGGCCTGCAGATCCTCGCGCGAACCGCCGCCGCGCCCGACGATCACGAGGTCCGCCATCCCCCATCGGCCCACGCGCTCGATCGCGGCGATGATCTCCTCCACCGATCCGTCGCCCTGCACCTTCGCCGCTGCGACGACGATCGTCACCGATGGGCAGCGCCGCTTGATCACCGTGCAAATGTCGTGGAGCGCGGCGCCGTCGGGACTCGTGACCACCGCGACGATGCGCGGGATCATCGGCAGCCTCCGCTTCCGCGACGGCGCGAGGAGTCCATCGGCCTCGAGGCGCGCGCGCGCCAGCTCGAAGCGGCGGCGCCAGAGTCCCTCGCCCGCGGCCTCCATGGCCGTCACGGAGAACTGCATTTCGCCGCGCGCCGCGTAGAAGCGACACGCGGCCGTACGCGCTGATCTGGTCGCCCACCGCCGGCGGCGCGGGGATGCGCGGCACGTCGCGCTTCCACACGACACACTTGAGCGTCGCGTCGCCATCCTTCAGCGACACGTACCAATGGCCGTTGCGGTGCGGCATGAACGACGTCACCTCGCCGCGCACCCACAGCGGCTCGAACGCGCCCTCGAGCACGTCCTTGGCGACGGACAGGAGCGCCGACACACCGAGCGCGCTCTCCGCGGTCGCGCCGGGGAGCGACGCGGACGCGGTCATGCCGGAGCGCTCCGCTCCGCCGCGCGCACGGTGTTCTGCAGCAGCATCGCGATCGTCATCGGGCCCACACCGCCGGGCACCGGCGTGATCTTCGACGCCACCGCGCTCGCGCCCGCGAAGTCCACATCGCCCACGAGCCGCGTGCCGTTCTTCGCCGTGGGGTCGGCGATCCGGTTGATCCCGACATCGATCACCACGGCGCCCGGCTTCACCATGTCGCCGGTGACCATGTTCGGCTTGCCCGCCGCGACGATCAGGATGTCCGCGCGCCGCGTGTGGAACGCGAGATCCTTCGTCGCGCTGTGGCATACGGTGGTGGTCGCGTTCGCGCCTTCGCGCTGCTGCACCATGAGCGCCATCATCGGCTTGCCCACGATGTTGCTGCGCCCCACGATCACGCACTCGGCGCCCTTGGTCTGCACGCCGCTGCGGATGAGCATCTCGAGCACGCCCGCCGGCGTGCACGGCACGAAGCCGTCGCGCTCACCGATGAGGTTCTTGCCCACGTTCACCGGATGGAAGCCATCCACGTCCTTCTCAGGGAGGATCGCGCGGATGATCGCGTCCGGATCGATGTGCTTGGGCAGCGGCATCTGCACGAGAATGCCATGAATCGCCTTGTCGGCATTCAGCGCCTGCACCTGCGCGAGCAGCGCGGCCTGCGTCGTTTCGGCGGGGAGACGGATCGTCACCGAGTGCATGCCCGCTTCCTCGCACGCCTTCCCCTTCGCGCGCACGTACACGGCGCTCGCCGGATCCTCGCCCACGAGCACCACCGCGAGGCCGGGCTTCACGCCGCGCGCCGCGAGCGCCTTCGTCCGCTCCGCCGCTTCGGTCCGGATCGCCAGCGCGATCGCGGTCCCGTCGATCCGCTCAGCGGGCAAAGTCCACCGCCCGTTGCTCGCGGATGGTCACGACCTTGATCTGGCCGGGATACTGCAGCTCGGTCTCGATCCGCCGCGCGATCTCTTCGGTCAATGATGTCATGCGCTGTTCGTTCACCGCATCGGAGTTGACGATCACGCGGATCTCGCGGCCCGCCTGGATCGCGAAGACCTTCTCGACGCCGGTGTAGCTCGACGCGATCCGCTCGAGTCCCTCGAGCCGCTTCACGTACGTCTCGAACGCTTCGCGCCGCGCGCCCGGGCGCGAGCCCGAGATCGCGTCAGCCGCCTGCACCAGCACCGACATCTCGCTCTCGTGGGGCACGTCATCGTGGTGCGCCGCGATCGCGTTCACCACGAGCGGATGCTCGCCGTAGCGCGTGGCCACTTCCACGCCGAGCTGCACGTGCGTGCCCTCGTGCTCGTGCGTGAGCACCTTGCCCACGTCGTGCAACAGCGCCGCGCGCTTGGCCATCACGACGTCGAGGCCGAGTTCCGCGGCCATGATCCCCGCGAGGTGCGCGACCTCCTTCGAATGCTGCAGGATGTTCTGCCCGTAGCTCGTGCGCCACCGCATGCGGCCGATGAGCTTGATGAGCTCGGGATGGATGCCGTGCGCGCCGAGCTCATACGCCGCCTGCTCGCCCAGCTCCTGGATCTGCGCATCGACTTCCTTGCGCGCCTTGGCCACCACTTCCTCGATGCGGCCCGGGTGGATGCGCCCGTCGGCGACGAGCTTGGAGAGCGCGTTGCGCGCGACCTCGCGGCGCACCGGCTCGAAGGCGGACACGACGACCGTATCGGGCGTATCGTCGATGATGACGTCGACGCCGGTCGCGAGCTCGAAGGCGCGAATGTTGCGCCCCTCGCGGCCGATGATGCGCCCCTTCATCTCATCATTCGGGAGTGAGACCGAAGACACGCTGATCTCCGACGTGTGCTCACTCGCGATGCGCTGCACCGCGAGCGCGACGATCTTCTTCGCCTCGCGCTCGGCGTTCCGCTTCGCGTTCTCGCGGATCTCGCGGATCTGGTTCGCGGCCTCGGCCTGCGCTTCCTCGGCGAGGCGCGCGATCAGCTCGGCCTTCGCGGTCGCGGCGGACATGCCGGCGAGCGTCTCGAGCCGATGTCGTTCCTCGGCCACCAGTTTCTCGAGCTCCAGCGCGCGGTCCTCGATGAACTTTTCGCGGCGGCCGAGGTCGGTCGCGCGCTTGCCGATGTCCTTGTCGCGCTGCTCGAGCAGGTCGAGCTTGCGGTCGAGCGTCGTGTCGCGCTCCTGGATCCGGCGCTCGGCGACGTTCAGCTCCTCGCGGCGCTTATTGCCCTCGAGCTCCCACGCCTCGCGGAGGCGGATCGTCTCTTCCTTGCCGGCGACCACCGCGGATTTGCGCAGCGTCTCGGCTTCGCGGCTCGCGTCCTCGAGGATCCGGCGGGAGGTCTCTTCGGCGGTGGCGCGGGCGGCGACCTGCGCCTTTCGCTCAGCGCGGCGGCCCGATGACCGGCCGATGAAAAAAAAGACCGCGGCGGCGACAAATGCTGTCCCGAGCGCGGCCAAGAGCGCGGCATTCTGCATGCGATACGACTCCAGCGCGGTCGAGCCGCGCAAATTGGGGTCACACGTCGGCCGGGCGACTCGCCGCGATCGCACCGGAACGGCCGGTCCGGCGCCGACGTAGGGCGCGGGATGGGACGTCCAGCATGCTGATCGGGCCGGCAAGCCAATCGGCCGGGTACCTTCTTGAAGCTACGAGGAGGGGGCGGGTTTCACAACAGCCTAGAAGCAGGCTGGCGGCTGTGGGCTGTCGTCGCAAAGCCTAACGGCAGATTGCCGGCTGAAGGCTGTCGTTGCAGAGCCTAACGGCAGGCTGTCGGCTGGCGGCTGTCGACTGCACACGCTGGCGCCGCCGACAGCCTCCAGCCGACAGCCTGCCGTTAGGTCGTGCAACGACAGCCGCCAGCCGACAGTCTGCCGTTAGGTCGTTGCAGTCAGCGTTTCGCCGGCGGCAGCATCCGCTTCACCTCGGCGCTCAGCGCCTTGAGCTCATCGGCGAACCGGTCGCGCAGTTCCCGCTCCTTGAGCAGTTCATCCGTGATCTGGAGCGCCGCGAGGATCGCCGCCTTGCGCGGGTCGGCCGCGGCGCCGGCGTTCTGCACGGAGCGGATCGTCTTGTCCACGTGCGCGGCGGCGGACATGGTGTGCTCCGGCGGATCGTCGCTGCGCAGCGTGAAGTCCTCGCCGACGATCGTCACCTTCACCGAGTTCTTCTTGCTCATCGCTCGGCTCCCTGCTGCCGCAGGAAGCGCACGCGGTCGAGCAGCTGCTTGGTGCGCTTCTTCGCGGCGTCGAGGCGGTGTTTCAATTCGCGGTTCTCCTTCTCGAGCGCGTCGATGCCGGGGCCGGTGCCGAGGTTCTTGAGGGCGCCGGGGGCGACTTCCTTCAGCCGCGCCTCGGCCTCGTGCGCGCGGCGGCGCCACGCGGCCATCTCGTCGCCAAGTGCCTGGATGAGCTGGTCGAGCTCTTTGAGTGCGGCCTGGTCAGGTCGTTCGCTGTCGGACACCGAGCTCTCCGTCGAGGGATTTGATCACCTTGTCGCGCCGGCCGGCGATCTCCTTCTCCTTGAGAGTGCGCTCCGCATGGCGGAACGTCAATCGCCAAGCGACGCTGCGCATCCCCTCGGGAACGCCGGCGCCGCGGAACTCGCTGAGCAATTCGAGACGCTCGAGCAGTTCGCCGGCGGCGGCGCGCATCACGGCCTCGACGCGCGCGACAGGCATGTCGTTCGCGACCAGGAGGCTGAGATCGAAGTCGGCGGCCGGGGTGGTGGGGAGCGGACGATAGCGGGAACGGCGGACCTCGGCGCCCGGCGCTCGACTCTCGGCGCGAACGACAGCGGCATTCGCGACGAGCATGAGCGTGAGCTCCACGCCGAAGGCCGGCGCCGCCCAGACGGGCGCGTCGAGCGTGAGGCGCGTGACGACGCCGCGCATCTCGCCGTTCGCGATGATCTGCCAGAGCTCGGGCGCGGTGCTGCCGCGGAATTCGATCGTTGCATCGGGGAACGCCTCGCGCGCCATCAGCTCGGCGATCGCGCGCGCATCCCACTCATCGAAGTCGGGCGGCTTGGGCTCCGTGAAGTGCGGAGGACGGCGGTGGCCCATGAGCAGCGCAGCGGCGCGCATCTCCTCGCGCGGCAGCGGACCGTCCGCGGGCGCGAACGCGGCGCCGATCTCGAACAGCCGCACATCGCGATGCATCTGCGCCAGGTTGTGCTCGCCCGCTCGCACGAGCGACTCGAGCACGTGGCGGCGCAGGTAGGGTTCGTCGGCGGCGAGCGGATTCATCACGCGCACGTAGCCCGTGGCCGCGCCCTTCACGAACGGGAGCGGACGCGCCTCGAGCAGGCCGGCGGCCACGAGCGCATCGCGCACGCGGCGGCTCACGACCTCCACCGGCGAATCGGGCACCGTGCCCGGACGGAACGCGCGAATGTCGCCGGGCAGCGCATCGTAGCCGTGCAGGCGCGCGACCTCCTCGAGGAGATCCACCGCGCCCGTCACATTCGGGACGCCAGCTGGGGACGATCACCGCGAGCTGCTTCGCGCCGCCATCCGCGACCTCGAACCCGACGCTGCGCAGCAGCTGCGCGATGCGCGGCGTGGGGAGCGCGTCGCCGAGCAGCGCACCCACGCGCGCGGGGTCGAGCTCGATGCGCACGCGCGAACGCGGCGCGGGATGCAGGTCCACCGGCGCGCCATCGACTTCGCCGCCCGCGAGCGCGAGCAGCATGCGCACGGCGCGCACGAGCGCGCGAGGCGGCAATTCCGGATCCACGCCGCGCTCGAAGCGGTAGCTCGCGTCGGTCGTGAGGTTCAGCGCGCGGCGCGTGCGGCGCACGCTCGCGGCGTCGAAGTTCGCGACTTCGAGGAAGAGATCGGTGGTCGCATCGGTCACCTCGCTGTCGTGCCCGCCCATGACGCCCGCCACCGCCTGCGCGCGCTGCGCATCGGCGATCACAGTCATACTCTCGGTAAGCGCGCGCTCCACGCCGTCGAGCGTGGTGAGCTTCTCACCCGGCTTCGCGCGCCGGACGATCACCGCGTTGCCGCCGAGCTTCTTCACGTCGAACGCGTGCATCGGCTGCCCGAGCTCGTGCAGCAGATAGTTCGTGACATCCACCACGTTGTTGATCGACCGGCTGCCAACGGCGGCCAATCGTTCCACGAGCCAAGACGGACTCGCGCCGATCTTCACGCCGCGAATGACCACGCCCATGTAGCGCGGCGCGCCCGCGGGATCCTCGAGCGCCACGCGCACGCCCCCGGCCGCCGCCTCCGCCCACATGGTGCACGGGCGCCGCGACATCGATCGCCGCCACACCGGCCAGCTCCGGCAGGTGCACCTCGCCATCCGTGGCCGCCGCGAGCTCGCGCGCGATGCCGAAATGCGAGAGGAGATCCGGCCGGTTCGGCGTGACGTCAACGACGATGCGCGTGTCGCCGATGGGCATCGCCTTGAGGAATGGCGTGCCCGGCGCGGCGTCGGTGTCGAGCTCGAGGATCCCCACGTGCTCGTCGGACAAGCCGAGCTCGCGCGCCGAGCAGAGCATGCCGTTCGAGACCGCGCCGCGGATCTTCCGCTTCTCGAGCTTGAGCCCGCCCGGCAGCGTCGAGCCCGCCGGCGCGAACGGATATTTCTTGCCCGCCGTGACGTTCGGCGCGCCGCAGACGACGTCGAGCAATTCGCCCGTGCCGGCATCGACCTTGGTGACCGAGAGATGATCCGAGTCAGGATGCTTCGACGCTTCCACGACGAGACCGATCACCACTTCGCGCAGATCGTCGCGCAGCTTCACGAGCTCATCCACCGGGCAGCAGCGCGCGGTGATGAGATCGCGCATCTGCTCCGCGGTGAGCGGCGCCGCGATGAACGACTGCAGCCAGGCGTGCGACGCGTTCATGAGGCGAACTGCTCCAGCACGGCGACATTGGAATCGTACAGCAGGCGGATGTCCGGAATGCCGTAGCGCGCGAGCGCGATGCGCGCCGGGCCCATGCCGAAGGCCCAGCCGCTGTAGCGCGTCGAGTCGATGCCGGCGTTGTCGAGCACCGCCGGATGCATGAGGCCCGAGCCGAGGATCTCGATCCAGCCCGTGCCCTTGCACGCCGCGCAGCCGCTGCCGTGGCAGACGCCGCACGTGACGTCCATCTCCGCGGACGGTTCCGTGAACGGGAAGTAGCTCGGCCGGAAGCGCGTCTTGGTCGCGCCGAAGAAACGGTTCGCGAAATGCGTGAGCGTGGCCTTGAGATCGACGAAGGAGATCCCCTCATCGACGGCCATCCCTTCGAGCTGCGCGAACATCGGCGCGTGCGACGCGTCGAAGAAGTCGCGCCGGTAGACGTTGCCCGGCGCGAGAATGCGGATCGGCGGCGCGTACCCCTGCAGCGTGCGCACCTGCACCGGCGAGGTGTGGGTGCGCAGCAGCGCGCCGCCCTCGAGGTACAGCGTGTCGTGCATGTCCATCGCCGGATGGTCGGCGGGGAAATTGAGTGCGCCGAAGTTGTACCACTCCGTTTCGGCCTCGGGCCCCGTCGCGATCGTGAAGCCGATCTCGCGGAAGATCTCCTGGATCTCCTCGAGGACGACGGTGACCGGATGCTTCGCGCCGCGCCACATGCGCCGCGGCGGCATCGTGGGATCGAGCGCCGGACCCGCCGGCGCCGCGGCCGCGAGCGCGGCGGTGCGCTCGTCGAGCGCCGCTTCGAGCGCCTGCTTCACGCGATTCGCCGCAGCGCCCGCTTCGCGCCGCGCATCCGGCGGCAGCGTCGCGAGCGTCCCCATGAGCTCGGTGAGCCGCCCGCTCTTCCGGCCGACGAGCGCGTTGCGCGCCGCCGTGAGCGCCGCGGCATCCTGCGCCGCCGCGATCATCGCGAGCCCGTCCCCTTCGAGGTCCTTCGCCGCCTCCTGGAATTCCCCGAGAGTCATGATGCTCCAAGATACGTCACGGCGGCAGTCGCGACATAGTCGCGCCTACCGCCGCAAAGCAAAGCGTCTAGCGTATGGCGTCTAGTACGACAACTACGCAGCCGTCACCGCCGCCCTCGCCTTATCCGCCAGCACCCCGAACGCGACGGGATCCTGCACCGCGAGATCGGCGAGGATCTTCCGGTCGACTTCGACGCCCGCCTTCTTCAGCCCGTTCATGAACACGTTGTAGCTCATGTCGTGCTGCCGCGCGCCGGCGTTGATGCGCATGATCCAGAGCTTCCGGAACTCGCGCTTCTTGTTCTTGCGGTCCCGGTACGCGTACTTCCAGCCGCGCTCGACGGTCTCCTTGGCGGCCTTCCACAGCTTGGTGCGCGCGCCGAACCCGCCGCGCGCGGCCTTCATGATCCCCTTCTTGCGCTTCAGGCGCACGACGTTCGATTTGACGCGAGGCATGGGAGTCTCCTTACGCCTGAATGAGGCGCTTGATGCGCTTCTGGTCGCCCGGCGTCGCGATCTCGCCGGCACGGCGCATGTGCCGCTTCCGCTTGGATGTCTTCTTGGTCAGGATGTGGCTCTTGTCGGCCTTGCCGCGCTTGACCTTGCCGGAACCGGTCAGCTTGAAGCGCTTCTTCGCGCCCTTGTGCGTCTTCATCTTCATCGGTCGATTCGCCTCACTTCGGCGTCAGGATCATCGTCATGTTCTTGCCTTCGAGTTTCGCATCGGTCTCGATCTTCGAGATGTCCGCCAGGTCCTTCACCACCCGGTCGAGCACGACCTTGCCGAGCTCGGGGTGGGCCATCTGCCGCCCGCGGAACATCATCGTCACCTTCACCTTGTTGCCTTCCCCCAGGAAGCGGCGCGCGTGCCGGGTCTTGGTATCGAAATCGTGATCGTCGATGCCGGGCCGGTACTTCACCTCTTTCAGCTGGATGACGTGCTGCTTCTTCTTCGCGATCCGCGCCTGCTTCGCTGCTTCGAACTTGAACTTGCCGTAGTCCATGATCCGGACCACCGGCGGCCGCGCCGTCGCCGCGACTTCGACCAGATCGAGTCCGGCCGCTTCGGCCTGCGCGAGCGCTGCTTCGAGTTCGAGGATCCCCAACTGGCTGCCATCGGCGCCGATCACACGCACGGGACTGATGCGGATCTGCCGGTTCACGCGTACGCGCTTCGTGCTGTCCTGAATGGGCGCTGCTCCTAATCAAAGAGACAAAAAAATCGCGGACACCACTCTCCGGAGTCCGCGATGGACGGCACTGCGCCCCGAAAACGCGGGCGGCGGCCGACCGACGACTCCTGCAGCACACCTCGCCAGAGCGAGGGCCGGAGGGTGAGAGCGGTGGTCGCCGCTCTACTTACTCTGTTGTGACGGCGGAATTTAGCGCGCTCCGTCTCGAAGTCAACGCCCGCTGATCTTCACCCCGCCCTTCTTCATCCCGCCGCTCGCCAAGTAGTCCACGGTGAGGCTCGCCAGCGCGCGCACGCCCACCGGCAGCGCCGCCTCATCCGCGAAGAAATACGGCGAATGGTTCGGCGGCGCCGTGAGCGGATCGGTGCCCGGCGGCACGACGCCCAGGAAGAAGAACATCCCCGGGATCTTCTCCGCGTACGCCGAGAAATCCTCCGACGGCGTGAGCGGCGTCATGTCGGCGTTCACCTTCGAGCCGGCCACGCGCCGCAGCGAGGGGAGCATCTTCGCGACCAGCGCCGGATCGTTGATCGTCGGCTCGTAGCCGCCTTCCACTTCGGTGGTGGCCGTCGCGCCCGCGCTCGCCGCGATCCCCTCCGCCGTGCGCTTCACGAGGTCGGCGATCTGCTTCTCCATCCCCGGCTGGAACGTGCGCACGGTGCCGATCATCACGACGCTATCGGGGATGATGTTCCCGCGGTTGCCGCCGTTGATCGAACCCACGGTGATCACCGCGGCGCCCTTGCGCAGGTCGAGCTCGCGGCTCGTGATCGTCTGCAACCCGAGCACGATCTGCGACGCCACCACGATGGGATCGACGCCGCGCCACGGCTGCGCGCCATGCGTCTGCTTGCCGTGCACCACGATCTTGAGGCCGGCCGCGCTCGCCATGAGCGAACCGGGGCGCAGATCGATGTCACCGGTGGTGTTGGTCCACACGTGCAGGCCGAAGATCGCCTCGGGCGCGGGGTTCTGCAGCGCGCCCTCCTTGATCATGAGCGATGCACCGCCGTCCTCGCCCGCGGGCGGGCCCTCCTCGGCCGGCTGGAAGATGAACACCACCGTGCCGGGCAGATCGGCCTTCATGCCCGCGAGCACCGTCGCCACGCCGAGCAGGATCGCGACGTGATTGTCGTGCCCGCATGCGTGCATCACGCCCACTTCCTGTCCGTTGTACTGCGTCTTCACGGTGGACTTGAACGGCAGGTCCACCTGCTCCGTCACCGGCAGCGCGTCCATGTCGGCGCGCAGCGCGACCACCGGGCCCTTCTTGCCGCCCACGAGCACGCCGACGACGCCGGTGTGCGCGACGCCGGTGCGCACCGAGAGGCCGAGTTTCGTGAGCTGCGCCGCGACGAGCGCCGACGTGCGGAATTCGCGGTTGCCCAGCTCCGGGTGCTCGTGGATGTCGCGCCGCCACGCGACCACCTGCGGCATCACCGTCGCCGTCGCCTTGTCGACCATGGCGCGCAGCTGCGCCGTGTCGGGGTTCTGTGCGTTGAGCGGCGACGTGCCGAGTACGGCGGCGAGTGCGAGCGCAGTGCGGACGCGGACCATCATGGAGCCTCCGGAGCGAGCGAGTAGGTCTTGCCATCATGCGCGAGCCGCCCGTTCGAGACGGTCGCGTCGTGTTCGAAGATCATCCGCCAGCCTTCATCCAGCGCGCGCTTCAGGACGCGGCGCTTGGTCTCGAGCGTGACGAGCGGCTCCACATCGTAGCCCATGATCCACGGCAGCGGGAGGTGCGCCGAGGTCGGCACGAGATCGGCGAGGAAGAACGCGTGCTCGCCGCGCGACGACAGCAGGATCCCCTGATGGTGCGGCGTGTGCCCGGGCGTGGGGATCACACGCACGCCGGGCACGATCTCCTTCTCGCCTTCCACGAGATCGAAGCGCCCGGCCTCGAGCACGGGCACGAAGTTGTGCGGGAAATAGCTCGCGGCCGTGCGCTCGTTCGTATGCGTCGCGTACGCGTACTCCCCGCGTTGCACCACGTAGCGCGCGTTCGGGAAGGTGAGATGCACCTTTCCTTCCGCATCGCGGTACGTGTTGCCGCCCGCATGATCGAAATGGAGATGGCTGTCGATCACCAGCACGACATCCTCGGCCTTGTGCCCCGTCTGCGCGAGCGCGGCCTCGAACATCGTGCGGCCGCCTTCGCCCACGTTCTCGATGCCGTAGATGTCGAGGAATTTCTCGCTCTCCTTGTTCCCCGCCCCATTGTCGACCACGATCAGCCCCGAGTCGTGCTCGATCAGCAGGCATTGCATGCCCAGCTGGATGCGGTTGCGCGCGTCGGCCGCGATGCGGCGTTCCCAGAGCGGCTTGGGGACGACGCCGAACATTGCGCCGCCATCCAACCGCTGTCCGCCGGCCTGCAGCAGGTGCACGGTGTAGGCGCCCACGGTGATGCGCTCGACGAGCGGCGTGGGCGCGCTCATGCGGAGCCATCCTCGCGCACGGGGCCCGGCATCCCCGAACGGCCCTGCGGGCGGTTGCCGCGAGCGCGCGCGCCGAGGAATTCCTGCAGATCGGCCCAGGTGTGACACTCGCGCTCGCGCGCCGCGCCGAGCAGCCGCAGCAGGATCTGCGCCGTGGCGGCGGCGTCGCCCATCGCACGGTGGCGCGCGTCGTTGGCCACGCCATAGTGGTGCGCGAGCGCGTCGAGCCGGCGGCTGGGCAGGTGCGGCAGCACGCGTCGCGCGAGCTTCACCGTGCACAGCTTGGGGCCGGTGAGGCGCCGCCCGGTGGCGCGCTCGACCTCGGCGCGCACGAAGCGCCAGTCGAAGTCGGCGTTGTGCGCGACGAAGACGTGGCCCTTCATCACCTGGAGCAGATCGTCCACGATGTCGGCGAAGCGCGGCGCGTCCTTCACCATCTCCCACGAGATGTGCGTCAGCGACGTGATGAACGGCGGGATCGGGCGCTCGGGATTGATGAGGGAGTCGAAGGTCTCGGCGATCTGGCCGTCGCGCACGACGACGACGGCGATCTCGGTGACGCGGTCGCCGTCGGTGGCGGCCATGCCGGTGGTCTCGACGTCGATCACGGCGTAGGTGAGATCCTTCAAAGGGCGGACGGCGGATCTCGATTGACGACTGACGACTGAGGCCTGCGGAACGGCCACGACGGGGACGACCGCGCCTTCAGCCAGTTGCCAGCGGCCGTCCTCATCGCGCGTGAACTCCGCGCGGTCGGCGAACAGGGCGAGCGCCATTCTGTTCGGCGACCACCTTGGGCGCGCCGGGCATTTGGCACACGTATTCGATGAGCGGCACAGCGTGTGCGGGGCCGCGGGCGAGGAGTTCGAGCGCACGCTCCGTCAGCAGCGTTTCGGCGGGACGCGTGCTCAGGCCCACGGATCGGCGCGCTCCAGGGGGAGCGTCATGCAGCGCGCGCCGCCGCCGGCGCGCACGAGTTCAGCGCCCTCGAAGCTGATCACCGCGCGGTCGCCGTCCTTCAAGCGATCGTCGCCGGTGAGGAACGACGCGGCGGTCACGACACGGAAGCCCATCTTCTCCAGCTCGCCGAGCGTCGTCTCGTTGCGCGAGTACGAGAGCACCACGCCCGGACGCACCGCGAAGAAATTGCAGCCGCTCGCCCACTGCTCGCGCTCCTGCACGATGCGCCGCTCGCCGCCGCAGAACACCGGCTCCATGGGCAGGCTCACCGCCTGCAGCGCGGCGAAGATGTTCGGCATCTCCTTCATCTGCTGCTGCCCCTTGCGGCGGTGCAGGATCGAGAGCCGCTCGGCGCCCACGAACGCGGGCGCGAAGATCGAGCAGAGTTCCAGATCGAGCTGCGTGAAGATCATGTCCAAATGGATGGCGGTCGTCTCCGTGGGCATGATCACGATGATCACGTCGGTGACGGTCGTCTCCGTGAAGAATTTCTCGGTGATCGTGTCGATCGCGGCGGGGCTGGTGCGTTCGCTGAAGCCGAGGAGCACCGTGTCCGAGCGGAGGGGATGGATGTCGCCCCCTTCGAGCGTGTAGTTGTGCCGGCGTTCGGCCGCGCCGTCGTAGAGGATCCCCTTGTTCGCGAGCGCCGGGTGATAGCGGAAGAGCGCCTTCATGAGCAGCTCTTCGGACCAGCGCGCGCCGTAGCGCATGGAGCCGATCATCACGTGCTCGCCGACCACCATCGCGGTGTCGCGCGTGAAGAAGAGATTGGGCAGCGGCGGCAGCATGTAGCCCACCTCGTTCAGCGACCGTGCGAGCGGCCCCGGATCCTCGGCCTCGCCCTCGATGAGCATCTGCACGAGCTCGGCGGGTGGGCGCTGCGCGATCTTCGCGGCGAGCGGCGACGACGGACCGACGATCTCGGCGGTCTCGCGCATGAGCAGTTCGCGCGCTTCGGCGTTCGCGGCGACCTCGCCCAGCAGGTCGGTGACGAGGTGGACCTTGGCGAAGCGCTCGAGGATCGCGACGAAGCGGCGGTGCTCGCGCTGCGCGGCCTCGACGTCGATGATGTCGTCGTAGAGGTAGTCGTCGCGGGTGGCGGGAGTGACGGCGAGGAGCTCGGGCCCGGGGGTATGGACGAGGACCGACGAGAGGCGGCCGATCTCGGAGGTGATGTGGACGGGCATCACCGAAGATAATCCGGAGGCGGGGTGTTCGGAACGAGTTGGTGGGCGGCGGGCGCGGGCGGCGGGTTCACGGCTGGCAAAGCGGGCGCTGGTCTCTTAACTTGTGAACAATTTCACAAACCCTTCCCTGCCTTGAAGCGCATCGCCGATTCCACCGTCCGCCGCCTCTCGCTCTATCTCCGGTTCCTCGAGGATTTCGAGGCGAAGGGGCTCGCGACCGTCTCGAGCAATGAGCTCGCGGCGCGCGGCGGCACCACGTCGGCCCAGGTGCGGAAGGACCTGTCCTTCTTCGGCTCCTTCGGCAAGCGCGGGCTCGGCTATTCGGTGCCGGAGCTCGAGCGCCGGCTGCGCCGCATACTCGGTCTCGAGCGCGAATGGCGCGTGGTGATCATCGGCGCCGGCAAGATCGGCGTCGCACTCGCGCAATACGGCGGCTTTCGCGAGCGCGGCTTCACGATCCTCGCGATCTACGATGACGATCCCGCCAAGATCGGCCGCAAAGTGGACGGCCTCACGGTGCGCGCGATGACCGAGCTGCCGCGCGATGCCGCGAAGCAGACCGCCGACATCGCGGTGCTCACCGTGCCCGGCGCGGCGGCGCAACAGGTCGCGGACGTCGTCGTCGCGGCGGGGGTGCGCGCGGTGATGAACTTCGCGCCGGTGCAGCTCACGGTGCCCGGCCATGTGACGGTGAAGGACGTGAACATGGCGATGGAGCTCGAAGGGCTCTCCTTCGCCCTCACGAACCAGGGGTAAGCGCGGCGAAGAGCCGCGCGAAGTCCGCGGGGGAGAGCGTTTCCGGCCGCGCTTCGGGCGCGATGCCGATGCCGGTGAGCAGTGCATCCGCCGCCGGTGCATCGAGCGACGCGAGCGAGCGCAGCACGCGCCCCATCTGCTTCCGCCGCTGCGCGAACGTCCCCTGCACCATCCGGCGGAATTTCTCCTCGAGCGCCACCGGCACACCGGTCGTCTCGCGCGGCGTGATCCGCACGACCGCGCTCTCCACCTTCGGCGGCGGCTTGAATGCGCCGGACGGCACGCTGAACAGCAGTTCCACGTTCGCGAGCGATTGCAGCGTGACGCTGAGCGCGCCGTACGTCTTCGACCCCGGCGGTGCGGCCATGCGTTCGGCCACTTCGCGCTGCACGAGGAACACGGCGCGCGTCGGCCGCGGCGCGGCGAGTGCGTGGAAGATGATCGGCGTCGTGATATAGTACGGCACGTTGCCGATGAGCGCATAGGGGCCGCCGGCCAGCGCGCCCAGGTCCTGCGCGAGCACATCGCCCTCCACGATCTCCACCTTCGGCTCGCCGGCGTAGCGCTCGCGCAACCGTTGCGCGAGCGCGCGGTCGATCTCGATCGCGACCACTCGCCTCGCGCGCGGCACCAGCTGGTCGGTGAGCGAGCCCCGCCCGGGGCCCACTTCGATCACCGTCTCGCCGGCGGTGAGCGCCGCTGCGTCGGCGATGCGCGCGAGCAGGCGCGCGTCGGTCAGGAAATGCTGCCCGAAGCGCTTGAGCACCGGCGGCGGCGCGCCCTTCGCGCCGCGCCCCTTGGGCGGCACCTAGCTGCGCACGAGCACGACCGCGAGGTCGTCGCGCTGCAGCGCCTCGCCGGTGTGCTCGGCCAGCTCATCGAACACGCGCTGCACGATCACGCTGGGCGTCTCGGTGCGGTAGCGGCGCACGATGTCGATCACCGGCTGCTCGCCGAGGCGCACGCCGAAGCGGTTGCGCGCATCGGGCACGCCGTCGGTGAAGAGGAGCAGCATGTCGGAGCCGGCCTGCCACGGCCGCTTGCGCGCGCTCGGCGTGCTCTCCACCATGCCCAGCGGCGGATCGAGCGCGGGCAGCCGCTCGGCGGCGCCGCTCCCGGACACGTGATACGCGTGCGGGTGCCCGGTGTTCGCATAACGCAGCGTGCCGAAATCGCGGTCGATGATGCCGTAGAAGGTGGAGATGAACATCTCCGTCGTCGCCAGCTCTTCGCGCAGGGTGAAGAGCAGCGCGTTCAGCATCTCGCCCGGGTCGCCTGCGGTCTGCGCGTGGATCGCCGACGCGCTCATCGCGAGCGCCATGATGAGCGCGGCGCGGTACCCGTGACTCGAGACATCGCCGATCATCACACCGGTGCGGCCGGCGCCCAGACGGAACAGATTGTAGAAATCGCCGCCCACGCTTTCGGCCGGCATCACGCGCGCCGCGACCTGCGCTTCCGGCGCGACGACGTCCACGCTCGGCAGGAGCTTCATCTGCAGATCGTGCGCGAGCTGACAGTTCCTGCACCAGCCGCTGCTGGCTGAGCGACGAGCGCACCAGCCGCGTGTTCTGGATCGCCGTCGCGATCTGGGTCGCGATCGCCGTGATCAGCTTCTGGTCGCCGGCGCTGAAGGGCTGCTGCGTGGAGCGGTCGGAGAGATTCACGACGCCGAGCGGCTCGATGCCGCCGGCCGGCATCGTCCACATGATCGGCACGGAGAGCATGAGCCCGCGGCGGTAGTACGATTCCGCTTCGCAGTTCGCGGCCGGCTCCTCCTCCACGATCATCGCGCGCTGCTCGCGGAAGACGCGCGCGCTCACCGAGCATTCGTCGTGCAGCGCGATGGGCGGGATGTCGAGCACGCTCACGCCGAGCGCGGCCACCGTCTGCAGCGTGTCGGTGACGCGGTCGTGCACGAGGATCGAGCCGCGCCGCGCGCCGACGGTCTCGGAGATCTCGCGCAGGATCGTGGCGGCCGCCTCCTCGAGCGACACCGTGCGGCCGAGGATCTCGGTGATCGTGTAGAGGAGATTGATCTCCTCGTAGCGCTCGGCCAATTCATTCGCGGCGTGCTCCACTTCCAGCGTGGACTGCAGCGACTGCGACACCACGGGCAGCAGGAAGCGCGCGCAGCCTTCGAGGGACATGTCGTCGCGCCGGCTCGGTCCCACGGCGAGCCAGGCGCGGCGCTGTCCCGGCACCGGCAGCAGGTGCACGGGGCCGCCGGGCGATTCCACCGTGACCGGCGCGTTGCCGCCGAGCGGCGGCGTCCAGCCGATCGCGCCGACGGCGGGCACGGCGGTGGCGATGCGCCGCGGCGGCCGGCCCTCATCGGCGAGCCACACGGAGGCCGAGCAGGTGGTCGCGTCGCGGAAGCCGGTGAGTACGGCCTCCAGGTCAGTCATGCCGGTGGAGCGTCATCCGGATGACGTTGCCGTGATTCGAGAAGCGCTCGAGACGGTCCATCAGCCGCGTCATGAGGAAGAGACCGCGGCCATCCTCGCGCTCGAGATTCTCGGGCGTGGTGGGATCCACGAGGCACTCGGCGAGATCGAAGCCCGATCCCTCGTCCACCACTTCCATCACGACGCGCGCGCGCGTGACGTCGGCCTTCACTTGCACGCGCGGGCCCTCCTGCGCGCTGTTGCCGCGGAGGATCGCGTTCGAGAGCGCCTCGCTCAGCGCGACGGGAATGTTGAGCGCGCACTGCCGCTGCGTGAAGCGGAACTGCTGGCAGTGGCGCGCCACGATCTCCACGACGGACTCGATGTACCGCACGTCGCTCGGGATCTCGAGCTCGAGCGCCACGCGCAGCCGGGACGTGGCGACAGCGTCGACCGCCTGGTCGCGGGTGTCCACTAGAACGATTGGAGCGCCCGCTCCTTGGTGTCCGAGATCTGGAAGAGCGTATCGAGCTTGGTGAGCTCGAAGAGCGTCTTGAGATCGTCGTTCAGATTGGCGAGCCGCAGCTCCCCGCCCTGCTCGCGGATCTTCTTGGAGAGCGAGACGAGCACGCCGAGGCCCGAGCTGTCGATGTAGCCGGTGCGCGAGAAGTCGATGAGCACCTTCCGCTCCCCCTTCTCGAGCTCGTCCAGGACCTTCTGCTTCAGTTCCTGGCGGTTGCCCACGATGAGCTGGCCGTCGACATCGACCACCACCACCTCACCCTGCTTTGCGATCCCGAAGCTCATGTCGTTCTCCCGGTGCGTTCACTCGTCCACGGTGTCGCCTGAAGAGCGGCGATGGCAGCCACATTCATTATGTCATCCGCGCTCGCGCCGCGCGAGAGATCGGAGCACGGTTTTGCGAGCCCCTGAATGATAGGGCCGATCGCGCTGGCGCGCGCCAGGCGCTCCACCAGTTTATACGCGGAATTGCCGGCGTCGAGTGAGGGGAAGACCAGGACGTTCGCGGCGCCGGCCACGGGGCTCCCCGGCGCCTTGCGCCGGCCCACCTGTTCAATGAGTGCGGCATCGGCCTGCAGCTCGCCGTCCACGGGGAAATCCACGCCGCGCGCGCGGAGGATCGCCACCGCCTCCCGCACGCGCTCCACCGAGGCGCCGCTGCCGCTGCCCAGCGTGGAATACGAGAGCAGCGCGACGCGCGGCTCGTCGCCGATGATCCGCCGCCGATCGCGCGCCGCGGACTCGGCGATGTCGGCGAGTTGCACGGCGGTGGGCTCGGGGATCACGGCGCAATCGGTGAAGGTGAGCACTTCCTCGGCCGCTCCGCGAAAGCCCGGCACCACCATGTAGAAGGCGCTCGAGACCGTCGTGACGCCGGCGGCGGGGCCGATCATCCAGAGCGCGGCGCGCAGCACATCGGCGGTCGTGTGCACCGCGCCCGCGACGCAGGCATCGGCGTGGCCGAGCGCCACGAGGCCGTCCGCGAGATAGAGCGGGTCGAGCGAGAGGGTATCGGCCTGCGGCGCCGAGACGCCCTTCGATCCGCGGCGCGCGAGCAGCAGCGCCGCGACCTCGGCCCGCGCCGGGTGGTTCGACGGATCGCGCAGCAGCAGCGGTTCGACGATGCCGTCGCGCGAGAGGGCCGCCACCGCCTCGAGGGTGCGCGCGTCGTCGATCTCGGGGAACACCACGCGGCGGCGGACCGCGGCCGCGCGCCGCCGCAGCGCAGCGACGAAGGTCACTTCGGTGCGAACTTCGCCTTCAGCGCGCGCTCCACCACCGGATGCACGAGTCCCGCCGTGTTGCCGCCGTAGCGCGCCACTTCGCGCACGATGCTCGAGCTCACGTAGGTGAGGTCGATGCCCGGCACCATGAAGACCGTCTCGAGCTCCTTGTGCAGGTGCCGGTTCATCAGCGCCATCTGGTATTCGTATTCGAAATCCGCCACAGCGCGCAGCCCGCGAATGGAGAGCGTCGCGCCCACCTTGCGCGCGAAGTCCACGAGCAGCCCGGTGAATTCCGACACGATCACGCGTTCATCTTCGATCGACTCGCGGATGAACCGCATGCGCTCTTCCACGGTGAACAGCGGCTGCTTCCCGGAGTTGATCGCGACCGCGACCACCAGACGGTCGCAGAAGGCGAGCGAGCGGCGAATGAGATCCTCGTGTCCGCGGGTGATCGGATCGAAGCTGCCGGCGTAGACGGCGATCTTGCTCATGTCGCGTCGCTCGTGGGTGTGGGTTCGCTGGGCGCCGCGCCGGCATCGGCGTGGCGGTAGAACGTGATCGCGGTGTCGCCGTAGCGGCGCGTGTCGCCGCCCGGCGGCATCGTCTCCTTGGACGCGTGCTCGATCCCGATCCGCGCCGCGAAGGGCACTTCCAGCCAGCGTTTCGCCACGCGGTCGGCGAGCCCGAGGCCGTAGGGCGGATCGACGAACGCCATATCGTACGCGTTCGCGGCGAGTCTTTCAATGAAGCGCAGGGCGTCGGCGCGGTGGACCTCCGCGCGATCGCCCGCGCCCAGCTGCTCGATGTTCTTTCCGAGCGTGGCCAGGCTCTTCGGTGCATACTCCACGAAATCGGCGTGCGCGGCGCCGCGCGAGAGCGCCTCGAGTCCCAGCGCGCCCGAGCCGGCGAAGAGATCCAGCACGCGCGCGCCGCTCAGCTCGGAGTTCACGATGCTCATCCACGCCTCGCGCACACGGTCGGCGGTGGGGCGCACGGTGGCGCCCGCCGGCGCCGAGATGATCCGGCCGCGCCATTCGCCCGCGACGATGCGCACCGGCTAAGCCCGGATGTCGGCGATCTTCGCCTGCAACCGCGAGGCGCCCTGGTACTCGTCGCGCTCCAGCCGGAAGGCGACGTCCACCGCGCCGCCGGCCGCGAGCGCCGCCGCGCGATCGCCCATCCCCCAGCCGATCGCATCGAGCTCCGCGGCGCCATCGGCGAGCCGCAGTTTGAGGTGCGTGTTCTCCTTGCCCATCGTGCGCGGCGCGCCGGCAAGCGACACGCGCCGCGCGACGAACACCGGCGCCGGATTCCCAGGGCCGAAGGGCTCCATGTGGCGCATGAGCGCCTCGAGGTCCGGCGTCGCCGCGGAGAGCGGGATCTCGAGGTCCACGCGCAGCTCCGGCACGAGATCCTCGGCGGTCAGCTTCGCGCACGCCACCTCGTTGAAGCGGGCGGCGAACGCCTCGATGTTCTGCGCGGCGACGGTCACGCCGGCCGCCGCGCGATGGCCGCCATAGCGCACGAGGAGATCCGCGCACTCGCCGAGCGCGCCGTGCAGGTCGAAGCCGGAGATCGAGCGGCCGGAGCCCTTCCCTTCGCCTCCGCTGAGCGCGATGAGGATCGCCGGGCGCCCGAAGCGCTCGACCACGCGCGACGCGACGATGCCGATCACGCCGGGATGCCAGCCCTCGCCGGCGATGACGAGCCCGCGCGTGGCATCGAGATCGAGACGCTCGATCATCTCGATCGCGGTCGTGAGCGTCTTCTGGTCCAGGTCCTGGCGGCGGCGATTGAGCTCCTCGAAATCGCGCGCCAGGCTCATCGCGACCGCCGGATCGTCGGTCGTGAGGAGTTCGACGCCGCGGATCGCCTCGCCCAGCCGGCCCACCGCGTTCAGCCGCGGCGCGAGGCCGAAGCCCACGCGGCCGGCGGTGAGCGGCTTGCCGTCGAGGCCGGCGGCGCGAATGAGCGCGCGCAGCCCGGGATTCGGCGAGTCACTCATCACCTTGAGCCCGTAGCGCGCGATCACGCGATTCTCGCCGCGGAGCGGCGCGACATCCGCGATCGTCGCGAGCGCGGCGAGATCGAGCATCTTGAACACCGCGTTCTCGTCGCCGCCCTGCGCCTGCGTGACCGCGAGCGCCAGCTTGAACGCGAGTCCGGCGGCGGCGAGATCGGGGTCCGGATAATCGGCGCCGGGCCGCTTCGGGTTCACGAGCGCCACGCACGGCGGCATCTCGCCGCCCGGCAGGTGATGGTCGACGATGATGAGATCGATCCCCGCGTCGCGCAGCGCGCGCGCCGGAGCGACGGCATTCGTGCCGCAGTCGCAGCTGATCACGAGCGTCGCGCCGGCCGCGATCGCCGCGCGCACGCCGGCCATCGAGAGATCGTAGCCATCCTCCACCCGGCGCGGGATGAACGGCGTGACCCGCCCGCCGAGCGCGCGCAGCGTGCGCACCATGATCGCGGTGGAGGCCATGCCGTCCACGTCGTAGTCGCCGTGGATCAGGATCATCTCGCCGTCGCGCAGCGCGCGCGCGATGCGCGCGACCGCCTCGTCGAGGCCGGGAAGTTGCGACGGCGGCAGCAGCTGCTCGAGCCGCGGCCGGAGATAGCGGCGCGCCTCTTCCACACCGGCGTAGCCGCGCCGCGCGAGCAGTTCGCAGATCGCGGGCGGCAGATGCAACTCGGCGGCCAGCGCCGCGATCGATGCGCTCGACGCGTCATCCGCCGGCGCCGGCAACCGCCAGCGCGTCGCGAGCGCGCCCGCCGCGGAACGAAAGGAACCCATGACCGTCAAACTACCGCATCGGGCGCCGCCCGCATCATCACGCCGTTGCGTAGAGGAGCACGCCGCAGCCCTCACAGACCTCGATCGCCTTGCCGCCGGCGATGCCGTTCCGCCGCTGGAGCGGGATGGACGTGTTGCAGCGGCCGCACGCCTGGCCGCGCAGCGCGAACAGCGGCTCCGACTGCCCGCGTTCGCGCAGGCGCTCGTACTTGCTGAGCATCCCCTTCGACACACCGGCCGATGTGGCGGTGCGCTTCGCGATCGCCGCGGCGAGCTCCTGCTCGACGCCGGCGCGCGTCTCGGCGATCGCGGCGCGCTCCTCCGCCTGCTTCGTATTGATCTCGGCGATCTCGAGCTCCTGCAGTCCCGCCGCCTGGCGCAGGTCCATGATGCGCGAACCCATCGCGTGCAGATCGCTCTCTTCCTGCGCGAGGACCTTTCGCGTCATCTCGATCTGCGCCATCGCGGCGGTCGCTTCGCGCGGCTTGCGCACGGCGTCGAGCGCGCCGACGTGGTGCTCCTGCAGCGCCTTGTGGTCCTGCACCTTGTTCGTGAGATCGCGGTGCCGCGTCTCCTCGGCCTCGAGCGCGGTCTTCGCGCGGGCCAGCGCCGCCGTGGCGCCGGACTTGGCGCGGTCGAGCGCCGCGACCTGCTCATCGATCTCCTTCAGCCGCGCGCGCACCTGCGACACCGCCATGTCATCCTGCTGCAGCGCGAGCAAGCTCACCAGATCTGGATTCAATGGATCCTCCGAAGCGTGGTTGGTTACCGGGCGAACGATTTGTATCGCCGCACGCCGAGCGCGACGACTTCACGGTGCAGCCGCTGCTTCTCGGCGAGCAAGGCATCCTGTTCTTCCGGCGACGCGATGCGGATCTCGCCGTCGATCTCGTCCAGCCGCCGTTCGATCAGCGCCGCGCGGATGTGCGCGAGGCAGCCGCTCATGAGACTGCCGGTGTCCATGCCGTCCAACAGCGGGCGCTCGAGCAAGTCCTGGAAGAGCGGCACGCTCTCGGGTACGAGCTCGGCGGCGAGTTCGCTGCTCGGCACCGCTGGATCGGCCGCGAGCAGCACGCGCAGGATGTCCCGCAGTGCCGGATCGCTGAGATCGTCGGGACCCACCTGCTCGCCGGCCGCCTCCACCTGCGCGCGGTCGTGCAGCAGGACCCACACGAGATCGCGCTCGGACGCCGGCGCGCGCGTACTCGCTCGCGCCGCACCGCGGGCGCGCATCGACGGCACGGGCGCATTCGTCCGCTGCTCCGCGCGCGGCGCCGCCGCGCGCGACGTTCCCCGCATCTCATTCACCGCCGGCAGCGCGTCCGCCTCGCGCTCCAATATCTCCTTTGCCACCCCCGCCACTTCAGCCGTTCGGGAGAGGTCAGATGTCCCGCATGAGCGGGTCCGACGTGGCGCGAATGGTCGGCAGCAGCCGGTCGAGCGCGCGCCGCTTCGTCGTGAGGTCGGCGAACCACCCCGCGCGCTGCAGCAGCTGCACCTTCCGCTCGAACACATTGATCGCGTGCGCGAGCTGCTCGCGCAGCGCCGCCCCGCCCTGCTTGTCCACGAAGCTGTCGGGGTCCTCGCCCTCGGGGAGCGTCACCACCTGCACCGACATCCCGTGGCGCAGCAGCTGGTCGCCGGAGCGGAACGTCGCCTTGAGTCCGGCGCGGTCCGAATCGTAGAGCAGGAAGGCGTTCTTCGTGTACTTCCGCAGCAGCGCCGCCTGTTCATCGGTGAGCGCGGTGCCGAGCGGCGCCACCACCCAGTCGAATCCCGCGGACACGAGGCGCACCACGTCGAAATATCCCTCGACGACCATCACGCGATCATCCTTCCGGATCTGGTGCTTCGCCATGTTCAGCCCGTAGAGCAGCTTCGACTTCGAGTACACCGGCGACTCGGCGCTGTTCAGGTACTTCGGCTCGCCGGGTCCCAGCAGCCGGCCGCCGAATCCGACGGAATTGCTCGACGCATCGAGGATCGGGAACATGAGCCGGCTGCGGAACCGCGGGCGCAGCTCGCCGTTCTCCTCGCGCCGCACGAGCAGGCCGGCGGTGAGCAGCACCTCGTCGCTCATTCCGATCTTGTTGAGATGGCCGCGCATCGCCGCCGGATCGCGCGGCGCGTAGCCGAGGCCGAAGCGGTCGGCGACCTCGCGCGACACGCGGCGCAGCGCGAGATAATTGCGCGCCTCCTCGCCCTCCTTCTCGTCCCAGAGCTGCGTGCGGAAATAGTCGGCGACGGCGGAGTTCGCGTCCCACAGCGGCTGCCGCGGGTCGGGGCCCTCGCGCCGCTGGCGCGTCTCCTCCACGATGATCCCGACGCGCTCGGCCACCTGCTTCACCGCCGAGGGGAAATCGATGCCGAGCTGCTTCTGCAGGAAGGTGAAGACATCGCCCTTCTCGCCGCAGACGAAGCAGATGTACAGCCCCTTCGACGGCACCACCGAGAAATTCGGATGCGTGCCCTGGTGGAAGGGACAGGGACCGCGCCAGCTGTTGCCGACCTTCTTGAGCTTCACGTGCTCGCCGATGATCGCCGTGATGTCGGCGGCCTCGCGCACTTTCTCGACCGTCTCGTCGGTGATCATCGCGCTACCTCAGTTCCGCGATGGTGACGCCGGCGCCGCCTTCGTTCCACGCGCCCAGCCGGTGCGACGCGACGCGCGGATCGCCCTGCAGCAGCTCGCCCGCGCGCTCGCGCAGCGCGCCCGTCCCCTTGCCGTGGATGATGCGGATCTCCTTGAGATCGGAGCGCACCGCGGAATCGATCGCCGCGAGCAGCGCCTGCTCCATCTCGTCCACGCGCAGTCCGCGCAGGTCCACTTCGGTGACCGGATTCTCATCCGGCAGCGAGTGGATGTGCACGGGCGTGAGCGCGGACGCGGCGCCCGCCGGCGCGGTCGCGCGCGCGGTGCGGCGCAGCGTGCGCGCGGGAACGCGGAGCTTCATCGCGCCGACGGCGACGATAGCTTCCTCGTCGCGCAGCGAGATCACGGTGCCCACGCGGCCGGCGAGCGTCTCGACCGCCACCGCATCGCCGGGCGCGAGGGCGACGCCCGCCACGTCGGCGGCTTCGTCCGGCTGCTGCTCCGGGCGACTCGCCTTCGAGCGCGCGCACGGCGGACGCCTGCGCGCCCGCGAGTTCCTCGATGTGCCGGCGCGCCGCCTTCGCCGCGGTCTCGCTCGCGCCGGCCTCGCGCAGTTCCTGCACCACGCGCTCGATGTCTCGGCGCGCCGCCAGCAGCATCGCGCGCGATTCCTCGCGCGCGCGCCGCTCCATCGTGCGCTCGGCTTCCCGCGCGGCCTTCTCGCGCGCGCCCACATTCGCCAATCGCGCCGCCGCGCTCTCGTGCGCCATCGCCGCATCGCGCTCGCGCAGCTCCAGCTCCGCCGAGCGCCGCTCGAGGTCGGCGAGCAGCGCGTTGAGATCGCGCTCCTCTCCTGACATGCGCTGCTCCGCGCGCGCGAGCACGTCCTCCGGCAGCGCGAGCCGCCGCGCGATGCCGAGTCCGTACGAGCGGCCGGGCACACCCTTGAGCAGCCGGTACGTCGGCTCGAGGCGCTGCTCGTCGAACTGCAGCGATGCATTGACGATGCCGGGCTGCTCGGTGGCGAGCAGCTTGAGCGCGCCGAGATGCGTCGTGGCCACGGTGCGCGTGCCGCGCGCCGTGAGCGCCTCGAGCACCGCCGCGCCGAGCGCCGCGCCTTCCGACGGATCGGTGCCGGAACCGAGCTCGTCGACCAGCGCGAGCGAATCGCCGGTCGCGCGCGCGAGGATCTCGCCGAGGTTCCGCAGAATGCGCGCTGAACGTCGAGAGACTGGCCTCGATCGACTGCTCGTCGCCGATGTCGGCGAAGCAATCATCGAAGAGCGGGACGCGGCTCTCGTCGCCCACGGTGGCGGGGATCCCCGCCTGGGTCATCGCGGAGAGCAGGCCGAGCGCCTTGAGCAGCACCGTCTTGCCGCCGGTGTTCGGGCCGGAGAGGAGCAGCGTGCGCTCGCTCGCGTCCATCGCGAGGTCGAACGGGACCACGGCGCCGGAACGCGCGGCGAGCAGCGGATGGCGGCCGGCGAAGATCGCGAAGCCTTCGCCCGGCGACGCGAGCGCCGCCGGCACGCACGCGAACTCATCCGCGAAGCGAGCGCGCGCGTACAGCGTGTCGAGCACGATGAGCGTCTCGAGCGATTCGGTGAGGCCATCGCGCAGCGGACGCACCTCGTCGGTGAGCGCCGCGAGGATGCGCTCGATCTCGTCGCGCTCCTCCGCCTCGATCTCGCGGATGCGGTTACCGAGTTCCACGGCGGCCGGCGGCTCCACGAACAACGTGCCGCGGCTCCCCGACTCGTCGTGCACGATGCCGCCCACGGAGTTCCGCCCTTCGCGGCGCACCGGGATCACGTAGCGACCGTTGCGCATCGTCACCGACATGTCGGGCACGCGCGCGTTGTTGTCGAGGCGCGCGAGGATCTTCTCGAGCATCTGCACGAGCTCGGACTGCGCGGAGGCGCGCTCGCGGCGGAGCTTGCGCAGCGTCGAGGATGCGGAATCGAGCACCGCGAAGTCGTCGCCGATCGCTCTCGTGATCGATGCTTCCTCGCTCTTCGCGACAGTCAGTGTCGCCGCGAGCGCGGCGAGCCCGCCCGGCGCGCGCGCCGGCGCCAGCGCATCGCGCGTGAGGCGCGACGACCGCAGCATGACCGCGAGCCCGACCAGCTCCGCGGCGCTGAGCACGCTCCCGGCGGCGCGCAGGCGCGCGAGCGCGGGCCCGACCTCAGGGATCGATTCTGGACGCCACCCGTCCGAACCCGCGATCGCCGTGCGCGCGGCCGACACCAGTTGATGCTCGCGCTCGATCCACGCGCGGTCAGTGGACGGCGCGAACGTCCGCACGCGCGCCGCGCCAAGCGCCGATGCCGCGCGGCCCGCGACCAGGTCGAGCACCTGCGGGAATTCCAGCACCTGCAGCGCATGCCGGTTCACGACACCACCCCCACAAAGGGCTGGCGCCCGGACGGGAGCAACTTCGCTCGCGTCCGGGCGCCGTGGTGGTTCGCGTCGATGATCACGGTCAGGGCTGAGGGCCCAGCTCCTCGCGCGCGATGCGGTTGATGACCGAACCATCGGCGCGCCCCTTGAACTGGGGCATGACTTTGCCCATCACGGCGCCGATGTTCTTCGCGCCGCCCGCGACCGCGGCTTTGATCGCCGCGCGCAGCTCGTCGTCGCTCACTGAAGCGGGGAGATACTTCTCGAGCGCGGTGAACTCCGCACGCTCGCGCGACGCGAGATCCTCGCGCGCGCCCTTCTCGTACATCTCGACGCTCTCCTTGCGGCGCTTGATCCCGCGGCGGAGGACGTCGATGATGTCATCGTCGGTCAGATCGCGCTGGAGCTCGATCCGCTTGTTCTTCACATCGGCCAGGATGGTGCTCAGCAAGAGCGTGCCGAACTTATCCTGCGCCTTGCGATACGTGTTGAGCTCCTGCTGGAGCTTGTCCTGAAGAGCCGCCATAGGAAGTGAAAGCTACCCGCTGGCGCAGGGCGGTTCAAGGAAGCATCAGGGGCTGACGGCGCCTGTAACACCGCGAACGGCGAGTGTGACGCCGCTGACGGCGCGTGTAGTCGTTGACGTGTGGCAACTGCGCCCTTGCCACACGTCAACGACCACCGGCGCCGTCAGCGGTGTCACACTCGCCGTCAGCGGTGTCACACTCGCCGTCAGCCTTACCCAGGCGGCCATTTCATGTCGCGGCCGCCGAGCAGGTGCAGGTGGAGATGGAACACGGTCTGCCCCGCCCCCGCGTTCGTGTTGAAGATCACACGGTAGCCGGCTTTGGCGATCCCTTCCTTGCGCGCGATCTCCGCGGCGAACAGCGCCATCCGGCCGATCATCATCGCGTCCTTCGCTTCGTCGAGCGATGCCACGTGCTCGCGCGGGATCACGAGGATGTGCACCGGCGCCTTCGGCGCGATGTCGCGGAACGCGAGGCAATGTTCGTCCTCGGCGACGATCGTCGCCGGGATCTCCTTGCGCGCGATCTTGCAGAAGAGGCAGTCGTCAGACACGGGCGCGCTCCTTGGCCGCGGTGAGCGCCGCGCGCGCGATGCCGAGCGCGGCGATCGCGGCGGTCTCGAAGCGCAGCGTGAGCGGCGCAAGCGTCACCGGCGTGAAGCCGGCGGCGAGCATCGCCGAACGCTCGGCCGGTTCGAGTCCGCCTTCGGGGCCGAGCGCGATCGTGATCGGCGCCTTCACCGGCTGCGCCGTCGCCGGCTCGCCGCTGGCGTCGAGCAGCCAGCGCACGCCGGCCGGACACGCGGACAGCGCGCGCTCCACCGGCGCATCCGGGTACAGCACCGGCAGCCACGCGCCGCCGCACTGCGTGAGCGCACTCACCATGCGCGCGCGCACGCGCGTCTGGAACCCCACCCCCTCGCCGCGCGGACTCACGTTGCGCGAGCGCCGCCACATCACCGGACGCCAGCTGAAGACGCCGAGCTCGGTCGCCTTCTCCGCCAGCCAGAGCATCCGGTCGCGGTCGGCGATCGGCAGCATCAGGTGGATCACCGGCAAGGGATCCTCGCGGTCCACCGCCTCGACCTCCACCATCGTGCCGCCCTTGGCGACCTTCACGATCTGCCCCGTCGCCACCGCGCCGGCGCCGTCCACGAGCCGCACGCGGTCGCCGAGCGCCAGGCGGAGCACGCGCGCGTGATGCGCCTCGCCCTCGCCGAGCGTGGTCACCCGCCCGGGCGCCATGGACTCCCCCGAGAACAACGTCGCTATCGCGGGCCGATCGCGCAGCTCCACCACTCTCCCTCCACGAGTTCACGGTCCACGGTCCAGCCGCCGGCGGTGAGCGCCGCCAACATTTGCGGCCGCTCCGTCGTGAGGATGCCGCTCAATATGGCGCGCCCGCCGGGCGAGAGCGCGCGGCGCATCGCCGGCATGATCTCGATGAGCACGCTCGAGATGATGTTCGCGAGGATCACCTGCACCGGCGCGACCAGCGGCAGCAGCACGCCCGCGTCGCCGCGAATGAGCGTCACGACGGCGTCCACGCCGTTGCGGTGCACGTTCTCCTCGGCGTTCCCCAGTGCGTCGGGATCCAGCTCGATCGCGATCGCCTTGCGTGCGCCGAGCTTCACCGCCGCGATCGCCAGCACCGCGCTCCCCGCGCCGAGGTCGGCCACCACGTCGCCCGCGCGCACCGCATCCTGCATCAACGTGAGCACGCTGCGCGTCGTCTCGTGCTCGCCGGTGCCGAAGGCCATCGCCGGCTCGATCACCACGGCGCACTCCGCGTCCGCGATCTCCGCGGCGAGCCAGGGCGGCGCGATCGCGATGCGCCCGAGCCGCTGCACACCAACGCGCGTCTTCCACGTCGCCGACCAGTCGGCGTCGGCGAGCAGCGTGCGGTCCATGGCGCCGCCCCCCGCTGTGCGCACCGCCGTCTCGAGCGCGTCGAAGTCCGAGTCGCCGGTGAGATGCGTGACCAGCTCGCCGTCTCCCTCCTGCACCGCCGACGCGCCCGCCGCGACGAGCGCGCGCACCACGCTCGCTCGCGCCGCATCATTCGGGACCGTCACGCGAACCGCGAACCAACTCATGCGCCGAGCGCCTCCTTCAGCCAGCCCCACAAGTCCTTCGGCCGGCGCTCAGGCGGCGCGCCCTCCACCGCACGCAGCTGCTCCAGCGCCTTCTTCTGCTCCGCACTCACCGAGGTGGGCGTCCACAGCTGCACGCGCACATGCAGGTCGCCATTCCCCTTCTCGTTCACGCGCGGCAAGCCGCGGCCGCGGATCGTGAACACGTGCCCGCTCGGCGTGCCCGCCGGAAGACGCAGCGAGAGCTTTCCGCCCACGCCGGGCACCTCGATGTCCGCGCCGAGCACGAGCTGCGGATAGGTCACGAGCACCTCGGTGAACAGTTCCGCGCCATCGCGCTCGAAGCGCGGGTCGTCCTGCACGTCGAATACCACCGCGATGTCGCCGCGCGGGCCGCCGCGCGGGCCGGCGTTCCCCACGCCGCGCATCACCATGTACTGGCCGCTCGCGACGCCGGCCGGCACCTGCACCTTGAGCGCGTGCTCGCCGCGCACGCGGCCGTCGCCTTTGCACTTCTTGCACGGCGTCTCGATGATCTGCCCCGCGCCCGAGCATGTCGGGCACGGCGCGACGCTCACGAACTGGCCGAAGAAGGAGCGCTGCGCGCGCTGCACCTCGCCGCGCCCCGCGCACGTGGGGCAGCGCTTCGACGTGGTGCCGGGCTCCGCGCCGCTCCCCGAGCATTTCTCGCACGCGTCGAGCAGCTTCACGTTCACGCTGCGCTCCACGCCCGCCGCCGCCTCGGAGAAGTTGAGCGTCATGTTCACGCGCACGTCGGCGCCGGTGGTCTGCTGGGTGCGCCCGCCGCCGCCGAAGAGATCCTCGATGCCGCCCATGCCGAAGTTCTGCATGAAGACGCTGAGCGCCTCGCTCAGGTCCACGTGGTGCACCGAGCCCGCGCCGCGGCGCAGCCCGGCCTCGCCGTAGCGGTCGTAGATCGCACGCTTGTTCTCATCGCCGAGCACTTCGTATGCCTCGGTGATCTGCTTGAACCGCTCCTCGGACTCCTTCGAGCCGTCGTTGCGGTCCGGATGGAATTGCATCGCCATCTTCCGGTAGGCCTTCTTCAGGTCTTCCGGCGTGGCGTCGCGCTTGATCCCGAGCAGTTCGTAGTAGTCGGCCATGTATGTGGGAAGCGGCGCTCGCGCGCCGCCGCCGGTCAGTCGATGAGTTCGGCGATGAGCCGCGATGTGTGCGTGACGAGGGAGATCACTTTTTCGTACGGCATGCGCGTCGGTCCGATCACGCCGATCACGCCCGCCAGGCCGCCCACGTGGAACTCCGCGGTCACGAGCGTGAACTCGGAGAGCGCCGGATCCGTGTGCTCCTGCCCGATCGTGATCGAGAGCCCCGACTTCGCGTGCCGCGCGCGCATCAGCCCGCCCAGCGCGCCCGGGCGGTCGGTGAGTTCGAGCAGGCGCCGCAGGCTCGCGCCGGTCGCGAACTCCGGCTGCTCCACGAGCACCGACGTCTGCCCCAGCAGCACCGGCGACTCATCGAGCGGCTTCGTCATGTCGAAGAGCTGCTCGCCTTCCTGGACGAAGATGTTGAGCAGTTCCTTCGCCTCACGGGGCGCGGCGGTGTCGCGCAGCCGGTCGGCGAGCGTCGTGCGGATCTCGCGCAGCGTGAGCCCCGCGAGGCGCTCGTTCGAGAATGCGCGACACCTCCGCCATCGCCGCCTCGGCCACCTCGCCCGGCACTTCGACGAAGATGCTCTGCGCCGCCCCGCCGGTGAGACGGAGCACCATCAGGAGCCGCTCCGCCGAGAGCCGCACGAGTTCCAGCCGCTCGAGACGCGCGAGCGCCAGCTGCGGGCCGAGCGCCACGCCCAGTTCCTGCGTGAGCACGCCAAGCACCTGCGCCGCGCGGCGGAGGATCGCCTCGATCGCGGTGCCGCCCGCGGACATCTCGCCAATGAGCCGCTCGCGCGAACCCTGGTCGAGCACGGCGGGCGCGTGCATGAGCGAGTCCACGTACACGCGGTACGCCATGTCGGTGGGCACGCGGCCGGCCGACGTGTGCGGGTGGAAGAGGAAACCCTTTTCCTCCAGATCGCTCATCGTGTTGCGGATCGTCGCCGGCGACACGCCGATCCCGAAGCGGCGCGAGATCGTGCGCGAACCCGCGGGCTCCGCCGTCTCCACGTAGCTCTGGATGACCGCTTCGAGCACCCGGCGCTCGCGATCGGTAAGTGGCTGCGGCGGCATGATGTGCAAGCTAGGAACGACTCGCGACAGCGGTCAAGTGAGTGGCGAGGGCGTCGAGGCGCAGCCAGCCGGTGGGCGTGAGCCGGAGGCGGCCGTCGCACGCCTCGGCCCACCTCGCGGCGATCCACGGCGCGACTGTTTCAGCGAGTGCCGGCGGCATCTCGAGCCCATCGGTGGTGCGCAGGCCCAGATAGATGCGCTCGGCTTCCTCGCTCCCGGCGGACAGGACCTCCGAGCCTTCGGTGACGTCGCCGCCATCGAGCGCCGCGCGCGACCATGCGGCGTAGGCCGCGATGTTCCAGCTCCGGCTCGTTCCATCGAACGAATGCGCCGACGGTCCGAGGCCGAGGTACGGCACGCGGCGCCAGTAACTCCCGTTGTGCCTCGCGCGCGCGCCGGGACGCGCGTAGTTGCTCACTTCGTAGTGCTCGAATCCCGCCGCGATGAGGCGCTCGTGCGCCGCGAGGAACTCGCGTTCGTACTTCTCCTCGGGCGCCTCGCGCACCTCGCCGCGCGCCTGCCAGTGGCCGAGCGGCGTGCCGGGCTCCACCGTGAGGCCGTACAGCGAGAGATGGTCGGGCGCGAGCGACAGCACGTGCGACAGATCGCGTTCCCAGTCGCGGCGGAGCGCCGAGGGCAGCGCGAAGATGAGGTCGAGCGAAAGGTCGTCGATGCCGCCGGCGCGCGCGTGATCTACGGCGCGCGCGGTCTGGTCCGGCGTGTGGGTGCGATGCATCCACTCGAGGACCTTCGCGTCGAAGCTCTGCGCGCCGATGGAGAGGCGGTTGATGCCGGTCGCGCGCCAGCTCCTCACGGCCTCGGCGCTCACGTCGTCCGGATTGGCCTCCAGGGTGAGCTCGGCATCCGGCGCGATCGTGAACCGGCTTCGGATGACATTGAACAGTCGTGCGAGCCCGTCCGCACCGAGCAGCGACGGGGTGCCGCCGCCGAGGTAGACCGTGGTCAGCGGCTCGCGTTGCGGATCCGGCTGGCGGGCCGACAATTCACATTCGATGGAGCGGACGAAGTCGTTGGCAGGTATGACTTTCCGTACCGCGATTGAGAAATCGCAGTAACTGCATTTCCGGCGGCAGAAGGGGACGTGGATGTAGAGGTGATTCATCTATATTAAAGATAAGACGGCGAGCGTGACACCGCTGACGGCGCTTGTGACGCCGCTGACGGCGAGGGTGACGACGCTGACGGCGCCTGTGATCGTTGACGTGTGGCAACGGCGAGGGTGGTTGCCACACGTCAACGATCACAGGCGCCGTCAGCGGTGTCACACTCGCCGTCAGCGGTGTCACCCTCGCCGTCGTATTTCCCCGGTCAGCAAGCACTCGATGGCCCCCGCCACCTCCATTGAGCTCACCGCCGCGATGCACTCCCGTGCCGGCAGTCCTGCGCGCGCGGAGAGCTCATTGATGTACGCCGCGCCGTCGCCGAGTGCGGCCCACACCGCGCGTTCCGGTTCTGTCTTGAACTCCGGATTCTTCGGCCGTTTCGGTCCCGTGAGCCCGACCAGCGCGAGTGCGTCCGCCACTTCGGCGATCATGATCGCACCGTCGCGCAGCAGCAGATTCGAGCCGGCGCTCGCCGGCGAATCGATCGCGCCGGGCACCGTCGCCACCGTGCGCCCCAATTCCAGCGCATGACCCGCCGTGATCAACGCGCCGCTCTCGTGCGGCGCCTCGATCACGATCGTCACCGGCGCCAACGCCGCGATCATCCGGTTGCGGCGCGGGAACGATCCGGGCGTCGCCCGGTCGCCGGGCAGCTCTTCGCTCAGCAGCAGCCCCCGCGCGCCGATCTGCGCGTGGAGCGCTCGATGGTTCGTGGGATAGGCGATGTCCACGCCGGTGCCGAGCACGGCGGCGGTGCGTCCGTTGGCCGCGAGCGCCGCGCGATGCGCGGTGCCGTCGATGCCGCGCGCCATCCCGCTGATCACCGCCACCCCCGCCCGCGCGAGCGACGACGCGATCTCGTGCGTCATGCGCTCGCCGTACGAGCGTGGCGCGCCGCGTGCCGACGATCGCGACGGCCGGCGGCGCGATCGCGGCCAGATCGCCGATCGCGAAGAGCACCGGCGGCGGATCGTTGAGGTCCTTGAGCGGCGCGGGGTACTCCGCGTCCGCAGTACAGAGCACGCTCGCGCCACACGCCTCCGCGCGCGCGAGCGCCGCATCGGCCTGTTCGTACGCACCGCGCGACTGCCTCTTCCGTTTCGCCCGCCGAATCGATCGCCCGCGCGAAGGATCCGAATGTTGCCGTCAGTTCCGCGTGCTTCACCGCTCCCACGCCACTCAGGAGCGAGAGCGCGAGCGCATCGCGCCGCGCGTCGATCTCAGGGGCGCGCGGCGTCCTCCGCCTTCGCGGCCGCGGTGGCCGCCTTGCGCAGGGTGAGCAGCTTCTTCCACCAGGCATCCAGCAGCGTGTCGAGCCCCTGCCGCGCGGCGCTGGAGATGGCGTAGATCCCGAATGCGTCCGGCGCCTCGATGGGCGGCGGGTCCAGCTCGCCGAACAGGTCCATCTTCGTGAACACCACGCAGTGCGGCTTCGCGGCGAGGTCCGCCGAGTAGTTCGCGATCTCGCGGCGCAGCCCGTCGTACTCGACCTGCCAGTCGAGCGCGTCCACCGGGACGAGGAACGCGAGGATCCGCGTGCGCTCGATGTGCCGCAGGAACTGCAGCCCGAGTCCCTTCCCCTCGTGCGCGCCTTCGATGATGCCGGGGATGTCCGCGACCACGAACGTGCGGTGATCGCTCAGCGGCACGACGCCCAGGTTCGGCGAGAGCGTGGTGAACGGATAATCCGCGATCTTCGGGTGCGCCGCCGAGATCACCGAGAGCAGCGTGGACTTCCCGGCGTTCGGCGAGCCGACGAGCCCGACATCGGCGATGAGCTTGAGCTCGAACTCGAGATCCTTGATCTCCCCTTCCTCGCCCGGCTGCCACTCGCGCGGCGCTTGGTGCGTGGCCGTCGCGAAGAAGGTGTTCCCCTTCCCGCCGCGCCCGCCCTTCGCCACCACGAACGAGTCGCCGTCGCCCAGGATCTCGCCGAGCAGCTCGCCGCTCTTCGCATCGCGGATCACCGTGCCGGGCGGCATCGGCAGTACCACGTCGGCGCCCGACGCGCCCGTCTTGTTGTTGCCGCTGCCGTGCTCGCCGCGCTCGGCCGACCCACCGGTCGCGATACGTGTAGTCGAGCAGCGTGGACGAGATTGCTGTCGCCGCGCACGATCACGTCGCCGCCGCGGCCGCCGTCGCCGCCGTCGGGGCCGCCCATGGGCACGCGATGCTCGCGCCGGAAGCTCGAGCATCCCGAGCCGCCGGTGCCGGCCTCCACGTGCACCCGCGCGCGATCGATGAACGCCATCAGCTCACCGCCTGCACGCGCGACCAGAGATGCGCGATCCGCGCGTTCGACGCCGCGTTCAGTCCCGCGCCCGCGATCGCGAGCGCGCCCGTGATCTCGCCCGCCGATGCGCCCGCGTGCAGCGCGCCGTGGAGATGCGAGTGCAGCTGCCGGTCCTGCTCGGTGGCCGCGCACACCGCGGCGACGCACAGCTCGCGCCGCTTGAGATCGAGCTGCGGCCGGCCCAGCACGCGGCCGTAGCCCGTCTCGATCATCCAGTCGTCGAGCGCGGGATGCAGGCCGCGGATGTTCACGCGCAGCCGCTCGTACAGCGGCCCGTACACCGTGACGCACGTGCTCTCGCCGCGCGCGAGCCAGTCGGCGGCGCCGCGCACGGCCTCGTCGGCGTCCACCGTTGGCGCGGCGCGCCCCGATGCCTTCCGCCAGGCGCGCATTGCGTTCAGCGTGCGCGGGAATCCAACGAACAGGAAAGATTGCAGGATCACTTCCTCCACCCACTCCGGGTTCACGCCGCTCCGCGCGGCGCGCGCCACGCCGTCGCGCAGCGCGTCCTCGCCGCCCACGGCGATCACGACGGCGAGCGACACGAGCGCCCGCGACTCGTCGTCGAGACTCGGCATTCTACCGAGCGCGGGAGAAGTCTGTGTCATCGGATCGTTCCGCGGCGTACCACGCGCACGCTACGCAACCGGGCGGATCTCCCCGACCGTCGCGCCGCGCGTGTTCACGATGGGCGTGCGCAGGAACGACGCCAGGCGCGGCGGCAGTTCCGCCGGGAGCGCGTCGAGATACTGCAGCAGCCGGATCACCGCGGGATGCTGCGCGCGGAAGGAACCGTCGGCCACCTTCACCACCGCGGCCAGCCCGCGCTCGGGGATCGCCACCGCGTGCACCCCCTCGGCGCCGATCTTCGCGATCACGCGCCCACGTGTCTCCTCCATGACTACGGTATCGAACCGGTCCGTGCCGCCCACGAGGAAAGGATGCGCGGCCATCGCGCCGAATATCCGCGCGGGCACCGGATCGCCCGCATGCGCGGCGGCGGCGAAGCGTGCGAGGCCGAAGGCGAACGATTGCATTGGTAGGCCGAACGCCACCACGCCGCAGCCGTCGGTCATGAGCTTGAGGCTCGACGGGTCGACATCGCACCACTTCGCGAGCGCCTGCACCGCGTGCTGCTGCACGGGATGCACGCACTGCTCATAGCCGCGCGTCGGCCACTTCTGGATCTGCGCGAAGGCGAGCATCGCGGCGTGCTTGCCGGAGCAGTTGTTGTGGAGGCGGGTCGCGGTCTCCCCCGCTTCCTTCAATGCCTTCTGTCCGCGCCGCGTGAGCGGCTCGTGCGCGCCGCACGCGAGGTCGCCTTCCTCGAGCTGCAGCGTGCCGAGCATGCGGGAGACGATCGCGATGTGCTCCGGCTCGCCGCCGTGGCTCGCGCACGCGAGCGCGAGCATCTCGTCGGTCCAGGCGAGTTCATCGAACGCGCCGCTGTCCACGAAGGGGAACGCCTGGAAGGGTTTCGCACAGCTGCGCATGACCGTGGGCAGCGCCGGATCGCCGGCGGAGGCGCGCAGAGCGCCGGTGTCATCGAGCACGGCGGCGTGCACGTGGTGTCGCGATTCGATCATGTCGCCGCGCGTCGCGACGACGTCCAAGTCAAGCCGCATCAGTGACCACCGGTGGTGCGTTCGCCATGCCGGGCGTGCGCATGAGCGTGATCAGGATCCCAGCCAGCAGCACCGCGCCGCCGGCGAGCGTCAGCGGCGCGGGGATCTCACGGATCCCGGGCAGCACCGCGGCGAGGAGTGTTGCACCCACCGGCTCGCCGAGCACGGTGAGGTTCACGACGTATGCCGGAAGATAACGCAGTGCCCAGTTCATGCCGGTATGCCCGAGCATCATGGGCCCCAGCGCGAGCGCCGTGAAGATCGCCAACTCGCGCGGCGGCTGGGGCACGAGCGGCGTGTCCATGAGCAGCGCGAACATCAGCAGCACCGCGAGGCAAGCGCCGTAGACGAGCGCGACGTAGGGCCAGAGGTCGAGCGTACGGCGGAGGCGCCGTCCCGCGAGATAGTACAGCGCGCCGGCCACGCCGGCGGAGAAGGCGAGCGCGTCGCCCAGTAGCGCGTGCGGCGCACCGGCGTTGGCGCCGCGCGCGTCGGAGATCCCGACGATCATCGCGCCGGCCACCGCGATGAGGATGCCGATCCATTGCCCGCGGTTCGGTGACTCCTTGAGCCAGAGCGCGCGCCGCCCCCCCCCCCTCGGCGACATCATGCGCCGCACCGCAATGAGATGCCGATCCATGCCGCGGTTCGGCGACTCCTTGAGCCAGAGCGCGCTCGCGCCCGCGACGAGCACGGGTTGCGTGTCCACGAGCAGCGTGCTCGCGGAGATCGTGGTGAGGCGGAGCGACGCGTTCCACGCCCAGAAGTGCAGCGCGAGCATGGCCCCCGCGCCGAGTGCGATCGCGAGGTCGCCGCGCGACAGCCGCCGCCACTGCCGCCAGCTGCCCATCACGGTGACGATCCCGCCGATGAGGAGCATGGAGATCGCGAGCCGCCACACCGCGATCGCGAGCGGATCCGCGTGCGAGATCCGGATCAAGGGCCCCGCGAAGGAAATGCCCAGGACGGAGAGAGCGAGAACGACTAACGGCGGCACGGCTGTCCGGGTTGGGTGCGACGGAAAGCTATACGAGACTAGCTGGCTACGGGACTCCTTCATGTTCGGGAGTCGGGAGTCGGGAATCGACGACGGGTAGTCGATTCCCGACTCCCGACTCCCGAACGCGACCTATCTGGTACTGTCCCGCTGTCGCCGGTAGCTTACCATTCATCATGCGCCCGTCGTTAAGCCGAAGCCGCCTCCAGACTCTCCTTCGCTCCGCGTCCGGAAAGCGCATCGCCGTAGTGGGCGACGCCATGCTCGACGTCTACCTCAAGGGCGACGTCGAGCGCATCTCCCCCGAGGCGCCGGTGCCCGTGGTGCGCGTGCGCGAGCGGCGGTCCGCGCTGGGCGGCGCGGCGAATGTCGCGCAGAACGTCGCGGCGCTCGGCGCGCGCGCGGAGCTCGTGGCCGTCATCGGGCGCGACACCAGCGGCAAAGCGCTGCGCGCGATGCTCAAGGAGCTCGGCGGCGAGACGCGCGCGCTGGTGGAGGTCGGACCGGCCCACCACGACGAAGACGCGCGTCCTCGCGCGCGTGCAGCAGCTCGTGCGCTTCGACGAGGAGGAGGACAACGACCTCGGCGCCGCCGACGTCGCGCGCGTGCTCAACGCCGTCGCGCACGCCGTGACCGACGCCGACGCGCTCGTGCTCGAGGACTACAACAAGGGCGTGCTCGTGACCGCCGTGATCCGCGCGGCGATCGACGCGGCGAATCGCCGCGGCATCCCGGTGGTGGTCGATCCCAAGTTCCGGAACTTCTTCTCGTACAAGGGCGCGACGATCTTCAAGCCGAACCGCCGCGAGCTGGAGAGCGCGCTGGGCGCCACGATGGACATCGACCATCCCGAGACCGTGCCGGCGATGCTCGAGCGGCTCGGCGTCGAACACGTGCTGCTCACCCTTGGCGAGCGCGGCATGGTGCTCGTGAGCGGGAACGGCGTCGCGATGCGCGTGCCGACCACGGCGCGCGAGGTGTACGACGTGGTGGGCGCGGGCGACACCGTCACCGCCTATCTCGCGGCGATCCTCGCGGCGGGCGGCAGCGTGCCCGAGGCGGCGATGATCGCGAACTTCGCCGCGGGCGTGGAAGTCGGGAAGCTCGGCGCGGCCACGGTGACCGGCGACGAGGTGCTCGCCGCGTACGATGCGTACGCCGCGTACGTGAAGGGAGGCGGCTGAGCGGTGCGCACCGGCTTCGCGCTCTGGCTGGCGATCGCCGTCGTGGGATCACTGGCGTGGAGCGCGCTCAGTTGGAACATGCTGCAGCGCCGGATCCGCCGGAATCGCGCCGGGAATTGCGCGAACTGCGGTAAGCCGCTCGAAGGTGCGGGCGCGCGCATCGGCGGGCTGATGCTCTGCCCCGACTGCGCGCGGCGGTCGCGGAAGGTGGTGACCGTCGCCGTGCGTTCGATCGCCGTGATCGTCATCCTCGGCACCATCGGGATGTTCTGGGCCGTGCACGAAGTGTGGAGTGCGAACCGGAAGGGCGCGTGGCTGATGCTCGGGCTGTGGGGGATGTACGCCGGCGTGCTGGTGTTCATCGCCGCGCTGTCGGCGCGCGACGCGCGCGAGGCGAGCCGCCGGGTGGCGCGCATGGAGCGGCGCCTGACACCGGTGACCGCCGGCGGCCGTACGGAGGGAATAGAGAAGCCACCTCGTTCCCCGGGAAGCTGAGATGCAAGACAAGTACACGTTCGTCATCACCGTGTTCGCGATCGTCGGTTCGTTCAGCACCGCCATCGCACTCGGCGTCGCATGGTTGCGGCGGCCGCCACGGGTCGCGTCGAAGGATCTCGCCGAGATCGCCGAGCGTCTCGCCGCGCTGGAGCGTGCCGTGGACGCGATCGCCGTGGAGACCGAGCGGATCGGCGAAGGACAGCGCTTCACGACCAAGCTTCTCAGCGAACGGGCGTCCGAAGAGAAGGTGCCCCGATGAACGGCCAGGAGGCGGCGGTCTTGATCGTTGGCGCAGTGGGTGCCAGCAGCCTCGCGGTCACGTGGATGAAGTTCCACTACGGCAGCCGAAAGGGTCTCAAGAGCGGCGATCTCGCCGCGATCGAAGAGCGCCTCGCGCGCATCGAGCAGGCCGTGGACGCGATCGCTGTGGAAGCCGAACGGATCAGTGAGGGCCAGCGCTTCACCACGAAACTGCTGAGCGAACGCGCCCCGGCGCGGAGTGAGGACCGATGAATCCGAACGACATGGCGGCGTTCATTACGATGGTGATCACGATCGGCGTGATCACGCTGGCCTTCATCACGACGCGCGCGAAAAAGCAGCAGAGCATCGGCAGCGCCGAGCTGAAGGCGATCGACGAGCGGCTCGCGCGCATGGAGCAGGCGATCGACGCGATGGCGGTGGAGACGGAGCGGATCTCCGAGGGGCAGCGGTTCACGACCAAACTCTTGTCCGAGCGGATACCGGACTCGCTGCCAAGTCCGGCTCCCCCACCCCGAGGCTGATGACGTCGGTCATCGTCGCGATGATGCTCGAAGAAGCGGCGAATGCCGGAGCGCGACCTCGTCCACGCGGCGGGCCAGAACGCGGGTCGAGAGCGGCGGGCGCTCCGGTTCGGATTCGGAGTTGAGGATCGACGGGTCGGTGGCGAGTCGGTTGGAGTCGATCGGGTGGTCATCGAGTTCCGGTCCTCAGGATTTGGCGCCGGGGCCCGCGGCGTGGTGCGCTCTCTGCGAGGCGCTCCTCTCCGCTCGATCGGGCTGGGCGTGGTCGGATCGTCGGTCAGGCTCAGTTCGGCGGGCTCGAGGGCCCGCCAGGTGCTCTGGCAGTGATCCCTTCGTACGCGCGGGCCAGCCGGAGCATCGAGAGCTCGCTCCACGGCGCCCGATGATCTGGAGGCCGACCGGCAGACCGTCGGACAGCCCGGCCGGGATCGACACGCCGGGCAGGCCGGCCATGTTGACCGGCAGAGTGCAGGCGTCGGACAGGTACATCGCCACCGGGTCGTCCAGCCTGGCGCCCGATCGGGAAGGCGACGGTCGGGCTGGTCGGCGCGCAGATCGCGTCGAAGCCGGCCGCCCAGACCGCGTCGAAGTCCGCCTTGATCAGCGTCCGCACCTTCTGAGCCTTCAGGTAGTACGCGTCGTAGTAGCCGGCCGACAGGGCGTAGGTGCCGAGCATGATCCGGCGCTTGACCTCCGGCCCGAAGCCCGCGCCTCGGGTGCGGAGGTAGTCGGCGATGTACGTCGCCGAGCTCGCTCGTCGATAGCCGTAGTTGACGCCGTCGTAGCGGGCGAGGTTCGACGATGCCTCGGCCGGGGCGATGATGTAGTACGTGGCGAGGCCGTAGTCCGTGTGCGGCAGCGAGACTTCCTCGACGTGCGCACCGGCCGCCTCCAGTGGCCGCGACGGCCTCGCGGACGCGAGCGGCCACGCCCGGCTCCATGCCCGTCGACGAAGTACTCCCGCGGCAGCGCCAGCCGCCGGCCCTTCAGGTACGAGGCCGCCTCGTCGTCGCCGGCCGGCAGGTTCAGGAGTTCGTCGCGGCACCGGCACCGGCGCCGAGGTCGCGTCGCGTTCGTCGCGACCGGAGACGGCGTGCAGGAGGACGGCCGCATCGCGGGCGTCGCGGGCGAACGGGCCCGATCTGGTCGAGGCTAGCGGCGAAGGCGACGATGCCGTAGCGGCTCACGCGGCCGTACGTCGGCTTGAGCCCGACGACGCCGCACAGCGAGGCCGGCTGGCGGATGCTGCCGCCCGTGTCCGTGCCGATCGAAGCGGCGCGTGGAAGGCGGCGACCGCCGCCGCCGAACCGCCGGAGCTGCCGCCGGGACGCGGTGAGGTCCCACGGATTGTGCGTCGGGCCGTACGCGGAGTGCTCCGTGGACGAGCCCATGGCGAACTCGTCCATGTTGGTCTTGCCGAGGATGACCGCGCCGGCGTCGCGCAGCCGGGCCGTCACGGTGCGAGTCGAACGGGGCGACGTAGCCCTCGAGGATCTTCGAGCCGGCCGTCGCCTGGCCGCCCTTGACCGAGACGAGGTCCTTAGCGCGACCGGGACGCCGCACAGCGGATGCAGCGCCGGCAGGACCGCGGGGCCTCGCGGCGCAGCCTCGGCCATGCGCCTGTCGGCGGCGTCGGCCTGGGCGAGCGCGTCGGCACGGCCGATCACAGCCACGGCGTTGAGGGCGCGGTTCTGGCGTTCGGCGACGTGCGAGGTGAGCCTCGATCAGCTCGCGCGACGATACCTGCGCCGCGCCCGCAGCAGCGGCCGTCATCTCGTGGGCGTGGAGTCGCGTCGAGGTCCTTGCGTCGCCGGTCACGCGCCGCCCTCGCCGCCGAGGATCGCCGGCACGACGAAACGATCGCCCTCGCGCTCCGGCGCGTTGGCCAAGGCCTCGTCGACCGAGCAGCGACGGCTGGCACGATGTCGTCGCGCAGGATGTTCGCCAGCTCGATGGTCTGGGCGGTCGGCGGGATGTGCTCAGTGTCCAGGCCGCGCCAGGATCGCGTACTGGTCGAGGATGTGGTTGAGCTGGCCCTTCGAGGCGCGCCAGCTCCTCCTCGGTCAAGACCGAGGCGCGCGAGGTGGGCGACGTGCTCGACGTCGCGCGCGGAGATTGGCCACGCTTCGCCTGCGTGATGCTGTCCGGCGAGCAGTCGCCGCAAGGGCCTGAGCCGAAGCGACCTGCTGGTCGTCATGCGGCGGTCGCCGAGGCCGCTGAACCTGCGCTGGCGGACGACCACCGCCGGCGGGCGCCACGGCCGCACGGCCTGGGCGACGGAGCCGCGATCAGTTCGCGTACAGTTGGACGACCATCGCGCAGCGACCGAGTCGAGGCCCTGCCACCAGCATCGAAGATCCGGGCGCTTCTCGGCTGGCGTCGACTGACCGTCGTATCGGGTCGACTCCCCGGCCGTTCTGAACTGCGGCCATGAACGGACGGCTCGAGGATGCCATGATCGGGTTCGAGATCCGCGACATGACCCGGCCGACGCCGATGGCGCGATCGCGCTGGCGAGGGCCCAGGGCTGGCGCGACCGGCGGCGGTTCTACGACTTCGTCTTTCGATATCGACGCTGTCAGCCGCTCGTCGGCGTCGTCGGCGGCCGCGTCGTCGGCCGACCGGCCTGGCCACGCGCGAGCGGCCGGTGGGCTGGCTCGGTGCGATCGTCGTCGAGGCGGCTTTCGGCGCCGCGGCATCGGCCGGGCGATCACCGACGAGCTGTGCGCCGCGGCTGCGTGCGGCCGGCTGCGACGACGCTCTCCGCTCGAAGCCACGGACGAGGGACGGCCCATGTACGAGCGGATGGGCTTCCGGCTCGCCGACGACCTACCACCAGCTCCAGGCCGGTCATCTGCCGGACGCGCCGGTTCCGCCGCCCGGGCGCGCGCGTCCGCGGCTCGAACCGGCCGACCTGCCGGCGATCGTCGAGCTCGACCGGCTGGCGACGGCCGAGGACCGCTCGGCTCGCGCTGGCCGTGATGGCCGAAGACGGCGGCTGGGTCCTGGAGCGCGACGGCGCGGTCGCGCGGCTTCCTGCTGCCCGCGGAGCGTGCCTACGGGCCGATCGTCGCGCCCGGTTCGAGGACGGGCTCTTCCTGCTGGACCTCCACCGCCACGTGATCGCCGCCGGCGGCGCACGTCCGAGCCGGCATGCCACACGAGCACTCGGCCGGCGTGGCGGGAGCTGGTGGCCCGTGGCTGGGTGGAGACGTGGCAGGCGCCGCGGATGATCCTCGGGCCGGCCGTGCCGTGGCGGCCGGACTGGATCTGGGGCCAGATCAACTCGGCGATGGGCTGAGCGCCCGGCGCGGAGCGGCTCGGCCGCGCGGCTCGGCCGGCACGCGAGCCGCCGCGGCCACTCCGCCTCGTCCGTCGCCGCAGCAGCCGGCGGAACCCGTCCTCGTCGAGGACCGGGACGCCGAGCTCCGCGGCCTTGGCCAGCTTGGAGCCGGCGCCTTCGCCCGCCACCACGTACGACGTGTTCTTGCTGACCGAGCCCGCGGCCTTGCCGCCGGCGGCGCGGATCGCCTCCTCGGCGGCCTGCGCGGTCGAAGCCGGCGAGCGAGCCCGTCACGACGACGGTCTTGCCGGCCAGCGGGCCGGCGGCTGCGCCACTCCCCGGACGCCGACTCGGCCGGCGGGCGGCTCGGCGACCACGCCGGCGTCGACGAGGTCCGCGCAGCACGGCCGCCGTCTCGGGTCGCGCGAAGTAGCCGGCGATGCGCCGCGGCCACCACGGCGCCGATGCCCGGGCACTTCCTGGAACGCTCGTCGGCCGGCGACGCCGGGCAGCTCCGCGGCCACGGGCGAACCACTCCGCCGGCTCGCATCCCCTCGGGCGGCCAGCGCGCGGCGATCCAGCCGGCGAGGTCGATGGCCGTCGACTCGCCCACCTGGGGGATGCCGAGGGCGTTGAGCACCCGCGCCAGCGGCCGCCGGCGCGACTTGCTCGATCGAGGCCTTCAGGTTCTCGGCGCTCTTCGGCGCGAACCGCTCGAGGCTCTCGAGGTCCTCGACGCGTCAGCCGGTAGAAGTCGCCGCGGGTCTTGACCAGGCCGCGCTCCAGGAGCTGCTCGAGGACGGCCCAGCCGGCGCCCTCGATGTCCATCCCGCCGCGGCCGGCGAAATGGGCGAACTCCTGGGCGAGCCGCGCCGGGCAGCGCGGGTTCGGGCAGTAGTGGCGGACCGCGCCTTCGTCGCGGACGACCGCGGTGCCGCAGACCGGGCAGGCCGCCGGCATCTCGAACTCGCGCTCGGCGCCGGTGCGCCGCTCCGGGATCGGCCGCACCACCTCCGGGATCACGTCGCCGGCCTTCTGGAGGACGATCCAGTCCCCGATCCGCAGATCCTTGCGCCGCACCTCGTCGAGGTTGTGGAGCGTGGCGCGGGCCACCGTGGAGCCGGCCACCTTCGCCGGCCGCATGTGCGCCACCGGGCGTCAGCGTCCCGGTCCGGCCCACGTACGGGACGATGTCCTCGAGGACCGTCTCGACCTGCTCGGGCGGGAACTTGTAGGCGATCGCCCAGCGCGGCGCCCGGGCGACCATCCCGAGCCGCTCCTGCTGGTCGAAGCGATCGACCTTGACGACGACGCCGTCGGTCTCGTACGGCAGGTCGTGGCGCTTCTCGCGCCAGCTCTCCAGGAAGGCGATCACGCCGTCGATGTCCAGGCCCTCGGCGCGATCCGGGTTGACCGGGAAGCCCAGCGCGGCGAGGCGGGCGAGCGCCTCCGACTGGCTCGGCCACGGTCGGGCGGCCGTCCGGCCCGTCCTCGATGCAGCTGGTACGACCACGACGACAGCCGGCGCGCGGCGGTCACCCGGGATCCTGCTGGCGCAGCGAGCCCGCGCCGCTGTTGCGCGGGTTGGCGTAGGTGGGCAGGCCGGCCTCCTCGCGCTCGGCGTTGATCCGGGCGAACTCGGCCTTGGGCATGTAGACCTCGCCGCGGACCTCGGCGGTGACCGGCTCGCGGCAGCCGCTCCGGGCAGGACCGAGATCGTCCGCAGGTTGGCGGTGACGTCCTCGCCCGTCGTGCCGTCGCCGCGGGTCGCGCCCTGGACGAAGCGGCCGCGCTCGTAGCGGAGCGAGATGGCCAGGCCGTCGATCTTGAGCTCGGCGACGTAGCGGAGCTCCGGCGCCGGCTCCGGGGCGGCGCGGCAACCCCAGGCCGCGCCGGACCCGCGCGTCGAAGGCGCGCAACTCGTCCTCGTCGAAGACGTTGCCGAGCGAGAGCATCGGCCGCCGGTGGACGACCTCGCCGAACGTGCCGGTCGGCGCCGCGCCGACGCGCTGGGTCGGCGAATCGGGCGTCGACCAGCGCCGGGAACGCGGTCTCGATGGCCGACCAGCTCGCGCATCAGCCGGTCGTACTCGGCGTCGCTCAGCTCCGGCGCGTCGGCCACGTAGTACAGCTCGTTGGCGCGGCGGATGATCGGGACCAGCTCGTCGCGCCGGGCCGCGGGCGCCGTCCTCGCCGAGAGCCCGGGCCGCCTCGACCGCCTCGGCCGGCAACCGGCAGACCGACCGCACCGCTCGACCGACTCGGTCACTTGCCTCCGGCCTCCACTCCGGCCGCCTAATCGTGCTTCGAGGCCGATCATCCCCTATCGCGCTCCGGCTGCTCGCCCGGCCCGAGCGCGGGAAGTCGAGCCGAGGAATTCGCCCGCCAGCCGGCGCGACGCGTCCAGATGTCGCGTTCGCGCGGCCATCCCCCCGCCTCAGCCGCCCGGCCAGCCCCCCGGTCGCGGAGTCAGCCGCGGCCGTCGTCGTCCACCCGCCGATGCAGGTGGAGCGGCGCCTGCGCCATGTACGCCATCACTCGCTGAACCTCGCCTCCGCCAGGCCCACGACCGAGTCGCCGGCGCCGTAGTAGAGGGACAGCCTGTCGGCAGCCTCATCGAGCACCCAGCCGTTGGGGAAGACGACCTTGTCGACGTCGCCCACGGACTCGTAGGTAGTCGTCGGCGCGATGACCCACTCGTCGGACCGGCGCAGCACGATCTCGGGGTGCTCCAGGTCCAGCAGGGCCAGGCCGACCCGGTAGATCGGCCCGGACGCGGTCGTGTGGGCGCCGTGGTACATGACCAGCCAGCCGGCCGTCGGTCTCCAGCGGCGGCGGCCCGAGCCCGATCTTGCCGGCGTCCCACCAGGCCCCCTCGCGGGCCTCGAGCAGGACTGCGTGGTCGCCCCAATGGCGAAGATCAGGCGAGTACGAGATCCACATGTGGGCCGGTCCGCTGCAGCGGCGCCGGCCGGTGGATCATGATCCAGCGGCCATCGAAGCGGCGCGGGAACAGGGCCGCATCCTTGTCGTCCGGCGGCATGACCGGTCCGAGCCGCTCAACGGTCGTGGAAGTCCCTGGTGACGGCCAGGGACACGAGCGGGCCGCGACGGCTGTAGGCGGTATAGGTGATCGCCCACTCCTCGCGATCCGGCAGGTAGACGAGGCGCGGGTCCTCGCAGCCCCAGACCTCCTCGGGATGGGCTGGATCCGGCGCCAGCAGGGGCTTCTCGTCGACAGCAATACGTACTCGTCCGAAGGTATACGAACAT
>CAVVTZ010000010.1:0-83011 GCA_963751275.1 uncultured Gemmatimonadaceae bacterium | reverse complement strand
TAAATAGGATCTTCTGGTTATATGTTTTGTAAGATGTTCGACAAGGTTCTCGCTTACATTTTCCATTTCTTTTGCGTAAACTTCTGGGAGGTATCGAATAATTGTCTCACTAGCTGCAATATTAAGCCGACGATCCATGTAGCTCTGTGCTTTTGCAATTATTTCATCGTTTAAAGAGGTTCCTTCTTTAGGTGTAATAACATATGTTAATTCGATCTTTGTTTGTTTAGTTTGGCCAGTGACCAAAAAGCTTGTTTTATATAAACATGGTTCGGCTGTTTGTTCTATCTGAGATGCAAGCTTCTTAACCCCACTCACTTCAATTGATGCTATTCCAACTGCATGCTTGCTAATTTCTGCAGATGCAGGCGTAAGAACAAAAGACTCTCCAAAACCTAAATTAGTTAGAGCTGCCATAATTAACCTCACAGTTTTATATTAAAATGTTATTAATAATAAAAATAATTATAACATTTATTACAAAAAGAAAGCAAGTATTATTAAAAAAATATTTACAATAGGCGCTTTCCGATCTTTGTGAGAAAAATTAGTGGGGAGACAAGGACATAAAGGACAAAAAGGACATAAATGACCTAAAGTAAAATCCTTTTGGTCCTTTGGGTCCTTTACGTCCTTGAAGTCCTTTTCTCTACTCGCTGTCGGAAGAGGCTTTAATGACAGTCTTGTCCTCTTTCTCGGCTTTTTTGGCATCTTCTTCGGTGCCGGGCTGGACATCGCTGATGGCGGCCTTTAAGAATTCGATCTTTGATCCATCGACCATTTTGACGATGACAGTAGTTTCTTTACACGTACCATCGTGCCAATAATGCCCATGGCGGTGACACGGTCGCCCTTTTTCATGCTGCCGCGTTGATCTTCCATCGTTCTGCGACGCTTCTGCTCTGGACGCCACAGAATGAAATAGAAGAAAATCAAGGCAATACCGATCATGACCAGCGTTTGGGTGAAGCCTTGACCGCCCGGAGCGGGCGCTGGTTCGCCTTCGGCGTATAGCCCGCTGGTGAATAGCAGCGTAAAGAGGCTGCCGAGGAGATAAGTCAATCTGTTCATTTTAATTCCTTTAGTTAGGATAGAGTTCACAAATCTGTTGATAAAACTCACTAAATGTTTACATTATCTATAGCTTGCCTTAACTTGCGCATGAAATCAAGATAAAAGGCAAGGTTTTGTATCGAGACTAATGTTAATCCGGTGATTTCATCGACGTTTAATAAATGACGCAAATAAGCTTTTGAAAACTGAGCAGTGTAGCATGGTGGTCTGAGAATCCAAGGGCGAAAGTCTTTGGCATACCTGCCGGCATCGATCAAAATTTTACCCGACCAGGTGAAGGCGGTGCCATTGCGCGCATCACGTGTGGGCATGACGCAGTCAAACATATCAATGCCGCGTTTGACAGCTTCGACAATATTTCGTGACGTGCCTACTCTCCATTAAGGTAACGGGTCTTTCAACAGGAAGCAAAGGCTCGACTTCATCGATGATGCTATACATGGTTTCAATAGGAACTCTTTGGAAAAGCCTGCCAAAGGCATAGCCGGAAAATCCATTGCAACTAGCGCTGCTGCGCACTCCTTGCGCAAGTCTGAAAAAATGCCCCTTGCATAACACAAAACAGACTTTGATGGGCCTGCAAAGGAAATGTCCTGCAGATGGACGCCCAACGCAACGTACGCAGCATGGCCGCTTCCGCCAAAGCCGCGATCATCCGGAAATGGCGTGCGCTGATCTAAGCATGTCACGAAGTCAGCCCCCAGAATCTTTTGCACTTGCATGCTTTCCAACGGTCCCAAAAAATCCTCGAGCCATCGATATGCGATTGAAAATATACGCCTTCATCAGCAACCTTGTTCAAGACCGACAATGAAAAAACTTGAAACCCCCCCGACTCTGTCAAAATGGGTTTGGACCAGTTGATGAAGCGATGCAAGCCTCCAGCTTGTTGGATGATATCGATTCCAGGCCGCAGCATGAGATGGTAAGCATTATTGACCATGGCCTCGGCGCCGATATCATTAGCTGCTGATGGGTGAGGGTTTTGACCGTGCCTCTGGTGCCGACAGGCATGAAGACGGGTGTGTGGATGTTGCCATGCGTGGTTGTGATTATGCCACGAGCGGGCCTTGGAATGGGGGTCGTGTTTTGAAATTGTGAATTGCATAATTACCTGTGCGCAAAGGACATAAAGGACCTAAAGGACGTAAAGGACTAAAAGGACTAAAAGGACTGTTGATTAGCAAATTAATCAATTCGGCTTTTTCTGGTCTACGCCCAAAATGAAACGTGTTTCCCCTTACCAAAATAACTTTCAGGCCGTGCGAAGCCTTTGGAGTGCGGCGCGGCCGCCGCTTTTCGCATACCGCTAAAAAGAATTGTCGATAATAGTTTATCGTTAGTGGTGCACAATTTAATCGCTAGAAGTCTTTTGCGGTATGCGAAAAGCGGCGGCCGCGCCGCACTCCAAAGGCTTCGCACGGTCACATAAGGATTACGGTAACCGACAAGAATCGGGCACGGGCACGGGCAAATCCGGGAAGGGGCTAACGGGAAGGGGCAAGGAAATCGGGCAAGGGCAAGGGCAGGGGTTTTTTAGTCGACCTTTGTGAGAAGCACGATGTTTTCCACATGATAGGTCTGCGGAAACTGATCGATAGGCTGTATGGCGACGATGCGATAACCATTCTCCACCAGCTCGGCCACATTAAGGGCCTGCGTCGAAGGATTGCACGAAACATACAAAATCTTTGGGCGGGCGCAATTTTAACAGGTTTTTTAAGGCTTCAGGGTCCAATCCAGGACGAGGCGGATCGACCATGACAATATCAGGAGGAGGAATATTTTGTTCCGGCAGCTGCTGCAGGGTATGCCGCACTGCGCCTGATAGAATTGTGACGTTGTTGCAGCCATTGCGCTTGGCATTCGTACGGGCATCCAGGGCAGACTCCGGCGACATTTCAATGCCGATCACCTGCTTGGCATGCTTGGCAATACAAAGCCCTAGCGCGCCTGTCCCGCAATAAAGATCATACACCACCGCATCTGGAGAGATGTCAGCCATCCTCAAAGCAGTCGAGTAAAGGACTTCTGCCTGCTGGCTGTTCGGCTGGAAAAAAGCCGATGGGCTGATGTGGAAAGAAAGGACTGTCGGCGGCTCATCGGGGTGGACCTGAATGTTCAATGTTTCCCTGATATGGTCTGGACCATACAGATGCATTTCGTATAAGTTTGTTGTCATTCCGGTGGCGATCTGCTGGATGCGCAAAAAGATACCCAGATTGCTGTTTGGATTGACTGGTTCCACAGCATCGCGTACAAAAGCCACAAAGCTTTCCAGATGCTCCTTATGCAGGGCAAATTCAGGATTGCCCGACACCGTCAGGACGACCATGCGGTCACCTGAGCGTTGCCCTTCGCGCAAGGTCAAAGTGCGTAAAGATCCTCGGTCATGATGCATATGATAGGCATCAAGTTCGGACTCATGCCACCAGTTCCTGACGGCTTTTAGGGCATCGACAAACCAGGGATTAGTGAGATGGCATTCCGTCAGGTTGAATACTTTTCCGCGGGAAGAGTCCATGACCAGCCCAAGATACTTTTTGCCTGACGCATCGGAGGAGAAAGAATATTCCATCTTATTACGGTAGTTCCAGGGAACAGAAGATCCAATGATGGGCTTGAAAGTTGTTTCGGAGGTCGTTCTCGCCCCAGCCGACATCCGGAAGGACGGCACCGCCTTCGACCTCCCGATCGCACTCGGCATCCTCGTCGCGACGAAACAGCTCGACGCCGGCGCGCTCGAGGGGCTCGCCGCCGTGGGTGAGCTCGGGCTCGACGGATCGCTGCGCGCGATCCGCGGCGCGCTCCCCATCGCGCGCCGCGTGGCGCCAGGTGGCGCGACACTGGTGCTTCCTCCATCGAATGTCGCCGAGGCGGCTCTGGTGAGCGCGGTGTCGCTCTCCGCTCCGCACACACTCGAGGCACTCGTCGCGGCACTCCGGAACGGCGGCGCGCCAAGCGCCGAGAGCCGCGGCCCGCCGTTGCCATGCACCACGGACCTTCCCGACTTCGCCGACGTCATCGGCCAGGCGACGGCCAAGCGCGCGCTCGAGATCGCGGCGGCCGGCGGACACAACGTGGTCATGGTGGGGCCGCCCGGTGCGGGGAAGACGATGCTCGCGCGGCGGCTGCCGGGCATCCTGCCGGCGCTGAGCGAGAGCGAGGCGCTCGAGGTGACGGCCATCCACTCGGTGGCGGGGCTGCTGACGCCCGGCTCGCCGCTGGTGATCGCGCGCCCGTTCCGCGCACCGCATCACACGATCAGCGACGCGGGGCTCATCGGGGGGAATTCGCCGCCGCGCCCCGGCGAAGTGAGTCTCGCGCATCACGGCGTGTTGTTCCTGGACGAACTGCTCGAGTTCCGGCGCCACGTGGTGGAATCGCTTCGCCAGCCGCTGGAGGACGGGCAGGTCACGATCGCGCGGGCGACGCTCGCGGTGACGTTCCCCGCGCGCTTCACGCTGGTGGGGGCGATGAACCCGTGCCCCTGCGGTGCGGCGGGTGATCCGTCGCGGAGCTGCGCGTGCGCGGCGGCGGAGATCGCGCATTACCGCTCACGACTCTCGGGGCCGATGACCGATCGCGTGGACATGCACGTGCACGTGGGTGCGGTGGGGGTGCGCGCGCTCGGCGACGGCGTGCAGGGGGAGCGGAGCGCGGCGGTGCGCACGCGCGTGGAGGCGGCGCGGGCGCGGCAGCGCGCCCGGTATCTCAACGTGCCGGGCGTCGGCGCGAATGCGCATGCCCCGGCGCGGTGGCTGGACCGGAATGGCGGCGTGCACACGGAAGCGCGCGAGATGCTCGCGGCGGCGGCGGAGCGGCTGGGGTTCACGGCGCGGGCGTATCACCGGGTGCTGCGCGTGGCGCGCACGATCGCGGATCTCGATTCGAGCACCGAGGTCGGGCCGGAACATGTCAGCGAGGCGATCGGGTACAGACCCTCGCGCTGAGAGGCGGGAGTGGCACCCCGAGCCACGTCATTGGTCACCCGAACGCCGGGAGGAGCGAGTGGTTCGTTAACAGCCTCTGATTGCGACGGCGGGGGCGTGGGGAGAGATTATCCCCACATGACCTCCGCTCCGCAGCTCGCTTCGATCATCGGTGGCGCCGCGCATCCGAGCGCGGGCGACACGTGGATCGACTCGGTCAATCCATCGGACGCCTCGGACATCGTCGCGCGCGTGCCCGGCGGGACGCCCGACGACGTGCACGCGGCGCTGCGTGCGGCGACCTCCGCGTACCCGGCGTGGCGCGCCCTCACGGGGATGCAGCGCGCCGAGCATCTGCACAAATGGGCCGGCGTGGTCGCGGCGCGACAGGAGGATCTCGCGCAGGCGATGGTGCGCGAAGTGGGGAAGCCGGTGGCGGAAGCGCGCGGCGAGGCGGCGCGCGCGGTGGTCATCCTGCGCTACTATGCCGGCGAAGCGGTGCGGCCGAACGGCGCGGTGATCCCGTCGCAGGCGGCCGGCGCGATGCAATTCTCCCTGCAGGAGCCGCTGGGCGTCGCGGCGCTGATCACGCCGTGGAATTTCCCGGTCGCGATCCCGCTCTGGAAGGCGGCGCCCGCGCTCGCGTTCGGGAACACCGTGGTGCTCAAGCCGAGCGAGATGGCGTCGCACGTCGCGTCACTGCTCGCCGAGACGGCGATCGCGGCGGGATTGCCGCCGGGCGTGTTCAACGTGCTCTTCGGCGGCGGCGCGACGGCCGGCGAGATCCTGATCAGCCAGCCCTCCGTGAGGCTCGTGAGCTTCACGGGTTCGATGAAGGTGGGCACGCGCGTCGCCACGATCGCGGCCAAGCGCAACGCGCGCTTCCAGACCGAGATGGGCGGGAAGAACGTCGCCATCGTGCTGCCGGACGCGGACATCGCGCAGGCCGCGGCGCTCGTCGCAGCCGGCGCGATGCGCTACGCCGGACAGAAATGCACGGCGACCAGCCGCGTGATCGTCGACCAGTCCATCGAAGGGAAATTCCTCGACGCGCTGCGCGCGCAGGTGGCCGGGATGATGCTCGGCCCCGTGAGCGACGCGAACGCGGCCATCGGCCCGCTCATCAGCGAAGCGAGCCGCACGAACATCCGCGGGGTGCTCGATGCCGCCAAGGCGGAGCCCGTGTACGCGGGCGAAGTGCCGAAGGGCGCCGGATTCTCGAAGGGATTCTGGATGGCGCCCATGGTGCTGCGCGGCGGCTCGCCCGACGCCGATCTCGCGCAGCGTGAACTGTTCGGCCCCGTGCTCGCGACCTTCGCCGCCACCGATCTGGATCACGCGATCGAGCTCGCGAATGGCACGCCGTACGGGCTCAGCGCGTCGCTCTTCACGCGCGACCTGCGCGCGGCGCTCGCGTACATACCCCGCATCCACGCGGGGCTGGTGCGCGTGAACGCCGACACCACCGGCGTGGATCCGCACGCGCCATTCGGCGGCACGAAGGGATCGAGCTCCGGCTCGCGCGAGCAAGGTCCCGCGGCGCGCGAGTTCTACACCGAGACGAAAACAGTCCAGATCAACCCGTGACGGAGACCACGATGCGGCAGAGCGACTGGCAGGGCGTCTTCCCGGCGATCACCACGCCGTTCGACGAGAGCCTCGCGGTGGACCACGCGGCGCTCAAGGCGCACGTCGCCTGGCTCTCGTCCACCGGCTCGCGCGGCATCGTGGCGCTCGGCTCGCTCGGCGAGGGGGCGACGCTGTCCTATGCGGAGAAGGTGGCCGTGCTCAAGAGCTGCCGCGCGGGCGCAGGCAGCGGCGTCGCGGTGGTCGCGGGGATCGCGGCGCTCTCCACGGCCGAGGCCGTGTCGCTCGCGAAGGATGCGGAGAAGGCCGGTTGCGACGGACTGATGGTGCTGCCGCCTTACGTGTACCAAGGCGACGAGCGCGAGACCGCGTCGCACTTCCAGGCGGTGATCGGCGCGACGAACCTCTCGTGCATGCTGTACAACAATCCGATCGCGTACGGTACCAATGTGACGCCGGCGCAGCTCGCGGTGCTGGTGCGCCACGCGAACCTGCACGCGGTGAAGGATTCGAGCGGCGACGTGCGGCGCATCACGGCGATCGGCGAGGAGCTTGGCGCGCGGCTGCGCGTGTTCGTGGGCCTCGACGATCTCATCGTGGAGGGCGTGGCCGCGGGCGCGGTGGGCTGGGTGGCCGGCCTCGTGAACGCGCTGCCGGAGGAGACGGTGCGGCTGTTCGATCTGGCCGTGGCCGGCCGGAAGGACGAAGCGCGCGCGCTCTATCATTGGTTCCTGCCGCTGCTGCGGCTCGACACGGGGAAGAAATTCGTGCAGCTGATCAAGCTGGTGCAGCAGGTGGTGGAGCGTGGCAGCGAGCGCGTGCGGCCGCCGCGGCTCGAGCTCGCGGGCGCCGAGCGCGAGGAGGCGCTCGCGCTGATCCACGCGCAGCTCGCCGCGCGGCCGGGCGGCGGCGCCAAGCGGTGAGCGGCAACGTGTGGTTCCCCGAAGCGATCTCGGTGGTGGACTCGCACACCGAGGGGGAACCCACGCGCGTCGTGATCTCGGGGTGGCCGATGCCCGACGGCGACACGATGCTCGAGCGCCGCGAGACGCTGCGGCGGCGCTTCGATCACCTGCGGCGCGCGGTGGTGCTCGAGCCGCGCGGCCATGACGCGATCGTCGGCGCGCTGCTCACGCCGCCCGTGTCGCGCGACGCCGTGGCGGGCGTCGTGTTCTTCGACGATGTGGGCTACCTCGGCATGTGCGGCCACGGGCTCATTGGGGTCGTGCGCACGCTCGAGCACCTCGGCCGCCTCACGGGCGGCGCCGTGCATGTGGACACGCCGGCCGGCACCGTGCGCGCGCAGATCGAGGCCGACGGGCGCATCACCATCGAGAACGTGGCGGCGTACCGTCACGCGGCCAATGTGGAAGTGGAGGTGCCGGGCATGGGCCGCGTGCGCGGCGATGTCGCGTACGGCGGGAACTGGTTCTTCCTGACGCACGTCGACGAGCCGGCGGTAGACGGCGCAAACGTGGGCGCGCTCATGCGCGCGAGCACCGCGATCCGCTCGGCGCTCAAGGCGAACGGCGTGACCGGCGCCGACGGCGCCGAGATCGACCACGTGGAGCTCTTCGGCGCGCCCGCGCGCTTCGATGCGGACAGCCGGAACTTCGTGCTCTGTCCCGGCGCCGCATACGACCGCTCGCCCTGCGGCACCGGCACGAGCGCGAAGATGGCGGCGCTGCACGCGCGCGGTGAATTGAAGATCGACGAGCGCTACGTGCAGGAGAGCATCACCGGCAGCACGTTCACCGGGTGGCTCACCGAATGCGGCGACCAGCTCGTGCCCCACATCAGCGGCCGCGCGTTCATCACCGGCGGAATCGACGCTGCGTTTCGACCAGCGCGATCCTTTCCGCGGCGGGTGGCGGGCGCAGTGACGAGCGGCGCCGCGCCCAATGCGGTGGTGATCGGCGCGGGCGTGGTGGGCGCGGCGTGCGCCGAGGCGCTCTCCGCCGGCGGGCTGCGCGTGCTGGTGCTCGATGCCGGATTCGCAGGCGGCGGTACGACCGGCGCGGGCATGGGGCACATCACCGTCATGGACGATTCGCCGGCGCAGCTCGCGCTCACGACGTGGTCGCGCGCGCGCTGGGCGGAGTTGGCGCGCGAGATGCCGCCGTCGTGCGAGGACACGCGCGCCGGCACGATCTGGGTCGCGGCGTCGGCGGCGGAGATGGATGCCGTTCGCGCGAAGCAGGCGTCGTACGCGCGCGCCGGCGTGGCGAGCGAAGTGCTCGACGCGAGATCACTCGCAGAGGCCGAGCCCTCACTGCGCAGCGGACTCGCGGGCGGGCTGCGGGTGCCCGACGACCGCATCATCTACCAGCCAGCGGTGGCGCGATGGCTGCTCGAGCGCGCGGTGGCGCGCGGCGGCATGCTGCGCGAGCGGTGCGATGTGGTGTCGGTGGCATCGGGGACCGTGGTGATCCGCGGCGAGCGCGGCGACAAGGGTACCTCGGAGCGGATCGCGTGCGGCGTGATCGTGAACGCCGCCGGGATCGACGCGCCGCGGCTCACGCCGGGGCTCGCGGTGATCCCGCGCAAGGGGCACCTCGTGATCACCGAACGGTATGCGGGCGTCTGCCGGCACCAGATGGTTGAGCTCGGCTATCTCCTGAGCGCGCACACGATGACCGCGGAGTCCACCGCGTTCAACGTGCAGCCGCGGCCGACGGGGCAACTGTTGATCGGATCGTCGCGCGAGCTCGTTGGCCGAGACGCGTCGGTGAACCGCCGCCTGCTCGGAGCGATGATGGCGCGCGCGATCGAGTTCATCCCCGGGCTGGCCAGCACCATGGCGCTGCGCGTGTGGACGGGATTCCGTCCCGCGACGCCGGACAGTCTGCCGCTCATCGGCGCGTGGCCCGGCGCGCGTGGCGTGTGGGTCGCCGCGGGACACGAAGGACTCGGCATCACCACTGCGCCGGGCACGGCGGCGATCATCGCGGCGGGGATCCTGGGCACGCCGTCGCCGCTGGATGCGGCGCCGTTCGATCCCGCGCGCGCGATGCCGGCGACGGCGGCGGCATGAGCGGCGAGGCGATCACGATCCTCGTGGACGGCCGCGAGGTGACGGCCGCGGCGGGCGTGACGCTCGCGGCGGCGATGATGAACGCGGGTTTCACGGCGTTCCGCACGTCGCTCGCGGGCGAGCCGCGCGGACCGGTGTGCGGCATGGGGATCTGCTTCGAGTGCCGCGTCACGGTGGATGGTGTGCCGCACCAGCGCGCCTGCCTCATCGCATGCACGAACGGGATGCGCGTGGAGACGGGGAGCGCGCGATGATTCCGGTGGAATGCAATGTCGTGGTGATCGGCGCGGGTCCCGCGGGATTGGCGGCGGCCACGGGCGCGGCGGAAGGCGGGCGGCGGCGCGTGCTCGTGCTCGATCACGCCGCCACGGCCGGCGGACAGATCTGGCGCCGCGACGGGCAGAAGCACCTGCCGCGCACCGCATCGGCGTGGCTGCATCGCGCGGATCGCGCGGGGGTGGGCATCCTGACCGGCACCGAGGTCGTGGACGCTGTGCCGGGCGAGGGCGTCGGCGCCGTGAGCGTGGAGACGGGGGTCCGCTGGGTGAGCGCGCCGAGCATCGTGCTCGCGACCGGCGCGCGCGAACTCTTCCTGCCCTTTCCGGGCTGGACGCTGCCGGGCGTCACCGGCGCCGCGGGACTGCAGGCGCTGGCGAAGCAGGGGCTCGACGTGCGCGGCCGACGCGTGGTGATCGCGGGATCGGGACCGCTGCTGCTCCCCGCGGCTTCCACGCTCGCGCATCACGGCGCGAACATCGTGATCGTCGCGGAGCAGACGCCGCCGGCGAAACTGCGCGCCTTCGCCGCGTCGCTCTGGCGCGCGCCCTGGCAGCTCGCGGAAGCGGCCGCGCTGCGTGCCGGTTTCTGGCGGGCGCCGTATCGCGCGGGCACGTGGGTCACGCGCGCCGACGGCGACACCAGGCTGCGCGAGGTCACGCTCACGGACGGGAAGCGGACCTGGCGCGAGGCGTGCGACTTCCTCGCCTGCGGCTACGGGCTCGTGCCGAACACGGAGGTGGCGCGGCTGCTCGGCTGTGCCGTGGATGAGCACGGCATCGTGACGGGCGCGCGGCAGGAGACGAGCGTCGCCGGCGTGTATGCGGCGGGGGAGTGCACCGGCGTCGCGGGCGCGGCCGCGGCGATCGGCGCGGGGAAGCGTGCAGGCCGCGCGCTTCGGGCCACGAGCGGCGATACCGCGACGGCCCCGCCCGAGCGCGCGGATGCGAGCTCGTACCGCGCGCGTCTCGCGCACGCGTTCGCGCTGCGCCGCGAAGTGCGTGCGCTCGCGACGGCGGAAACGGTCATCTGCCGCTGCGAGGACGTGCGCATGGGCGAAGCTCGCCGGGATGCGCGATGCGCGCGAGGCGAAGCTGCACGCGCGCGCGGGCATGGGCGCGTGCCAGGGGCGCGTGTGCGGCGCGGCGCTCCAGGCGCTCAAGGGCTGGGCACCGGGCGTCGTGCGTCCGCCGGTTTTTCCCGTCCCGGTGGCATTGGTCGCGCCGCACCGCGACGCGCCACGGTGAAGTCTCTTCCCCCCGCCACGCGCCGGGCTACGTTTCACCAATGACCGCCGTCGCCACGCGCCTCGTATCCCGCGCTGGAGAAAGAGACGCAGCTGCTCGCGTGGCTGCGCGAACAGCCGTCGGTGCTGGTGGGGTTCAGCGGCGGCGTGGACAGCGCGTATCTCGCCTGCGCCGCCGTCGAGGCGCTGGGACCCGCGCGCGTGCTCGCGGTGATCGGCCGCAGCGCGAGCTATCCCGCCGAGCAATGGGCCATGGCGCGCGACGTCGCGGCGCGCGCGGGACTGCCGGTGCTCGAGGCCGACACGCACGAACTCGCCGATCCGCGCTACGCCGCGAATCCGAGTGACCGCTGTTATTTCTGCAAGACGGAACTGTGGAACGTGCTCGGCGCCATCGCGCGTGAGCGCGGGATCGGCGTCATCATCAATGGCACGAATGCCGACGATCTCGCCGACTGGCGTCCCGGCAAACGTGCCGCCGCGGAGCACGCCGTGCGGTCGCCGCTCGCGGATCTCGGGTTCACGAAGGCCGAGATCCGCGTGCTCTCGGAGCGCCGCGGCATTCCCACCTGGTCGCAGCCGTCGTCGCCCTGTCTGTCGTCGCGGCTCCCGTACGGGACGCCGGTGACGGCGGAGCGGCTCGCGCAGGTCGAGCGCGCCGAGCGCGCGTTGCGCGCGTTGGGGATCGCCGGCGATCTGCGCGTTCGGCACCACGGGGACGTCGCGCGCGTGGAGATCGCGCCGGCGCTCGTCGGCGAGTGGCTCGCGCCGGACCGACTGCGCGCGCTGCGCGAGGCGGTGCGCGGCGCGGGATTCGCGCGCGCCGCGCTCGACCTGCGCGGATTCCGGTCGGGGTCGCTCAACGTGCTGGCCGGCGTGCGGGCCGAATGAGCGATACACCGCTCGCGCGCGCGCTCGCCGCGCTGCTGCCGGGTGCGCTCGTGGAGGAGCGCGGCGCGCTCGCGATCGTGACGCTGCGCGACGCGGCGCCGCTCGTGGACGCGGCGCTCCGCGCGCGCGCGCTGGCGTTCGCGCAGGAGCACGGCGTGTCGCACCTCGCCCTCGAGCTCGGGGATGATGCCGCCGACGCCACGCATCTTCCTCGCGATTAACCTGCCGGCCGCCGAGCGGCGCGCCATCCACGATGCCACGTCACCGCTGCGCGAGGCGGCGCCGGGCGTCGCGTGGGTCGCCGAGGAGAAGCTGCACCTGACGCTCAAGTTCCTGGGCGGACTCCCGGCGGCGTCGGTCGATGACCTCCGCGACGCGCTCGCGCCGGCGATGGCGGCCGCGCCCGTGCCGTCGCTCGCGATCGGTGGACTCGGCGCTTTTCCTGATCTGCGCCACCCGCGCATCATCTGGCTTGGCGTGGAAGCGGACGCCAAGTTGGAGCTCCTCCACCACGACATTGAATCGGTGTGCGGGTTTCTGGGGTATGAAATAGAGGGTCGCGCCTTCCGGCCGCACATCACGCTGGGGCGGGTGCGCGACGGTCTGGAGCCCGAGATGGCGCGGGCGCTCGCGGCGGCGGCGCGCGGCGTGCATCATCGCGCGCGGCTCGGCGCGACGTCGGTGGAGATCATGGAGAGCGGCGGCGGGGCGCGCGGGACGGTCTATCGCGTGGTCGCGTCGCTGCCGCTGCAACAGGGAGGCTGATGGGCTGCATGCGACGGATCGGCTGCGTGCTGGTGATCGCCGTGCTCGTGGTGGTCGCGTGGATGATGCGCGACTTCTGGGCGGGGCGCAGCCGCGTCGCGCCGCCGCCGCGGAGCGCCGCGTCGCCCGCGATCCACTGGGAGATGATGACGACAGCGGGCGCGGACCACGCGCAGGCGCAGCTCGACTCGATGAAGCACCCGGTGGGTCCGGTGTTCGCGAACATCGCGCCGGGCGATCTCGCGGCGCTCATCTTCAAGGAGGTGCGCGCGCAGCTGCCGGAATCGGCGGACCCCACGCTGGCCTCGGTCATGGGCGACCATCTCTACGTGAACGCGACGATCCAGCTCAAGGACATCGGACCGGACCAGGACCTCGGTCCGCTCTCGGGCGTGCTGACGCAGCGCACGAAGATGCAGTTCGGCGGCACGCTCGATGTCGTGCGCCCGGGGCTCGCCGAGTACCGCGTGACGTCGCTCACGATCGGCGACCTGCAGGTGCCGGGGCCGATGATCCCGAAGGTGCTCGACCACCTGAACCGCTCGCGCGCGGTGGGCATGGCGCCGGATGCCCTTCCGTTCGCCGTGCCGCCGCACATTGCCGATGTGCGCGTGCACTCGGATCGCATCACCGTCTACCGGAGCGGAACGTGACGCAGCGTCTGTTGATCGCCGACGATGAGCAGGGCGTGCGCGCGGCGCTCGGCCAGCTGCTCGAATACGAAGGGCACGAGGTGCGCGCGGTCGCGAGCGGATCGGAGGCGCTCAAGACGTACGAATCGTGGCGCCCGCACGTCGTGTTCCTCGACGTGAAGATGAGCGGCATCGACGGCCTCGAGACGCTCAAGCGCCTGCGCGCGTTCGACCCGGCCGCGCTCGTGATCATGATCAGCGGCCACGGCACGATCCAGACGGCGGTCGAGGCGACGCAGCTCGGCGCGTACGATTTCCTCGAGAAGCCGCTCGATACCGACCGGATCCTCGTCACGCTGCGCAACGCGCTGCGGCATGCGCGCCTGCAGGACGAGAACGTGCGGCTGCGCGAGAAGATCGAGTCGCGCCACCAGATCGTGGGGAAATCGGCGGCGATCCGCGCGCTGATCGAACGGCTCGAGCGCGTGGGCCCGACGAACGCCCGCGTACTGATCACCGGCGAGAACGGCACCGGCAAGGAACTCGTCGCGCGCGCGATCCACGCGCTGTCGGCGCGGCGCGACGGCCCGTTCATCGAGGTGAACTGCGCGGCGATCCCGTCGGAGCTGATCGAGAGCGAGCTGTTCGGCCACTTGAAGGGATCGTTCACCGGCGCCATCGCCGACCGCGCGGGGAAGTTCGAGCAGGCGGCGGGCGGGACGCTCTTCCTCGACGAAGTCGGCGACATGAGCCTCTCGGCGCAGGCGAAGGTGCTGCGCGTGCTCGAGGATGGCGTCGTGACGCGCATCGGCGGCGCGAAGCCGGTGAGCGTGGACGTGCGCGTGATCGCCGCGACGAACAAGCGCCTGGAGGAGGAGATCGCCGCGGGCCGGTTCCGCGAGGACCTCTTCTACCGGCTCAACGTGCTGCCGATCGCCGTGCCGGCGCTTCGCGAGCGGCGCGAGGACATCCCGCTCCTCGTCGCGCACTTCGTGCAGCAGCTCTCGACGCAGGAGGGGATGGCGCCGCGCGCGATCGGGGACGATGCGGTGGCGCGGCTCGGCGAGCGCGAATGGCCGGGGAACGTGCGCGAGCTGCGCAACACGGTCGAGCGGCTGCTGATCCTGGCGGCCGGCCCGCGCGTGACCGCCGCCGAAGTGGACCGGCTGCTCGGGCCGCGCGCCGGCGGCGGCGAACCCGGCATCGGCGCGCTCGCGTCGTGCAAGACGTTCGACGAGTTCAAGGACATGGCCGAGCGCGCCTTCCTGCTCGCGAAGCTGCGCGAGCACGACTGGAACGTGTCGGAGACGGCGCGGCTGCTGGACATGCCGCGCTCCAACCTCTACAAGAAGATCGAGCGGTACCGCCTCTCACGCGCCGACGGATAGGAGAACGCATGGCCGCGAAGAACTGGGACGAGGAGATGAAGAAGATCGACAAGCAGCTGGAGTCGATCTCGGATGAGGAATTGATCTCGTCATCGTCGGCGAAGACGCCCGCGCAGAAGGAGAAGATCCAGGCGGTCGCAGCGCGAGACCTCGACCTTCGGCGTGTTCGCGCGGCTCGTGCTCGCGGTGGCGCTCGGCGTCGGGATGCTCTTCTGGCCGTACGCGGCGCGCTGCGGCGTGGGACTGTTCGGGTATCTCGGTGCGACGATCGTCGTCGCGGGCGCGGGCGTGTGGACCTCCGTGTGGACCTGGCGGCATCGCTCGGCGCGCGCGCATTTCCTCTCGCTGCTGCTCGTGACGTGGGGGATCGTGCTGGGTGCCGTCGAGGTGCTGCCTCGTGTAGGTTACGCGAAGCCGACGCCGCTGCATCCCGCCGTCTGGTTCTGTCCCACGACGCCACCAACGCCACCGAGCGCCCCGAAATGACGACCTTCAAGAATTTCATTGCCGGCCAGTGGGTCGAGCCGAGCACCGGCGACTATTTCCAGAACGCGAATCCGGCCGACACGCGGGATGTGATCGGCAAGTTCCCGAAGAGCGGCGCGGCCGACGTCGAGAAGGCGGTGGCGAGCGCGAAGAAGGGATTCGCGATGTGGAAGCGCACGCCGGCGCCGGCGCGCGGCGATGTGCTGCGCCGCGTGGGCGACATCCTCGTGAAGCGGAAGGAGGAGCTCGCCTCGCTGATGACGCGCGAGATGGGCAAGCCGCTGGCCGAGACGCGCGGTGACGTGCAGGAAGGGATCGACACCGCGTACTACGCGGCGGTGGAGGGGCGCCGGATGTTCGGCAAGACCGTGCCGAGCGAGCTGCGCAACAAGTGGGCGATGAGCTTTCGCCGCCCGATCGGCGTGGCGGGGCTGATCACGCCGTTCAACTTCCCGCTCGCGATCCCCACCTGGAAATCGTTCCCCGCGCTCGTGTGCGGCAACGCCGTGATCTTCAAGCCGGCGGAGGACGTGCCGCACACGGGGCACGTGCTGGTGGAGATCCTGCTCGAGGCGGGGCTCCCGCCCGAAGTGATCCAGCTCGTGCACGGCCTCGGCGAGACCGTGGGCGCGGCGATCGTGTCGCATCCCGAGGTGCCGGTGATCTCGTTCACGGGATCCACGACCACGGGCGCGATCGTGGGCGAGACGTGCGGGCGCATGCACAAGCGGCTGTCGCTGGAGATGGGCGGCAAGAACGCGATGATCGTGATCGACGACGCCGACCTGGATCTCGTGCTCGACGGCGTGCTCTGGGGCGCGTTCGGCACGACCGGGCAGCGCTGCACCGCGACGAGCCGGCTGATCGTGCAGGCGGGCGTGCACGACCGGTTGCTCGACCGGCTCGCGACGCGCGCGGCGGCGCTGAAGCTCGGCGACGGGAGCAAGCCGGGCACCGACGTCGGTCCGCTCATCCACGAGGAGTCGCGCGAGAAGGTCGAGCGCTACATCGAGATCGGGCTCGGCGAGCAGGCGTCGCTCGTCACGGGCGGCGAGCGCGCGACGGGTCACGGCCTCGAGCACGGCTTCTTCTTCCAGCCGACGATCTTCGCCGGCGTGAAGGCGGGCTCGCGCCTCGAGCAGGAGGAGATCTTCGGCCCCGTGCTCTCGGTGATCAAGGTGAAGGACGCCGACGAGGCGATCGCCGTGAACAACGATGTCAAATACGGGCTGTCGTCATCGTTCTACACGCGGGACGTCAATCTCGCCTTCCGGGCGCTGAACGAACTGGACAACGGCATCACGTACGTGAACGCGCCGACGATCGGCGCGGAGGCGCATCTGCCGTTCGGCGGTGTGAAGCAGACGGGCAACGGCCATCGCGAAGGCGGGTGGGAAGTGTACGAGTTCTACTCGGAGACCAAAGTCGGGTACGTCGACTATTCGGGGACGCTGCAGCGGGCGCAGATCGACAACTACTAGCGGCGCGTCTAGTCGTCAGCGTGTGGTCCGCGGCATGACAACTGATTCTGTCGGGCGCGAGTAGGTTCGTGAGTCGGACGTCATCAATTGTCATGCCGCGGACCATACGCCAAACGCCAGACGCGCTCCTTGCGTGGGCGGCGGAGGTTCGTCTTACTTAATAGATAGACTATGGATACCCCCTCGAAAACCCCCGCAACGCCGGGTAGGCCGGTCTCGGACGCGCAGCGCGTCCAGGCGCTGCGCGTGCTGAACCGCCGCGCCGTGGCGGCTGCGCTGGTTCAGCGAGTGGGTGTTCATCGTGGTGTGCGCGGTGGTGGTCGTGTTCTTCGTCGCGCGCCCGTTCTTCGTGGAAGCGTTCAAGATCCCGTCGGGCAGCATGGAGAACACGCTGCTCGTGGGCGACTTCCTCTTCGTGAACAAGGCCGTGTACGGCGCCGAAGTGCCCTTCGTGCACATGCGCCTGCCGGCGTTGCAGCATCCGAAGCGCGGCGAGATCCTCGTGTTCGAATATCCACCGAACCCCGAGAAGGATTACGTGAAGCGCCTCGTGGGGCTGCCGGGCGACACGGTTGAAATGCGCGAGGGGACGGTGTTCATCAATGGCACGGCGCTCGTGGAGCCGTACGTGGTGCACACGGATCCGGACTCGGACCCGGGCGAGGCGGAGTTCGCGTGGCAGCGGCCGTTCCTCGTGCGCACGGCCGAAGCGAGCACGCATCCGTCGCGTAACAACTGGGGTCCATTGGTCGTCCCAGAGAGGAACTACTTCGTGCTCGGCGACAATCGCGACAACTCGGCCGACAGCCGCTACTGGGGCTTCGTGCCGGATTCGCTCGTGCGGGGCCGGCCGATGTTCGTGTACTACAGCTATGAGCCCGACGCGACGCGCCGGGCGGCGTGGCTGACGAACGTCCGCTGGAGCAGGATCGGAACGCGGGTTCGCTGACCGCGCCGGTGGCATTCTCGGAGATCCGCTCGCGCTAGCGCGCTTGCCGCACTGTCCGTTTGCCGGAGCTGCTGGATCCATGGCCGTCACCCCGCATCGCAAGTCCTCGTACGACGAAGGCTCGCTCGACCAGTACCTGCGGGACATCAGCATCTATCCGCTGATCGACCGCGATGAAGAGGTGCGGCTCGCGCAGCTGATCCGGGTGAAGGACCACGAGGCGCTCGACAAGCTCGTGCGCTCCAATCTGCGATTCGTCGTCTCCGTCGCGAAGAAGTACCAGAATCAGGGCGTGGCGCTCTCCGACCTGATCAACGAGGGGAACCTCGGCCTCATCCGCGCCGCCCACAAGTTCGACGAGACGAAGGGGATCAAGTTCATCTCGTACGCCGTGTGGTGGATCCGCCAGGCGATCCTGCAGGCGCTCGCCGAGCAGTCGCGCATCGTGCGCGTGCCGCTCAACCGCGCGGGCACGCTGCACCGCATCGGCAAGCGCGCGAACGCGCTGTTGCAGGAGCTGGGCCGCGAGCCGACGCACGAGGAGATCGCGCAGGAGATGGACCTCACCGAGGAAGAGGTCGCCAAGACGATCTCGATCTCGCAGACCCATCTCTCCCTCGACGCGCCGCTGACGCCGGGCGAGGACAACCGGCTGCTCGACTATCTGCCGGACAACCTCAACCCCACGCCCGACGAGCAGACCTTCGAGAAGGCGCTGACCGAGGCGATCGAGGAATCGCTCTCGTCGCTCAAGGAGCGCGAGGCGAAGATCCTGCGCCTCTACTTCGGGCTCGACGGCGAAGAGCCGATGACGCTCGAGCAGATCGGCTCGCTGCTCGGCATCACGCGCGAGCGCGTACGGCAGATCAAGGAGAAGGCGCTCTCGCGGCTGCGCCACGTGTCGCGGGCGCGCGCGCTCGAGTCCTTCCTGGGCTGACCGTGGCGGCGAACAGCTCCTTCGACGTGACCACCGGCGTCGACCTGCAGGAAGTGGACAACGCGGTGAACCAGGCGCAGAAGGAGATCGCGCAGCGCTACGACTTCAAGGGCACGAAGGTCTCCCTCGAGTTCAAGCGCGCCGAGAACAAGCTGCTGCTGGTGGCCGACGACGACTTCAAGATGCGCGCGCTGCACGACGTGCTGCACGCGAAGCTGGTGAAGCGCGGCGTGCCGGTGAAGAACCTGGACATCGGCGAGATCGTGCCGGCGGGGGGCGACACGGTGCGGCGCGAGATCGCGCTCAAGATGTCGCTCGACGGCGAGACCGCCAAGAAGGTGGTCGCCGCGATCAAGGAGGCCAAGATGAAGAAGGTGCAGGCCTCGATCCAGGGCGAGCAGGTGCGCATCACGTCGCCATCGCGCGACGAGCTGCAGGAGGTCATCGCGCTGCTGCGCGGCAAGGACTTCGGCGTGGAGCTGAAGTTCGGGAACTACCGCTGAGCGCGTAGCGCCGGCGCGGCGCCCGAGTCCGGGCGCGCGAACATCATGGCCGCGAATTGCTCGCCCAGCGCGCTCACGTGGCGCGCGTGGGTGCACAGGCCGTCGGCGCGCACCGCGTTCCCCGCCACGCTCGCGCCATGCTCCCAGCCCACGGTGTCGGTGAGCGCCGTCCACGCGAAGCCGCGCACCGGCGCGCCGCCCGCGTGCAGCGCGAGCGAGGCATCCCACGCGGCGCGCAGGGCGGGCATCGCACGGCCACCGTCGCCCGCGCCCGCGATCGGGAAGAGCGGGCACCGGTGCCGCGCGTGCGCCGCCGCGGGTGCGCTCACAGCCAGCCACCGCCGGTCGGCGGCGCGCGCCTCGCGGAAGAAGCTCAATTCGTTCGATGGCACGCCGTGCCGCTGCAGGTACGCCCCCGCGCCCGGCGACAGCTCGTGGCCCAGGGTGAGATCGAGCGCGAGATGGCACAACGCGTCCCACCGGCCGCCCTGCGCGGCCTCGGCGCTCTCCGGCGGCGCGGGCGCGATGCCCTCGCGGTGCACGATCAGCGCGCCCGGCCGCTCGTTGAGCAGCGCTTCCACCGCGAGCTCGTGCGCCATGCAGAGATTGCGGATCGCCCGCACGAACGCCGAATCACTCCGCTCACACTCGTTCCACTCCCCGTGCAGCGCCGACGCCGACGCGCACTGCAGGATGTCGCTCACCGGCGTGAAGCAGCGCACCCAGGGGAAGCGGCGCGCGAAGGCGCGCGCGTATTCGGCGAAGAGCACAGGAAATGCCGGATCCTGGAACCCACCGAGCCACGAAGGCACGCCGAAGCGGCACAGATCGGCGATCACTTCCACGCCGAGATCGCGCAGGCGGAACAGGGGCTCCTCGACGCATTCCCAATCATGGTGGTCGGGCGCGAGGTGCGCCCGGTAGTACGGCGCGCCGTACCAGAGCGCATCGAGGCCGAGCATGCGCGCGCGCTCGAGGTCCTCTTCCCATCGCGCGTAGTGCCCCGTGCGGTCCAATTGATCGAGGCGCGCTCCGCCGGCGAGCGTCGGACAGCTCGGGTCGATGGCGGATGCGAAGAGGAAGGTCATGCGGGGAGGGCGGCGCGGGTGTCTGTGAAGGACTCCACTCTCGACCGGAGGTCACCGCGCGGTTGAGCGGGCCCCGCGCCGCCGCTAGCTTGCTCCCATGAAGGTCAGTGTCATCACGCTGGGCTGCGACAAGAACACGGTGGACTCCGAGCGCGTGCTCGCCGAACTGGCGGGCTTCGGGCTCGAGCCGGTGCGTTCGCCGGGCGATGCGGAACTGATCGTCGTGAACACGTGCGGCTTCATCGACGCCGCGAAGCGGGAGTCGATCGATGCCATCGTGGAAGCGGGCCGGCTCAAGTCTTCGGGGAATTGCCGGATCCTCGCGGCGGTCGGCTGCATGGTGGAGCGGCACAAAGGCGAGCTCGCCGAGGCGCTGCCCGAGGTGGATTTCTTCCTCGGCACGTCGGAGATGGACACGCTCGCGCAGGAACTCACGGCGCGCGGCGCGATCGAGGGCGGCTACACGGCGCATCCGGGCGTGCGCCTCTACGCCGGCGACCTGCCGCACGTGCGCTACCTCAAGGTGAGCGAGGGCTGCGACCACGGCTGCGCCTTCTGCGCGATCCCGCTCATGCGGGGCAAGCACCGCTCGTTCACGCGCGCCGACGTGATCCGCGAGGCGCAGATGCTCGAGCTGCAGGGCGCGCGCGAGGTGAATCTCGTGGCGCAGGACCTCGCGCACTACGGCCGCGACGTGCGCGACGGCGTGCAGCTCCCCGATCTGCTCGAGGCGCTGCTCGCCGAGACGTCGATCCCCTGGTTCCGTCTCCTCTACATCTATTCGGCGGGCCTCACGCCGCGGATGCTCGAGCTCATGGCGCGCGAGCCGCGCATCGTGCCGTACCTCGACATGCCGATCCAGCACGGATCCGACGCCGTGCTCGCGCGCATGCGGCGCCCCGAGCGCGCGCGCACGATCCGCGAGACGGTGCGGCGCGTGCGCGATGCCGTGCCCGGCGTCGCGATCCGCACCACGTGCATCCTCGGATTCCCGGGCGAGACGCCGGACAATGTCGCGCAGCTCGCGGATCTGCTCGAGGAGGCGAGGTTCGAGCGCGTGGGCGCCTTCACCTATTCGGAGCAGGAGGGCACGCGCGCCGCGGAGCTCGACGACGACGTGCCCATGGTGGAGAAGCGCGAGCGGCTCGAACGCATCACATCGCTGCAGCGCGCGATCACCGCCGAGCGGTACGAGGGGATGATCGGCTCCACGATGCGCGCCATCATGGACCGTCCGGGCGAGGCCCGGACGCTCTGGCAGGCGGATGACATCGATGGCATCACGCGCGTGGCGGGCGACGCGCCCGCTGGCGCGATCGTGGACGTGCGCATCGACGACGTGGTGGACGACTACGACTTCGCCGCGACGCTCGAGCGGGTCGTGTCGCCGCCCCCGGCGCCGGCGCGCGCGGGACGCGCGCTGCCGATGCTCGGCGGCGTGGTGCAGGGGAGCTTCGGCCGCTGATGCGCCCCGCGCGCGACGCCGCCATTGCGGCCGCGCTCGCGGCGCTCACGCTGCTCGCGGCGTGCGGCGGCAAGGCGCCGCCGGAGCGCGAGCCGGGTGCGCCACCGTCCGGCATTCCCGCGGAGCCGCCGCTCCCCACGGACAACGCGGCGGAGCAGCCGCTCCCGCCCGGCGACAACGTCGAAGCGCCGAAGCTCGCGGACTTCGCGAGCGGGCGCGCCGTGCGTGTCGCGCTGCACACGTCCACGCCGCGCGTCACGATCTCGGGCACCGGACCGTGGCGCCTCTATGACAGCGATGGCGCGAGCCTCGTCGTGAAGGGCGACGCCGGCGACGATTGGACCATCGAGGCGGACCACGGCAAGCTGCGCGCCGTGCGCACGGCCAACGACCGGACCTCGCGCCGCGATGCGCCCTTCGTCGCGCGCCCCGCGCGCGCCGGTGCGCTCGTGACCGTGAACGGCCGCTCCTACCGCGGCGAGATCGCCGTGCGCATCGGCAAGGACGGCCTCGTCGTGGTGAACCGGCTCTCGCTCGAGGATTACCTGCGCGGCGTGGTGCCGCTCGAGATCGGGCGCCGCCGCCCCGAGGAACGGGCCGCCGTGGAGGCGCAGGCGATCGCCGCGCGCAGCTACGCGCTCGCGCATCTGCGCACCGACGCGGCGCGCTCGTACGATCTGCTCTCCACCGTGAGCGACCAGGTGTACGGCGGCGTCGAGGCGGAGACGCCGCTCAGCGATGCCGCGATCGCGTCCACGCGCTCACTCGTGATCACCTGGCAGGGCCGCGTGATCGCGGCGCCGTACTCGGCGAACTGCGGCGGCCGCACCGCCGACGCCGACGAAGTCTGGCACCAGGGGACGGCGGCCTACCTGCAGTCGGTGAGCGACCGGATCAAGGGGAGCGGCGACCGGTTCTACTGCGACATCGCGCCGCACTTCCGCTGGACACGCACCTTCACGCGAAAGCAGTTGTCGGCCGCGCTCGAGAAGAACCTGCGCGCGTATGCGCCGGTGAATGGCGCGATCGGCGCGGTGACGGACATGCGCATCGACCACCGCACGCCCAGCGGCCGCGTGGGGACGCTCGTGCTCGTGACGGACCGCGGCGAATACTCGCTGCGCAGCAACGAGATCCGTTTCGTGCTCCGCGCGCCGGGAAGCGAGATCCTGCCGAGCGCGATGTTCTCGCTGGACATGGAGCGCGACGGCGACGGGCGCGTGACGCTGCTCACCGTCACCGGATCGGGGAACGGGCACGGCGTGGGCATGTGCCAGTGGGGCGCGATCGGACGCGCGCGGGCCGGGCAGGACGCGCGCACGATCCTCGCGACGTACTACCCGGGCACCGTCGTGACGGCGCTGCCGGAGTAGCCGTCATGCGCCACGGGTCATACTTTCCACCGCACCTCTCCACCCGGCATCGATGACCTCCACCGTGCGCATCGGCATCGTCGGCGCGGGCGCGATCGCGCAGATCGCGCACCTGCCATCGATCGAGAAACTCAAGGGAACGGAGCTCGTGGCGATCTGCGACGCCGACGGCGTGAAGGCCCGTCAGCTCGCCGACCGGTTCGGCGCACGCTACGTGTTCACGGACATCGAGGACATGCTCGAGGGCGCCGAGCTGGATGCGGTGATCATCATGACGCCCAACCATCTGCACGAGCCGCACGTGCTGAGCGCGCTCGCGCGGAAGATGCACGTGCTGTGCGAGCGCCCGCTGGCGCTCACGGCGCGCGGCGTGGAGCGGATCCTCGCCGCGGCGGCGCGCGCGGACCGCAAGGTCGCGGTCGGGAACAACCACCGCTTCCGCACCGACGTGCAGGCCGCCAGCGCGTTCCTCCGGAGCGGGGAACTGGGTGCGCTCGGCGCGATCCGCGCGGGTCATTTCGAGCCCCGGCGCACCCCCGACGGCTGGCGGTTCCGCCGCGCGGAGTCGGGGGGCGGCGTCATGCTCGAGCACGGTGTGCCGCTCCTCGATCTCGCGCTCTGGCTCGCCGATTTCCCCGCGCCGCGGCGCGTGACCGCGCATCTGCACCGCGGCCGCGGCGCGAAGGAAGTGGAGGATTCGGTGTTCGCGGTGGTCGAGTGCACGGGCGGGCTCACGGTCGCGATCGATGTCTGCTGGGAGTACGTGGGCGCGGAAGACCGCTTCTGGTTCGACGTGCTCGCGTCGCGCGGATCGGCGCGGCTCGCGCCGCTGAACGTGGCGAAGGAGCTGAACGGCAACGCGGTGGACGTGACGCCGCGCGGCGCCGCGGCGCGCGAGACGCCGTTCCTCCAGAGCTACCGCGCGGAGCTCGCGCACTTCGTGGCGGTGCTCCGCGAGGAGCAGCCCTACGAAGCGCCGGCCGACCAGGTGACCGTCATTCGCCTCGTGGAGGCGATCTACCGCTCCGCGAGCGAAGGGACCGAGATCCGCCTGTGACGTGGCGCGCGCTCTTCCCCGCGCGACGAGAGGCCGCGGCGGCGGCCGCGTCGGCCGCGCTGTTCGCGCTGGCGTTCCCCCCGGTGCCGCTGGTCGTGCCGGCGTTCCTCTGTTTGATCCCATTCGCGCTCGAGATCGCCCAGCTGGCGGATGGCGGCGGCACCGGCGGCCGCGCATTCCGCTTCGCCTACTGGACCGGCATGCTCGCGTACGGCGCGACGCTCTACTGGATCGCGATCGCCCTCGCGATCTATACCAAGCTCGCGATCCTCGGCTACGCCGCCGCCGTGATGCTCGTGCTCGCGCCGGTGGTGGGCGTGGGCGGTGCGGCGCTGTTCGTGATCCGGCGGCGCACGAAGCTGCCGCTGGCACTGCTGCTGCCGCTGACGTGGGTGGCCGTCGAGATGGCGCTCATGCACATCTCCGATCTCTCCTTCCCGTGGCTCCCGCTGGGGCTCGCGCTCGCGCGCACACCGGTGCTCGCGCAGACCGCGGAACTGAGCGGCGTGCATGGGCTCAGCCTGTGGATCGCGGCGACGAACGGTCTGCTCGCCGACGCGTGGCTCGCCCGCCGCCAATGGAGGGCCGTCGCCACGCGCGTCGCCGCGGTGATCGCGATCGCGGGCGCGATCTGGCTCTATGGCAGCTGGCGGATGCCGCGCATCGCGCTCAAGCCGGTGGCGCCGGTGGCGATCGTCCAGCCGAACGTGCCGCAGGAGGACAAGTGGCAGGCGCAGAACCAGGGGCGCATCCTCGGCATGCTGCTCGTGCTCACCAAGGAAGCGCTCACGCCGCATGCCGACAGCGCCGCGCCGCAACTCGTGCTCTGGCCCGAGGCGTCGCTGCCCGGATTCCTCCCCGAGCATCCGGAATGGGAGACCGCGGTCTCGACCGTGAGCCGGCAGAGCCGCACGCCGATCATCTTCGGCGTCCTCGACCTGGATTTCCCCGCGCCGGGGCAGTTCGAATATTTCAACGCGGCGATGCTCTCCGACACGGCGGGCTCGATCCGTTCCCAGCCGCCATATCACAAGAGCTTCCTCGTGCCGGTGGTGGAGCGTGTGCCCTTCCTCGACCCGCGCTGGTTCCGGCGGTTTCGCTATTTCGGCAGCTTCGGGCGCGGCGGGCATCAGCCGCCCTTCACGCTGCCGTTCGGCAAAGTGGGCGTGCTCATCTGCTACGAGTCGATCTTCCCGTCGTTGTCGCGCGACTACCGGCGCAATGGCGCGGCGATCCTGGTGAACATCACGAACGACGCGTGGTTCGGCCGCAGCCTCGCGCCATGGCAGCACGAGGCGCACATCGCGCTGCGCGCGATCGAGAATCGCGTGGGGATCGTGCGCGCGGCGAACACCGGGATCAGCTCGTACACCGATCCGCTCGGGCGCATCCACGGCGAGACGGAACTGTTCGTGTCCGCCACGCGACAGTACGCGGCGCAAACGACCGACATTCGGACGCTCTATGTGATCCTCGGCGATTGGATCGGTTGGCTGTGCGTCGCGGCGACGATCGGCCTCATCATCGTGGCGCGCAACACGGAGCGAGCGGCGTGAGCGGCCGCACGGTGGGCATCGACGTCGGCGGCACCTACACCGACCTCGTCGCGATCGATGAGGCGGGGATGGCCGAAGCGCGCAAGGTGCTGAGCACCCCCGCGGATCAGAGCGCCGGCGTGCTCGATGCGCTCGACGCGCTCGGCGGCGCGCCCAAGACGCTCGAGCGCCTCGTGCACGGCACCACCGTCGCCACCAACATGCTGCTCGAGCGCACCGGCGCGCGCGTGGTGCTGTGCGCCACCGAGCACGCGACGGATCTGCTGGATCTCCGCCGCCAGGAGCGCGCGTCGCTGTACGATCTCACGCGGCAGCACCCGGCGCCGCTCGTGCCCCCGGAGCAGCGTGTCGCCGTGCCGGGGCGCGTCGCGCCCGACGGGGAGACGCAGCCGCTCAGCGCCGAGGAGGCGGACGCGGCCGCGGCGCGGGCGCTGGAGCTCAAGCCCGAAGTCGTTGCCGTGGCGCTGCTGCACGCGTATCTCGACCCGCGGCACGAGGAGGCGATGGTCAAGGCGATCAAGGCGAAGAAGCCGAAGCTCGAAGTGATCCGCTCGAGCGAAGTGCTGCCCGAGATCCGCGAATACGAACGCACCGCGACCACCGTCGCCGAGGCGTACCTGCGGCCGGGCGTCGGCCGGTATCTGTCGAAGCTGGGCGAGCAGCTCGCGGCGCGCGGCGCGCCGCCGCTCGCGGTGCTCACGTCGAGCGGCGGGATGCGCACGGGGAAGGATGCGGCCACGAACGCGGCGTCGCTCGCGCTCTCGGGTCCGGCGGGGGGCGTGGTGGGCGCGGCGTTCGTCGCCGGACTCGCGGGCTTCAACGAGGCGCTGACGATCGACATCGGCGGCACCAGCGCCGACGCGGGGCTGATCCTCGAGGGCGAGCCCGTCACGGAGGCGGGGGGCGACGTGGCCGGCGTGCCGATCGCGCTCCCGCGCGTGCTCGTGGAGACCGTGTCGGCGGGCGGCGGCAGCCTGGGCTGGGTGGACGACGGCGGCGCGCTCCGCGTGGGGCCGCGCAGCGCCGGCGCGAATCCCGGCCCGGCGGCGTTCGGCCGCGGCGGTACCGGCGCGACGGTGACGGACGCGCACATCGTGCTGGGCAACGTGCATCGCGCGCGCATGAGCGGCGGCATCACGCTGAACGCCGCGGCCGCGCGCGAGGCGGTGGGGCGCCTCGCCGCGCAGCTCGGCGTGGATGCGGAACGCGCCGCGCGCGCGATGATCGCCGCGGCCGACGCCTCGATGGCGCGCGCGCTGCGGCGCGTGAGCGTGGAGCGCGGCGCCGATCCGCGCCGCGCGGTGCTCGTCGCCTTCGGCGGCGGCGGGCCGCTGCACGGATGCGCGCTGGCCGAACACCTCGGCATGCGCGCGGTGCTCGTGCCGCCCTTCGCCGGCGTGCTCAGCGCACTCGGCCTCGCGATCTCGGCGGAACGGCGCGAGACGCTGACGAGCGTGATGCGGAAGGTGACCGAGCTCGATCCCGGCGACACGCGGCGCCTCGCGCATTCGCTCTCGGGCAAGCCGGATCCCAAGTACGCGCACCGGTGGTGGGCCCGGGCGCGCTACGAAGGGCAGGGACACGAGCTGGAGATCACGTTCGAGCCGGGCGATGCGGGGCAGGAGATCGCCGCGCGCTTCGCGGACATGCACGACCGCCGCTACAACTTCACGCTCACGCGCGAGGTGGAGGTCATCAGCGCGCGCCACGCGGCATCCGGATCGGTGCGGCCGCTGGTGCTCGCGCGCCGCGGCACCGCGGCGTGGGGCCCGTCCATGGAGGACACGGGCGCCGAACTCGACGTGACCGTGACCGGACGCGCCGTGATCTCGCTGCCCGATGCCACCCTGCTCGTGGCGCCCGGCTGGACGGCGCGCGCCCTGCCGATCGGCGGCTGGCTGCTGGAGCGCGACGCATGAGCGACGAGACGTTCGATCCGCTGGACCTCGAGGTCATGGCGCACGGCTTCGCCGCGATCGCCGAGGAGATGGGCGCGGTGCTCGTGCGCGGCGCGCTCTCGCCGAACATCCGCGAGCGGCGCGATTCCTCGGCGGCGCTCTTCGACGTGCGCGGCCGGATGATCGCGCAGGCCGCGCACATCCCGGTGCATCTGGGCGCGATGCCGGAGGCCGTGCGCGCGGTGATCGCGAGCAAGCCGCGCCCGCGCGATGTGTTCCTGCTCAACGATCCGTATCATGGCGGCTCGCATCTGCCCGATCTCACGCTGGTCGAGGCGATCGCGCTCGAGGGGCGGAGCGCCGGCTTCGGCGCCGTGCGCGCGCATCACGCCGACGTGGGCGGCATGAGCCCCGGGAGCATGCCGCAGGGGGCCACTGAACTCGTGCAGGAAGGGCTCGTGCTGCCGCCGGTGCGGCTGGTGCGCGAGGGGATCATCGACGAGGAGCTGCTCGCGCTGGTGCTGGCGAACGTGCGCACGCCCGAGGAGCGGCTGGGCGATCTGCGCGCGCAGCTGGCGGCGTGCGCGGCGGGCGTGGCGGGGCTCCGTGCGCTCGTGGCGCGCGAGGGTGCGGCGCGCGTGACCGCGGCCGGCGACGCGCTGCTCGGCTACACCGAGCGGCGCGCGCGCGCGGCGATCGCGCAGCTCGGCGACCGCACGGGCCGCGCCGAGGACCTGCTCGAGGGCGACGGCTTGAGCGAGGATCCGGTGCCGGTGGTCGTGGAGGTGAGCGTGTTCGAGGGAAAGCTGCGCTTCGATTTCGCGGGCACGTCGACGCAGGTGCGCGGCAACGTGAACTGCCCGCTCGCGGTCACGCGCGCGGCGGCGGCGTTCGTGCTGCGCACGCTGCTCGACGACGATGTGCCGACCAACGACGGGATCGCGCGCGCGATCGACCTGGTGGCGGAGGAGGGGAGCGCGGTGCACGCGCGCTGGCCCGCGGCCGTCGCGGCGGGCAACGTCGAGATGTCGCAGCGGCTCGCGGACACGATGTTCTCCGCGCTCGCGAACGCCGGCCTCGAAGTGCCGGCGCAAGGGCAGGGCACGATGAACAACATCACCTTCGGCGGCGCCGGCTGGACCTTCTACGAGACGCTCGGCGGCGGCCAGGGGGCGAGTGCGCGCGGCGACGGCCCCGACGCCGTGCACGTGGGCATGAGCAACACGCGCAACACGCCCATCGAGGCGCTCGAGTGGGCGTACCCGCTGCGCATTGATGCGTACGGCGTGCGGCGCGGCACCGGCGGCGCGGGCGAAGTTCCGTGGCGGCGACGGCGTGATCCGCCGGTACCGCGTGCTCGAGCGCTGCACGCTCACCCTGCTCACCGAGCGCCGCACCCGCGCGCCGGCGGGCGCGCACGGCGGCGGCGATGGCGCGGTGGGCGTGAACCGGCTGAACGACCGCGTGCTCCCGGCCAAGTGCCGGGTGGAGCTGGAGCCGGGCGATGTCGTGACGATCGAGACGCCGGGCGGCGGCGGATACGGCGCGCCCTCAGGAACCTGAGACCGTCGCCTCGTAGACCTTCGCGTTCACGAACAGCTCCACGAGATCCGCATCGATCATCCCGCCCTTCGTCTCCATGCGCAGGATGTCGAGCGCCTTCGGCAGCTGCACCGCGGGCTTGTACGGCCGGTCGGCGGCGGTGAGCGCGTCGAAGATGTCGGAGATCGTCATCATGCGCGTCTGCACCGGGATCTCCTCGCCGCGAATGCCGCGCGGATAGCCGGCGCCGTTCAGCTTCTCGTGATGGCCGAAGGCGATCTCGGGGAGCCGGCGCAGTTCGCGCGTCCACGGGATCTCGCGCAGGAAGCGGAACGTGTGCGTCACGTGCGACTCGATCTCGCGGCGCTCGGCTTCGTCCAGCGTGCCCTTGGGGATCGTGAGCAGGCGCAGCTCATCCTCGTCGAGCATCGGATGCTCCTCGCCGTCCCAGCCCTTGAAGCCGCGGCTGCCGAACTCGCGCAGATCCACCGCGGCGGTCTCGGCGAGGAGATTGGGCTCGTTCGCCGTGAGCACCGACGCGAGGAAGCGGTCCAGCTCCGCGTTGCGGGCGGCGAACTGCGCGCGCAGCTCCGCCTCGTGGGACTCGAAGCCGCGCCGGCCGTGCTCGGACAGGAAGGCCGCGCGCGCGCGCTCGAACTCGAGTTCGGCGGTCTGCTTGAGATAGCCGACGCGGTCGCGGATGGCTTCGAGTGTCGGGCCGTAGAGCTTCTTCGCTTTCACGAGCACCTGCTCGCGCACGCCGACCTTGCCGAAATCGTGCAGGAGGCTCGCGTAGCGGAGCTCGCGCACCTGCTCGCGCGTGAAGGTGAAGCCCGCGTATTTCCCGGAGCCGCCGCGCTCGAGCGCCTGCGCGAGCCCCACGGTGAGATCGGCCACGCGCCCGGAGTGGCCCGCCGTGGTCGGGTCGCGCGACTCGATCGCGGTGACCGCCGCCGTCACGAAACCGGCGAAGAGCTTCTCGATGTCCTCGTAGAGCAGGGAGTTCTCGAGCGAGACGGCGGCCTGCGACGCGAGCGCGCCCACGAGCTCCACGGCGCGCGCATCGTACGGCAGCACCTCGCGGTCGGCGACGTCCGCGCTCGTGAGCTTCACCGCTGGGTCGCGCTTCCGGTTGATGAGCTGCAGCACTCCAACGATGTCGTCGCGCAGCGTGGTGAGGGGGAAGACGAGCATCGACTTCGTGCGGTAGCCGGTGCGCTCGTCGAAGCTGCGATTCTGCTTGTAGCTCGCGCCCGATGGGAGCAGGTACACATCGTCGATGATCATCGGCTCGCGCGTGGACGCGGCGTGGCCGGCGAGGCTCGTGTGATCGATGGGCACGGTGAACTCGCTGAACGGCACGCCCGTGAGCGAATCGTTCTGCGCGAGCTTGAATCGCAGCGCCTGGGGTGCGTCGGTCTCATCGCGCTCCACGAGATAGATCGAGCCCGCGTCGCTGTTGGTCACGCGGCGCGCTTGCGAGAGGATCATCTCGAGCAGCTTGAGCGGATCGCGCTCGGTGGAGAGCGCCGCGCCCACCTGCGCCAGCTCGCGCAGTTCGCGCGAGCGCTGCTCCTCATTCGCGCGCGCGGAATACGCCGCCGCGAGCGCGCGGGCGGTGTGCAGCGCGCCGCGCAGCTGCGCCGCGGCGAGGCCGGGGCGCGCCCCGCCGGGGATGAATCCCGCGAGCCGCTCGCGGGGCCAGTCGGCGGTGGGCTCCGCATCCTGCGCACCGCCCGCGCCCAGCAGCGCCGCCCGCTCGGCGGCGCCCGCCACCGCCGCCGCATCCGCGCCCTTGAGCAGCGCACGATCCGCCACGATCACCGTCGCGCGCGCGGGATCGAGCGACGAGGGCGAAGGGAACCGCTCCGCGGCGCGCGTCTCCACTTCGCCATCGCCCCCGAGCAGCGGGGCGATGGCGGCGAGCGTCTCAGCCGACGCGATGAGCAGCGGCTTCACGGGCGCACGGCGTGCGCTACTCCGTGCCGCTCGGCGGGGGCTGCAGCTTCTTGAGCTCCTGCTGCGCGGGGCCGAAGTCCGGGAAAGCCTCGAGCGATTTCTGCAGCAGCTGCACCGCTTCATCCTTGTTGCCAGAATCCTTCGCCGCGAGCGCGCGCGAGTAGAGCATCGTCGCCTGGAAGGGCACCTTCTTCGCCTGATCGATCGCCGCCTCCTTCGTGCCGGTCGCGAGCGCCGGCAGCTTGAGTCCCGAATTGATCTGGTCGGCGAGCTTGGTGATCAGCAGCATCACGTCGGCCTGCTTCCCGTCCACCGACGTGCTGTACTCCACGAGCGACGTCTCGACGTTCACCGAGCGCGCGACGATGCGCATCGCACCCTGCGTGTCGGTGATGAACCCGCCCATGATCATGTGGCCCGCGCCCAGGATCTTGCCCAGGTGCGCCGCGGTGGCCGCATCCACGCGGCCGCTCGCGCCGAGGTTCTGCTCGTTGATCAGCGCCTGGAGGTTGGCCCGCTCCACGACGCGGATCTTCGCGTTCCCCGAGAGCGAGTAGATGAGCAGATCCTGCATGCCCGCGGACAGCGGATCCAGCTCCGCGTGCGCCGGGCCGAGCGCGCCGTTCGAGAAGGCCACGACGGCGATCGTCGGGCGCGTATCGCTCTGCGCCGCGAGCGTTCCCGCCGCGAGCGCCGCCAACGCGGCCACCACCGGCATGGCCGCCATCGCCGATGCGATCCGTATGCTGCGCGTCACCACAGTCGCCTTCATGTGCGCCTCCGTCGAGTGCTAGACGGTGAGAGTGAGTCCTTCTGCCGCCGCGAGGATCTCCAGGGATGCGCCCCGCTTCTTGGCCATGGCGCGCCCCGTTTCAACGAGCTGGTCCAACTCCGCGTCGCTGTGCTCCGGATTGTGATGGAAGATGGCGAGCCGGTCCACGCCGGCGTCCACCGCGAGGTCCACGGCGTGGCCGATGTGCGAATGGCCCCAGCCGCGGTGCCGCGCGTACTCTTCAACGGTGTACATGGCGTCGTGTACTAGCAAGGACGCGCCCCGCGCGAAGGCCACGAGTTCGTCGCGCCAGCCGGCCGCCTGCACGTAGCCCGGCGCATCGCCGAGCTCGTTGTCGGAAATGTACACGAGCGACTTCCCGCCCTCGCGCGCCGCGGTGAGCCGGTACGCGATCGCGCCGCCGGGATGCCGCACGGCCAGCGGGCGCAGCAGATAGCCGTCGCCCTTGTGCGTGTCGCCGAGCACGCGGAATTCGACGGTGGATTCCACCTCGTCGAACGTCACCGGGAAGACCGTGGGCGACATTCTGCTCGCGCACCGCGCGGTCCACGGCCGGCATCAGCGCCTGCGTGCTCCAGATGGTGAAGCGGTTGCCGCGCGCGAAGAGCGGCGCGAAGTACGGGAGTCCGTGGATGTGGTCCCAGTGCGCGTGGCTCAGGAAGATGTCCGCGATGATCGGCGCGCCGTGGGCGTTCGCCGTGAGCGTGCGGCCGAGTTCGCGAATGCCGGTGCCGGCGTCGAAGATGAGCAGCGCGCCGGCGCCGGTTCGTACCTCGAGACAGGGCGTGTTGCCCCCGTAGCGCACCGTATTCGCGCCCGGCGCCGGCACGGAGCCCCGCGTGCCCCAGAAGCGCAGCGAGAGCGTCACGTCACACCTTCACTTGCGCGAGCGCTTCGAGCCCCGTACGGTCGGCGATCGAGATCTGCCGGCGCACCACGGTGATCAGCCCGCGCTCCTGGAATTCGCGCATCGCGCGCGAGACGGTCTCGCGGCTCGCGCCGATCATCTGCGCGATCGTCTGGTGCGTCAGCCGCCGCTCGATCAGCGCGGCGCCGCCTTCCCCCGCGGCGTCGAGGAGCAGGCGCGCGATGCGCCCGTCCACATCCAGCAGCACCAGGCTGCCGATCTGCTCGTCGGCGCGCCGCAGGCGGCGCGACAGTTCCTGCATGAGCGCCCACGCGACCGCCGGCGACTCTTCCACGCGGCGGCGGAAATCCTCGCGGCGCAGCACGATCAGCGTCGAGTCCTCCACCGCGATCACGTGCGCGGAGCGCGGCCGGCTGTCGATGAGCGAGAGCTCGCCGAAATGCGCGCCCACGCCCAGCATGCCAAGGATCACTTCCCGCCCGTCCTCGCCCACGAGGACGACCTTCACCTGGCCGCCGCGCACGATGAAGAGTGAATCCCCGGGATCGTCCTCGAAGAGGATGACCGTACCCTTCGGATAGCCGCGCTCGCGCGCGTCTCCGGCGAACCGCTGCAGCTCCGCGGCGCCGAGGCCGCTCAGGAGTGGGACGGTCGCGAGGAACTCCGCCGTCGGCGCGTCGCTCAGCGGCTGCCTATGGTGAAGGAGAACTGCCACTCGCTCACGCCGAACGTGTTCGTGCCCGATTGGATGTTCCCGAACTCCGCGCCGAGCATCGGCGTGAGCACGAACGACCCGGCGAACCAGCCGACGCCCGCGCCGGCGCCCATCGTGAACGTCGCCGCCGTCGGGAGGGTGTTGTCGATCGTGAGCCCGGTGAGCCAGCGCCCGTGGAGCTGCGTCACGAGCCCGACGTCCGGGTTCAGCGGCGTGATCCCGTTCACGCCGAAGTACAGGAAATTCCCGTTCGTGCCGGGCACGGTCTTGCCCGCGCTCGTGTAGCGCGACACGTAGCGATCGTACGCGAACACGTTGAGCGTGCGGAAACCCGGCGCCTGCGTGCGCCAGCGCCATTCGCCCTGCAGCATCGGCCCGAGCGTCACCTGCGTCTGGAGTATGGTGTCGCCCGGCAGCGTGCGGGTCAGATTGTCCTGCGTGTAGAACGTGCCCGCGAAGCTGAAGGCCATCGCCCCCGAGCCGACCAATCCATTGGTGCCCACCGACACGCGGAACGCCGACCCCGGCGCGAGCTCCACGTTGGTGACCGACGTGCCGAGCCCGAGCGCCGCCGCCTGCATGGGCGAGTACTGGGTGCGGTACTGATACGAGGCGCCCAGCCCCCAGGCCCAGCCCGAGATCTTCTTCGCGTACACGCCGCCCACGGTGAAACCGAAGCCGCTGCCGAGCACCGGCGACGCGGCCGCGAGCACCGGCGAGCCGAGCACGCGCATCGCGCCGAACTGCGAGGAGTCGAGGTTCGTGAGCCCCGTCGGTAGGTTGACGCCCGCGGTGATGATCGCGTCGTCGCCGTGCAGCCGGAATCCGGCGCGCACGGTCATGTCGGTGAAGCCGTTCACGCGCACGGTCTGCGAGGGGAGGTTGGCCGAGTCGCGCGAGGTGGCGGAGCCGCTCACGTACGCGACGTAGCCGTCGATCAGCACGCGCTTGCCGATCGCGAACGCGCCGGCGAGCGGCACGGTGAGTTCCTGCGCGCTCTTGAGCGAGGCGGGCACGGTGTCGCTCGAGCAGCAGCCGAAGCTCCACTGCTGATACACGGGCGCGACGGTGAATCCCGTCTTCCCGTCGAAGGGGAGCTGAGCGGCCGCGCGCGGCGCGGCGGCGAACAGGCAGAGCGCCGCGATGGCGGCGCCGGCCGGACGTCCGAAGGGCATTAGGGCGTTCCGATGATGATGATGATCGTGCCCTGCGACGCCGCGGTGAGTGCGGCGTCGAGCGGCGCGTTCGTCGTGTTGCCGGCCGAACCGACCACGTCGCCGGGACTTGGATTGATCCCCTGCGTGACGCCGCCCAGGATGTTCTGGCTCCAGTTGTCCGGATCGATCGGCAGATCGTGCGCGCGCGGCCGGCCGCTGCTCGAACGCACCGCCGCGAGGCGCTGCTGCGCCAGGATGAATCCGGGATCGATCGAGAGCGCGCCTACGTAGTACGACTCGGCCGCGTCGAGATTCCATTGCGCCTCCGCGGCGGCGCCGCGCGAGTACGCGAGGAAGGCGGAGAGATACCGCGTGGGACGCTTCCGCACCGCCTGCATCTGCGCCGGCGTGAGCGTGACGCCCAGTTCACCGAACAGCTGCAGCGCGAGACGCTTCTCGCCGTCGAGGATCTCGACCATCGCCGTCTGCTCCGATACCGGCTTCCCGACGATGGCGCCGCGCTCCACGCTCGTGACCTGGGCGTCCATCGTGATGTGATTCTTGAGGCCCGAGCGGATCTCGCCGTTCACCATGCGGCTCGCGCCGACGAGCTTGCCCAGGGCCGGCGCCGAGGTCGTGTCGGTGCGGCCGCTCTTCGAGAGTTCGAGCTCGCGGAGCACGGCGTCCACGCGCACGCGGTCCACGATCTGCAACTGCGGGCTGATGCTGAGATCGGCGATGAGCAGGTCCGCGACGCCGTAGCCGAGCGGCGCGAGCGTGGTGTCGCTCTGCGGCACGACCAGCGGCGAGACGCCGACCGCCGACGCGGGGAAGGTCGCGGGATTCAGAAGCTGCTCGTTCTTGATCGACTGCTGCGCGGACAGCATCGCCTCCTGGCGCGCGATATCGCCCAGCCGCGCTTCGACATCCTGGTTCTTCCCGGCGATCGAGAGGTAGCGCAGATAGTCGACGCGCGCATCGGCCAGGTTGCCCATCCGCTGCGCCGCGGCGCCGGCGTACAGGTTCGCGTCCGCTCCCGTGGAACCGCCGGTCGCGAGCAGGGGTTCCAGCGTCCGGCGTGCCGCCACGTCCTGGTTGGAGAGGTACTGGGCACGGCCGTAGGCCACGCGCAGGCTCGGGTTCCCCGGATCGGCCGCAAAGGCGATCGTCGCCGCGCCGAGCTGCTCCACTGCCGAGGCGGGCGAGATCGGCTCGAGGGCGGGCTTCCCGGCACAGCCGATGGCTCCGGCCGCAGCCAGGATCCCGGCGAACGCCGACGAGGGGATACGCATGAGAACCATCGCGGAAATGAGGATTAATTAGGCCGTGCCAACTTACGGCTGGCGGGTTGCACTGTCAAAGAACGAAACGCCGCCTTAGGGGCGGAAGTGGCGACCCGAAGGCCGTGAGGCGCACCCCGAACCCCGTGAGGCGTGAGGCGTGCGACGGAACTCCTGCTTATAAGGCGTGAGGCGCACCCCGAACCCCGTGAGGCGTGAGGCGTGCGAGGAACTCCTGCATAAGGCGTGAGGCGCACCCCGAACCCCGTGAGGCGAGTGGCGTGCGACGGAGTGACTCCTCGCCTCACGCCTCACGGTGAGCGGGGCGCGCCTCACGCTGTACAATCCCTTCGCCGCACGCCTCACGCCTCACGGCGTTCGGGTCGCGCCTCACGGCGTTCGGGTCGCGCCTCACGGCGTTCGGGTGCGCCTCACGGCGTTCGGGTCGCGCCTCACGCTGTTCGATCCGTTCGCCGCACGCCTCACGCCTCACGGCCTTCGGGGTTGAATTCGGGCCTAGAAAGTCGGTATATTACGCGGCTACCCGAAATCCTCGAGGAACCCAAAGTGAAGAAGGAAATCCATCCCACCTACGCCACCGCCGTCGTCAAGTGCGCTTGTGGCAACACGTTCACCACCCGCTCGACCCAGGGCGAGATCCATACCGACGTCTGCTCGAATTGCCACCCGTTCTACACCGGCAAGCAGAAGCTGATGGACACCGCGGGTCGCGTCGAACGCTTCCGTCAGAAGTACGGTAGGGAGAGCTGAGCCTCCGCGATCTCCTCGCGCAGGCGCTCGCGCGCTTCGATGAGATCGAGCGCGAGCTGGCGAATCCGGTCGGGCCCCGCGACTCCGGCCGGATCGCCGAACTCGGCCGGGAGCACCGGCGCCTCACCCCCATAGCCGAACTCGCCGGCCGCCTCGCGCGCGCCGAGAGCGAGCGCGCGCAGCTGGCGGAGCTGCTCACCGCCGCCGACGCCGACATGGCCGCCGAAGCGCGCGCCGAGAACGACCGCCTCTCCGCGGAGATCGCCGAGATCGAAGCGAAGCTGCCGCCGCTCCTTGTGCCGCGCGATCCGCTCGACGACCGCCCCGCCATCTTCGAGATCCGCGCCGGCACCGGCGGCGACGAAGCCGCACTCTTCGCCGCCGACCTCGTGCGCATGTACACGCGCTACGCCGAGCGGCAGGGCTGGAAGGTCGAGTTGCTGCAACGCTCCGAGGGCGCGCTGGGCGGGATCAAGGAAGCGATCTTCAAGGTCGAAGGGCGACGCCGCGTTCGGCCGGCTCCGCCGCGAGAGCGGCGTGCACCGCGTGCAGCGCGTGCCCGCCACCGAGGCGCAGGGGCGCATCCACACCTCGGCCGCCACGGTCGCCGTGCTGCCCGAGGCCGAGGAGGTCGACATCAAGATCGAGCAGAAGGACCTCGCATCGATGTCTTCCGCTCGTCCGGCCCCGGCGGCCAGAGCGTGAACACCACCGACAGCGCGGTGCGCATCACGCACATCCCCACCGGCCTCGTGGTCAGCCAGCAGGACCAGAAGTCGCAGCTGCAGAACAAGCTCAAGGCCATGGAAGTGCTGCGCGCGCGCCTGCTCGACGCGCGGCTCGCGGAGCAGGAGGCCGAGCGCTCGCGCATGCGGAAGACGCAGGTGGGCACCGGCGACCGCTCGGCCAAGATCCGCACCTACAACTTTCCGCAGAACCGCGTCACCGACCACCGGATCAATTTCACGATCCACGAGTTGTCGCGCACGCTCGAGGGCGAGCTCGATCCGCTCATCGAGGCGCTCGCGATGGCCGAGGTCGAGGAGAAGCTCGGTGGCGCCGACTGACGCGAGCGGCGCCGCGGTATCGCCACTGGTGGAGGAACTCGCCGCCGTCCTGACGGCCGCGCGCATTCCCGAGGCGAAGCGCGAGGCCGCGGACATCGTGGCTGCGCTGCTCGATGCGCCGCGATTCTGGGCCGCGTCGCACGCGGGCGAGTCGGTGAGCGCCGACCACGCCGCCGCCATGCGCGCCGCCGCCGCGCGCCGGGCGAACGGTGCGCCCTTCGCCTATGCGGTGGGCCGCGCCGCCTTCCGGCACCTCACGCTCGCCGTCGATGAGCGCGTGCTGATCCCTCGCGTCGAAACCGAGGAACTGGTCCAACGCGTACTGGATGAGATGACGGACGAATCCGGCGGCACGGCGGTGGACCTCGGCACCGGCAGCGGGGCGATCGCGCTCGCGCTGGCGCAGGAGGGCCGGTTCGCGCGCGTGATCGCGACCGACATTAGCAATGGCGCGCTCGCCGTGGCCCGCGCGAACGCCGCGGCCTGCGCGCCGATGTTGAATTGCCCGGTGGAATTCCGCGCGGGTGAATGGCTCGCGCCGCTCGCCGGCGTGCGCGCGCGCGCGGTGGCGTCCAATCCGCCCTACATTGCGCAGCGGCGAAGCGGGCGCGCTGCCCGCGTCGGTGCGCGACTGGGAGCCGCCGGTGGCGCTCTTCGCCGAGGACTCCGGAATGCGCGACATCGCGTGTATCATTCACGGGGCGCACACGGTGCTCGAGGCGGGCGGCCTGCTGGCGCTCGAAGTCGACAGCCGGCGCGCATCGCTGGCGGCGGAGCTCGCCCTCGCCGACGGCCATTACCGCGACGTGTCCGTGAGACTCGATCTCGCGGGACGGGAACGCTTCCTGCTGGCGAGACGAGGAGAGGAGTGACGTGCTCGAGGACCGTGCGAAGGAGATCGGCCGGCTGATCGGCCAGAGCAGCGAATACCAGGCGGTGAAGCGCGCGAACGAAGCGCTCACGGCGAACACCGATGCCGTGGCCGTCTTGAAGCAGATGGAGCAGATCCGCCGGGACGCGCAGGCGATGATCGAGCGCGGCGAGCAGCCCACCGAGGCGATGGAGCAGCAGCTGGACGAGCTGCTCCTCAAGGTGCAGGGCAGCCCCGTGTACCAGGCCGTGATGGTGGCGCAGGAGAACTTCGACAAGCTCATGGCGCGCGTGAACGAGTGGATCCTGGACGGGATCCGACGCGGCGCGGCGAGCCCGATCATCACGCTGGGGTGAGCAACACGCCCGGGCGGCTCATCGTGTTCGAGGCGCCGGAGGGGGCGGGCAAGACCACCCAACTCGCGCGCCTCACCGCGTGGCTCGCGCGCAACCGCGTGGCCCACACCGCGGTGCGCGAGCCCGGCGGCACGGCGCTCGGCGACGACATCCGCCGCTGGCTCCTGGATCCCAAGCACGCCGATCTCACGCCGCGCGCCGAGGCGATGCTGTTCATGGCGTCGCGCGCGGAGCTGGTGGAACGCGTGATCCGGCCCGCGCTCGACCGCGGCGAGTTCGTGCTCGCGGACCGCTTCTTCCTCTCGACATACGCGTACCAGGTGCACGGCCGCGGCCTGCCGTTCGAGCCGGTGCGCACCGCGAATGCGCTCGCCACGGGCGGCCTCGTGCCCGATGTGACGCTGGTGTTCACGCTCGACGCCGCGGTGCGCGACGCGCGCGCCACGGCGCGCGGCCACGCCGACAAGATCGAGCGGGCCGGCGCCGACTTCCACGAGCGCGTGGCGGCGGCGTTCACGCTCTTCGCCGGCGCCGAGTGGCAGGCCGCGCATCCGGAGTGCGGCCCGATCGTCGCGATCGACGGCTCGGGCGACGAGAGTGCCGTGTTCGACCGCGTGCTCGCGGCGCTCTCGGCGCGCTGGCCCTCATCGTTCGAGGCCGCCCAATGACCCGCGGCCGCACCCTCACGGCCTTGGCGCTCTTCGCCGTCGTGATGTTCGCCGGCGGCCAGCTGCTGCGCGGTTCGCTGGCCGGCGGCGGTGTCGCGCGCGCGACGCTCTTCGACCAGGTGCTCGCGCACGTCGAGGACAACTACGTGGACTCCCTCGATCCGGCGGACCTCTACGCCAAGGCGGCCACCGGGATGGTCGCGGAGCTGCACGATCCCAACTCGTCGCTCCTCGATGAGCGCCTCTTCAAGCGGCTGACCGAGACCACCGCGGGCCAGTACGATGGGCTCGGCGTGCAGATCGATGTGCGTGATGGCTGGCTGAGCGTGATCGCGCCGCTGGCGGGCTCGCCCGCGGAGATCGCGGGCTTGCGCGCCGGCGACCGGATCCTCGAGATCGATGGAAAGGTGGTGAGCGCGCGGCTCGCCGACTCGGCGCGCGCCGGACTACGCGGCGCGCCGGGCACCAAGGTCACGCTGCTCGTGGAGCGGCCGGGCGTCGCCGGACACATCCCGATCGTCGTCACGCGCGCGGCGATCCATCTGAACCCGGTGCGCCACGCGATGATGCTCACGGGCGACGCGGGCTACGTGCAGCTCGCGGTGTTCGCGGACTCGAGCGCGGTGGAATTGCGCCGCGCGGTGGAGCGGCTGCGCTCTGCGGGCGCGCGCACGATCCTGCTCGACCTGCGGGGCGACCCCGGCGGGCTGCTCGTGCAGGGCGTCGGCGTGAGCGATGAGTTCCTGGACGAGGGGCAGGCGGTGGTGTCGCTGCGCGGCCGCACGCCGGCGAGCACGGTCACGATCAGCGATGAGCATCCGCAGCTCTGGCCCGGCCTGCTGGTGATCGTGCTGGTGGACGAGGGGAGCGCCAGCGCGTCGGAGATCGTCGCCGGGGCGCTGCAGGACCACGACCGCGCGGTGGTGATGGGCTCGACCACGTACGGGAAGGGGAGCGCGCAGTCGATCTTCGATCTCGAGGGCGAGCAGCACGCGCTGCGGCTCACGACGGCGCTCTGGTTCACGCCGAGCGGGCGCAGCATCCAGCGGCCGCACCCTGAGCCGGGCGACGCCACGGACACCGACACGCTGCGCGAGCGCCCGCTCTCGCAGCGGAAGCCGTATCGCACCGACGCCGGACGCACGGTGTACGGCGGCGGCGGGATCACCCCCGACATCATCGTGACGCCGCAGGATTCCGCGGACGGCACGCTCGCGCTGATCCGCGAACTGGGGCGCGACCTGCCCAAGCTCCGCGACGCGATGGTGGACGTTGCGACGCAGGCGCGCGGCGACGGCGCGGTGCGCGGCACGGCGATCACGATCACGCCGGCGATGCGCGACGATCTGTTCCGGCGCGCGCAGGCGAAGGGGGTGCACCTGAGCCGCGCGCAATACGATGCCGCGGCCGCGGCCATCTCCCGCATGCTGGGCGATGAGATCGCGCGCGATGCGCTCGGCGCCGAGGCGGCGTGGCGCAAGCGGCTCGACGACGACCGCGTGGTGACGCAGGCGCTCGCGCTCGCCGCGGGCGCGCAGAGCGAGAAGGACCTGCTCACGCGCGCGGCCGAGCAGCGGGCGGCGAGACACGAAGACGTTCCGGCGGCGCCGTGAGTGAGCGCGTGTTCGTGCTGGGCGCGGGCCGCGTCGGCACCGCGCTCGCGCGCGCGTGGAAGGCGGCGGGGGTGGATGTGGTCGGACTGCACGGCCGGAAGCCGCAGAGTGGGCCCGACGCGATCACCGCGGGACCGCTGCCCGTCTCGATCGCGCGCGCCACCGTGGTGCTCGTCACCGTGCGCGATCCGCAGCTGGAAGAGGTGCTGACCTCGCTCGTGAGCGCGTCGCTGGCGCCGGGCGCGGTGGTGCTGCACGCGAGCGGCAGCGCCGATCCCCTGGCGCTCGCCGCGTTGCGCGCGCAGGGCCACCCATGCGGCACGATGCACCCGCTGCTCGCGTTCACGGATCCGGCGCGCGCCGCGACGAGCATCGGGAGAGCGTGGTTCGGCCTGGATGGCGACGCGCGCGCGCGAGAAGCGGCGCAGTCGCTCGCGGCGGCGCTGGGATCGCGGACGCTCGAGATCCCCGCGGGCGAGAAGGTGCGGTACCACGCGGCCGCGGTGTTCGCGTCGAACTTCCCGGCGCTGCTGATGGCGAGCGGCGAAGCGCTCTTCGCGCAGATCGGGATCGGCGCGGACGATGCGCGCGCCGCGCTCATGCCGCTCTTCTCCGCTGGCGCGGACAACGTGCGCGCGAAGCCGAGCGCGCAGGCGCTCACCGGGCCGATCGTGCGTGGCGATGCCGAGACCGTGCGGCGGCATTTGGCCGCGCTCGCGGCGACGCCGGAGCTGCTCGCGCTCTATCGCGCGCTGTCGCTCGCGGCGGTGGACCTCGCGAGGAAGGCGGGCACCGATCCCGCCAAGCTCGCGGAGATCACGGCGGTGCTCAGGGGCACGAGCTGACGGCTGACGGCGAGAGTAACACCGCTGACGGCGAGGGTGACACCGCTGGGGGCGCCTGTGATCGTTGACGTGTAGCAACTACGCACGCCGCGGCCGTTGCCACACGTCAACGATCACAGGCGCCGTCAGCGTCGTCACCCTCGCCGTCAGCGTCGTCACTCTCGCCGTCAGAAGTGTCTAGTTCGCCGCGCCTTGGTCGTACACCTTCACGCCCGCCGGCGGCGTGAAGATGAAATTCCCGTCGCTCACCGGCACATTCATCTGGATCGCATCGATCCGCACGCGGCGCATGCTGCCGTTCGCATCCTTGGTCTCGAACTGGCGCACGATCGCGTCGGCGTCGTCGATCCAGAGTCTCGCGAAGGCGAAGGGCGCGTTGCGGCCGCGCGGCGTGAGGCCCACGATGTGCGTCGCATGGCCGCCGATCACCGCCGTGCCGCCGTCGGTGATGACGAAACGCTGGGTGGGTGAATCCACCAGCCACGTCGTGAAATCGGGGATCTTCGCGCCCCCCTCGCCCACGGTCATGCGGATCACCTGGCCGGGATTCGTGCTCGGCAGGTAGATCCACACCGCCTTGCCGTCGGACACGATGCGGTCGCCGGCCGGCTGCGTGAAGCTCACCGCGTAGCGTCCCGGCAGCCGCTGCAGCATCTCGCCCTTGGAATCGACGCCGTGGCCGGTGAGCGGGTTGTCCACCGTTTGCGTGAAGCTCACTTTGGCCGTTCGCATCTTCGCATAGACGGCGGCCGCGCGCTCGAGCGTGGCCGTGGCCGACTGCGCGCCACTCGCCCCCACGAGCGCCGCCAGCGCGAATGCCGCGCCGGCGACGGCGCGGTTCATCGGGCGCCCGCCGCCGCGAGCGCCGGCGCCGGCGTGATCGTCCGCCCGATCGCCGCGGCGATCAACCGCAGCTCGCCCACCAGCTGCGCGAACTGCTCCGGATAGAGCGACTGCGCGCCGTCCGACAGCGCCCGCTCGGGATTCGGATGCACCTCCACCATCACGCCGTTCGCCCCCGCGGCGACCGCCGCGCGCGCCATCGGGATCACCTTGTCGCGGATCCCCGTGCCATGGCTCGGATCGGCGATGATCGGCAGGTGCGACAGCTGCTGCACGATCGGGATCGCCGTGAGGTCGAACATATTGCGCGCCACGTTGTCGAAGGTGCGCACGCCGCGCTCGCACAGGATCACATTCGGATTCCCGCTCGCCAGCACGTACTCCGCGCTCAGCAGCAGCTCCTGGATCGTGGCCGCAAGGCCGCGCTTCAGCAGCACGGGCTTGTTCAACGTGCCGCAGAACTTGAGCAGCGAATAGTTCTGCATGTTCCGCGCGCCGATCTGGATGCAGTCCGCGTACTCGGCCACCAGCTCCGCGCCCTCTTCGTCCATCGCTTCGGTCACGATGGCGAGGCCCGTCTCCTGCCGCGCCAGCGCCAGCAATTCCAGCCCCTTCTTGCCGAGTCCCTGGAATGAGTATGGCGAGCTCCGCGGCTTGAACGCACCGCCGCGCAGCGCCGCCGCGCCCGCCGCGCGCACCATCGCGCGCCGCGGTCACGATCTGCTCCTCGCTCTCCACCGAGCACGGGCCGGCGATGATCGGCACTTCCGTGCCGCCCACGTGCACCGTGCCGCCGATCGTGACGATCGTGCTCTCGGCCTTCCACTCGCGCGACACCTGCTTGTAGGGCTGCGTGACGTGGATGACCTGCGCCACCCCCGACAGCGCTTCGATGCGCGACGCGTCCACGCGGCCGTCGTTGCCGACGAGTCCCACCGCGGTGCGTTGCGCGCCCGGCATCGGGCGCGCCTCGTAGCCCATCTCCTCGATCACGCGAACGACGGCTTCGATCTCCGCCGGCTTCGCCCCGGTTTTCATCACGACCAGCATGCTATTCCTCGATCTCAGTGAACCAGCCGTCCACCGTGAGCGTCACGGGGCCGCCGAACCGCGGCGCGATCGCCGCGCGAATGTCTTCCTGCTCCACCACCGTGAAGAAATGCGTGAGCGCCAGCATGCCCGGCATCGCGCGCGCCGCCAGCGTCCCGCACCTCGATGGGGTGAGATGGATCGGCATCGCCATCGCGTCGGGCAGCGAGCATTCCGCCAGGAGCACGTCGCAGCCACGCGCCCAATCGCCGAGCGCGTCGCTCTCGCCGGTGTCGCCCGTGAACACGATCCGGCGGCTCCCGCGTGCTATGGAATATGCCACGCTCTCCTCGGTATGGGGAACCTTCAGGGTGTCCATTCGTACCCCGCTGCCCAGCTCCGCGCCGCCCCCGAAGGGGATCTCGGTGATCTCCATGGGCCACGGCGGGGCGGCGAGGGTCTCGCCGTAGAGCGCGGCGAAGCGCTCGAACAGGGCGACGGTGCCCGGGGGCCCATGGACGGCCAGGGGCGCCGAGCGCGCGGGCAGGGTGCCGTACCGCCACGCGTAGAAGAGCGTGGTAAGGTCCAGCGTGTGATCGGGGTGGAAGTGTGTGAAGGCGAGATGCGTGATGCCGAGCCAGTCGACGCCCAGGCCGGCCATGCGGTGCACGGCGCCGCTGCCGCAGTCGATGAGCAGGCGCACGTCGCCGCCCTCGATGAGGTGCGCGGCGTTCACGCGCTGCGGGCTAGGGCTCGCCGTGCCGGTGCCGATCGTGGTGAGGCGCAATGTGTGCAGCGCCGGACGCTACGCCCGGGCCTCGCTCTCTGGCACGGCGGGCGGGCGCCGGCGCGGGTCGCCGGGCTTCGCGGTCGCCTCACCCTCGATGAACTCGTCCACCGGCTCGCCGCGCATCCGCACGCTCACGAAGCTGGACACGCCCGGCTCCTGCATCGTGACGCCGTACACCGCGTCCGCGGCCGCGGTGGTGGTGCGCGGATTGTGCGTGATCACGATGAACTGCGTCTTCGTCTTGAACTGGTTGAGCATCTTCACGAAGCGCCCGACGTTCGCGTCATCGAGCGGCGCGTCCACTTCGTCCATGAGACAGAATGGACTCGGCTTCGTGAGGAAGATCCCGAAGAGCAGGGAGAGCGCGACCAGCGCGCGCTCGCCGCTCGACAGCAGATGGATGCGCTGCGTGCGCTTGCCGCGCGGCGATGCGTGGATCTCGATGTCGCATTCGAGCGGCCGGTCGGGATCCTCGAGGCGCAGGTCGCAGTCGCCGCCGCCGAAGAGCGTCAGGAAGATCTGGCGGAAGTTCTCGCGCACCTGCGCGAAGGTCTCCAGGAAGAGCGCCTGCGCGGTGGCGTCGATCTCGCGGATCGCCTGGTGCAGGGAATTCTTCGCGCTCACGAGATCGGCGCGCTGCGTGGTGAGATAGTCGAGGCGCTTCACTTCTTCGTCGTGCTCCTCCACGGCGAGCGCGTTCACCGGGCCGATCGCCTCGAGCTCGTCGCGCAGGCGGCCCACCTCGGCGCGCAGCGTCTCGTCGTCCATCTCCACCGGCGCGAGTTGCGCGAACATGTCGTCGAGCGGGCGGCGCCACTCGGCCTCGAGCCGCTCCTTGATCGCCGTGCGCCGCCCCGACAGTTCGGTGTAGCGCAGCTCGGCCTGATGCAGCTCATCGGCGAGCGCGGTGGCCGCGTGGCGCGCGGCGTCCAGCGCGTGCTCGATCTCCTGCAACTTGCTGTCGGCGTCGCGCACGGCGTGCTCGGCGTCCTTGAGCTGCTTCTCGTCGCCGGCCAGCGCGGCGCGGCGGGCCTCGGCCTGCACCTGCCACTCGGTCATGCGCGTCGCGAGCTCGCGGTCGGCCTGCTGGATCTCGGCGAGTTCGGCGGCGAGCGCGGCCACGCGCTGGTCGGCGGTGGCGACCTCGGTGGCGAGGCGGCGCTCGCGATCGAGCGCCACCTGCAGCCGGCCCTCGGCCTGCGCCTGCTCCACCTGCCACCGCGTGCGGTCCTCGCGCGCGGCATCCTGGCGCTTCTCGGCGGCGGCGAGCGCATCGCGCGCGGCGTCGAGCGCGGCGGCGCGATCGGCGATGGCCGCTGCGGCGCGGCCGGCCTCGCTCTCGAGCGCCGTGAGCCGCGCACCCAGTTCGGCGTGGCGCTCGGCGATGCGCGCGGCGAGCGCCTGGGTGGTGGCCAATTCCTTCTCGTGACGGCGCGCGCGCAGCTCGATCGCGGCGCGCGCGTCGGCGGCGTCGCGCGCATGGTGCTGCGCGGTGTCGGCCGCATCGGTGGCCGCGGACACGGCGCGCTCCGCGGCGTCGAGCGCGGCGCGCGCGGATTCGGCCTGCGCCTGCGCGGCATCGCGCGCCGCGGCCGCGGTGCCGAGCTGCTCGCGCAGCGCGACGAGCTCGGCGCGGCGGCGCAGCGGGCCGGGACCGCCGGCGTCGCCGGGGAGCCACATGGCGCCGCGCGCGTCCACGAACGCGGCGCCGTCATCGGTCACGCGCACATGACCGAGCAGGTTCTTCACCCACGTGCGCGCGATCTCCGCGGCGTCCACGCGCGCGGCGAGCGTGCCACGGTCCATGTCGGCGAACATCTGGCCGTCGAGCGGCAGCAGGAGCAGCGAGCCCGGATTCACGCGCGCGTGCCATTCGCGCACGGCATCCGCCACCGCGCGGTCGCGCACCAGCACCGCGTGCACCGTGTTGCCCAGGAACCGTTCGATGAGCGTCGCGGACTGCGCGCCCGCGGTGATGAAATCGGAGAGCGGGCCGATGATCGCGCCTTCGCCGAAGCTCGCGCGGTCCTCGAGCAGCCGCGCCGTGGCGGGCGCGAGTCCCACGCGATCGCGCTCGAGCGCCTCGAGCGCGTTCGACTTCCCCTGCAGCGCGGCGAGCTGTTCCTCCGAGGAGAGCAGGGCGCCGCGGGCCGACGCATCGCGGGCGCGCGCCTGGTCGGCGTGCGCGCGGGCGGCGGCGAGCCCCGCCGCCGCGCCGAGCGCGCGCGCGGTGGCTTCATCCAGATCCTTCTCGGCGCCCTTGAGCTCCGCCATCGCGGCGGCGCGCGCTTCCTCGTGCTGCGCGCGCTCGGCGGCCGCGGCCGACGCGCGGCCCGACAGCTCGCCGCGCTCGTGGTCCGCGCTCTCCCGGTCCAGCGACACGCGCCGTGCATCGTCGCGCGCGGCGGCGGCCGCGCGCTCCAGGTCATCGAATGCGGCGCGGGCCGCGGCCACCTGCACGCGCGCCTGCTCCTCCGCGCCCTGCCGCGCCGCGAGCGCGCGGCGCGCCTCTTCCACCTCGGCTTCCACGCCCGAGCGCGCACTCAGCGCCTGCTCGCGGTCGGTGCCGAGCTGCAGATTGAGCTGCTCGCCCTGGCGGCGTTCCTCTTCCGCGCGCAATCGGCGCGCACTCGCGTTGCGCTGCCGCTCCTCGGCCACGCGCAGCTCGCTCTCGAGGCGCATCACATCCTGCTGCTGCATGTTCACCGAGCGGGCGAGATCCCCGCGGCGCGTCTCGGCGCCGCCGCGCGCGGCGTAGGCGGCCTCGCGCGCCGCTTCGGCCGCGGTCACGTCGCGCTCCGCCTCGGGGGCGCGGGCGCGCTGCGCCGCGACGGTCACCTCGAGGCGCGCCAGCTCATCGCGCCAGCTCGCCATGTCGCGCGACGCGAGCGTCAGCTCGAGATTGAACCGCTGCGCGTTGAGCTCCACGTGCCGTTCCGCCTTCTTCCGCTGGCGCGAGAGCGACCGGACCTGGCTCTGCACCTCGCCAATGAGATCGTCGAGGCGCGCGAGGTCGACGGTCGTCTCCTCGAGGCGGCGCTCGGTGCTGCGGCGCCGGTCGCGGTAGAGCGCGACGCCCGCGGCCTCCTCGAACAGCTCGCGGCGGTCATCAGGGCGGTCGGAGAGCAGCGCGTCGATCATGCGCGCCTCGATCACGACGCCCGCGTCGGCGCCGAGCCCGGTGCCCGAGACGAGATCGTGGATGTCGCGCAGGCGGCAGGGCGCGCGATTGAGCAGATACTCGCTCTCCCCCGAACGCGAGAGGCGGCGCGAGATCACCACTTCCTTGAACGCGACGGGCAGCACGCCGTCCTCGTTCGAGAAGTGAAGGGAGACCTCCGCGATGTTCACCGGGCGGCGCGCCGACGAGCCCTGGAAGATCACCTCTTCCATCTTGAGGCCGCGCAGCAGGCGCGGACGCTGCTCGCCGAGCACCCAGCGCACCGCATCCGAGACGTTCGACTTGCCGCACCCGTTGGGACCGACGATCGCGGTGACGCCCGCCTCGAAGTCGAGGTGCGTGTGGTCCGCGAACGACTTGAATCCGTGGATCTCGAGCTTCGTCAGCCGCACTAGGGCAATCTCCCCATCCGGTAGGTTACGATCGGCGCGTCGCCGTTGGCGCGCAGCGCCGCAGCGAGCAGCACCGCGTCCTCCGCGCGCTCGAAGGCGCCGGCATAAAGCCGCATCCGGCCATCGCCCGCCATCAGCGAATACACGGCGAACCCTTTCGACCGGTACGCCGCGCTATAGAAAGATGCTTCATCGCGCGTGACGGCGCTCTGCAGCAGCACCGCGAACGGGAGGCGCGTGACCTTGCCCTGGCCCTTGATCATGGCGCCGTTCGCGACGAGCGACGCGAGCAGGGAATCGGCGCCGGCGCGCTGTGTGAACGCGCCGGCGATCACGTGGAAGGTCTTGTTCCCATCCGGCTCGGCCAACGGCGCGATCGTGAGCGCGGGCAGGTTCTTCAGCATCTCGTCTTCCAGGCGCGCGTTCGCGCTCGTAGAATTGTTCGTGACCGCGATCTCGACGGCGAATCCCGCGGCGCGCGCGTTGGAGTCGGCGGCCGCGGCGGCGGCGCGCTGCGCGAGGAGCATCGCGGGCGTCGTCGCCGTCGCGGCGGTGCCCGCCGGGAGGGGCGCCAGCGGCGGCGGCGCGGGCGGTGCGGCGCCGGTGCTCTCCGGGACGATGAACGAATCGATCGCGCCGGCGGTCCCGTCGTCGGGCGGCAGCACCGCGGTCGCCGAGTCCGTCACGGTCGCGCGGTGGAAGAGGCCCGAACGCCAGAGGCCGCCGCCCACCAGCGCGATCACGGCGAGCACGCCAAGCCACGCGGGCCAGCTCGAGCGGCGCGGCGGGGGCGGCGCCACCGTACGCATCGTGCTGGCGCGCCCGCGCGTTGCGACCTTCTCGGTGTCATGCTGCGGCAGCTGCAGCGCGCTGATCGTGCCGGTGACGCGCTCCATGTCGTGGCCGCCGGAGCCCGGGCCGCGCACGTAGAGCAGCACGCGCGCGCCCACGAGCGGCTGCACGCGCCCCAGCAGCACCACGCCATCCACGAGCGGCAGCAGCGCGTCCACCGCCGGCTCTTCATTGGGCACGACGACGAGCAGCAGCGCATCCGCCTCGCGGAATTCCGTGGACAGTCCCTCCCAGCGCGCGCTGCGCAGCACGGCGCCGTGGTCGAGCGGCGCGGGCCCGCTCGGCAGCACGTGGAAATTCCCCGCGGCGTCCACCGCGTGCGCCGCCTGCTCGAGCGGCAGGCCGCGGACGAAGACGTCGGCGATCCCGTACGGCGCGTCCATCGGCCCGAGGTCATCGATCGGTCCGAGCTCGCCCACCGCATCGGCGACCACCACGCGCCGCCGGCGCGCCTGCACGCGGCCGATGCCGAGCGCGAGCTCTGCCGCCGCGAGCGGATCGCCGCCCACCACGAGCACGAAGCCGCAGCCGTCGAGCGCCGCGGCCTGGCGGCGCCCTTCCTCCTCCCAGGGGGAGAGCATCGGCTCGTCGAATGGCGGCGTGGTCATCTCAGGGCGAGCCCTCGTAGATCCAGTAGGACATTCCCGCGGTGCGGGCGATGCGCTCGGCTTCTTCGCGCGTCGGGAACGGGCCGATCACGACCCGGTACGTTATCACTCCATCGTGCGCGTTGGGTACCACCCGCGGCGTCGCGCCGGTGACGTGGATCGCGCGCATGGCGACGCGCGCGGACGAGTCGGTGCGCAGGGCGGCGAACTGGATGGTGAACTGCGGACCATGTGGCGCGGTGTCGCGCGCCGGCGCGGGCGCGGGCGGCGGCGCCGGCGGGGCCGCGGCGGGAGGCGGTGCGGTGTGAAGAGTCGTGTCCGCGGGCCGGCGCATGGTATCGCCCGGCACCTCGGCGAACGGATTCGTGCTGTCGTGCGGCACGACGGTGTCCTCGGGAAAGGTGACCGGCTCGTCGAGTCCCGCGGCGCGCGGCCGGAAACCGTTCCAGTGCAGGAAGGCCCAGAGATCCTTCGCGCCGCCGGTGACGCGCGCGGCCGGGCGCAGCGAATCGCCGTCCACGAACTGCACATCGCTCCCCGCGGCGAGCGCGATCCATCCGTTCGGCGCGACGGCCGGCAGGTCCACGCGCCACGCACTGCCCACCACGCCGATCACGCGATCGGTGCCGAGCGCGACCACCGCGATGCTGTCACCCTCCATGCGCGCGAGGAGCACGCGGCCGAAGGGATCCATGCGCAGCGACAGCGCCGGCGCCGGCAGCGTGAGCGTGGCCGTCGTCTTGCCCGTGTACCGGTCCAGGATGAGGATCTCGGGGAGCGAGTCGAGCGCCGCGAACAGGCGGTCGCCGCTCGGCGTGGTCACCATCGCGTTCGCGGGGCGGGGCAGCTCGATCGCGGGCAGGGAATCGAGTCCACGCACGCGCACGGCCAGCAGCCAACGTCCGCCCGTGAAGTACACGCGGTCGCCCACCGGAGTGCGCAGGGCACGCGAGATCGGCGGGAGCACCGCGCTGTCGCCCATGATGGAATCGGGGGGACGCACCGACCAGAGCACCACGCCGCCGGGCCGGTCGGCGAGGATGAGCAGCTGGCCGTCCGGCTGCGGCAGCACGTCGCGCGCGGGCGCCGGCGGCTTGAACGACCAGACGCCGCTGGGCGTAGTGCGCACGACGCCGCCGTTCGGGGCGACGCCGAACGCCGTGGCGCCGTCGGCGGTGGAGAGCGCGCGGAGTCGCGGCGTCTCGTCCGTGGTCACCGTGCCGAGGCGGAGATCGATGCGTACGGGATAGCCCTTGTCCGATTCCGACAGCACCGTGCCCGCGGCGTCGTCGAATCCGAGGATCCGATCGAGCGGCGGCGCCTTGGCGGTGGAGGTCCAGATGAGCGAGTCAAGGCGCGGGTAGGCGAAGACGCGCACCGGTCCGCCGCTGCGGGGAGCGCGAAGGACCAAGAGGTCCGGGCCGCGCCGGGCGCTGGCTGGGACGCCGGCCGCGGGGGGAATGCGCTCCGTGCGGCCGCACGCGGCCAGCGCGAGGCCCAGCGCCATCAGCAACGTGCGCACGTGCACAAGCTACCGGGAGCGCGCGCGCGGAACAAGCCGCGCGCGCGCCGCCGTTAGAATGGAGCGTACAGCGAGAACTGGATGTACGGGTGCAGTCCGAGATCGTGCGGGATCACCCAGGCCCAGCTCATGATGGCCGCGCCGAAGAGATTGACGCGCGCGCCAAAGCCGTTGGCCCAGAGGAAGCCGCGCGTGAGGAGCGGATCGTAGTGCGTCTGGTCGGCGAACACCACCGTCTGTCCCGTGAACCAGGTGCTGCCCAGGTCCACGAAGGCGAACAACTCGATGGGCGGCACCGGGATCACCGTGCCCTGGCCGCCGCGGTAGAACGGCGCGCGGATCTCGACGCTGCCGTAGTATGCGCTGCTGCCGACGGCCGGGTTGCAGTAGTCGGAGGTCTTGCCGACGTTGACGCACTCCGTGGGATCGATCAGGAAGTTGCTGCCGTCATAGCCGCGCACCGCCTGGCTGTACGCGATGTACTGCCGGGTGCTGTCGGCGTCGCGCCCCGTCTTCACGTACGCCGCCAGGTGGGTGGCGACGATCAGCTTGTTGAAGATGATCGGGTCGTAACGCCGATAGTCCCCCAGGTAGCCGATCCAGCGGAAGTCACCGACCGCCGGCTGGATCTCGAAGCGGTAGCGGCGGCCGGAGATCGGCGCGAAGTAGCCGAAGAGCGTGTTGTCGGACACGTAGGCGATGTCGGGCGTCGCATAGTACCGGGTGCCGAAATCGATCGTCGCGCGACCCTGCGTCAGGTTGACGTAGTCCGTGGTGATGGCCACGATTTGCTCGTCCAGCGAGTTCAGGCCGAGCCCGACCTCGAAGCGGTCGAAACGATTGAGTGGATAAATGCCCACCCCGAAGGCCGAACGGTTCAGATAGCGCGTCGTATAGGTCGTGCACACGGTCGCTGATTCGCACGAGTAGCCGTTGGCGAAGTAGAACGGGACGTTCTCCACGCCCACCTGGTACTGGAATCGCCCGGCGAGATACGCATAGGCGGCGTAGAACTGGAAGTCCGCGAGGCGGCCGTTCACGGCGAGGGCGATGGTCGCGCGCGTGGAGCCGACCATGTCCGTGAGCGTGACCGCGGTGCCGCCGTAGATGCCGCTGCCGAAGTTGTCGTGTGAATAGCCGATCGTCGGCGTCGCGACGTACTCCGGGCTGAGCTTGAGCTTGTACGGATATTTGAAGAACGTGCTCGTATCCGGGAGCTTCACGGCGCCGGTGTCGAGGATGGCGGCGACGCTGATCGCCTCCTCGGTGGTGTCGGACCCGCGTGGCAGCGCCTCGGCGGCGCGGAATCCGGAGGGACCCTTGTAGAACGTGGCCACCGGATCGCCCGCGACCGAAGGCAGAGGAGGCGGCGCCGCGACCGGCGCGGCGGCCGCCGCCGGCGCCGCGGCGGCGACCTGTGCCCCCACGGGCACCCGCTCGAGCTTGCGCGGATTGTCCATCGTCCAGATCGAATAGCCGTTGTTCTCGTAGTACACGAAGGCGAGCCGGTCGGCTTTGTGCGCCCAGCTCAGCGCGGGGCTCACGTCCGTGATGCCGGTGACGCCGCCTACGAAGTGCGTGATGCGGAATTGCTTGCGCGTCGCGAGATCGAAGAGATAGACGTTCGGCGAGCCGCCCCGGTCCGAGATGAAGGCGATCGTCTCGCCATCGGGGGACCAGTTCGGATTAGATGTTGAGCCCCTCCTGGTCGGGGAGCACCTCGATCTCGTGCGTGTCCACGTGGTAGAGCGTGATGCGCATCTTCGGGAAGACGAGGTTCGCCAGGTCCGTGCCGGCGCCGCGCTCGCTCGCGAACGCGATCGTCTTGCCGTCGGGCGACCATTGCGGCTGCGCATCGCCGTTCCGGTCGTGCATCAGCTGCGTGAGATTCGTGCCGTCGGCGTCCACCGTGTAGATGTCCGTGATGCCGCCCTTCGCGCCGCTGAAGACGATCTTCGTGCCGTCGGGCGACCAGCTCGGGCCGGTGAGCCCATCCAGCGGCAGCGAGATGGTGGCGATGCGCTTCCGCTTCGCGACGTCGAGCACGTACAGCACTTCCTTGCCGCCGGAGAGCGCGGAGAAGGCGAGCTTCGTCCCGTCCGGGGAGAAGGCGGCCTGCGAATAGAGCAGTCCGATCTCCTCGTAGTTCGGGTCGAGCGTGCTCTTCACGAGACGCTTGATGCGCTCGCCGGTCGTGGCGTCGGCGAGCCAGAGGTCGATGAAGACCTCGCCCTTGTTGAAGCTGCCGTTCGACAGGAAGACGAGGTACTTCCCGTCGGGGGACAGCGCCGGGTCCACGAAGATGTCGCCGCCGGTGCGGTGCGTGGTGAGCACCGGCTGCGCGACTTCGCGCGCGCGCGCGAGCTGCGCGATCTCGGGCAGGTACTGATCCTGGAGCGCCTGCTTCCACTCGGCGGCGATCTGCACCGGCGTCTTGTTGGTGGCGCGCTCGAAGGAACGGTCGATGCCGATATTCGGAGTCTCGAGCATGATCTGGCCGATCACCTCGTCGCCCCAGTGCTGGCCCACGTACGCGAAGTACGACTCACCGAACCGGTACGGGAAGAACTGGTTCGGATCGTTCGTCATCTGCGCGAGCGACGGGATGTTGTTCTCCGCCACGGCATCGCGCATGACGACGCCGGTGTGCGGATCGCCGGGGCCCTTCGACAGGTACTCGGCCATACCTTCCATGAACCACAGCGGGGGATTCACCGCCTCGAGCGCGTTGAGCCCGCCGCCGGCCTTCCCGTGGCCGAAGATGTCGAACTGGAACTCGTGCACCATTTCGTGCGTGAGCACGTGCTCGGTGCTGCGATAGTTGCCGGTGAAGAAGAAGAGCATGCGGTGGCGGATCGGCTCGGTGACGCCGCCCGTTCCCTCGCCGAGGTCGCCCGTCACGAGGTTCTCGCCGAAATCGGCGCGGGACGCGAAGAGCATGATCGGCTTCTTGTCGCGGAACTCCCACTGGAAGACGCGCGAGAGCCGCTCGTACGCGCGCTCCGACATGCGCGCGACGTCCATCGCGACGGTGGCTTCCGACGGATAATAGTGGATGGTGAAGTGCTGCGTCTCGATGACGTGCCAGTCGAAGCGCGTATACTCCACCTGGTTCTTCCCGAACTGCGCCGCGAGCCGCGGAGCGGCCGCGAGGAGCAGGGCGGCCGTCGCCGCCAGGGACCGCATCACGCGCGCGCTCATGTCGCCGCTCCCTGCGCATCCAGGGCCACGCCTTGCGCGTCGCCCCAGAGGCGCTCGAGTTGGTAGTACTGGCGCATGGCCGGATGGAAGACGTGGACCACGAAGTCCACGTAGTCCACCAGTACCCAGCGCCCCGATTCGAGCCCCTCCACCCCGTAGGGTTTTATCCCGAGCGCCCGCAGCGCATCGATCATGTGCCCCGCCACCGCGCGCACGTGCGTGTCCGACGTCCCGCTCGCGATCAGGAAATAATCGGTGGCATTGGAGACGCGCCGCAGGTCCAGCAGCGCGACGTCATGGGCCTTGAGATCCAGGCAGAGCGCCGCAGCGCGCTGAACCTGCGCGAGCGAGGAACGGTTGGCGGGCGGGCTGATGGCCATTCGCCTTCTTGAGGTGAGAGGGACTGTCTCGTGGAACCACGAAAGAAGCCGAAAGTTCCACTCCGCTCGCCGTATTCCTTACTGTTTCACCACCCACACGCGGAGTTCCGGCTTCACGTCCGCGTGCAAGCGCACGGGCACCTTGAAGATGCCGAGCGCCTTGATCGGCTCGTGGAGATCGATCATGCGCTTCTCGACCTCGTTGAATCCCTGCGCGTGCAGCTGCGCGGCGATATCGGCGGCGGTGACGGAGCCGAAGAGCTTCTCCTCTTCGCCGACGCGCGCCGAGAAGGTGAGCGACACCTGCTCCAGCCGCGCGGCCAGTGCCTGCGCCGCTTCGCGCCGCGCGTTCTCGGCGAGCTCGAGGCGCGCCTTCTCCTGGCCGATGCGCTTCCGGTTGCCCGGCGTCGCCTCGTAGGCGAGACCGCGCGGGAGGAGGAAATTGCGCGCGTAGCCGGCCGACACCTTCACGACGTCACCCGGCTGTCCGAGCTGGTCGATGCTCTGCCGCAGGATCACTTCCATGGGAATGCTCCGGTAGGAACGAGTTAATCAGTTGAGGTGGGACTCGCTCCGGCTGCCGCCGGCCGCGCGAGTCCGCGCCAATCGAGCCAATTGTCCGCCACACCCAGCCCCACCGCCGCCGGCACCGTCACCGGCGCGAGCGCCAGCGCCGCCAGGCACGACGCCACCTGCGCCGCCGTCCGGCGGATCGGGATGAACCAGGCCGCCACGGCGGCGCCGCGGAGCGCGAAGAGCGCGCCCACCAGCACCACCATGTTCGCCCCCAGGATCGCCGCGCCGCTGCCGTGCAGTGCCGGCACCGCCACGAGCGCGCCGCCCGCCACCAACGCCCACACCAACCCGTGGCCGAAGGTGAACGTCTTCAGCGACGACAGCGGCAGGCCGAGCCGTGTGCGGCTTAGCCGGTGGTACAACGACCACGCCAGCGCACAGGCCGCCAGCGCTTCCAGCACCAGCAACGCCGGCACGAGCGGCGCGGCGAGCGCCGACGACGCCTGGCTCAACGCCAGCGACCGCGTCGCCGCCCACTCACCGGCGCCGGGGAAGACCGACCCCACCGCCGGCAGCCACCGCGCGAGCGCGCTCGCGGTCGCCGCATTGCGCGACGCGAACTCCTGCGCGAACACCTGCTCCATCGCACCCAGCGAGAGAGCGGCCGCGCCGGCAAAGATCACCGCGCCGACGAGCGCCAACCCCGCCGCGTTCAGCGCGCGCGAGAAGAGCGAACCGCGTCCGCTCAGCACGCACACCACGCCGAACGCACCACCCACCAGCAACCCCCACGCGCGCGCGAGATCGTGGTACGACTCGTTGCCCGAAGAGGCCGGCAGCACGAAGAGCGCCGCCGTCATGAGCACCCAGACGATCGCGAGCGACGCCGGGCCCCCGTTCACCCAGCCGGCGACGAAGCAGGCCGTGAGCACGGGAAAGAGGAGCAGGAACGTATCCACCACCGGCAGGAACGCGCGGGCACCGGGCGCGCGCGCGAGCAGAAGGAAGGCGGCGGTGGCGAGCACCACGCGCATCCACCCCTGTTCCCGCTGCACCGGCGCGGTCACGCCGGACATTGTTACGCGGTGAGACCCCGGATGTACGGGACCAGCGCCAGATAGCGGGCGCGCTTGATCGCCGTGGACAGCTGCCGCTGATGACGCGCGCACGCGCCGCTCAACCGGCTCGGCAGGATCTTGCCGGTGTCGGTGAGGAAGCGGCCGAGCGTCCGGTCATCCTTGTAGTCGATGAAGCGCACGCGGGTCTCGCAGAACGGGCACGTCTTGGCTGGGCGTCGCATTGTTATTCCTCGTCGTCGTCATCGTCGCCCGCACGAGCGCGAGCGGCGGCCATTTCTTCTTCGGTGAGCACGGGCGCGCCCACTTCGTGTTCGTGCAGGGTCACCAGGTAGCGCACGACGCCATTGTCGAGCTTGAGCGCGCGCTCGTACTCGGGCAGCGTAGCGGGCTCGGCGTCGAACTTCGCGATGACGTAGTAGCCGTTCTCGCGGCGCCCGATGGGGTAGGCGAGCTGGCGGCGGCCCCAATGCGTCAGGGCGATGTCGCCCTCGACGGTGAGGAGCGAGTGGAGCTTGGTGAGTTTTTCGGTGACGGCGGTGTCCGCGAGCGTGGAGTCGAAGATGTACACCGCCTCATAAGTGCGAGGCATGATTCTCTGATCCTCCCTGTGGTCGTGGCCGCCCCCGGACGATCAGGTTCCGGAGGAGGGTCGGTGAATCAATTGTGAGGTGTAACCTAATGCTCACTGCCGTTGTTCGGGAGTGGCACCCCGAACTCCGTCATTGGTCCCCCGAACTCCGTTTCTGGCAACTAAGGCGTGGTCACAGCTCGGGCGTACTTGGTGTTGCCAAATACGCCCATGCCGTGACTACGCCTCACCTGCTAGCAACGGAGTTCGGGGGACCAAGTACGTAGTCCGGGGTGCTACTCGCGCCGCTGCAGTTACACGTTGAACCGGAACAGCAGGACGTCTCCATCGGCCACCACGTACTCTTTCCCTTCGCTGCGAACCGCCCCCTTCTCCTTTGCGCCCTTCCATCCGCCCATGGAAATGAAATCCGGGTACGCCACCGTCTCCGCGCGGATGAACCCATGCTCGAAATCCGTGTGGATCACGCCGGCCGCCGCGGGCGCTCGGTCGCCTTTGTGGATGGTCCAGGCGCGCACTTCCTGCTCGCCGGCGGTGAAGTAGGTCTGCAGGCCGAGCAATTCGTAGCCGGCGCGGATCAGCCGGTCCAACCCCGCCGACGTCAGCCCGAGCGATGCGAGAAAATCCTCGCGATCCGCCGGCGGCAGTTCGGCGAGTTCGGCTTCGATCTTCGCGGAGAACGGCACGATCTGCGCATGCTCGCCGCTCTTCGCCACCGCCGCGCGCAGCGCCTTCAAGTGCGGGCCCTCGTCACCCGTCAGCTCGTGGTCGGTCACGTTCGCGGCGTACAGGACGGGCTTCGCGGTGAGCAGCGCCAGCGGCTTGAGCAGCGCGCGCTGTTCATCGGTGAGCTTCACTTCCCAGAGCCCGCGCCCCGCGGAGAGTGCGGCGTACGCGGCCTCGAGCGCCGGCAGCTCGGCGAGCGCCTCCTTCTCCATTCGATTTCGCGGCGCGCCGCGTGCGGTCCAGCCGCTTCTCCACCGCCGCGAGGTCGGCCAGCGCCAGCTCCAGCTCGATCACCTCGCGGTCGCGCACGGGATCCACGCTGCCCATCACGTGCGTCACGTCCGGATCGTCGAAGCAACGCACCACATGCACGATCGCGTCGGTCTCACGGATATTCGCCAGGAACTTGTTGCCCAGACCCTCGCCCGCGCTCGCGCCTTTCACCAGCCCCGCGATGTCCACGAACTCCACCGCCGCGGGCACGGTGCGCTTGGGTTGCACCACCTCGGCCAGCTTCGCGAGCCGCGGGTCCGGCACTTCGACGATGCCGACGTTCGGCTCCACGGTGCAGAACGGATAGTTCGCTGCCTCCGCCTTGGCGCTCGTGAGCGCATTGAACAGCGTGGACTTTCCGACGTTCGGCAGACCGACGATCGCGAGTCTAAGCATTCAGCCCTTTGCTAGGCATTCAGCCCTCTGATGTGTTCTAACGTCTAACGTCCGACGTCTGTTCGCGTCTGCAGATGCATGGCCGCACGTCACGCCATCGTGCACCCAGCGCTCCGCCACTTCCACGAGCCGCGGGAACAGCCCCAACGTCGCCTCGCGCTCCGCCGCCGCGAACGGTGCGAGCACGAACGCGTCGAGCGGCACGGTGGGCCGGTCCGTCTCCAGCGGCTTGATCCCGATGCGGAGCCTCGCGTATTCGCGCGACCCCACCTGCTTCTCTATGCTCTTGAGCCCGTTGTGCCCGCCGCTCGAGCCCTCGGCGCGCAGCCGCCACGTCCCCACCGGGATCGCGACGTCGTCCACCACCGCGAGCAGATCGGTGGCCGCGCTCCACGCCGGCCGCCGGAGCCAGGGCACCAGCACCTCGCCGCTCAGGTTCATGTACGTGAGCGGCTTCACGAGTCGCACGTGCGCGGCGCCGAGGCGGCCGCCCGCGCTCAGCGTGCGGCCCTCCTCGCGCCACTTCCCGAAATGCCAAACGTCGGCCAGGTGGTCCACCACCCACCAGCCGACGTTGTGGCGCGTCCGTTCGTATTGCCGGCCAGGATTGCCGAGGCCGATGATGACCTTCATGCGAAAGAAGGCGAAGCGGGGCGGGGCGAGATTCCGCCCCGTCGCGCTAGTCCTTCTCTTCCTCTTCGTCCTTCGCCTTGACCTTGCGGATCAGCTCGGGCTCGGCCGGCGCCGCGCCTTCCGCCGCCACCGCACCCTCAGCGCCTTCCGCCACGACCGGCGTCGCCTCGACCTCGATGCGCGGCGGCACGACGACGCACACCGTCGCGTCCATGTCCTCGAGCACCTTGAGACCGGCGGGCAGCGTCAGGTCGCGCACGTGCAGCGACTCGTTGAGCTTCAGCGCGTCCACGTTCAGGTCGAAGTCGGTTCGGGATGTTCGCCGGGTCCACTTCCACGCTGATCGACCGCATGATCTGGTCGAGCGTGCCCTGCTGGTTGCGCACGCCGTCGGGCGAACCGACGAGCACGATCGGGATGTCCACCGTGACGGCCTCGCCGGCGACCAGTTCCTGGAAGTCGACGTGGAGGATGTTGCGGCGGATCGGGTGGCGCTGGACCTCGCGGATCAGCGAGCGCGCGACCTTCTTGCCGATCGTGACGTCGAAGACCGTCGTGTCGGCGGAGACGCGGCCGAGCATGCGGTCGAGCTCGCGCTCGTCGAGCGTGATCGCCTGCGGCTCGCGTGCGTGTCCGTAGATGATGCCGGGCACCTTCTTGTCGGCGCGCAGCTTGCGGGCCGTGCCCTTGCCGGTCGTCGCGCGTTCGTGCGCGGTGAGGATCTCAGTGGCCATGGTTCGATCTCGCTTGCGGTTGCGGAAACGGTGGTGGAGCGGCGGTCACTCGAACAGCGAACTGACGGATTCGTCGCTGTGCGTATAGCGGATCGCTTTCGCCAGCAGTTCACCGATCGAGAGGATGCGCAGCTTCTCGAATCGTTTGGACGGCGGCAACGCGATCGTATCGGTCACGGTCACCTCGGCGATCGGCGCCGCGGAGAGACGCTCGACGGCTGGGCCGGAGAGCATCGCGTGCGTGGCGCAGACGTAGATATCGTTGGCGCCGAGCGCTTTGAGCGCGCGGGCCGCCTCGGATACCGTGCCGGCGGTGTCGATCATGTCATCGGGAATGAGACAATCCCGACCTTCCACTTCACCGACGACGTTCAGCACCTCGGCGACGTTCGCCGCGGGCCGCCGTTTGTCGATGATCGCGAAGGTGCCGTTGAGCCTCTTCGCGAATCCCCTCGCCATCTTCGCCGAGCCGACATCCGGCGCGACGACCACGAGGTCCTTCAACTGCCTTCTTCCGGTAATGCGCGGTGAGCACCGGCGCCGCGTAGAGGTGGTCGACGGGAATGTCGAAGAACCCCTGCAGCGCGTGCTGGTGGAAATCGATCCCCAGCACCCGGTCCGCCCCGGCCTTCACGATCAAGTTGGCGACGAGCTTCGCGCCGATCGCCACCCGCGGCTGGTCCTTCCGGTCCTGCCGCGAATATCCATAGTACGGCATCACGCAGGTGATGCGTGCCGCCGAGGCCCGTCGCGCCGCGTCGATCATGAGCAGGAGCTCCATGATGTTCTCGGCCGGCGGATTGGTCGGCTGCACGATGAACACATCGTGCCCGCGCACGTTCTCGTCGATGCGGACGAAGATCTCGCCGTCGGCGAACCGGCTCAGCGTGACCTTGCCGAGTTCGACGCCGAGGGTGCGGCTGATCTCCTCCGCGAGCCCCCGGTTCGCCGTGCCCGACAAGAGCTTGAAGCCCCGTCGCGGGACGCTTAGCTCATCCATGTTTCACAGCCATCAAAGTTAGTCCGGCTGAATGGGTTACGCAACACTGCAAACGACAGCGTATGGCGTATGGTCCGAGGCATGACAACGAATTCTGTACGACTCTGAGGGCCTCTCGCGCATCACACAATTTGTTGTCATGCCGAGGACTACACGCGAACGACCAGACGCGCAGTCAGTAGTAGTTGCCCCCGGTGGATTCGAACCACCATTACCGGATCCAAAGTCCGGAGTCCTGCCATTGGACGAGGGGGCATCAGCAGGCGGAAGTTAGTGCCGCCGGCACAGGCACTCAAGCGCGAACGTCCACCAGCTCCACGGGTTGCACGCTCATCACGGTGCTCGTGACGATCACCGTGCCCGGCACCGATTTCGCCAATGCCGCGGCGTTCGGCGGGAGCGCGAAGATCCCGTACATGGTCGAGCCGGAGCCGGTCATGCGCGCGATCGACGCGCCGGCGCGGTGCAGCGCCTCGGCGATCCCGGGCAGCCCGGCGTGGTGTTCGGCGATCACCGGCTCGAAATCATTCCCGGTGAGCGGCGCCACGGCCTCCCAGCTCGCGAACCGCTCGGCGCCCATCATCTGCGGCTGCGGGGCGTAGCCGCCGCGCGACGCGTCGAGCCACGCGTAGGCCTCGGCGGTACTCACCGCGAAGCCCGGCTGCACGAGCGCCACACTGCGCTCCGGCAGCGGCGGCAGCGACAGCATCCGCTCGCCGCGCCCCCACGCCATCGCGAGTGACGCCGTGCCGGTGAGGAACGGGACATCGGCGCCCAATGGCGCGGCGATGCGCATCAGTTCCAGTTCGCTCACGGGATGCGGCGCCAGCGCGTTGAGCGCGCGGAGCACCGCGCCGGCGTCGGCGCTGCCGCCGCCGAGTCCCGCGCCCACGGGGATGCGCTTCTCGATCGTGATCGCGAAGCCGGCGGGCCAGCCCGTGGCCGCGCGCATCGCGAGCGCCGCGCGCCAGGCGAGGTTCTTCTCGGTGGGGCCGACGTCGGCGCCCCGCGTGTCGAGTGTGCGCGGGCCGTCGGTGATCCGCACCCTCACGTCGTCGGCGAGCGCCAGCCGCTGGAAGACCGTCTCGATCCCGTGGTAGCCCGACGTTTCGCGACTCAGCACGCGCAGGCCCAGGTTGATCTTCGCCTGCGCCGCGACGCGCGCGGCGCGCGCGCTCATGCCGCGTCGGTCTCCGCGCGCTTCAAATCGCGGAGATGGAACCCGAGTTTCGTGAAGTAGTAGATGCCGATGAGCGTGATCGGGATGAACGTGAGCAGATGGAACCCGATCGCCCAGCTCGTCGCGAGCGACTTGTCCACGCCGTAGATGCCGAGGCCCACCTGGCCGATCTTCTCGAAGATGCCGAAGAATCCCGGCGCGCTCGGCACCGCGACGCCGATCGCGATCAACCCCTGCAGCAGCAGCGCGGCGCTGTACGGCGCCGTGATCCCCACGGCCTTGAAGGCGCACAGGAAGGCGACGCCGTTGAGCAGCCAGTGCGCGATCGTCCAGAGCAGCACGCGGAAGAAGCGCGATGGATGCCGGAGCACACCGAGCCCCGAGGCGAACGACAGCAGCAGCTGGCGCCCCTGGTCCTCGAACTTCGGCGCCACCTTGCGCACGAGCCACTCGTACATCGTGATGATCCACTGCGGGAAGAACACGATGAGGTAGAGTGCGCCGAGCGCGGCGGTCGCGACGATCGCGCCGCCGATCACGTAGTCGCTCACGTGCCGGCCGCCAATGGGCAGGTTGGGGAACGACGGCGACATCATCGCCGCAAGCATGAGCAGCAGCACCACGAAGGCATCGAATACGCGGTCCACGGCCAGCGACGCGAAGGCGGCGGAGAACGTGACGCGCTCGGTCTCCTTCGAGAGCACGTACGCGCGCGCGAATTCACCGGCGCGCGCCGGCAGCACGTTGTTGCCGGCCATGCCGATCGCGGTGGCGCGCCAGAGATCGTACAGCGGGATGTCCGGCGCGATCGGGTCGAGGATCACGCGCCACCGGATCGCGCGCAGCGGGAAGATCAGCGTGCCGGTGACCATCGCGGCCAGGAGGTACCAGAATGTTGGCGTCGCGGAGATTGCCCCAGATCACCGCGGGATCCTGGCCGCGGAACGTCCACCAGAGCAGCCCGACGCTGAGCGCGACGCCGAGCAGGTTCCGCCAGCGCGCGCTCACCTTCGCCTACTCGACGAGCGCGAGATCGAGCAGGTCGAACAGTTCGGCGACCGCTTCGGGCGTGGGCGGTGCGCCGGCGCGCTGCCATTCGTGGCGCAGCTCGGCGGCGCGTTCGAGCGCGGCGCGGCCGCGGTAGAGCAACTGGTCGATCGGCACCGTGCCGTCTTCGTTGGGCACGATCGCGGGCGGGCTCAGCGGCTGGTCTTCGAGACGGCGCAGACCGCTGATCCCTTCCTGCAGGAAGGCGCGGAGCGAATCGCCAGTGGACTCGGCGCCCGGGCGCCGCGGCTCGGGAACTACCGGCACGGCCGGCGCGGCCGGCGGCGTCGCGGCGGGCCACGCCGGGAACGATCCGGCCGGCGCCTGCGACAGCTCGACCACCGGGCGCTCCAGCGAGCGGCGCGGCGAGGGCGTGACCGACACCGCCGGCGGCGCCACCGGCCGCACGGCCATCGGCGGCGTCGGCGTGCGCATGGGCGGGATGTCGCCGGCGAGCAGCGCCACCGTCGAGCGGCCGGCGGTCTGCGGGCTGCGCGGCGCGGCGAGCTGCTCGAGCGCGCGCGCCAACTGCTCGGGGCGCGTCTCAGGGTCGGCGAGCATCGTCGCGGCGCGATCGAGTGCGGTGAGGCCCGCGTCGTTCAGCGTCGCGACCTTCACGCTCCACTCGGCGGCGAAGCGCGCCACCTGGCGCTCGCCGAAGCTGCTCGCGGCGCTGCCGAGCGCGCGCAGCGCGGTGCGCAGTTCGCGGGCGGTGTGATCGCGCGCATCGGGGGCGCGCGTCGCGCGCGCATCGCTCACCACGCGCCGCAGATGCTCGGCGAGGCTCACGACCTCCATGCGGAAGCGCTCGGCCGCCGTGGTGGGCGGCGCGCTCGCGGCGCTCACGATGTGCGGGCCGGCGTCGTCGAAGAAGAGCTGCGCGATCGGCACGATGCGGTCGGCGCTGCCCCCTTCGTCGGGGAGCGCGGCCATCGCATTGTGGAACGCGAGCACCTCGGGGGCGCCGGGCACGGGGCGGCCGCGCTGGCCGATGTCGCGCGACGCGCGCCGGAGCACGGCGGCGGCGGTGGCGAAGAGCGACTTCTGCTTGGCGCTCGGCGTGGGGTGCGGCGCGCCGAGCTCGAGTCCCTTGAGCGCGCGCTCGACGGCGTCCACCACGTCGGGCAGCGGCGGCATGTCCTTCAGGTCGGCCACGCCGCGCAGCGCGCGCACGCGGCCGGCGAGCGCCGCGATCACGCTCGTGTCCTCGGGGGCGGCCACGAGCTGCTCGAGCGAACGGGCGAGGTCGGCGGTCTCGGCGGCCAGGAAGTTCGCGCCGGTGAGCGGTTCGTTCTCGGTGGGCGCGGAGGCTGGAGGCGGCACGTAGGGCGCGCCGCCGGGGCCGGGGGCGAGGCGGTCGAGCTCGGCGGTGCGCGCCTGCGCGCGGCGGTCCTCTGCTGGACTCCAGTCGCGCACCGCGCGCACGAGGATGCGGAGATCGTCCACCGCAGCGACCACGGCGGCGCTCGCCGCGGGGGTCCAGCCCATCGCGCGATTGCGGAGCCCGCGCGCGACGCGCTCCAGCGCGCCGGCGATGTCGGCGATGCCGTACTGCCGGGACATCGTCGCGCTGCCGCGCAGCGCGCGCGCGTAGCGGCCGAAGGAATCGGCGTTCGGGCCGGCGGGACCGGCGGATGTGAGCAGATTGTCGAGGCGCTCGATGTACTCGCTCGCTTCGACGATGAAGAAGTCCATCACTCCGGCTGATGCCGTCATCCGCTCTCCGACAGGTGGTGGTGCGTATCTGCGAAGCTATGCGCTGCCCGGCGGGCGGTCAACGAGAAACGCCGCGCGCCGCGTCCATCGCCGCACGCATTTCGCGCACGGCCGCCGCGATGCCGATGAAGACGGCGCGGCTGACGATCGAATGCCCGATGTTCAATTCCTCCAGCTCGGGGATCGCGGCCACCGGCGCGACGTTCCGCACCGTGAGCCCGTGTCCCGCGTGCACCGCCAGGCCGAGCGAGGCGCCGAGCGTGGACGCCCCCGCGAGAGCAGCGAGCGCGGCGCCATCGTGCGGGTGGTGGGCATAGGCGCCGGTATGGAATTCCACCGCATCCGCCCCCAGGTCGCGCGAGCGCCGCACCGCATCCGTCGCGGGGGCGATGAATAGACTCGTACGCACCCCCGCGCGTTTCAGGCGGGCGAGGCCGGCGGCCAGCCGCGCCGGATCCCGGGCGACGTCGAGCCCGCCCTCGGTGGTCACTTCCTCGCGGCGCTCGGGGACGAGCGTCACCTGGAAGGGGCGCAGTCGCTCCGCGATGGCGAGCATCTCGTCGGTGAGCGCCATCTCGAGATTGAACTTCGTGCGGATGGCGCGCGCGAGGCGCTCGATGTCGTCGTCCTGCATGTGGCGGCGGTCCTCGCGCAGGTGCGCGGTGATGCCATCGGCGCCGGCGTCTTCACAGAGCGCGGCGGCGAGCACCGGATCGGGCTCGTCGGTGCGCCGCGCCTGCCGGATCGTGGCGACGTGATCGACGTTGATGTAGAGGCGCTGCAGGGTTGCTCGCATGATGGGCGTCCGCTAGCTTCGCACGTGTCTGCCAACCGGGCGAGCCGAATGAACCGCATCCTCTTCTTGGCGCTGATCGTGGCGGGTTGCAGCTCGACCCCCGCCTACACGGGCAACCCGGCGAACGCGCCGCCGACGACGGCCGGCGATCCCGGCGCGGCCACACCGAGCCTTGCCATCGGCGCGTTCATGAAGGCGATCAACGACCAGGACGTGGACGCGCTCGGGCTGATCTGGGGCTCCGAGAAGGGTCCGGCGGTGGATCTGCCCGCGAAGGACCAGCTCTCGCAGCGCGCGATGATCATGCAGTGCTACCTCAAGCACGACAGCTACCAGATCGTGAACGATGTGGTGGCGTCGGACAAGGTGCACGTCGTGACGCTGTCCATCACGAAGGGTTCGTTCACGCGGCAGACGACCACGAAGGTCTTTCTCGGACCGAACAACCGGTGGTTCGTGGGGGAGACCGACCTGCAGCCGCTCAAGGACCTGTGCTCGGGGCAGAGCAGCACGAAGTGAGCGGGGGTTCCGGGAACTCATCGCGGCGCGGATCGATTAATATTCGGTGAGTTCGATCAGCACGCCCGCCGTGGATGACGGGTGCAGGAAGGCGATGCGTTTGCCTTCGGCGCCGGTGCGGGGGGTCTGATCGATCAGCTGCAGTCCCGCGGCACGGCATCGCGCGAGCGCGGCGTCGAGGTCGGGGACGGCGAAACAGAGATGGTGGATGCCCGGTCCGCGCTTGTCGATGAATTTCGCGATGGGTGAACCGGGTTCGGCGGGTTCGAGGAGTTCGACGAGGGGTTCGCCGGCGGACAGGCCGGCGATGTGCGCCCCGTCGGCGTCATCGAGTGGCACGTCCTCGAGGCCGAGGACGTCGCGGTAGAACGGCAAGATCGTCTCGAGCGAGCGAACGGCGATGCCGATGTGGGCGAGCCGGGCGCCGCGACGGGATGCAGGATTCACGACGATCGCACTCCGGGAACGGGGGGCGAGGACAATCTAACGACAAATGCGCGGCGAGCGAGTCCGCGCCGGAGAGGGAGCAGAAATGTCGAACACAGCAGCAGTGACGGACGCGGATTTCGAGACCCAGGTCGAGAAGCACGATGGACTCACGCTCGTGGATTTCTGGGCGACGTGGTGCGGGCCGTGCCGCATGGTGGGTCCGATCGTGGACCAGCTGGCGACGGAATACGCGGGGAAGGCGAAAGTGGTGAAGATGGACGTGGACGCGAACATCCGGACGTCGACTCGATACAATGTGCGGTCGATTCCCACCATTCTGTTCTTCAAGGGTGGGAAGGTGGTGGATATGGTCGTTGGCGCGATGCCGAAGGCGACGTATGAGGCGAAGATCCAGCAGCATACGGCGGCTTAACGGCGCGTGTAGGGGCAAGTACCGCTGGAACAGCGTGACTAGCAACTGAGCGTATGGTATGCCGGGGCGCGTGTGGGACTCACCACACGCGCCTTTGCCGTATCCGGAGGTCAGCCGGAAATGATTACTGAAGGGTGCGATTCCGCTCGCGCGTTCTTGACGAGGACGGTGAGGATGCGCACGAGGGTCGTGTGGAGAGACATGCGCGCATCCGTTGTGGCGGAGCCGAGGGCGCCAGTGGACTTGTAGTACCAGTCGCGCGCTTCGCGCGCGGAGCCGAGTGCGTATTCGTAGAAACGTCCGCGGTCCTTGCGGCCGAAGCGGCTGTAGCCCTCGGCGATGTTCACGCTGATCGAGGCGGTCGCGCGAGCCAACTGATCGGCGATGTGGTTGAACTCCGCAAACTGGGCGAGAAGCGCAGCATCCGTGCGCCCTAGCTCTCCCGCGTAGAGCGCGGAGCGGTACACCCGCAGCCCCCACATCGCATTGGCGCGCATATGCTCCGGCACCGCTGCTTCCCATTCATCGTACGTCATCGCCCGCTCCGATCGAGGAGCAAACAATGTCAGCTCTTTGCGATTGGTGAGCGCCACCCAGTCGTTGCACGCCGCATCGTTTCCCCACGCGCGCCGAGGCGTACCATACGCTCAGTTGCCAGACGCGCCGTTCCAGCGGTACTAGGGCCAATCCGCGCCGTTCATGTATCTTGGAGCATGGGCGCGACTGGGACGTTGTACGTGGTGAGCACCCCGATCGGCAACCTCGGCGATCTCTCTCCGCGGGCGGCCGACACGTTGAAGTCGGTGTCCCTCGTGCTCGCCGAGGATACTCGTCACGCCCGCGTGCTCCTCGATCATGCCGGCGTGAAGACCGCGCTCGCGTCGCATCACGAGCACAACGAAGCCTCCTCGTCTCCGGGCATCGTCGCGAAACTCTGTGCTGGGGAGAGCATCGCGCTCGTCTCGGATGCGGGCACTCCGCTGCTCTCGGATCCGGGTGCGCGGCTCGTACGCGCCGCGATCGAGGCCGGCGTGCCGGTGGTGGCGGTGCCCGGTCCATCGGCGCTGCTCGCGGCGCTCGTGACGTCGGGCCTCGACGCGTCGCGCTTCACCTTCTTCGGTTTCCTCGAGAGGAAAGGTGCGGACCGCACGGCCGCACTGGATGAGATCGCGCGTCTGCCGCACACGGCGGTGATCTACGAAGCGCCGGCGCGGGTGGCTGCGACGCTCGCCGATCTCGCGGCGCGCGGGGGCGCCGAGCGCCAAGCGGCGGTCGCGCGCGAGCTCACGAAGAAGTTCGAGGAGACGCGGCGCGGAACGGTGGGCGAACTCGCGCGGTACTATGAAGAGACGCCGCCGCGCGGCGAGGTGGTGCTCGTGATCGCCGGGGCAACGCCGCCGGCCGCGGCGGATGTCGAACAAGCGGCGCGTGCGCGGGCCGACGCGCTGCGCGGCGAGGGGATGCGGCCGCGCGAGATCGCGAAGCAGCTCGCCAACGAACTCGGTCTCGCGCGGAACGCCGCGTACCGGCTGGCGCACGAAGGAGAGGAGACGGAATGATCCGTTGGCTGCGCGTGATGCCGCTCGCTCTGCTGCTCGCGCTGCGCCCGGCGCCGGCCGCGGATGGCACGCGCCTCACGATCGCGCGGCTCCAGTACGATGGCGGCGGCGACTGGTACGCGAATCCCTCGAGCCTGCCGAATCTCCTCGCGGCCATCGCCGAGCGCACGACGATCCCGGTGGAGCGCACGGAAGCGCGCGTCACGCTGATGGATGATCGCCTCTGGGATTATCCGTTCCTCCACGTGACCGGCCACGGCAACATCCATTTCAGCGACGCCGAGGTCGCGCGGCTCCGCGAGTACTTGGAGCGCGGCGGTTTCCTGCACGTGGATGACAACTACGGTCTCGATCCGAGCTTCCGTCGCGAGATCGCGCGCGTCTTCCCCGACCGGCCGCTGGTGGATGTGCCGCTCGCGCACCCGATCTATCACATCGTCTACGATTTCCCGAAGGGGATCCCGAAGATCCACGTGCACGACGGGCTGCCCGCGCGCGGATTCGGGATCTTCCTCGGCGATCGCCTCGCGGTGTATTACAGCTTCTCGAGCGATCTCGGGAACGGGTGGGAGGATGTGAAGACGTACAACGATCCGCCCGCACTGCACGAAGCGGCGCTGCGCATGGGCGTCAACCTGTTCGTGTACGCGGTGACGAGCCGCACGGTGCAATGACGCTCGCGCGCATGGTGCGGCGCGAGCGGACGCGCCTCCGGGCCGCGCTCGGCGGGGCCGGCCTCATGGCGGGCATCGGCGCGGCGCTCGCGGTGATCGCCGTGTCGGCGATCGTGCTGGGCGGCGGACGATGGATCACGCGTCCCGCCGCGCCATTCATCGCGTGGGCGGCGGCGATCGCGGCGGTCGCGGCGATCGCCATCGCCACGCGGCGCGCGACGTCGCGGCGCGCGTCACTCGCCGAGACGGCGCGCGCCATCGAACACGAACGCGGCCTGCGCGCGGGCGCGCTGCGCGCCGCGTCGGAGAGCGCGGACGAGGGTGCGTTCGGACGGCATGCGTCGGACCTGATGGCCGGCCAGCTCGGCGCGATGGGCCGCGTTCTCGCGCCGGCGGCGCTCGGTTCGGCGCGCCGCCGTTTCGCGACCGGCGCGGCGGTCGCCCTCGTGGCATTCGCCGGTACGGCACTGGCCGCGCGCGCGGCGCCGGACGGATGGCGCGCCATGCTGCATCCGGCGCGCGCATACGCCGGCACCCTGTTGCCGCCCATCGCGATCGACGGCGCGCGGGCCAGCGTGATGCGCGGCGACACGGTGCGCGTCGGGATCGCCGCGCGCGGCCGGGCCGCGATCACGCTCGCCTCGCGCTCGACCGGCGCGTCGTGGCATAGCGCCGGCCTGCCCGTGCGCGAGGGACGCGCGAGTGTGCTGCTGGGCCCGCTCGATGCGGACCTCGCGCTCGTCGCGAGCGATGGCCGTGCGTTCAGTGACACGGTGGTCATCCGCGTGCGCGACCGCGCGTTCGTGGGTGACGTGGGCGTGCAGGCCGTGTATCCCGCGTACCTGCACCGCGCCAGCGAAGCGCTGCCCGCGGGCGAGCCGGTACGCGTGCCGCGCGGCACGGTGCTGCGCCTCGAGGCGCGCGCGTCCACCGACCTCACGCGCGCTGGACTCGCGCGCGACGGCGGCGGCGACACGCTGCGTCTGGCCGCGCACGGGCGCCGCGCGGCCGGCCGGCTCGATGCGGGCGCCGGCGGCACGTGGCGCTGGTTCGCCACGGCGCCGGACGGACCCATCGCCGACGTTCCGCCGCCGCTCGAAGTGCAGACAGTGCCCGATGCACCGCCGCATGCCGAGATCCTTGCGCCGGCGGCGGATACGCTCGTCGCGTCGGGCGGGATCGTCACGCTGCGGCTCGCGGCGAGCGATGACCACGGTGTGGCGCGCGTGGCCCTGCATCTGCGGAGCGAAGCAGAGGGGCGACTGGGCGCGGAGTCGGAGCTCGCCGTCGCGCAGCCTGGCACACCGGCCTGGGCCGGCGAGATCCCCTTCGATCTCGCCTCGCGTTCGCTCGCGCCGGGCGACGCCGTGCACATCATGCTCGCGGTGACGGACGATTCGCCGTGGAAACAGTCGGCCGAAAGCCGCGAGCTGGTGATCCGCGTCCCGACGCTCGCCGAGGCGCGCGCGATCGCAAGGGCGCTGGGCGACAGCGCGGCGGCGCGCACGGCGAGCGCGGCGGCGGCACAGAAAGATCTCACGCAGCGCACGCAGGAGGCGGCGCGCGCGCGGTCCGACCGCAGCACCGACATGAACGGCGCGCGGTCCGGCGAGCGCCCCGCGTCGCGCACGATGAGCTACGAGACCGCGGAGCGCGCCGCCGCGCTCGCGCGCGAGCAGGAGCAGCTCGCGCAGCGCGTGCACGATGCGCAGCAGGAGACGAAAGCGCTGGAGCGGGCGCTGAAGGAGGCGGGCGCGCTCGACACCTCGCTCGCGCGGCAGCTGCGCGACGCGCAGAAGCTGCTTGGCGAGGCGCTCACCCCCGAGATGGCGCGCCAGCTCGAGGCCGTGATGTCGTCGTCCAAGAAGCTCTCGCCCGAGGAGACGCGGCGCGCGCTCGAGCAGCTGGCGCAGCAGCAGGAGCGGCTGCGCGCCGAGCTCGAGCGCACCGCGGGAATGCTCCAGCGCGCCGCGCTCGAGGGCGCGATGCAGACGCTGCGCGATGACGCGCGCGAACTCGCGGCGAAGTCGAACGCGGTGGCGGACTCGCTCGCGCGGCGCGACACGTCCGCCCGCGCCGGGGCGAAGTCGCTGAGCGACCAGTCGAAGGCGCTCGCGGACCAGGTGCGGCAACTCGGTGAGCGGCTCGCCAAGGAACAGGCCGATGTCGCGGCCGCGAAGATGCCGTCGGCCGCGCAGCACGCGCAGCGTTCGTCGGAGCAGATGAGCAGCGCCTCGGGCGCGCCGGCCGACCGCGCCGCGAGCGAGAGCCGCGAAGGCGCCGCCGAGATGCAGCAGACGGCGCAGGATCTCGCCGATGCGCGCGCACAGCAGGTGCGCGCATGGAAGGAGGGACTCACCGCCGAGCTCGACCGCGCGGCCGCCGAGGCGATGGAACTCTCCAAGACCGAGGCCGATCTGTCCGATCGCGCCGCCGAGGGCAACGACAGCACGCTGCGCGGTGAGCAGAGCGCGGTGCAGCAAGGGGTGGACAAACTGAGCGCGCGGCTGGGGAAGGCAGCTGGACAGTCGGCGCACGTGTCGCCCGAGTCGCAGCGCGCCCTGGCCGACGCGCGGACCAGCGTGGCGGAGGCGACGCGCGAGCTGGCCGAGTCGCGGCGGGGCGGGCGGGAGGCGGCGCCTGAGCTCTCGCAGGCATCGCAGGCGCTGGCGTCGGCCGCCTCGAAGATGATGAGCGACCGCGCGCAGGCCGCGGGCGCGCAGAGCGCATTGGGTTTCGCGGAGATGATGGAGAAGCTCGCGCAGATCGCGAAGCAGCAGGGCGGGCTGAACTCGCAGGCGGCGGGCTTGCTCCCGGCGCCGGGCGCTCCGCCCGGCGACGTGGCGGCGAGCCAGGCGCGGGCGCTGGCGAACCAGCAGCGCGCTCTGGCGCAGGCGCTCGAGCAGTCGGGCGCCGGCGATCCGGCGCGCGCCGCGCAGATGGCGCGGGAGATGCGCGACATCGCCGACCAGCTCGACCGCGGGCGCGTAGATCCGCAGCTGCTGCAGCGCCAGGAGAAGCTCTTCCATCGCCTGCTCGATTCGGGGCTCGCGATGGAGAAGGACGAGCGCGAGGACACCGGCAAGCGCGAGTCACGCTCGGCGAGCGGCAATGATGCGTTCACGCCCGCGAACACGAACGCCTCGGGGCGCGCGGCGTCGCGCTACGACGCGCCGTCGTGGAGCGAACTGCGCACGCTCACGGCGGATGAGCGCCAGGCGGTGCTGGATTACTTCAACCGGCTGGACCATGCGGCGAATCCGTAGCGCGGCCATCGTGCTGGCCGTCGCGCTCGGCGCCGGCCTCCTGCACGCGCAGAGCGCGGAGGCGCGCGCGCAGTCGCTGGAGGAGCGCGAGCAGTGGCGCGAAGCCGCGGCCGCGTACCGGGAGGCGCTCGCGTCGCAGCCCACGTCGCTCGGCGCGCTGCTCGGACTCGAGCGCGTGTACGACCAGCTCGGGATCCGCGACTCCATCCTCCCGCCGCTCGCGCGCGCGATCGCGCTGTCGCCGAGCGATCCGTCGCTGCGCGGTCTGCAGCTGCGGGCGGTGCGCGCGACGCAGGGGCGGGCCGCGGCGCGCGAGGCGTACGAGCAGTGGCGGCTCGCCGTGCCCGGCGATCTCGCGCCCTTCCGCGCGTACGCGCGCCTCCTGCTGGCCGACAACGATCCGCGCGCGGCCGACAGCGTGCTGAAGGAGGCCGAGCGCCAGTCGGGCGGCGCGCGCGAATTCGCGTATGAGACGGCGATGCTCCGCGCGTCGCTCGCGCAGTGGGAGGCCTCGGCGCTGGCGTGGCACGATGCGCTCGCGCAGCGTCCCTACTTCGCGCAGGCGGCGGCGTTCTCGCTGATGCCCACGCCGGTGGCGCAGCGCGCGGCGGTGGCCGCCGCGCTCGCGGCGGCGCCGGTGAACGTCGGCGCGCGATCGGCGAGCGCGCAGCTCGAACTCGCGTGGGGCGAACCGCGACTCGGATGGAACGCGCTGCGCGATCTGCGCGCGGATACCGATGCGGTGGCCGCCTGGCGCGACTACGCGGAGCGCGCCGAGGGGGCGGGGGCGTGGCTCGTCGCGCGCGACGCACTGGCGGCGGCGGCCGCGGCCCAGCGCGATCCCGAGCTGCTCGCCCGCGCCGCGCGCGCCGCGTTGCGCGCGGGCGACGCGCGCGGCGCCGACACGCTCGCCGCGCTCGCGGCGTCGCAAATGGATTCCGCGCGGGCCGCCGCGGTCGCGGTGCCCGTGCGCGTGGAGGCGCTCAGCGTGCTCGGGCGCGGCGCCGAGGCGGAGCACGTCGTGGATGCGTACGCGCAGTGGATCGGCCCCGACGAACGCGGAACGATGGCGCGCCGCGTGGCGTGGGCGTGGCTGCGCGCGGGCGACATCCCGCGCGCCCGCGCCTCGCTCCAGGCCGCGGGCGCCGACGCCGGCGACGCGGCCGGCTGGCTCGCGCTCTACGACGGCGATCTCGCCGCGGCGCGCCGGCTGATCCCGCCCGGGCGCGCGCAGCAGGCCGATGAACTCGCGGCCGCGGCGCTGCTCGTGCGCACCACGCGCGATCGCGCGCCCGTGACGGGGCGCGCCTTCCTCGCGCTCGCGCGCGGCGACAGCGCGCAGGCGGCGCGCGACTTCGAGCAGGCGGCCGCGGAGCTGCCCGACGCCGCATCGCTGCTGCTCGATCTCTCCGCGCGGATCCGCGCCGCGCAGGGCGACGACGCGGCCGCGATCGTGCTCTGGAACCGCGTCGTGGAACAGAGTCCGCAGTCGCCCGAGGCGCCGTCGAGCGAGCTCGCGTGGGCGCGCGCGCTGCGCCGCGAGCATCACGACGCCGAGGCGGTCGCGCGCCTCGAGCATCTGATCCTGACGTATCCCGAAAGCGCGCTCGTCCCGCAGGCGCGCCGCGAGCTCGACGCCGCGCACCACGCGCTGCCGAGCACCTCATGAAGCGCGCGCTGTGCCTCGCGGCGCTGCTCGTGTGCGCGCCGTCGGTCGCGCGCGCGCAGCACCTGCTCGTGCCCATGGATGACGCGCAGACCAACCACCTCAAGGCCTACGGTCTCACGTACAACGCGCTGCGCGACGGCGCGAAGGGCGAGTGGCTCCTCAACTATCGCGGCGGGAGCTTCCTCCTCCCCGACACGCCGGAGCTGCGGCGCCGCGCGGCGCTCGACGGGATCACCGTGGCCGCCACCGGCGACGCCGCGCTCGCGGCGATCCGCGCGGAGATGGCCGGCGGCAACATGGAGGCGGTGCCGCTCGAGCGCGCCCCGAAGATCGCGATCTATACGGCGCCGTACTCCGCGCCGTGGGACGACGCCGTGACGCTCGCGCTGCGCTACGCCGGCATCCCCTACGACACCGTGTGGGACGGCAGCGTGCTGCACGGCGCGCTCGCCAAGTACGACTGGCTCCATCTCTTCCACGAGGATTTCACCGGTCAGCTCGGCAAGTTCTACATCTCGTACCGGGGCGCGCCCTGGTTCGTGGAGCAGGAGGAAGCGAACATCGCCGAGGCGCGGGCGAATGGCTTCTCGGATGTGCCGCAGCTCAAGAAGGCGGTGGCCGAGCGCATCCGGCAGTACGTGGAGAACGGCGGATTCCTCTTCGCGATGTGCGGGGCCACCGAGACGCTCGATCTCGCGATCGCCGGCGCCGATGTGGACATCGCGGCCTCGTACGCCGACGGCACGCCCGTGGCGAGCGATGCTGACGCGCGCATGCAGTGGGACCGCAGTTTCGCCTTCCAGGACGCGCATATCGAGACGCAGGAGTTCGTCAACTCGATGAGCGACATCGATGGCCATCAGGCGAACGTTCCCAGCCGCCGCCAGCCGCTCGGTTCGTTCACGCTGTTCGCCTTCAGCGCGAAATTCGACCCGGTGCCGAGCATGTTGGTGCAGGACCACCGGTCCGTGATCCCCGACTTCTATGGCGTCACTACAAGTTTTGCGCGAAATAGACTCAAGCCCAGCGTCACCATCCTCGCCGATGAGCCCGGCGCGCCCTGGGTGAAGTACATCCACGGCGACTACGGCAAAGGAAGCTGGACCTTCCTCGGCGGCCATGATCCCGAGGATCCCCAGCACGCGATCGGGAATCCGCCCACCGATCTGTCGCTGCACCCGAACTCGCCGGGCTACCGGCTGATCCTGAACAACGTGCTCTTCCCGGCGGCGAAGCGGAAACCGTTGAAGACGTGACGCCCGCGCGTGCGCCGGCCGCGCCGCCGGGAGAGGAGACACGCATTCGCGCGACGGCGGCTGCGGCGATGCGCGCGGCCATCACGCTCGCGGGCGGCCGCGAGGTCTGCTTCGTCGCGACGATCGACGACGATGGCGCGTTGGCCTCGGCGCGCGTGGTGGCGCGCGGCGACGTGAGCAGCGTGCTCGCGCTGCCGGGATTCGCGGCGCGCGGGCGAGATGCTCGTGCACAATCATCCGAGCGGCGAGCTCGCAGCCCTCCGACGCGGATCTCGAGATCGCTGCGCGCATCGCACGGCGACGGGATCGGATTCGGGATCATCGACAACGACGTCGAAGCGCATCTACGTGGTCGTGGAGGTGCCGCGCGACCGCGCCGCGGCGCGCCTCGACCCGCGCGCGGTGGGCGACGCGCTGGGCGCGGGCGGCCCCGTCGCCGCGCACCTCGCGTCGTGGGAGGACCGACCGAGCCAGCGTGCGATGGCCGAGCGCATCACGAGATTGTACAACGGCGGCGGCGTCGGGCTCTTCGAGGCGGGCACCGGCGTCGGCAAGTCGCTCGGCTATCTCGTGCCGGCGCTGCGCTGGACGTGCGGCCAACAAGGAGCGCACGGTCGTCTCGACGAACACGATCAACCTGCAGGAGCAGCTCGTTGGCAAGGACCTGCCTTTTCTGCGCGACGCACTGGGCGACCAGCCGGTGCGCTACGCGCTGCTCAAGGGGTGGCACAACTATCTCTGCCTGCAGCGGCTGGAGCAGGCGATGGCGGCGCCCGCGGGGATGTTCGACGACGGCCGGCGCGACGAGATCGATGGCCTGCGCGCCTGGGCCGAGCGCACGAGCGACGGCTCGCTGAGCGATCTCCCGGTGGCGCCGCGCCCCGAGGCGTGGGAGGAAGTGGCCGCCGAGTCGGATCTCTGCGGCCGGCTCAAGTGCCCGCACTTCGAGAAGTGTTTCCTGTTCAAGGCCCGGCGCCTCGCGGCGCAGGCGGATGTCGTCGTGGTGAACCATCATCTGCTGCTCTCCGATCTCGCCGTGCGCCGCGCGTCGCAGAACTGGGGCGATGCCGCGGTGCTGCCGGCGTACACGAGGCTCGTGATCGACGAGGGACACCATCTCGAGGACGCGGCGGTCTCGCACCTCGGGAGCACCGTGACGCGCCGCGCGCTCGAGCGCTTGCTGGCGCGGCTGGACCGGCGCGGCAAGGGCTTGTTGTCGGCGCTCACGCAGCGGCTGAGCGCGCACGACGACCTGCTCAGCACCGCGAGTCTCGATCTCGTGCACGCGCGGCTCGCGCCCGCCGTGCATGCGGCGCGCGACAAGGGCGCGCTCCTGTTCGATCTGCTCGCGACCGTGCTCACGGAGAGCGGACAGTCGCCGCTGCGGCTCACGGCCGACTTCGCGTCGCATCCCGCGTGGGCCGCCGGACTCGACGTGGCGCTCACCGACCTGCTCGGCGAGATCGTGATGCTGCGCGAGGGGCTGCGCCTCGTGCGCGAGCGTCTCGAGACCGACGAGCGCCGCGCCGAAGCGGTGGCGCCGCTGCTCGCCGAGATGCGTGCGGTGACGCGGCGGCTCGAGGGGATCGGCGACGGACTGACGCGCGCGTTGCGCCCGCCGCCGGACGCGGAACGCGGCACGGTGCGCTGGCTCGAGGCGCGCGGCAAGGAGAAGAACGTCGCCGCGGTGGCCGTGCCGTTCGATGTCGCGCCCATCCTGCGCGAGGACCTCTTCCTGAAGGTCGAGACCACCGTGATCACGAGCGCCACGCTCACGAGCGAAGGCGAATTCGCCTTCATTCGCCAGCGGCTCGGACTCGATCAGCCGGAGGTCGAACCGGAGACGGCGGTCTTCCCGTCGCCCTTCGATTATGCGGAGCAGTCGGTGCTCGTGGTGCCGATGGACCTTCCCGGCGCCGAACACCGACGGGCCGGCGCACCGCGCGGCGATCGCCGGCATCGTGCGCGATCTCGCCGAAGCGAGCGACGGCGGATTGTTCGCGCTCTTCACGAGCCACGCCGAGGTGCGCGCGGTGGCCGGCATGCTGCGCGCCGGCGGCGCCGATGCGCGCTGGCCGGTGCTCGTGCACGGCGAGGAGACCGCGCGACGCCCTGCTGCGCCGCTTCCGCGAATCGGGGCGCGCGGTGCTGCTCGGCACGTCGAGCTTCTGGGAGGGCGTGGACGTCGCGGGGGAGGCGCTGCGCGCGCTGCTCATCGCGAAGCTCCCCTTCCGCGTGCCGAGCGAGCCGCTCACCGCGGCGCACTGCGAGGCGATCTCGCTCGCCGGCGGCGATCCGTTCAGCGAGTACATGCTGCCGCACGCGACGCTGAGACTCAAGCAGGGCTTCGGCCGTCTCATTCGCAGCACGACCGACCGCGGCGCCATCGTTCTCGGCGATCCGCGCGTACTGAGCAAGAGTTACGGCGAGGCGATGCTCGATGCACTTCCCCCCGCGCGCCGCATCGTGGCGCCCTGGGCGGAGGCGCGCGCCGCGCTCCAGCGCTTCTACCTCGAGGGACGCCGAGCATGAAACGACCGGGCAAGATCGTCTGCGTGGGCCGCAATTATCTCGCGCACGCGCAGGAGTTGGGGAACCCCATGCCCAAGGAGCCGCTCATCTTCCTGAAGCCGCCGTCGAGCGTGATCGCGAACGGCGGCACGATCCTGCTGCCACCGCAATCCGAGAAGGTGGAGTACGAGGGCGAGATCGGCATCGTGATCGGCCGCACGCTGCATCACGCGAAGGAGAGCGACACGCAAGCCGCCATCAGCGGCATCGTGGCGGTGAACGACGTCACCGCGCGCGACCTGCAGAACAAGGACGGGCAGTGGACCCGCGCGAAGGGCTTCGACACCTTTTGCGCGCTCGGCGAGCCGTCGGCGCCGCCGGCCGACCTGTCGCAGATCGAGGTCGTCACGCGCGTCAACGGCGGCGAGCGCCAGCGGGCGCGCGCGGCCGAAATGGCCTTCGCCATTCCGGTGCTCCTGGCATACATTTCAAGTGTCATGACGCTGGAGCCGGGGGACGTCGTCGCCACGGGCACGCCGGAGGGAGTCGGCCCGCTCGCGCCAGGCGACACGGTGGAAGTGACGATCACCGGGCTGAGCGTCGTGAAGAACCCGGTGGCGCGCGCGCCGTAGCGCGGCGATCGACCACCGCAACCACGCTGGTACGCATGCCGAGACTGTCCGCGCGTTTCCGTTCGCTGCCCGAGTATCCGCTGGCCGCGATCCCGCAGAAGAAGCGGGAGTTGCTGGCGCGCGGCGTGGACGTGATCGATCTCGGCGCGGGCGATGCGGACCTCGCGCCGCCGCCCGCGGCGATCGCGGCGCTCGAGCGTGCGGCGCACACGCCGGCGATGAGCCGCTACGGCTTCGGGCTGGGACTGCCCGCGTATCGCGAAGCGATCGTCGCATGGATGGAGAAGCGCTTCCAGCTGCGCTTCGATCCGCTGAGCGAGATCGTGCCGCTCATCGGCAGCAAGGAAGGGCTCGCGCATCTCGCGCTCGGCTATCTCGAGCAGGGCGACGTGGCGGTGATCCCGGAGCCCGGTTACCTCGCGTATCTCGGCGGCACGCTGCTCTCGGAGGCGACGCCGCATCTCGTCGCCCTGCGGCCGCAGAACGATTTCCTGATCGAACTCGACGAGCTGCCGCGCGACGTGCTGAAAAGAACGCGCATGCTCTACCTGAATTATCCGAACAACCCGACCGCCGCCGTCGCGCCGCGCGAGTATCTCGAGCGCACCGTGGCGCGCTGCCGGGAACTCGACATCCTGCTGGTGTATGACAACGCGTACAGCGAGCTCGCGTTCGACGGCTACGTGCCGCCGAGCATCTTCGAGATCGAGGGCGCGGGCGAGGTCGCGATCGAATTCCACTCCCTCTCGAAGACGTACAACATGACGGGCTGGCGCTGCGGCTGGGCGGCCGCGCGCGCGCCGCTCGCGGCGACGCTCGCCAAGATCAAGTCGTTCGTCGACACGGGAGCGTTCATGGCGGTCCAGGCGGCGGGAGTGGCGGCGCTGGAGAGCTGGGAGAGTTTCCTCCCGGGCAACCTCGCGGTGTTCCGCGAGCGGCGCGACGCCGCGGTCGCCGCCTTCCGCGCCGCGGGATTCGCGTGCGACGCGCCGCGCGCCACGATGTACCTGTGGATCCCCCTGCCGGAAGGACTCCCGAGCGCCGCCTTCGCGGACCGCCTCCTGAATGACGAAGGGGTGGTGGTCATGCCCGGTTCGGCGTTCGGCGCGGGCGGCGAAGGATTCTTCCGCGTCTCGTTCATCGTCGGGCCGTCGCGCCTGCAGGAAGCGGCTGCGCGCGCGGGCCGTGTGCTCGCCTCGTTCGGAGCCGGCGTCGGGTGAAGCAGAACGAGAAGGAACGCGACGCGGCGTGGTTCGCGTCAGTCGCCCTGCACATCGTGCTGGGCGTGGGCATCCTGTGGGTGCTGTCGCTGCCGATGCCCATCGACCAGTGGCTCGTGCAGCATCACCTCGCGCCGAAGCAGGAGAACGTGCGCTATATCGCGACCGCGCCGCAAACCAACGCGGCCGTGCACGCCGGCGGGAATGGCAAGGCCATGCGCGGGCCGGTGATCGCGCCGCACGAACTGCGCGCGCCGGTCACGATCCCGGTGGGCGTGCCCGAGACGAAACCCGGCGCGAAGCCCGTTCCCGAAGTGGGAACCGGTCCGATCGTGAGCGCCGGCGGCGCGGGACCGGGCATCATGCCGATGCTCACGGACTCGCGCATCTGGCTGCCGCCGGGCGCGGTGAACGTCGCGCCGCTCAGCGACAGCGCGCGCTTCGACAGCGCGTTCCACGAGTCGGTGGCGCATCTGCAGGATCTCGCCAAGAAGCAGGCGGGATCGCTGAACGGCGTGTTCAGCGCCGGCGGCAAGAAGTACGGCCTGGATTCGAACAACATCTACATTGCCGACTACAAGATCCCCGCGGCGCTGCTCGCGTTGCTGCCGATCCATCCGAGCGGACCCGCATCGCAGGAGTACACGACGGCGGGGCGGCAGGTGGCCGAGATCAACTATCAGGCCGGACGTGCGCTCGACGCCGAGGATTTCAAGACGGCGGTCAAGCGCATCCGCCAGCGCAAGGAGCGCGAGAAGCGCGAGAAGGAGATCGCGGCAGGAAAGACGCCGAGCGCGGTGGAAGCGCCGGTGGAGACGCCCGTGCGCAAGACGCCGCTCGTCGATCCGATCGCGCTGCGGCCGCCGGAGTAGCGATACAGGATTCTCCCGACTCCGGACGTTGCTGTGCGGGGTCATCCTCGGCATCGCGAGCAATGCGCGCTTCGCTGAGTCGCAGTTCCTCTTTCGAGAGAGCCACCACATGATCACCGTTCCATTCGCCGGCCGCCTCGCGCGGTCCGCGCTCCTCGGCCTCGCGCTGTTCGCGGGCGCCGCCGGCGCGAGCGCACAAGCCAAGAAGCCCGCCGCCGCGCCCGCCGCGGCGACAAAGCCGAACATCCTCATGATCATGGGCGACGACATCGGATGGTTCAACATCAGCGCGTACAATCAGGGGATGATGGGCTACCAGACGCCCAACATCGACCGCATCGCCACCGAGGGGATGCGCTTCACCGACTACTACGCGCAGAACAGCTGCACCGCCGGACGCTCGGCATTCATCACCGGGCAGTCGCCGTACCGCACGGGCCTGTTGAAGGTCGGGCTGCCGGGCGCGAAGGAAGGGCTGCAGAAGGAGGATCCGACGATCGCCGAGATCCTGAAGCCGCTCGGCTACACCAGCGGGCAGTTCGGGAAGAACCACCTGGGCGATCGCGATGAGTTCCTGCCCACGAATCACGGCTTCGATGAGTTCTTCGGCAACCTGTATCACTTGAACGCCGAGGAAGAGCCGGAGAACGCCGACTATCCGAAGAACATCCCCGAGTTCAAGAGCAAGTTCGGGCCGCGCGGCGTGATCCACAGCTGGGCGAACGGCAAGATCGAGAACACCGGCCCGCTCACGATCAAGCGCATGGAGACGATCGACGAGGAATTCCTGAAGGGCGCGATGGGCTTCATCGACAACGCCGTGAAGGCGAAGAAGCCGTTCTTCGTCTGGTACAACAGCACGCGCATGCACATCTGGACACACTTGAAGCCGTCGTCCGAAGGGGTGACGGGGCTGGGCCTCGAGGCGGACGGCATGGTGGAACACGATGGCATGGTCGGCCAGCTGCTCAAGCAGCTCGACGATCTCAAGATCGCGAACAACACCATCGTGATCTACACCACCGACAACGGCGCCGAGGTGATGTTCTGGCCCGACGGCGGCATGACGCCGTTCCGGGGCGAGAAGGCCACAGCGTGGGAGGGCGGCTTCCGCGTGCCGGCGATGGTGCGCTGGCCGGGTCATATCAAGCCGGGGCAGCTGAGCAACGACATCGTCGCGGGCGAGGACTGGTTCCCGACGATCCTCGCCGCCGCGGGCGTGCCGGACATCAAGGAGAAGCTGCTCACCGGCTACAAGGCCGGCGACATGACGTACAAGGTGCATCTCGATGGATACAACCTGTTGCCGTACCTGACCGGCGACACGGCGCACTCGCCGCGGAAGGAGTTCTTCTACTTCAACGACGACGGCAGTCTCGTCGCCCTGCGGTACAACCGGTGGAAGATCAGCTTCGCGGTGCAGGACAATCACGGCATCGGTGTCTGGCAGCAGCCGTGGACGCAGCTCCGGGTGCCCTTGATCGAGGATCTTTACGCCGATCCGTTCGAGCGGGCCCAACATGATTCCGAATCATACTACAAGTGGATGATCGAGCATGTATTCGTGCTCGTGCCGGCCCAGGCGTTCGTGGGGCAGTTCCTCAGCACGTTCAAGGAATTCCCGCAGCGGCAGAAGGTGGGCACGTTCACGCTGGATGACGTGCTGAAGACGTTGAGCCAGCCGCCGGCGCCGACGAACTAGGGGCGGAGCGGAACAGGCAGTCGAGCGGCCGGATCCGAGTGGGTGGCGGATCCGGCCGCTCTTGCATCGCGGCGGCGCGGCCCGTGCATGCCGGCGGCGCCCTCAGGGATTGCCTGACGCTCACCACCGCGAAGACGGAGTAGCTTCAGGATGTCCTCCGCACGCCCACGCCGATCCGCTACGGAATAATGCCCAACAAGCCCTCCGAGCCCGCCGTCACGAAGCTGCCGGAGCTCGATGCCGTGCAGCAGCAGCTCATCGCGACGCTTGACGCGTCGCGGGAATACTGGCACACGGGCGCGGTGCCGTACGATCCGCTTCGGGTCCACGGTTCCCTGACGACGCGTTATGCCGCGGGCCGAACGTTGCGGGCGCAGGTGCCGCGTGAGAGTCACGCCGGGTGGACGGCACCCAAGCATCGTCCGTCGGGCGCGGACTTCGTGATCGCCGGGAACGCCGGCCGGCAGGCGGAGCTCGTACCGCTCCGGATGGGGCGGATGGCCGCGTCGCCGTTCGCATTCCTGCGCGGTGCGGCCGCCGTCATGGCATGGGACCTTTCGCACACGCCGGCGTCGGGCATTCAGACCGTGATCGATGGCGACGGCCACATCAATAACTTCGGCCTCTACGGCACGGCGCAGCGGGACATTGTCGTGGACTCGA